>NZ_CAUM01000029.1 GCF_000350085.1 Mesorhizobium metallidurans STM 2683
GTTGTCCACGCCCGTCGCCTCCTCGCGATGAAACCCGCCAGACATGTTCCCAACAAATTATGTCACGTACATTTCCGTCACCTAATATAATCGTGAAGACTGGATCGCGTTCCGCGCGTGCCTGATACGTTTGAAATTCATCGAGCTGTCGATGCCGGCCCTGGTCTGAGCAGCCTTCGTCCGGGGCTTGGCGAACCTTGCCCTGAAGATTGACGAACCTGACTGTTCGATCCTGCTTATCCATCCGGGTCAGGCAGCGACGTGTCCTTGCGACAGCGCACCAGCGGAAGGATTTTGCCCGAGATCACCCTGGTGATCTTCTGTTGCTTGGCGTTGGTCACGACGGTCATGCACGCGCACCCGTAGCCGTGGCCCGAACCAGGCACATTGGTCTCGACGAATTGTCGGTCGTCAAAGGCCGGCACATTGTCGATACCTTTGGGATCCGGGCGTCCCTGCATCTGGATCCACCAATCCCCGTCACCGTCGGTCAGGATGAGGTTGCCGGGTGTCGGGCTGGAGTACCAGCCACAACGGCGCTCGGCATCGGCGGCCGCGGGCGAGGACACGATGGCCAGGCAGAAACAGATAGCGGCCAGCAGACGCATGAAAATCTTCTCCTCCTGACGTAGGCGCACAGAGCAGGTCATGCCGTCGATAATTCCATGCCGAAGCCGGTAACGAGGCGACATGACTTCTGTAAGCCTTATGGCTTCAACTTCGTGTCCACATTTTCTTCGATCAATCCGCAATGAAGCGTCACTGGCTCCTTTTGGACGTCGCTTAGTGGACCGTCGATGAAATCGCAGTTGAGCAGGTTGTCCGAACTGCTCTTGCGCGCCGACGCAATATTAACGTTGACCTTGGTTGGGCCGGCAAGCCAGTCGAGACGCTTGGTGTCGACCTTTGCGCCGCTGATGTGGGCATGGCCACCTGTGCCCGGTATCTCCACCTGCTCGTCTTTCTGCTCAAGACTGATCTGGCCGATCTCGTTGGCGTGCTTCTCGGCGTTACGCTTTGGGTCGCCGTAGTAGGAAGCGAAGACAACGATCCCTTCCTTTTTAGCCGCGAGCCTGGCGGCTGCCTTTTTGGAAAGCGTGACGTTGATGTCGAAGCCCATGTCGCTCTGGGCTGTCGCCGATACAGCACATGCCAACAGCACAGATGCCGCAATCGTCAATGCGGGCAGTGATCCATAGCGTTTCACAATCCACCTCCTTTAAGCCCCTCACGCCAATGACGATGCTCCTGGCATCCTTTGGTGTCTGGCGCCGACATCACGCTCGCCGCCGGCTTCACCGTGAAGCGACATTCAGACCAACGCGCGACAGTTGAGGATCTGCTGGAGGCAGATTCAAACGCTTCAATCTGTCGGCGGTTTCCTGCTCGATGTGCAGCCCCCAATCGGAAAAGAACCGGGTCAGGTCCTGATTTGCGACCGTGCTGGCACGCAGGATAAAGGTTTGTACCTTGACCGTATCCTGCTTATTGGCATCATCCAGTGGATGCTCGCGATAATATCGGTGAAGCTTCGGATAGAAGTCCTCGCCGAGACCCCGGCGCAATTGATCGAACATGACCAGCCGCACCCAAAGCTCGTCGTCGTCATCCGCGATGGCACGCATCTGTTTTTCATTGTCGAAATCGCGCGTCTTCCGCGCCAGATATCGCGCCGCCAGATCCAGCGGCGTCTTGCCGGTAGAGTCATCGCGCTCTTTCAGGCGGGACGGATGGTCAAAATGTGCCTGGGCATTGAGCGAATAGATATTGACCGTAGTTTCTACGATCTCGCCCCAGGTCCAATCCTCCTGCTGGTACATATGGCCGGTTTCATGCCAGATCGACCACGCTTGCCGCAGCTTATTCACGTCCAGCAAATCACCCATGTTGCTGCCGGGGACACCCATAAAATAGTTGCCTGCGTACATGTATACGCCGTCGTCGAAGACCTTCGCCGGTGTCACCGTGTCCTGCTGATAGTGCATGCGCAAACGGGACGGCCGATGAAGTCTGGAGGAACCGTCGAGACCGGATAGCGCATCGTACCAGCCTAGAATTTGCTCGATTGTGTCAAGAATTTCCACAGGGTCGTCCTGAGGCGCCCTCATATAGACTTTGCGGGTCGCGGTAATGGCAACACGCTCGCTTATCATCTCGACGAATGGCGCACCGGGCATGTCGGTGAGCATTTTACGCCAGTCTTCGAAGCTTGTTTTTCCCTTGACGTAGAGGGGGATCGAACTGCCGCCGCGCACGATGACCACATCGATCGGGGGCAGAGCCGCATTGAAGCCGCTGTCGACGTAGCGGAAATAGATCAGCCCGTCACGCTTCGCCGTGAAATCGGTGCGCCCTTGCTTGGCAATGACCAATTGCGGGTCATCCTGGGGTCTTTCGTCGTAGAAGCTGTTCATCGGGCCGATCATGATCGTCAGACCGTCCGGGGAGCGCGGCAGGCCTTCGGCCGTAACCGATACTGCCTCTCCCTTTTTCACGAACACACCGCTTGGCTGATCGTCCATCAGCTTCGTGCGTCTCAGCCTATTGGCCTCGGGTGCGGCTGCAGGCATCGGAGCGAGGCGATAGCGTTTGTTCAGATTGTCGAATTCCGACACAGCCGCCGACGCCGCTGCCGGTCGGTCGCCATTGCCGGCCGGATAAAGCAACCACTGGGCATTATCGTCCAGGCTGGCGTCATAGACGATGATCTGAGCGTCGTCCGCACGTTCATTGGCCCTCACGTTGAGCGTCGTGCCGCTGTCATCCAGCTCGATGCCATAGCTGTTCAGATGCGGCTTGAAACGCCACCCTCCAGCGGACTGTTCGTCCTCGAGGACGACACGCGTATTGCCGTTTTCGTCTTCGTCGCCCCCAGCAAGATACGTTCCGTATCGTCGAGACCGGATCTGATAGGTTGCGTCGTTCGTTTCTCCGGTCGCCCTGGTGATGGTCCACAGCTGCGCGGGACCATCCTTGGATTTGCGAGCCGACTGACCAAGCACGATCTCGCCATGCTTGCCTTCAAAGGCGGTGAGCGCTTTGTAGGAATGCTTCGCGACGATGTAATAGTCCCCTTCGGGGATCTCAGCGGCATCAGCGGCCGTAACGATTGCCGCCAGCAAGAGCCCGGCTATCAAGTGCGCTGCAGATACGATGAAGGTCTTCATCCCGGCACCGACGTGTCAATTCGCGGCCGGAACGGGACAACTCATCGGATCGCCCTGCTTGCCGCATTTCAGATAACCCTCGAAGGCTTTGACCCGGGATTGCGCCAGGCTGTCCATGCACTGCGCGGCGAGCATTGGCATCACGCTGCCTCCAGCCGCTCCCGCAGTCTGGAAACGGCACTCCGCATCGCGAAACTTGTCCCAATCGCGCTGCGCCTGGACGAGAAGCTTCCTGGTATCCGCGTCGCCCTTCAGGCGGGCTTCGATCTGTTGGTAAAGCTCGTTGAGCTTCTTGTCGGATTTCTTGAACGCGGCATCGGCGCACGCGTTCAGGGAGGCCTGATCCTTGGCGGCGGCGTAGCACTTGTCCTGGGCAAAGGCGAAAGTCGGCGTGGCCAGAACCACGGCAGCAGTCAGTACTGCGGGTTTCATCGATTGTCCTCCATTTAGAGCTACCGGCACGGTCGGCGGCTAGTTGGCATCGTCATCGTCCGATCCGTCAGCGTCGTCGCTACTGTCATCCGACGCATCGTCATTCGTGGTGTCGTCGTCGGTGTCGGTGCTGTCTTGGTCATCGCCCGTTGAATCTTCATCGTCGTTCTGATCGGTCGAATCGCCCTGATCATCGGAATTATTGTCGTCGGTATTGTCATCCGAGCTATCATCGTCGGCGTTGTTGTCGTCATCACCATCATTGTCATTCTGATCGCCCGAATCGTCCTGATCATTGGTATTGTCGTCGTCGGTGCTGTCGTCCGAGCTATCGCCATCGGTGTCCGGGTTGTTGTCGTCGGAATCGTCATCAGAATCGGGAGGAGTTACGTCCGGACTGGTGTCGCTGGGCTGCGAGTCGTCTTCGCGATAGCTCGTGTCGTTGAGGCTTGTCTCCATCTCGTCGTCATACTGATCGACGATCTGCGTCCACTCCCCTCGATTGTCGACGCTCGTCCATTGCGAGATATTGTTGACCGAGACGTTGGTGTTGAAGTTGTTGACGGTGATGTTGGTGTTGACCTCGACGACATCCGCGACTTCTGTCCCGCGGTTCACGCCAAACAGGAAACTGGTGGCGCTCACGGCAAGAGCGGCCCAAACGAGCCTGTCGACATCGGAGGGCGTCGAAATCGGTTGATGCCGCACGGTGGCAAGCACGTCACCCGGTCGGATGCCCTGCCGCGCGGCGACGCCATGCGGTGAAACAGCCAGGACATACACCCCGCGAAGTTTGGGCGGGATCTGGTAGCGGTGCCGAGAGGCATGATCGATCGGTATCAGAACCGCATCAAGAGCCCGGGAGACATAGGGTTTCGGGAGATCATACTTGTCGGCATAGGCAATATTGATCGTTTGCGGGACGGCTACGCTGACGACAGCCGTCATTTTCACTGAAGTTGCCAACGCACGAGCGAACTGAATCAACAGTCTAGACTTCCGAACAGCGCGCATTTTTCCAAATCCTTCCGTGGGCGCCCGATGGCTAGAACAGGACGTTGAGCTTTGCGTTGAAGCCGTTCTCCTGGACGCCCGAAACGAACTGGCCCCAACAGGAGGCGCTCAAGGCTGCGGTCTCGGTCATGTTGAGATCGAGCCCCACTTTTCTGATCGCCGCGAATGGCTGAACTCTGCCGCGGGAGATCAACACCGGCCTTCCTTCCTCTATCGACATCAGTCGTTAATGGCGGTGATCCTGACCGTCTGCTGTTCGCACGCTATGTTGCTGCAAACGCCGCTGAACCAGATTTCTCCATCGCCGATGGAGACGCCCTGCCAGTTGGCAAAGAGCGTCGCATAGGTTTGCTTGGCCACTGCACCCTTAACCTTCTGCGTGATAATCTGGTCGTAGTCGGTCAGGAACTGCTTCTGATCCTTGATCTTCAGGGCCTTGCCCTTGATGCGGGCCTGGAACGGGTAGGCGACCAATGCGGCAACGGTCGCCTTGTCATCGGAACCGACCGCTTTTTTCAACTTGTCGAAGAAGGTCTGGTACGGCGCGTGATTTCCAAACAGCGTGTCCAAATTGCCGTTCACCTCCGCAGCCGATTGCGCGGACGCTGACCCGGCACCGATTGCCGAGATCAGCCCCAGCGCAAAGAGAAAAGCGCGTCTTCTGGCCATTGTTCGAATCTCCTCATTGTGTGAACCCTTGGCGGTCGTGCCGTCCTTGATCAGTTTCTGCCGATCCATGCCTGTTCGATGCCTTCTGCCATGCTGGCGCCACCGCGGCGATCGCCAGCGATCATCACCGTCATTCCGTAACTTCGTCGGCAAAACACTTTGCCAGGTCTTGCGGCGCTCCGAGCTTCTTTGCCCAGGATACCAGTTCAGGTTTTTCCGACGGGTCGGCATAGCCGCCCCACACGTCGCGAAACTGCTTCTTTCCGTCGACCGTCTGGAAGAACATCACGCCGTCGTCGCTCACGGGCGTGGAGACGTAAGCGGCGCTCCAACTGCCGTTCTCCATGATCGTGATGAACTTCACCCGAGCGGGCTTGACCTTGTTGTTCAATGCCGAAGCGACGAGGGGGGCATATTCCAGCTTGCGCGCCTTCGTCACGTCGACCTTTATGCCGTCGCAGGCGCTATTCGCAGCGAAAGCGGAGGGCAGCGTCGTTCCCAGCCCCGTGAGGCCCAGCCCCGTGAGGCCGATCACAACGATTTTGGCACGTCGCCGGATATGATCGCTGAATTCAGACATGATTGGCTTCCTCCTCGTTTGCCGCGGGGTCCATCAATCGGAATCGTCATCGTCCGATGAACTGTCATCGGCCGGCGTATCGACCTCACAGCCGATGCCGTTGCAGCCTTGATAGTTGCCTTGCGTATCGAAGTTGGGATTGCCTTGTTTGTCGTACTGCGGCCGGTCGTCGACGGTTTGATCGTCATCGTCGGGATCGTCGACTTTGCATCCGAGCCCATGGCAGCCGATGTAGCGGCCGCGCGCATCGAAGTTGGGATTGCCGTTCCTGTCGTACTGCGGCCGGTCATCGATCTTTCGGCTCGCTTTGTGGGGTCGATCAACCAGGCAGCCCTTTCCGCGACAGCCATTGTAGTCGTCGGTGGTACAACCGACGATCGCCAGCAAGGCAGTGGCGATGATTGCATAAAGTACGACTTTCATGGTTCATTCTCCTGGCTGGCTGGCGGCGATAAAGGTTCCCGTCAGATCCAGAGTCGATGGCGCCCCGAACTTCCGGCGATCAAAACACCAACAAGTGTTGCCAAATCCGGTATGTTTGTTTGTCCCTCCTCCGAGAGCTATTGCAGGCTGCGGTCCCCGCTCTTGTCGGCGGCCGCGAAGTCTTTCATGACCCGGTTCATGAATTCGTCCCGACTGACACGGCCGTCCCCGTTCGCATCGGTCGCTGCGAATTGATCGGCCTTCAGGACGTCAGTGGTTTCAGCTTGGCTGAGAGCGCCATTATTGTCAGCGTCCAGCTTTCCAAAGGCCTGGGTCATGAAGGCCTGATACTCCTGCTGGTTCACCTTGCCGCTGTCATCGGTATCAAGTTGGTCTTGCTGGCCCTCGTACATGGACTGCTGCGCCGTTGCCGCGCCGGTGCAAAACAGGAGCAAGGAAGCTGTCGTTGCGATTATGGATTTCATTGTCTTGTCCCTTTCTTCTCGTCTCAGCCGCAGGCAAGACGATTGCCGAGGTAGCCGCCACCGCCGATGCCAATCGCTGAACCGATCACACGTCCGGTTCCGCCACCAATGGTGCTGCCGATCAAACCGCCCACGATCGCACCACCGACCGTACCTGCGATGCAGCCGAACTCACTGTTGCGCGCCTGAACTTCCGGGTTGGATGACGACTGGCACGCCGTAAGCGCGAAAGTGCTTGCGAGCACGATTGCCAAGGCCGATTTTCTGATGGCTCTTTGCCGATCTGATTGCTGAATGGCGCCAATCCGAGCAGGACAGAGTTTTGCCGGCCATCGAATGAGCCAGGCCATGGCCCGCGCATTCGGCGACTTGGCCGCCGGGCTGTCGTAATCTCTTTCGTCGATGGGAACGCTCCCCGCGGGGGCCGCATTAACAAATGTCAATTTTCCTCTCCATGCCTAGCGCCCCATCCGCCCAAGCATGCCAACAATCCGCTGACGTGGATGTGTTGCCAAAAAAGTTGCATCCGAAGCTGGGCTATGGCAAGAAAAAATCACGATTTCGCGAGTTGAACCTTGCAAATGCTTAATAATTAGCAACGTATGCCGGCTATCTTAGCAGATCCTGAAATTTGACTGACAGCAAGATTCCAGAACGAAAAATCTGTTTTATTCTTTTGATCGCATCTATTAATAAGCCAATTATAATATTATTATTGCTTTACATCAGCTCCAAAAAAAGATGCAACGAAATGGCTCCTTATATAATCGACTTCATCCCGATTTATTGTTGGTATTTTTTTCGAACCCAGTCAATGCGTTGCGCAGGTCAAAAGAAACGCCGCTCACTCATTCGGTTTTTTCAATGCTGCGGCGTGCTGCATGAAGGGCAATCGCGCCGTCTAATTCTATCTTTCGACAATCCCGCGAGAGCTGGTCAGCGGTTTTCCAATGCTTCGGTTCTCGCGAATTCCCTGTGGTCGTCCCCGACTGGACTGAGTTGACAACAAGGAAGGGATCGTCATGCGGATATGGTGCAGGCTGGCCTCCTCCTTCATTCTGCTGCTGACGCTGTTTTGGCCACAAGGCGCCGCCCAGGCTCAACAATCTTCCGCGCCGCTGAACGTCGGCCTCTTCGTCAATCCCCCCTTCGTCATGAAAGGTAACGGACGGTTCACCGGCATGGCCGTAGATCTTTGGGAGGATCTCGCTTCGAAACTGGGCCGCCAGTACCACTACGTTGAATTCCGGACACTGCATGATCTCGTTGAGGCGACCGCTTCCGGCAAAATCGACGTGGCAGTCACCAATCTCACCATAAATCAGTCGCGGGCCGAACGGATCGATTTCACCCAACCCTGGTTCGACGGCGGCATGAGGATCATGACCGGCACGGATCAGGGAAAGGGCTTCAGCAATCTGATTGCGGGTCTTAGCGATGCCGGCTTCCTGACAGCCTATGCCTGGATCGCGCTGATCATTGTCGCTGCCACGGTCCTGCTCACCTTCTTCGATCGCCAGTTTGACAAGGCTTTCCCCAAGCGGTGGCGCGACGGCATCGCCGAGAGCTTCTATACGGTGATGTCGGTCGCGACGTCCGGCAAGCCGCCGTCGCGAAAGAACCTCTTCGGCTGGATTGGACGCATTTGGCAAGGTCTGTGGTTGGTTTGCGGTATCGCCGTGCTCGCCTATGTCACTTCGTCGGTCACGAGCGTGATGACGACACTTTCGCTCACCAACCAGATCAACGGCATCTCCGATCTCGCCGACAGGACGGTCGGCGTGCTGACGGGAACGGTCGAAGAGGATTTCGCGCAGGAGCAGGGACTACGGACGCAGACCTATCTCGGTCTGGATGGTGCCGTCGACGGCTTGGTGAATGGCGAAGTGGCGGCAATCGTCGCCGACGCGCCGGTTCTCGAATACTATGCCTACATGCATGCCAATCTGCCGGTGAAAGTGGTCGGGCGCCTGTTCGAACCGGACAAATATGGCTTCGCGCTGCCGCGCCAGAGCGTCTTGACCCGTCCACTGACCATAGAATTGCTCGGCGCCCGCGACGCGGGTGAAATCGAGGAGCTGCGGACCAAATATTTTGGAGCGCCTCACTGATGGCAGGACTGCTTCCGTCGGCCTGGGGATCGTTTATCACCGCCCGCCAGCGTCAAGCAGCATGTCGCTTTTCTGCCGCCGAATGGATAATGTCGCGAAACAATAGGGCGGCAATCCATGAAAGCTATCTTGCTCGGAGGGGTCGTATTCCTCTGCCTCTCCGGTACGGCGTCGATCGGGATGCTGTTGCGTGCCTATCTGCCTGACCACCATCTGAGCGCCGACTCCAAGGATGTGATCAAGCTGGCAACGGCGGTGGTCGGAACCTTGTCGGCACTCGCACTCGGGCTCCTGATCGCCTCCGCCAATGCCAGCCATGACAGCGCCGAAACGGAGTTGAGGACGTCCGTTGCCCGCCTCGTCCTGCTTGATCGGGTCATGGCGCATTACGGCCCGGAGACTGAAGAGGCACGCGGGCTCCTTAGAAGGATGGTCGAGGTCCGGTTGCGCGATGTCTGGGGCGATCTGAACGATGCTGACCAGTTGGGCAGTTCCGCGAGCGATGAAGCAGGCGTCGAGCCCGTGCAAGACGAACTGCGGGATCTGCATCCGCTGACCGATGCTCAACGGTCGCTGCAGGCGCGAGCCATCCAGGTCAGCGGGTAGATTGCCGAGGCCCATTGGCTGTTGATCGAAACACGCGGCGAAGGGCTGCCATGGCCATTTCTTGCGATTCTGGTCTTCTGGCTGGGCTTGCTCTTCTTCACCTTCGGTCTGTTGGCGCCGGTCAACACGACGGTCATCTGCACGCTGCTTGTTTGCGCACTGTCGGTTGCCGGAGCGGTTTTCCTGATCGTCGATATGTCCCATCCTTACCTTGGATTCATCCACGTTTCGGATGGCCCGCTGCGTGATGCGCTTCAGCGCATAGGACGGTAGTAGCATCCTCGAGTGATTTCCCGGCCGGACAACGACCCGGTCAAGCACAGCGACCCGCCGCTCACCCAACCTTATCCTTTTCGCCCCCTCCCGGAACAGCGCCTCGGGCGTCGGTTCGAAACGAAAGGTGCCGACGAAATCGTCGGCTGAGTAAGCCAGCAGCGTCTTGTGCAAGGCGACGGAAAAATGCCTCGTCAAGCCACACCGCCGGTGCAAGGCGATCGTCAGTCAGTTGCTGGCAATCCAAAAAGCTTTCCGGCGGGCACGACGTCATTGATCCCGGCGAGCCGCAGGCAATGCCAGGCCATGGCGTGGTTGCTGGAGGTGACCGGCACGCCGATGCGCTGTTCGAGCCTTGCTGCCGCTTCCGCGATGCGGAGGCTGGTGCATGATATGAAGATCGCATCCACCCCCGGCGCGGCAGCCATTTGCTCGGCCGCGGCTTCGATTGATGCGACCGAGATGCGGGCGGCGTCGCGATCGTCGCGCCGGTCGAAGGTCGCGACGGCCGATATGTCGACGCCGCGCCCGCTGAAATAGGCAACGAGGTTTTCATTGATCTGCGGCGTGTAGGGCGTCAGCAGGCCGATGCCTTTGACGTCGAGAGCCTTGAACGCCGCGAGCGCGGCGGTGACCGGTGTGGTGCAGGCGACATTTGGCCGTGCCTTCCTGATCTGCGCGAAAACCGCTTCTTCGCCGAGCGTCATCGTCGCCGAGGTACAGCCGAAGGCAACGACGTCCAGGGGAATGCTCGGCAAGATGAGGTCGACGGCCGGCGCGATCCTGGGACCGATGGCGCGCAAGGTGTCAGTCGTTATGTCGTTGTCGCTGAAGATGCGGGCCTCGTAGAAGGCGACGCCGGGCTGGCGCACGAGCGCACGGAATTCATACTCCAGGGTCTGATCCGTGGCCAGCACCACAAGGCCGATCGCCGCGCGTGACGCCAGACCGCCGTCGAGTTCCGAGGGCAGCACGCCGAGATCGACGGGTCCGGAAGACCGAAGGGCGGCAAGGTTGAGAGACATGGCGTTCCCTTTCAGTTCAAAAGACCATCCATTGGAATGGCCGGCGTCCGGCCGGCGATCAGATCGGCGGTGATCCGCGCCGACCCGTGCGACATGGTCCAACCGATGTGGCCATGCCCGGTGTTGAGGAAGAGGTTGCGCAAGCGGCGGCCGCCGAAGGCGGGAAGATTGTTCGGCGTCATCGGCCTCAGACCCGCCCACATTTCGACGCGGTCGTAGTCGGCTCCTTGGGGGTAGAGCTCCTCCGTAACGCCTTTCATGAAAGCGAAATCGGCAGGCTTATGGCTGGTGTCGTAGCCGGCGAACTCCGCCGTTGCGGTGACGCGGATGCGGTCGCCGAAGCGCGAGATGGCGACCAGATTGTGCTCGTCGACGGAGGCGATGGTCGGCGGCAGCGGACGATTGCCGATCGGGATCGTCAGCGAATAGCCCTTGACCGGGTAGATCGGCAGCCGAATGCCGATCTTCCTTGCCAGAACAGGACTGTGGCTCCCGAGCGCCAGCACATAGGCATCGCCCCTGAAAGGCTCTTTGTCGGTGAGCACCCGCGCGACAGCGTCGCCGGTCGTTTCGATGCCGGTGATCGTCGTGCCTGTGTGTATGGCGCCGCCCCGGGCGACAATCCTGGCGGCGAGGGCTCTGGTGAACTTTGCCGGGTCGCCGGTCTCGTCGGTCGGGCAATAGATGCCGCCGGCAATCTTGTCCTTGGCGGACGCCAGAGACGGATCGAGCGCGACGATCGCGTCTCGGTCGAGGACCTCGATCTCCTGTCCATCCGACTGCAGCAGCTTCATATGCTCGACACCGTTGTCGAGCGCCTGCTGGCTGCGGTGGAAATAGACGATGCCACGGTCGTTGCGGTCGTAGTCGATCTCCTCGTCGGCAACGACCCCGCGCAGCACGGCCTGCGAGTAGGCGGCGAGGCGATGCTTGAGCAGCGTGTTGCGCCGCGCCTTGGCGGCCGTGCATTCCATGAGAAACAACCAGGACCACGTATAGAGCCGCGGATCCGTCGAGAACTTGAAGCGCAGCGCCTGATCCTTGAGCACCAGCGATTTCAGCAAGGTTATCGGCGCCTTGGGGGACGACCAGACAAAGGAATGGCCTGGCGCGATCATGCCGGCATTGCCCCAACTCGTCTCGGCGGCAACCTCGCTGTTGCGTTCAATGAGCGCGACGTCGTGACCATCGTTTTGCAGTTGATAGGCCGTCGTGACACCAACGACGCCGCCACCCAGCACCACTATGCGCATGACGCCTCCGGAAATCACAAAGTGAGTACACATTAGAATGTAATTTGCGAACCGCAAGAGACTCCCTGCCCCTTCGCCAGACGCCGGCGGGACAGCGCCAAGAGCGGCGTTTGGCTCGCCTCGCTATCCTCTTACGCCGCCGTCCCAAAGAAGATCCGCGCGAGACCGCGTGTCGCCACCTCCATCGCATGCGCCGAACTCAGCGTGATGTGCTTTTCGACCAGGGCTGCCCCGCCCGCGGCATCGCGACGGCGCAGGGCATCAATGATCGCTTCATGCTCCCGGTAGCTGTGGGTGCGGCGCGGCAAGGACTCCAGATCGATGCGCCGGAAAAAGCGAATCCGCGAGCATAGGCCCTCGAGCGCGTTGACCATCTGCGCATTCTTCGACAATTGCGTCAGGGCCATGTGGAAACTTTCATCGGCAACGGCAACCTTCGCCCACGACCCTTCACCCTTCAGACTGCTATGCTTTGTCCATGCGTCGACCGTCGCCTGAATCTCGGTGTCCGTTGCCCGCTCACAGGCCAGGACGAATGCGGCCCGCTCGATCGCCGCGCGAAGTTCGTAGAGATCGCGCACGGCTTCCGGCGTGAGTTCGCGGGCATAGAACCCCTTGTTCGGAACGGATGCCACGAAGCCGTCGCGCTGCAATCTGTTGAGAGCCGCGCGCACCGGCGTGCGACTTACGCCAAGTTCAGTCGCGAGTTCGACCTCGTTGATCTTCTCGCCCGGCCGAAACCGGTAGTCTATGGCGAATTCCTTGATCGTCGCGTAGACCCGATCGACGCTGTCCGCGGCGCGCACGGTGCGCTCTCGCTTTTTTGCGATTTCTGCCCCGCTAGCGATGTTATTCCGGGGGTCGCTTGCCATCCTGTCCTCATGTCATGTCCAAGCACGCGCCTTGCTTCCCGGCGAGGCCGGCTCCTACATGATACATATTGGAATCGCAAAGTGCACTCAGTTGCTTCACCGGGGCGGACAGACATATCGATGATGCCGATCCTATTGAAGCACCGTCCCGTGCCGATCGATCACCCCAATCCAATCCGCCTGGCCCCTTGCCGGAACAGCGCCTCGGCGTCGGGATCGAAGTGGAAGGTGTTGATGAAATCGTCAGCGCGGTAATTTGGTAGCGTCTTGCGCAGCGCGGCGGCGAAATTTTGGGCCTCGTCCTGCCGCCCCGCCAGCGCCAGGCAGTGCGCGGCGATGGCCAGGATGATGGCATGGGCGTTGGGGCGGGCTGCCGCCTTCAGCGCCCATTCGGCCGCCTCGTCGAACTGGCCGAGGCGGGCAAGGGCAATGGCGCGGGAGCCGAGCATGCCGAACAGCAGCGGATCGAAGGGGCTGAGATGCCTGGAATGGTCTGACGAGCCGATCGCGGATTTCGGGTCGCCCGACTGCGAGTGCACGAATGAGAGCGCGTAGTGGCCGAGCGCGAAGTTCGGGCTGAGGTCGACGGCCCGTTCCAGCTCGATGAGGGAACCGTCCTGCTCGCCTCGCAGCCACAGCGCCCGGCCCATGGCCCAGTGCGCGGCCGGATTGTGATCGTCGACCAGAAGGCTTTGCCCGGCCGCCTCGAAGGCCAGCGCGCTTTCCTGCTCGCGGTCGCCCCAGCGCTGGAAAGCATTCTGCCAATGGGTGAAGGACAGGCCGGCATAGGCGCGGGC
This sequence comes from Mesorhizobium metallidurans STM 2683, assembly GCF_000350085.1. Taxonomy (GTDB): domain Bacteria; phylum Pseudomonadota; class Alphaproteobacteria; order Rhizobiales; family Rhizobiaceae; genus Mesorhizobium; species Mesorhizobium metallidurans. Next base: position 13,708 of record NZ_CAUM01000029.1, read on the forward strand.
GAAGGTCGGATCGAGCTTCAAGGCCATGTCGAAAAAGTGCCGGGCCTGCTCGTTTTCCGTGCGGGTGAAGCGGTACATATGCCAGAGGCCGCGATGGTAGGCCTCCCAGGCGTTCAATGAGTTCGGCGCCTTCAGCATGGCGCGGTTGCGCTCGACCGTCTCGATCTCGGTCGAGATCGACGAGACGATGGCGTTGCCGATCTCGTCCAGCACGGCGAAGATGTCGTCGGGCCGGCGCTCGAACGTCTCGGCCCAGACGATCCTGGCGGTGCGCACCTCGACAAGCTCGATGCTGACGACGACGCGGCCCGGCTGGCTGCGCACCGTGCCGGTGGCGACATAGTCGACATTCAGCCGCCGGCCGGCATCCTCCGGCGCGATGTTCTTTTCCGCCAGCGCGAAGACCGAGCCGCGCGCGATGACGAAGAAATCCCTGAGTTTCGCCAGGCGGGTGATGATGTCGTGAGTGAAGCCGTCGGCCAATCCGCCACGAACACCGCCGCGGGGGGCGCCGTGAACAACGCCAATGCCGGCTTCCTCGACAAACGGCATCACCGCCAGCGAAGCCCGGCGCAGCGGGACGGCATCGGGTTCGGCGAGCGCGATCGGGGGCGTCAAACTAACCATCGAGCGCGCGCATGGCGTGGCTACCGATGGCCGTTCCTTGTTCGCCCGCCAGGCGTCGCGGACCGGAGCGAAATCCAGGTCCTCGGACTGGAACAGTTGCGCCGCGGCGGCAAGATGCTCCTCGCACGCGCCGATCTGGCCGCGCCGGGCCAGATTTTCCAGCAACGCGACATGGGCGCGCCCGTCGAAGGGCGCCAGCGCAAGCCACTTCTCGATATGGGCGGACACGCTCCCGGAATTCGGCGGGAGATTGTTGACGAGACGCTCCAGGATGGCGGCATGGCATGAGCCGAAGCGGCGGCGCTGCGCGGTCGCCCAACTCATGAAATGCGGGCTGCGGTCGATCTCCAGTCCTTCGAGGAAATCGCCGACAAACAGTTCGGACAAGGCTTGCAGCCGCTCCAGATCGAGTGTCTCGACGCCCTTCGCGGCGGTCGAGGCAATATCGATCGCGTCGACGAAACTGCCGCCGAGATCAAGTGCGACCGTGTCGCCAGACGTCTCGACCCTGGCGGGGTCGTCGAGAATGCCTCTGAGCTTGCTCAGGCACCAGCGGAGCTCGCCCCTCGGGTCGTTCGGCACATCCCACAAGAGCTCGCACAGACGGCTGCGGCTCACGGGATGTGGGGCGAGCGCCAGATAGGCGAAGAGAGCGCGCAGCTTGCGCGATGCCGGCAGTTGCGCCGTGGCGCCGTCGCGAACGACGGTCAGCGGCCCGAACAGGCGCACGCAAAGCCCTGCCGTGCCGTCCTCCAGGCTCGATCGAGTGGATTCCACGTGTATTTCCACGCCTGCTCCCACGCTGGCCAGTCGGCCGCTGTTCTATCACCAAACCCGACAAGGTGCACCGGCGGCGAATTTCCACGCCGGACGCGCCCGTTGCGGCATATGCCGTTAAATTACCTTAGCGCGGCAAGGTCTCGAAACCTCGCCGCCCAATCCGCCGGTCTGTAACCGGCGCGTGACCACGAACAATGACAGATCGAGGAGATCAACATGTTGCATCAGCAGAAAATCAGGACCACGGCCGGCCGCGGCCGCCTGTTCGACAGCATTCTCGACACGGTCGGCGATACGCCGGTGATCCGGATCAACAATCTCGGACCGGCCCATGCGACAATCTATGTAAAGGCCGAATTCTTCAATCCGGCGGCCTCGGTGAAGGACCGGCTGGCCCTCAACATCATCGAGGAAGGCGAGCGCAGCGGCGCGCTGAAGCCGGGGCAGACCATCGTCGAGGCGACCAGCGGCAACACCGGCATCGGGCTGGCCATGGTCTGCGCCCAGAAGGGCTATCCGCTGGTGGTGACGATGGCCGACAGTTTCTCGGTCGAGCGGCGCAAGCTGATGCGCATGCTGGGCGCCAAGGTGGTGCTGACGCCGCGCGCCCAGAAAGGCTTCGGCATGTACAAGAAGGCGGTGGAACTGGCTGAAGCCAATGGCTGGTTCCTGGCGCGCCAGTTCGAGACCAAGGCCAATGCCGCCATCCACGAGGCGACGACGGCGCGCGAGATCATCAACGACTTCGCCGGCGCGCGGCTCGACTGCTTCGTCACCGGCTATGGCACCGGCGGCACCATCGTCGGCGT
>NZ_CAUM01000028.1 GCF_000350085.1 Mesorhizobium metallidurans STM 2683
TGACGACTGTCCTTACTCCAGAAATCGACACATCGGACGCAACCATGCGTTTCCCCGAAAGTCTCGCTGGAGACGAAGGATGTGACCAAGGTTTCCTCGAGACGGCGCGCAGCTCGATCATGATGGCGGCGAGCCCGATTATTGGACCTCACATCTCCCGATCTGGCCTGTCCAGAGTGACAGACCGAGCGAGTCTGCCACATGTGGATCGCTCGTATAAAGGGGGAAACCGAGCGCCGACAGCGCCAGCAGCGTGGTACGGTCGGAACCGATGTGCATCCGGTCGATGTTCAGCTCGTTGTACACATGGCCGTGCGAACCTGGGTCAATGCCCGTGATGATCACGGCCGGCGCGCCGTTGTGCAAGGCGTAAAGGACCGCTGTGATCCCGGTCGAGAACTTCTCCTCCAGATGCATCTCGAAATTGGGCACGCCCATCACCGCCTCGTAGAGCGCCATGCGCTGGTGACGGGTGATGTTGCGCAGGTCGCGGCAGCGGTAGTCGAAGGCCGCGATGTTGCGGCGCAATTCCTCCATCGTGCGGTGTGCGCGCACAATCCAGAGCAGATCGGTCTCCTGGCCGGTCAAGATGGCGCGCACGGCTAAGGCGTTGGGCTTGGTCGCGTCAAGCTGGTTGACGTAAAGAAATGTCGCGTCAGGAGTACCCATCCCCCAGCGTGCCGTGACCGACTGCGAGCCATTCACGGTAAAGAGGGTGAAAGCATCGCGCCGAAAACCCACCGGCAGGTTTGAGACCGGCGCGGAGCCCACGATGAAGACCGGCTTTGTAAGCGGCGCGGGGTGCCGTGGCGGCTGAGGGTGCAGCAGGCGATATGCCAGTTTCCGCTTAATCACGAGAAGCAGGTAATCCAACAAGCGCTTGCGCAGCGGCTTCCGTGCATCGGGATTCATGCTGCGCTATGTTTCCCGGGCATATACTCCCCCTGGCAGCCATCGTTCATCAGCGGCTTGTGTCCACGCTGCTCGTGGTGGATGACATGACTAAGGTAGCGCGTTTCTACAGTCTGACCACCCGTCTCGCAACGAAACAATGTCGACCGTGCGATGCCAAAATGCCTTTTCTAGTGCGGTCGGCACCGCAGTTAGACCAGCCCAATCCACCAAAATGCTCGTGTTGAACGCGTCGCTTCCAATCGCGGACAACGGCGGCGGTGCCAGGGGACGATTAAGCTCGGGAGAACCTGTCTTCAAACCTGCCTCGCTGATCACGAGCGCCATGAACTCTTCGGCTATCCGTACAAGATCCGGATCAACGGAGGTGAATGACCGCTGCACAGATTGAATCTGAACCGCCAGGAGTGATGCGATCAGGCCCGCTAGACGGCCGGCGATACAGACTGCCGGTTTACGCGTCGAGGGATAGTGATCAAGGATGGGTCGGCGCACCTCGCTGCTAATCGACACGACGTTAAAGCGACGATCGGGCCTGTTTCAGGACGCATATGTCGATGACCAATATCTCGAATGTGTTGAGACAATTAAATACGAAAAAATCTCCGTGTCCTCTTTATCAATTCTATTGAATCAATCCACGGCGTCACAGTGCGTCAGCCGACTGAAAAATCGCGCCTGTTCGTCAATCTCGTTGGGGAAGTTGACCCGCCGCTATATCTAAACGGCACCTCGCAACAGCCACGCTATGTGTCGCCCGATTATATCTCCCCCGGCGGTTCGGCTGGTTGGCTAAAGAAACTTAAGCGAAAGATTCTCGGCTGACATGTCCCTGCCACATTGCGGTCGCAAATGCGCGTCGCCCTTTTCATCATCGGCTCCTTGATGCTGGTCTTTTCGATCTGGCGTTTTTGGTCGGCGCGGGGGCTCATTTCGACGCGCGTTGCGCTCGTCATGATTTGTCTGGCTGGGCTGGCGCTAACTGCAGGGACACTGGCATGAGCCTGGGGAGACCAACGGCAACCCACGATGAAAATCGGGCCGTGGCCAGAACCAACATCCAATCGATCCTGGTTAATCAAACCAAGTTCATTGGCGATGTTATTCTCACCTCGGTGCTCACGCGTCATCTTCGAGCGACGTACCCAAAAGCAACCATCGCGCTTTTGTGCGCAGCCGGGCTCGAGCGCTTCGTCGTTGCTCAGGGCATTGCCGACATGGCAATTCCGTTTGGCCGTCGACGCATGCGAGGCACCACATATGAGAGAGTGTCCGAGCTCTACAGAGTGACGTCCACGATACGACGGCAAAAATTCGACCTGACCATCGATCTCTCGGACTCGAAGACGTCGCGAATTTTGACGCGACTTATAAACGCTCCGATCCGCATCGGGTTCGATCCGCCTGAGAACCCATTAAGATTCTGGGAGACGCAGCCTGCAAATGTCTTTGCGGCCACGTACGGACATGGCGGAGAACATTATCTCTACCGGTATCTGTCCCCGCTTGCGGCACTTGGAATCGAGTTGGCAGACCCGGTACCCTCCTTGCAGCCCATCGAGGCATGCCAAGTCGAAGCAAGAGAGTTGCTCGCGCGAAACAATGTGGCAAAAGGATCGTTCATTGCGGTGCATGCCGGTGCCAGCTTCGAAGGCCGCTGTTGGCAGCCAGAACGGTTCGCTTCGGTAATTGGTGAGATCTACCAAAGGAGCGGTCTCACCGCGGTAATCGTCGGCGGCCCGGACGAGGCTCCCATTGCGCAGAAAGTACTGGATGCCGCGACCTCGCCAGTGGTCAGCCTTGTGGGAAAGGCCTCGCTCGAGGTCCTGGCCGCGCTGCTCAGCGAGGCATTCATGTTTTTGGGTAACGAAAGCGGCCCGATGCATCTGGCCGCCGCTGTAAAAACGCCAGTGGTTGGACTGTTCGGCCTGACATCGCCCGATATCTGGGGACCTCTCGGCGTGCCCAGTCGGACGCTGAGACCCTCGATGCCATGCCAGTGCATCGCCAAGGGCATCTGCAAGGAAGACGAAACCGGTGGCGTGTATTGCGTGCAACGGCTGCCTGTAGCCGATGTCGCCAGGTCGGCATTGGAGCTTATCGATGTCCTCCGTCGTAACCCCATCGCCGTTTGAACTGCGAAATCATTTCGCTAGCCATCCCGTTATTTTGACGCCCCGTCCCGCCGCAAGGTTCAAAAGCCCGGTTCGCCCGGGCTTTTTTGTTGCGCGCGTTGGTCGTCAATCGGCCGTGCGTGACCCAACAGGCGGATCAAACTGTTTGGTCGACCAGCTCCATTTGCGCATCGTTCATGCGCCCACCGTGTATTGTGATCGTGGAGAAAGCCGTTTCGATCTCACCAAGATCGGCGGACGTCAGCTCGACATTGAGGGCGCCCAGGTTCTCGTTGAGATGATCAAAGTTGCGGGTGCCTGGGAATCGGAACAATCCACGGCTTCCGCGCCAGAAGCCCAAGCCAATGCGATTTGAGAAGGTGTTGCCCCCTTCCTCTCTGCAAACCGCTTCAGCAAATCAACAACCGGCTTATTTGCTGCCAGGTTTTCAGGGCTGAAGCGCGAGAACCCGGATCGAAGGTCGGTTTTTGGGTCGAACTTCGTGCTGGCATCGATTTTACCGGTCAAGTAACCCATTCCAACCAGGCCCCAAGGGACGAAGCCGATTCCAAGCTCCTCGCAAGCGGCAAGGACGCCGTTTTGTTCCGGGCCTCTTTCCATAAGCGAGTATTCGGTCTGGATTGCCGCCACCGGTTGAACAGCATGGGCGAGGCGGATTGTCCTTGCACTCGGCTCGGAGAGACCAAAGTGCAAAAACCTTGCCTTGCTGGATCAGGTCCTTGATCGCGCCGGCGACGTCTTCGATTGGCACATTCGGATCGACCCGGTGCTGCTGGTAGAACAGATCGATACGGTCTGTCTTGAGGCGTTTCAGCGATGCCTCAGCCACCTGTTTGATATGCTCCGGCCGACTGTTGAGCCCTATTGTCCCGTCAATCGCAAAACCGAACTTGCTGGCGATGGTGACTTGGTCACGGAAAGGCGCGAGCGCCTCGCCGACGAGCTCTTCGCTTGTATAGGGGCCGTAAACCTCGGCGGGCGCCTTCTGCGCCATTCGGCCGCCGATGCCGGCGGTTGCAACCTTCCCTTACGGCATTTTTGTCACAGATCGGTTCCGATCGGTTTATCCACAACCTCCGATATTGATCCGGTGTTTTCGCTGTCGCTAATGTACCGTCCATTGCGTGATTTGGCGGGGAATCAGGGCAAGACACGCAATGTCGCCGGCCACTTTCAGTGGTCAGCGCGGCGGACCTGCGCTTGGCCCTGCGGCTGGCAGACTACACGCTACAGCCGCAGGGCCTTGACCAGCGATCTTGGCGGGGGGCGCCGGCCGGCGAACATGTACTGAGAGAAATTGAAGACGAAACATCTAAATGAAGTACGCCGGCTGAATACCGCTTACGCTGGGGAATGACCCGAAATGGGTCAACAAGGTTGGCATTGCAATTGCATCGGTGGGCTCGGGGCCTGGGGTGGAGGGCTCGTCGTTTCGCGAATGATCGGCGGGCCCTCTCAGTGATCGTCAACACCGCGGCATCCGCCCTTAGGTTGGAGATTGATAATGCCAAAATACGTTGTCGAAGAAATACACGGCAATACGGTTACAGCGTCCCAAAGCACTGTTGCGCCTTCACCGTTCAAAGCCGCCGCCAATGCGACTGGCCGCTTGATGACGCTATGGTCCGGTGAGCCGGCGTGTGTGCGCGTCACTGAATTCGGGATGAGCCGTTCGTTCACCTACGCTTATTGCGGCTATTTTTAAGGCGGGTTTGCTGGCGACCAGCACGCCAGGTTGATCAAGCCGACCTTCAGCGCCGGGCGCGTTCGCGCGTCCAGGTGGGTTCCAAGGGAACGGCAGCAGCGCTTTTCCAATGTTCAGAATTTCTCCTGGTCCGCAAACCCTGGCAGCGATTTGTGCAACGTGAGTTGAACCGCGTCAAAGAACTGCCGGACTTCATGGCGCGCAGCTTCGGTTTCATAGCCTCGCTCGATCGCGACTGAAAGCAGGTGGCTGGCTGTTTCCCGCCAGAATATGACTGCATCCTCGCCATGAAGTCGGCCAATGGTGTTGGCAATGAGCCGCACAGTGGAAATCTCTCGGCTGATCGGGAACGCGACAACTGACATCGACGGAACAATCCTGGCGCCATGAATCGAGAATTAATCTTCGACACAAGGCGTACCGCCAAAATCGGAAACGGATCGTTAAGGCCGCGCCTGGCGATGCCCGGACCGGGCAGGTCGGCCACGGCGAGCTTCTTTCTTCATGTTCCGATTGAGTGTTAGTTGCGCGAAAGTCGCCCGCCGCCTGCAAGCGGCGGGCTTCTCCTCCTCCCCACGCCATTCAGGTCAATCCATCATCTTGACGATCTTGCGTGCGCCTGGACGCTGCGATTGACGCCATCATCTCCAGGCCTACCCCAAACTTGAGACAGCTTTGAACGTTCCTGGGTTAGCCTTCAGTCCATCCCCAGCCCGTCTTTCATGGGACTTAAGTCCGGCGTGTCGCGCGCAAAGGGCGGGAAGATGTGCCACCCCGGAACTGCGACTGCTCGTTCTCGTTGCTCACCGCAAGTTACGGGAGGAGCCCCATGGAGAAGAGTGTTTACCAGGCCCGCTGGCTACTGGCGCCGATCTTCGCTGCCTCCATGGCGTTCCTGGCGATTGGCATGCTCGTTAACTGAGGGTCGATTTCAATGGCATCTGCGCAGCTACGTCCCTTCCTGCGCCGATAGGGTTCGCACCGCCACGCCGCCGCGGCGGTGCGAACCCTCAATTGCCGCGTGCCTGCGATCAACATTCGGACGGTGCGGGGTTGGGGTGCGCCTGCCGGACGGTAAGCGCCAAATCTGGTCGGAGCCGAAACATCAGAATGAAGTACGCCGGCTGAAGATCCTGGGGAACATTAGCGGCCTCTAAAAGTTCGAGTAATGGCGGGTAGTGCCCTCCACTCCCTGCCGAAGATCGGGCCACAGACCGATCGGGCCCGCGCTTCGCCGCCAGAAGCGCGGGCTCACTTTTTGCCGGCAACGGGCTTGCGGAACGCGCCTCCCGACACAATCGCCTCGGCCTCTACATGCCGGGGCAGGCTTAAGTCCTAACCAGATCCGGCAAAGGTCCTATCAGCATTAGGACCAAAGCCCGAATTGGGAACATCGTCGGGAAAGGCACGTTCGCCTCCAGGTGTCCGCATCAACGCCGACTATCACAGGAAGAGAGCCGCGAGAGTGATGCAAATTGCGGTTCGCTCGCATCAAGGAGAGAATTATGAGAATCCCCTTTTCGACTTCACTTGCCGGAATCCTGCTTTTGGCCGGCGTCGGAGCGGTTGCCGCGCAGGACGTGATCATCGAGCCGGAGCAGGAAACGATCGTACGCGAATACGTGAAGAAGCAGCCGCTCGCCTCGGTCAAGATACCAGGGGTAGAACTGAACATAGGGTCCGCCCTCCCCGACACGGTCGAGCTGCATGAAGTGCCGAATGTGAAATATCGCTATGTCGTTGTTGACGACCGGACTGTCCTGGTCGATCCCGGCACGCGCAAGATCGTGAAGATCTTGCAGTGAAATGGCTGTGCAATGAAATAACTCCACCGCCGCCCTTCTTTGAGCGGCGGTGGAATTAACTTCAGGGGATCAGGATGCCCTATGATTTGATGGAAGCTATGTTCGAACGGAGGAATGAGGGCGCCCAAATATCAGGTGTATACGATGTCCGCCGCAAGCAGAAGGCCAACCTGGCGCCTCGCAGACTGGGCGAAGCGATTCAATTCGTGGCGTTAGCCGCACCCGAGTGCTACATCGTGCGGTCAGCAACTGTGGCGTTCGGCGAGAAGGCGAACGGCAGCCTCCGCGCAAACGATTGCGCAAGGATCTGGTCCAAATACGGAATGTCGCTTTTGGACAGGGTTTGAAGCCCGACATCACATGCTGGCACTGCTTCACTTGTTCGCAGAACCAACTGTTCTAAATGTCGAGTCATCCAAGCAGGGTAGGCGAAGACACGGCTTGGTGAAACCCAGGCATCAATTGAACCGTGCGATACGTTGAGAATTTCTATCAACATTGGAGCAGGCTTTCACTGGCCTTGCAGTTCCTCATTGCTGGCGGCATCGCCCTCCTGGCGGCGATGCTGGTGGTGGGCCTTTGGGTTACATCGCAGATCAGGGAGGCCGTTATTCGCAATTCCGCCGGCACCACCGCCCTTTATGTCGACAGCGTGATTGCGCCGCTTCTGCCGGACATGCGCAAAAGCCAGCTGCTCAGCGACAGTGTCAGGCGAGCGCTCGACGAAACCCTGGACCAGGGCGCGCTTGGAAAAAAGCTGGTCTCGTTCAACCTCTGGGGGCGTGACGGCAAGATACTATACGCCAAGGACCCACGGCTGATCGGACAGGTGTTTGAGCCGAGTGCGAACCTGATACGTGCGTTCAAGGGAGATGTAGTCGCCGAATTCGACAGGCCGGACGACAGCGAGTGGCAGGAGCAGAAGGTGGCCAACTCCCCCCTGCTTGAGATTTACAATCCGGTGCGCGAGCCATGGTCGGGCGATGTGGTTGCCGTTTCGGAATTCTACGAAATCGCCGACGACTTCCAGAAAACCCTCAACGCGGCCCTGTGGTCGAGCTGGCTTGTCGTGGGAGGAGCGACGGCGGCGGCGCTGGCAATGTTGTCCGGCATCGTACTTCGCGGCAGTCGCACAATCCAGAAACAGCGGTTGGCGCTTGAAGCAAAAATAGCTGAACTTCAAGAGCTGCTATCGCAAAACTCGAAATTGCGCCATCGCGTACAGCGCGCCTCGCGGCGTGCCACGGCGATCAACGAGCGCTATTTGCGTCGCATTGGCGCGGATCTCCACGACGGCCCAGCTCAGCTTGTCGCGTTAGCGGCGCTGCGCATGGACAGCCTTCACCTCATCGATCCAGCCGCGCCATCGAGAGATCGCAAAGCCGAGATAGCAGACATTCATCATACGCTGGACGAAGCAATGCGCGAGATACGCGCCATCTGCAACGGCCTTGTGCTTCCACAGATCGAAACCGCGGCAGTTGGGGACATATTGCGCCTTGCCGTTACCGAGCACCAACGCCGGACAGCATCCTCGGTATCGCTTACACTTCCCGCCAGGCTCCCTGAACTCGGAACATCCGAAAGGATCAGCATCTATCGTTTCGCCCAGGAGGGTTTGAACAACGCATGGCGTCATGCAAATGGCAAGGACCAGGCGGTCGACGCCTCGCTGACGGGCGGGAAGCTCAAAATACAAGTCTCGGACGGCGGCCCTGGCTTCGATCTGGCATCAAGCCAAGGGCTCGGCCTCGCCGGCCTGCGGGAGCGCATAGAGAGCATTGGCGGACATTTCGAAACGTCTTCCAGCACCAAGGGTACGCGGTTGACCGTCACCCTGCCAATCGAGGAACAACAATGAGCGCTGTGGTCCGCATCACTATTGTCGATGATCATCCGCTTTTTCGCGAGGGTGTCGCACGCAGCCTCCGTGAAATCGGTGGCTTTGAAATCGTTGGTGAAGGAGCCACCGCCGCCGATGCTGAAAGGCTCGCCGGGAATGGGCAGCAGGACGTGATGCTGCTCGACATAAGCATGCCTGGCGGAGGACTGCAGGCCGCCGCGAACATTTTGGCAAAGTACCCGGACCAGAAGATCGTAATTCTCACTGTATCGGAAGCAAGTGCCGATCTGGCGCTCGCACTCAAGACTGGCGTTCGTGGCTATGTTCTGAAAGGGGTCCGTTCGAGCTCGCTGGCTGATATCCTGAAATGCATCGCTGCCGGAGAAAGGTACGTTTCGCCCATGCTGTCGGCGCAATTGTTGAACGAGCTAATGCAGCCCGCGACCCGGAAAGTGGATCTTATTGGCCAGCTTTCCGACCGGGAAATTGGAATACTTTCGCTGGTGGCGGAAGGCTTGAGCAACAAGGAGGCCGCAAAGAGGCTCTTCCTGCAGGAGAAGACGATTAAACATCATATGACGCGCATTCTTGCCAAACTCAAGGTTCGCAATCGCACCGAGGCCGCGCTTCTAATGCATGAGTCCAAGACCAAGGCTAGCTGACATAACGCACCAGTGTACCGTGAATTGAGGTTTGGAATTACAGGAATATTGCTGACGCCTTGACGTCACAGGGCTTTTAATCGCGTCACATCAGACGCTTTTAGTGCGCGATCTATGATAGTGCGGCCTTGAGCATCCTTCATCCTGAACCGGCCAGCCTCGATTTTTTCACTGATGCCGTCGGGGTGGACAACCTCGATGACGTTGCCCCGGACCGTCACCTTGTCACCAGTCGCGCGATTTACCCTGCTTGCCTGGCTGCTGGCATTGCCGGCGTCGCTTGCATCATCGCCGCTATCGTCACTGTCACCGCTGTCATTGCCATTGGAGTTGCCGCTATTGCTATTGCTATTGCCGTTGTTGCCATTGCCGTTTCCATTGTTGCCGTTGCCATTGCCGCCTCCGCTGTTTTTTGCGTAAGCAGCAACGGGTTCAATCCCAGGGAACCCCGCATGGTCGAGTTCAATGGTGTAAGCCATGGCTATCAGCGCCAAGGCAGCAGAAGCGATGAGCCGGCAAAACCAACGCAACGAGGGAATGGGCATTCTGCTTCTCCCTTTGTGGCGAGGACAGAAGCATAAGCTCGGCGGCCGGGCCTCATGTCTCATGGTAATCAACTAGTCTAGCATGGTTTTTTTGTCGTTTGGCCCTCTTCACCAAACCGAACGCCGGTATAGCATATCATCAAACATTCGATCCCCTTGAAACGACCCTTCTCCCGGTTTCGTTCCTCACCACAGATTCTTCCGGCCTTCCCGACCGTCAACAATCAGACCTTGGTCTTAATTTGCCGTGTTCAGAAGTCCGAGCCTGTCGGTCTAAAGGCCCGGCGTGGGAACGTCCGCTTGACACTGGCGTTTCCGGCTCTGTTTACAGCCATACCCTCGGGGGAGGGCAAGAAATGCAGCAGCCCCGCTATGTCAACACCGGCAATGGTCCGGGCACCGCGATAGCGGTCTTCATGGCCGGATTAATGGCAATTGGCATTGTGTTCGTGGTTCTAGGCGGCGCCCTGTACCTGAATGAAGAGACCAATGAACGCTCGCTCTCAACTGTCCCTGCCCGCGCGGTCATGACTGTAGACGGTAGCTCAGCAAGATGAGTCCGTGTGGATTGCAATTGCAGCCTTTCAGGGACGTTCGTATCGATCACGACGACTGCTGGTTGCCCGCGTCGTTGATGAACCACGGTAGATGACCAATCATGGAAACGGTTAGCAGGATTTATGATTCTCGTTCGGAGGCCGCCAGCGCAGTCAGAACCCTGCTGCTGACGGGAGTGCCTCGGGAAAACATTACTGTATTCTGGCCTCCGAATGATGATCTGGGAGTTGTCTCGGCCATCCCTGCCGTTGGAGCGGCCTTTGGGGCCTCGGCCGGTCTGTTGGCCGCTATGTCCTTGGCGGTTTATGGTGGGGTTCCTCTCGGAGCAGGATGGATGGCCACGGCAGTTTTCGGTGGTGTGGCTTGTGGAGCCTTCGCGGGTTGGCTTCTCGGCACATTCGCTAATGCTCCGAAGGAGCTTGTCGGAAAGAGCCCTCCACAGGGCGTCGTCCTGGTTGTCGCAGAAGTCGAGGAACAGATCGTAGCAAAGTGCCGCGTCAGCCTTGGCCTCGCGAAACCCCAGGCGGCATATCTGCCGCAGTCGGCATTTCCGTAGAGCTGGTGCTGGACGCCAGCGCCGCGCCGCGACGGCGGCAGGAAGCGATTTGATCGAAACGCGCCCTTGCGAAGCCACTGTGTGCTTTCTTTGCTTCGTGTTCTGGTCGAGTATTAGCCGCGAGATGTTCACTTGACGTGGGACAGTTGCATGCCGATTCGTCGAAAAGCCGGGGATTCGGGTGTTTTCGATCCAACCGAAGTGGCGCTCCTTAACCGCGTGTTCGACCGACTGAAGGGTGAGGGCCAGTCCGAGCATCAACGCGAGACAATCGCCTCCAGGATCCTGGCAAACTACATGGCCGGGGTCGTTGACGAGGATGAGCTTGTATCGGTGTCCAGGCAAGCTCTGGGAAGGTAGTCCTCCGGGTCATCGCGCAGTAGGCCCGGCCCCGGATCAGACGGTCGGGGACCGGGCCTCACCGGAGGGCTTTGCGGGGGGTTCTCCGGCTGGTGAGAATATATGCGTTAATGCTAATATCGGCGAAGCATGCGAACGAAGGAAGCCAAGCCGGGTCACAGGCGATGACAGACAACCGGGAAAGACCTAGATCAATCGCCTAGGGTCGGCGGGTGGTGTAGGCCAACCGCGCCAGTGCAATGCAGTGGCCGCATTTGGATCGTGCTGCTATCTTGCCGGCCGGCGGACCGAGGAAGCATGGACCGATGAACACGGATGAGATGCAATCTATCGCCGACACGCTCATGCGTGTCGTGACGCCAGACATGAGCCCGAAGCAGTTGCTGAACGCCGTCAGGAGCCAGCATCCGAAGGCATCCAAAAAGGACATTGCGCGCGCGGCTTTCTTTTCAATCATTTCGAATGCGGAACAGGACCACGGCAAGGCCAGGAACCTACAGGCATTCGCCATCGCGGAGCGCGTGGGAGGCACCGCCTGAAGTCGTTACCCTAAAACAGCTGCACATCCTCGGGTCAGGCCCCGAGGGCATGCCTTTGCGCGACCTGCACCAGGGTCCGCCAGCTTTGTCATGATGTGCCGCCGCGCTTTCGGGCCTGCACCATTTTCGCCACTCGCAGCATCGCTCCTCGATGAGGTCCCACCAACTCGATAAGCGTCAGCGCCTCGTTCATGGTGATTCCGGTCTCCCGGGCGAGCGCGTTGGCCTGAATTTCCTTTTGGCGATCAAGGTCAGCCCTTTCGTTGTC
>NZ_CAUM01000027.1 GCF_000350085.1 Mesorhizobium metallidurans STM 2683
GAGCGCTTCACCGTTTCACAGAAACGGCGAACCGCTCTACCTCCTAGTTTTGACGCAATTCCGGACGGAAAACCGTTCACACTTTTCCTGGAATTGCTCTAAGCCCCCAGCCCTTCGAACAGGATCGTCGACAGATAGCGTTCGGCGAAGGATGGGATGACGACCACCAGGGTCTTGCCCTTGTTCTCCGGCCGCGAGCCGACGACGATCGCCGCCTGCAGGGCGGCGCCCGAGGAGATGCCGACCGGCACGCCTTCGAGGCGGGCGACAAGGCGGGCATTGGCGACCGAATCCTCGTTCGAGACCTTGACGATCTCGTCATAGATCGTGGTGTCGAGGATCTTTGGCGCAAAACCGGCGCCGATGCCCTGGATCTTGTGCGGGCCGGGCTGGCCGCCCGACAGCACCGGCGAGGCTTCCGGCTCGACGGCAACGACATGGACCGAGGGCTTGCGCTTCTTCAGCACCTGGCCGACGCCGGTGATCGTGCCGCCGGTGCCGATGCCGGCGACGAAGATATCGACCTCGCCATGGGTGTCGTTCCAGATCTCCTCCGCCGTGGTCTGGCGATGGATTTCCGGATTGGCCGGATTCTCGAACTGCTGCGGGATAATCGCGTCGGGCAGCGTCGCGGCAAGCTCGTCGGCCTTGGCGATGGCGCCCTTCATGCCCTTCGGGCCTTCGGTCAGCACCAGTTCGGCGCCGAGCAGCGCCAGCATCTTGCGGCGTTCCACCGACATCGTCTCCGGCATGGTCAGGATCAGCTTGTAACCCTTGGCGGCGGCGGCGAAGGCGAGCGCGATGCCGGTATTGCCGGAGGTCGGCTCGATCAGCGTGGTGCGGCCGGGCGCGATCCTGCCCGATACCTCCAGGGCCTCGATCATGGCGACGCCGATGCGATCCTTGACCGAACCTATCGGGTTGAAGAATTCGAGCTTTGCGAGCAGGTTGGCGACGACGCCCTTCTCCCTGGCGAATTTGTCGAGCCGCACCAGAGGCGTGTCGCCGATCGTCTCGGTGATCGAATTGAAGACGCGGCCGCGGCCGGGCAGGCGGGCGGGGGTGACGGGCTTGTTCATTGGTTTCGCTCCCAGATCAGGCAATTGGCATCGGCGGACAGAATAGGACTTTCAACCGCGCAAGATAGACTGTCGACAAGAAATATCGAGCTGGGAGCTTTGCTCAAAACGCCTGCACACGGGAAAGATAGTTCCTTTCGGCGCACTGTCGCAACGCTGCTGGATTGGCCGAAAACCTCCCCGGCTTCGTCATCCCAGGGCGGAGCAGGAGCGAAGCGACGTCGCGGAGACCCTGGGATGACGAAGGGACAAGCGTCTCAGACGATCAACCTGAATATCAATACACCTACTGCCGGGCGGCAATCGCTGCTGCGGCGCCGACCATGAAGCCGGCGGCGGTGCGGTTCAGGGCTTTAAGCGCGCGTGGCGACGTCAGGAACCAGCGCGCCTTGGCCGCCAACGCCAGATAGGGCACCAGCACCACCAGCAGCACGACCACGGTGAGCGCGACGAGGATGCCGTAGTCGGCCAGCGTGATGGTCTTCAGATCGACGATGGTCGGGGTGATGGCGAGGTAGAAGATCATCGTCTTCGGATTGCCGAGGGTGACGGCAAGGCCGGCGACGAAGCTCGACGCCAGCCCGCCCTTGCCCTGCTTCGCTTCAACCGTTTCGGGCGTGATGCCGCTCGTCCAGAAACGCCAGCCAAGGAAGGCGAGATAGGCGACGCCGGCCCATTTGATCGCCAGGAATACCATGCCGAAGGTCTGCGCGACGAAAGCGAGGCCGAGCACCACGGCGGTGAGGTAGGTCAGATCACCGAGCATCAGCCCGAACGACATCGCCAGCGAAGAGCGGAAGCCGGAGCCGAGCGCCCGCGCCACAAGCGCGGTGACGCCCGGACCGGGAATGGCGGCGGCGATGCCCAGCGCAGCACTGTAGGAGAGGAATCCGGCAAGGGTCATGGTTCGGTCCCAGATCAGAATGCCTTGTCGCATGGAACCGAACGGGAATGAATCCCCTGGGAGCCGGATTCGATTGCACCAGATACGGCTCTCTTCGCTTTACGAGGCCCCCTTCATCCGACCGAGCTTCGCTCGGCCACCTTCTCCCACAAGGGGAGAAGAGGCCTGGATCAACGCTGGCCATCTCCTCTTCCCTCGGGGAGAGGTCGGATTGCCCCGAATTGCGTTTCGCAATTCGGTTGGCAATCCGGTTGTGGGAGTCTGGCCAAGCGCAGTCCCAGGACCGTCTCGGTCAGGACCGGCTGGCGTCGTAAGTCACGCGCCAGATGGTGCCGCTACCGTCCTCGGTGACAATGAGCGCGCCGTCTTTGGCCACCGCCACGCCGACCGGGCGGCCCCAGACCGCTTCGTCCGAGACGACGAAGCCGGTCATGAAATCCTCATATTCGCCGGTCGGCTTGCCATCCCTGAACTTCAGCCGCACGACCTTGTAGCCGGTCCTGACGCCGCGGTTCCACGACCCATGCAGGGCGACGAAAGCATCCCCCCGATAGTCGGGCGGAAAGCTCTTGCCGTCATAAAAGACGATGTTGAGCGGCGCCGAATGCGCCTGCATCAGCACGTCGGGAACAATGGCCTTGCCGGCAAGGTCGGGTCGCTCGCCCTTGCGGCGCGGATCCTCATTGTTGCCGATATAGTACCAGGGCCAGCCGTAGAAGCCGCCTTCCCTGACGGCTGTTGCAAAATCGAACGGCACATTGTCGCCCAGCGAGTCGCGCTCATTGACGACGCACCAGAGCGCACCGGTCGCCGGCTGGATGGTCATGCCCGCACAATTGCGCATGCCAGTGGCCACGACCCGCCTGTTCTTGCCGTCCGGATCGAAGGCCAGCACGTCGGCGCGGCCATCCTCCAAGCCCCAGGCCGCGCCCAGCGGCTTCGACTTCACCCAGGCGTCGAGGCCGCCCTCCGGTTCCTTGCCCATGCCCTCCTCGCCCACGTTCGAATAGGAGCCTACCGACAGATAGAGTGTCTTGCCATCCGGCGAGAAGGCGATGTCGCGGGTCCAATGGCTCTTCCTGGGAATCTTGTCGACGATGGTCTCCGGTTTGCCCTGGGCTTTCAGGTCGCCGTTGCGATAGGCAAAGCGCACAACGCTGTTGCTGTTGGCGACATAGACCCACTGGGGATTGTCTCCAGGCGGGTAGAAGGCAATGCCGTAAGGCCGCCTGAGTCTACTGGCAAAGATAGACCTCAGGGCGGGAACGGCGCTGCCCTCGGCGAGACGATAAACGCGTATCTGGCTGTCTTTGCTGTTGGCAACGAACAGGTCGCCGTTCGGAGCGACGCGGACAACGCGCGGATTGGCGATGCCGGAGGCGATCATTTCCGCCGAAAAGCCCGGCGGCAGGATTGGCTTGGCTTCCTCGGGCCGTTCCACCACGCCGGGGCCGTTCGACACGGATTCGGTTACATAAGGCGCTTGCATATCCTCAGGCCGGATCAAGCGGCGCACGCCCGGCCGGTCGGCACGCCAGTCGCCGAAGGCCGCTTCGCCTTTCAGCACCGGCTGATCCGCCTGCTGAGCAAAAGAGGCTGTCGCAACAAGCAGGGCGGCGCCCACAAGACCGGCAAATCGGATCATACTGTCCTCCAGGGTTCTACCCAGAGCTGTAACGGCCGGACTCAACGGTCGTTCCAGATGGATGGTTCTGCACGCGGGGAATTGAAGGAGGGCTCAGTTCCCCGCGGCGTAAAAATCGTCATCGAGACGCTTTTCCAGCGTGACGAGGTCGTCCGGCAATGGCAGGCCCATGGCGCGCATTTCCCTCAGCTTTTCGCGCAACTGTTCCTGGATTTCATGCTGGTCCTCGGGCTGATTGACCATTTCTTCCAGCAGCATGCTGATCTGGGCCTTGAATGATTCCAGCGCCATTCTTTTTCTCCTTACCGCAGCATGCGGGAAATAAGCTGCGCCGTATAGTCGACCATCGGTACTATGCGCGCATAGTTCAGCCGGGTCGGACCGATCACGCCAAGCGCGCCGACGACGCGGGCGTCCTTGTCGCGATACGGCGCAACCACCAGCGACGAGCCCGACAGCGAAAACAGCTTGTTTTCCGAACCGATGAAGATGCGGACGCCCGGCCCGTCCTCGGCGAGGTCGAGCAGCTGGATCAGCCCATCCTGCGTCTCCAGATCCTCGAACAAATGCCTGAGCAGCTCGATATCGGCCTGGGCGGTGACATTTTCCAGGAGATTGGCACGGCCGCGCACGATGAGGCGCGCCGGCAGGCCGCTGTCGGCGCCGGCCCAGACCGCAAGGCCCTTCTCGACCAGGTCCTGCGACAGCATGTCGAGGGCAGCCCTCGTCTCTTCCTTGATGCGGGCGATCTCGATCCGTGCCTCGGCCAGCGTGCGGCCGCGAATATGGGCGTTGAGGAAGTTCGAGGCCTCATGCAATTGCGAGACGGTGATGCCGGCGGGCAGGTCGACGACGCGATTTTCGACGTCGCCATTCTGCGAGACGAGCACGGCCAGCGCCTTGGTCGGCTCCAACTGGATGAATTCGATGTGCTTCAGCGCCACTTCGTTCTTGGCGGCAAGCACGAGGCCGGCGCCGCGCGACATGCCGGACAGCATCTGGCTGGCTTCGGTCAGCATATGCTCCAGCGTCGCGCCCGAGCCGGACGCACGCACCTGCGCCTCGATGATGCGGCGCTCCTCGTCGGAGAGGTCGCCAAGCTCCATGAAGGCATCGACGAAGAAGCGCAGGCCGGCCTGCGTCGGCAGCCGGCCAGCCGAGATGTGCGGCGCATAGATCAGGCCGAGATGTTCGAGATCGCTCATCACGTTGCGGATGGTGGCCGGCGACAGCGACGACGGCAGGATGCGCGACAAGGTGCGCGAGCCAACCGGCTCGCCATCCCTGAGATAGGAATCGACGATGCGCCGAAAGATGTCGCGCGAACGCATGTCGAGCGATTGAAATGCGGGCGACTGAAGCGCCGGCGACTGCGACGCGGGATCGACTGCCTTGGTCATTCGGGCCAAAAACCTCCGATATCAAGGATATAGAGTTCGGCGGTATCCGCGCAACCCGGTTGCGTAAGCGCTACCCAGCCCATTTTCCTTTGCGCCATGCGCCCCATGCGGCTACAAGCCGGCCACGATTCCGAGAATAACAAGAAAGAAGCCCGAATGCGCCCTTCCAAACGCCAACCCGACGAAATGCGCGCCATCTCCTTCGAGCGCGGCGTTTCCAAGCACGCGGAAGGCTCATGCCTGGTGAAATTCGGCGATACGCATGTTTTGTGCACGGCGAGCCTCGAGGAGAAGGTGCCGGGCTGGATGCGCAATTCCGGCAAGGGCTGGGTGACGGCGGAATATGGCATGCTGCCGCGTTCGACCGGCGAGCGCATGCGCCGCGAGGCTTCCGCCGGCAAGCAAGGCGGGCGCACGCTGGAAATCCAGCGGCTGATCGGCCGTTCGCTGCGCGCCGTGGTCGATTTGCAGGCGCTGGGCGAGCAGCAGATCACCGTCGACTGCGATGTGATCCAGGCCGATGGCGGCACGCGCACCGCCTCGATCACCGGCGGCTGGGTGGCGCTTTACGACTGCCTGCGCTGGATGGAGGCAAGGCAGATGGCCAGCGTCGCCAAAGTGCTGAAGGACCATGTCGCGGCGATCTCCTGCGGCGTCCATGACGGCCAGCCGGTCATCGACCTCGACTATATCGAGGATTCCTCGGCCGGCACCGACGCCAATTTCGTCATGACCGGCAAGGGCGGCATCGTCGAGATCCAGGGTACTGCCGAGGGCGAACCCTTTTCGGAAGAGCAGTTCGCGGCGTTGATGGGCCTGGCCAAGAAAGGCATCCAGCGCCTGGTCAGCCTGCAGCAGATGGCTGTGGCGTAATTCTCGAATGTCGAGCTTGTCCACCCCCCTCTGGCCTGCCGGCCATCTCCCCCTCAAGGGGGGAGATCGGATATCATTTCGGCCTTCGCCAATCTCCAACATCGAAGGGTGCGCGACGACGCGGAAGCTGCCAATCTCCCCCCTTGAGGGGGAGATGGCCGGTAGGCCAGAGGGGGGCGCCTCGTGACGCCCTCTGCCATCCTGGAATCTGCCCTTTACGTCACGGACCTCGCCGACGCCGAATCCTTCTACCGTGACGTCCTCGGCCTCGATCTCCTCGGCAAGGTCGACGGTCGCCATCTCTTCTTCCGCTGTGGATCCGGCGTGCTGCTCGTCTTCAATGCCGAGGCGACGAAAGTGCCGCCGGCGCCCGACGCCAGGCTGAAAGTGCCGCCGCACGGCACGGTCGGCGAAGGCCATCTGTGCTTTGCCGCAAGCGCGGACGAAATCGCCCGCTGGAAGGCCCATCTCGAGGCGAAAAAAATCGCCATCGAAAGTGAGTTCGAATGGCCGCAAGGCGGCCGCTCGATCTATATTCGCGACCCCTCCGGCAATTCGATCGAATTCGCCGAACCAAGGATCTGGGGCATCTGATGCATTCGCTGAACGGACAGAAAATCGTCGTCGCCAGCCACAATGAAGGCAAGCTGCGCGAATTCGCCGACCTGATGGCGCCCTTCGGTTTCGAAGCGAAGTCGGCAAAGGAATATGGCCTGCCGGAACCGGACGAGACCGGCACCACCTTCGAGGAGAACGCTTATATCAAGGCGTTTGCCGCCGCCCAGGCGACTGGCCTGCCGGCCTTGTCGGACGATTCCGGCCTGTGCGTCGACGCGCTGGACGGCGCGCCCGGGGTCTACACCGCCAATTGGGCCGAAACCGCAGACGGTTCGCGCGACTTCGGCATGGCCATGCAGCGCACCGAAGTGGCGCTGCAGGATGTCGGCGCGGTCGATCCGGCACAGCGCAAGGGCCGTTTCGTCGCCGTCATCTGCCTCGCCTTTCCCGATGGCGCGGCCGAATATTTCCGGGGCGAGGTCGAGGGCACGCTGGTGTGGCCGCCGCGTGGCGAGCTCGGCTTCGGCTATGATCCGGTGTTTTTGCCGAACGGTTTTGAAAAGACCTTCGGCGAGATGAGTGCTGGGGAAAAACATGGCTGGAGGCCTGGCCAGCCCACGGCCTTGTCGCACCGCGCCCGCGCCTTCCAGAAATTCGCTCAAGCCCGATTGGATCTGGCGCGATTGGATTTGGCCCGATCGGGCTCGAAATGACCATGCTGCTCGACCGCAGCCCCGGCTTCGGCGTCTATATCCATTGGCCGTTCTGCGCGGCCAAATGCCCCTATTGCGACTTCAACAGCCATGTCCGCCACCAGCCGGTCGACCAGGAGCGCTTTGCGTGCGCCTTCGAGACAGAACTCGCGACGATGCGCGCCCGCACCGGACCGCGCGAGGTGACCAGCATCTTTCTCGGCGGCGGCACGCCGTCGCTGATGAAGCCGCAGACCGTAGCGACGGTGCTGGATGCGGTGGCGAAGAACTGGACGGTGCCCGATGGCATCGAAGTGACGCTGGAAGCCAACCCTTCATCGGTCGAGGCCGAGCGTTTCCGCGGCTACCGGGCGGCGGGCGTCAACCGGGTGTCGCTCGGCGTGCAGGCGCTGAACGACAAGGATTTGCGCTTCCTCGGCCGGCTGCACAATGTCGAGGAGGCGTTGCATGCGATCGGCCTGGCGCGCGAAATATTCCCGCGCCTCTCCTTCGACCTGATCTATGCGCGGCCCGGCCAGACACCTGAGGCGTGGCAGGCGGAACTCGAGCAGGCGATCGGCCATGCCGCCGACCATCTGTCGCTCTACCAGCTGACCATCGAGGAAGGCACGCCGTTCCACGCGCTGCATGCGGCGAAGAAATTCGCCATTCCCGACAACGACCACGCCGCCGACCTCTATGCGCTGACGCAGGAGATCACGTCGGCGCATGGCCTGCCGGCCTACGAGATTTCCAACCACGCCAGACCGGGCGCGGAAAGCCGGCACAATCTGACGTATTGGCGCTATGGCGAATATGTCGGCGTCGGTCCCGGCGCGCATGGCCGCTTCGTCGAGAATGGCCGCCGCACCGTCACGATCGCGGAGAGAATGCCGGAGACCTGGGCCAATCTGGTCGAGGCCAAGGGCCATGGCGTTACCGGCGGCGAGATACTGACGCGTTCGGAAGAGGCCGACGAATTCCTGCTGATGGGGCTGCGGCTCGCTGAAGGCATCGATCTCACCCGTTACGAGGCGTTTTCCGGTCGCGGCCTGTCGACGGCGCGGCTCTCGGTGCTGCAGGACGAAGGCCTGGTGGCGCCGATCGGCAATGCCCGCCTGCGCGCCACGCCGGCCGGCATGATCGTGCTCGACGCGGTGGTGGCGGACCTGGCGCGTTGAACTCGGCCGCAAGCCAGCCGATCCATCGCGGACAATCTATCGTCTCGCACAAGAATGTTAGACACTCGGCTCAGTCAAATGAAGCCGTCGCATCCAACTTGGGCCTGCCATGAAGTTTCTGATCCATGAGACACTGCGAACTTTGAACACGGATGATGTTTTCGAGTTTGGCGTGACCGAGATTTCGAAATCCCGAGAGTACGACGACCTCTACGAAGCGGAGATCGTGTTTAGCAGAAACCAAAAAACGAAAAGACATAAAACGTCAGGCCTGAGTGAGTTCGATGTAGTTCGTAATTTTATGACGTATGTTGGGATAAACCTTAGGTCTTGTTGATAAATTATCGCACCATATTGGGTTGCGGTTTGATGGTGTAATTCCAGTCGCCATGGAAGTCGTGGCGATGGAGATTGAGGGCGTCGATGTCGGCATCGGCGACCTTGATGCCCTTTGGGTAGGCGTTGGTATCGAGTTCGCTGCGGACGGTGAGGCCGGCTTTGGTGGTTGTCGCTGCAATCAACTGAACGATTGTCTGGTAGCTGACGAGCGGCCGGCCGCGCCAGTTCTGGGTGATGAACGAGAAGAGGCGGTGCTCGATCTTGTTCCACTTGCTGGCGCCGGGCGGGAGATGACAGACGGTGATGTCGATATCGAGTTCGTTGGCGAGGCTCTGAAGCTCGATCTTCCACAGCCGTACGCGTGAGCCGTTGCTGCCGCCGCCATCGGCGGAGATCAGCAGTTGTCGGGCGTTGGGATAGCGTTGCTGGCCCATGGTCTGCCACCAGCGGCGGATCGAGTTGACGGCGAAGCTGGCGGTATCATGGTCGATACCGACGCTGACCCAACCGGCATTGTCGGCGATGTCGTAGACCCCGTAGGGTGCCGCCCGGCCAAGCTCGGGGATCTTGAAGTCATGCACCCGGACCTTTTCCGGATCGCCCTTGGGACGATATTCCCGGCCGTTGTTCTTGAAGTCGCCGACCAGTTCCTTCTTCTTGGTATCGACCGAGATGGCGGGCTGATCGGCCGCCAGCGCCGCTTTCACCTGATCGTTGATGTAGTGGAACTGGGCGTCGCGGTCGGGGTGGCTGGCGCCTTCGAGCGTCTTGCGATTGGCCTGCAGGCTGTAGCCCAGCTCGCGCAACAGCGTGGCCACCACATTATGGCCGATGCGGTGCCCGCACGCCTGCAACTCGGCGGCCAGGTTGCGCAGGCTTTTGGCGGTCCACAGCAGCGGCGCCATCGGATCACCGCGCGTGACGGGATCGACGAGCGCCTGGAGATCTCCCAGCAGCGTCTCGTCCGTCGCCGTCAGGGACTTTCTGCCACCGCCCGCCCGGCGCACCCGATCCAGAGGGACTGCCAGGACCGCTTCCTCGCGCAGTTCGGCCAGGCCCCGAGTGATCGTGCTGCGCGCAATCCCCGTCGCCCGCGAGACCGCCATCACGCCGCCATGGCCGGCCGCCAGCGCCTCGGCCGCCGCAAAACGCCGCCGACCCCGCTCGTCCAACAATGGATCAAGGGCTCCAAACCGCAACCGAATGGCGCTATCGTCGATCACAGACCGGAATCTAGCTGCGCCGATTCGGCAGGGGAATCCCCCAACCCAAAAAACCCGCATACCGATTCAGTTATTTATCAACGAGCCCTTAGAGCGCTGGCAAAAAACGATTTGGTGGAGTTCGACCTCAACGGACTTACCCTCGATCAGTACATACCGCTGACCAAGACACTACGTGAGATTTCGGATGAGTAATTGCCTTGATCGAATAGGTGCTGGCAGGTCTTGAAGAACGTCCTCTTCGTCTGCAGCCAGAACCGCTTGCGCAGCCCGACCGCCGAGCAGGTGTTTTCCAAGCGAAGGGATATCGAGGTCGCCTCGGCGGGAACAAACCACGATGCCGATACGCCGCTGACGCATGAACTCGTCGCCTGGGCGGATGTCATTTTCGTGATGGAGAAGGTGCATCGCGCCAAGCTGCAGAAGAAATTCAAGACCAGCCTGAAGCGAGCCCGGGTCATCTGCCTCGATATTCCGGACGACCATGAATTCATGGATCCGGAGCTGGTGCGTCTGCTAGAGGCGAAGGTTCCGAGATATCTCGGCTGAAGGATGTGGCCAAGCGTCCGCCACCACGCCTTCGTCATCCTCGGGCTTGACCCGAGGATCCATGCCGCGACCCCTGCCGAAGGATGCAACGGAAACAGAATTCTGGACCGCTGCGGCGCTTTGATGTCACGGCATGGATCCCAGGGTCTGCGCTGCGGCGCTTCGCTCCTTGCTTCGCCCTAGGATGACGAAGGGAGGGATTGCCTCTGTCAATCGCGGAGGTTTCCTCGTCAAGCGTCGTGCTTGAAACGACGCTTGCCGCGGTCCCTCTCGGCATGCGCTTCTCCGGGTCGAGCAGGCTTGGCGTCGGCCTTGTCGCGGCGGACGTTGTGCTGATCATTCATCGGGTGTGATGGAACGCCTTGTCTGGCGCTTTTCGTTTCAAGACGGGTGATGAAGATATCGAAGCGATTGGGCATCGTCCGGTCAGTGCTCCGTCGTGCTGTCGGTTTCGGTCCTGGCGTCGGTCAGCAGGCGACGCAGGAGCCGTTTGCCGGCTTCCCTGCTGTCGGCGGCGTTCGCGACTTCGGCAGGCAGGTTCTTGTCCTTCAGCGCGGCGAAGCGCTTTCTGCCGGCATAATAGGGTTCGAAAACGTCCTGTATCTTCAGACTGTCCATCCTGCTCCTCCCAAGAGATCAAGATTAAATCCGCCGGTCCCGGTTTCGTTCCCTACTGTGGCGAAGGCATGGCGTGCCCTTGACATCTGCGTGGCTTTTGCAACCGGGTGTCACTCGTGCCAAACAGGCCCAGATGCATGCGAGCGGAGAGGGCAGCGGTGACCGGCGACAAACGCAGCTATGTGATCGGGCAAACCGAGCTGGCGGCCAGGCCGCTCGCGCCGGCGCTCTATCTGGTGGCGACGCCGATCGGCAATCTGGCCGACATCACGCTGCGGGCGCTGGAGACGCTGGCCGCCGCCGACATCGTCGCCTGCGAGGACACGCGCGTCAGCCGCGTGCTGCTCGACCGTTACGGCATCCGCCGCCGCACCACGGCCTATCACGAGCACAATGCCGGCGAGACCGGGCCGAGGCTGATCGCGGCGCTGGAAGCCGGACAGAGCGTGGCGCTGATTTCCGATGCCGGCACGCCGCTGATCTCCGATCCGGGCTACCGGCTGGTCGGCGAGGCGATCGACCGCGGCATCCGCGTGGTGCCGATCCCCGGCCCGTCGGCGCCGCTTGCCGCGCTGACGGCGTCCGGCCTGCCGTCCGACGCCTT
Organism: Mesorhizobium metallidurans STM 2683; assembly: GCF_000350085.1. Lineage (GTDB taxonomy): Bacteria > Pseudomonadota > Alphaproteobacteria > Rhizobiales > Rhizobiaceae > Mesorhizobium > Mesorhizobium metallidurans. The sequence goes on from NZ_CAUM01000027.1 coordinate 11,666, forward strand.
TCTGTTCGCGGGCTTCCTGCCGGTGAAATCGGGGCAGCGGCTGACGCGGCTGCGAGCGCTGAAAAGCGTGCCGGCGACGCTGATCTTCTTCGAATCGCCGCGCCGGCTGGCCGAGACGCTTCTTGCCATGGTCGAGGCGCTGGGCGGCGCCCGCAAGGCGGCGATCGGCCGCGAGCTGACCAAGACGTTCGAGGAAATGCGGACCGGCACCTTGCAATCGCTTGCCGAGCATTACGCGGTGGCCGACACGCCGAAGGGCGAAATCGTCATCTGCGTCGGCCCCGCCGAAACCGGGGCCGACGAGCCTGAAGACATCGACCGGCTGCTCATCTCGCTTGCCGCCGAGATGCCGGCCTCCAAGGCTGCGGCGGAAGCGGCAAAGATGACCGGCGGCCAGAAGCAGGCGCTTTACCGGCGGCTGCTTGAGCTGAAAGACAGCAAAGAGGGCGGGGGAAACGGCGATGGCTGAACGCCCGCTCGCCAGCCGCCAAAAGGCCTATCGGCGCGGCCATCGCGGCGAATGGCTGGCGTCGGCGGCGCTGATGCTGAAAGGCTACCGGATCCTCGCCCGCCGCCATCGCACGCGGTTCGGCGAGATCGACCTGATCGCGCGGCGCGGCGACCTGGTGCTGTTCGTCGAGGTCAAGGCGCGCCGCACGCTGATGGAGGCGATGGAGGCAGTTCGCCACGATTCGGAGCGCCGCATCGAAAGCGCCGCCGACCTCTGGCTGTCGCGTCAGGCCGACTACGGCAGGCTGTCAATGCGCTTCGATATGGTCGCGGTGCTGCCGTGGCGCTGGCCGGTGCATGTCGAGAATGCGTTTTATGGGCGCAATTGAGCCGCTCTCTTCGTCATCCTAGGGCGAAGCAGTCGCGAAGCGACGTCGCGGAGACCCTAGGATCCATGCCGTGACCAACAAGCTATCAAGGAAAGCGCCTGGCCAAGGCTATTCTCGACCGCTGCGGCCTTCGGTCAACGTCACGGCATGGATCCTCGGGTCTGCGCCGCGTCGCTACGCTCCTTGCTCCGCCCGTGGATGACGAAAGTGTGGTGACCTCACCCCCAGATCATCAGGGCCACAAGCCCGACGCCGCCGACGACCAGCCGCCACCAGCCGAACAGTGAATAGCCGTGGCGCGAGACGTATTCGAGCAGGAAGCGCACGACGATCAGCGCCGTAATGAAGGCGGCGATGAAGCCGACGGCGATGATCGGCAGGTCGGCGCTGCTCAGCACGTTGCGGTTCTTGTAAAGGTCGAAGGCGAAGGCGCCGACCATGGTCGGGATGGCGAGGAAGAAGGAGAATTCCGCCGCCGCCCGCTTGTCGACGCCCAAAAGCAGCGCGCCGACGATCGTCGAGCCGGAGCGCGACGTCCCTGGGATCAGCGACAGGCACTGGAAAAGCCCGATCTGCAGATAGAGCCTGGTCGGGAACCGCTCGACGTCGCGGTAGACCGGCTTCAGCTTCATACGATCCACCAGCAGAAGTACCACGCCGCCGATGATCAGCATGATGCAGATCAGCCGCGGCGATTCGAACAGGATCGTCTTGATGAAATCATGCGCCAGCGCGCCGATGACGGCCGCCGGCAGGAAGGCGATGAGGATGCCGAGGGCGAAATGGCGCGTCAGCCGGTCATATGGCAGTTCGAGCAGCATCTTCCACAGGCGGCGGAAATAGACGCTGAGGATTGCCAGTATGGCGCCGAGCTGGATCAGGATCTCGAAGGCCTTGCCGGTCGAGCGAAAGCCGAGAAAATGGCCTGCTAGCAGGATATGGCCGGTGGAGGAAACAGGAAGGAACTCGGTCAGCCCCTCCAGCAGGCCGAGCAGCAGCGCTTGGACGATGGTCTGGCTTTCCATGGCAACCTCGGCGTTCGAGAGAGAGCTTGAAGGAACGGCTTGCGAAAGGGCTTGCTTGTCACGGCGCGGAACTCCCCCTATAGGTCGCAGCACCCTGACAGCCCGGTGAACCGGGCGGTCAAGACTTACCGGCGCAGCCGGCGATTTGCCAGTGCGCTCTATTATCGCGGGACCATGCTGACGCTTTTTCACCACCCGATGTTCGCCTCCTGCCGGTTCGTGCGCCTCGCTTTCGGCGAGTATGGCGAGGAACTGGCGCTAATCGAGGAAAAGCCATGGACGCGGCGCAAGGAGTTTTTGGCGCTGAACCCGGCCGGAACCTTGCCGATCCTGCTGGCCGAAGGCGACGTGCCGATCGTCGGCGCCATGGTCATCGCCGAATATCTCGACGAGACGCGCGGCGTGCTGAAGCGCGACAAGCGGCTGTTCGCCGAGGACCCGATGGAGCGCGCCGAAATCCGCCGGCTGACCGACTGGTACCTCAGCAAGGCCGAGAGCGAGGTGACCAGGCATCTGGTGCGCGAACGCGTGCTGAAGCCGGTCATGCCTGAGACGGCGGGCGGCGGCTCGCCCGATTCGGGAGCGATCCGCGCCGCCCGCGCCAATATCCGCCAGCACATGAAATACACCAACTGGCTGGCCGGCACGCGCCCCTGGCTGGCCGGCAACAAGGTGACCTACGCCGACCTCGCGGCGGCGGCAGCGCTTTCGGTGCTCGACTATCTCGGCGAGATCGACTGGCGCGAACACAGTGCCGCGCGCGAATGGTACACACGGGTTAAATCGCGGCCATCGTTCCGGCCGCTTCTGTCCGACAGGGTGCGCGGCCTGTCGCCGGTGTCGCATTATGCGGACCTCGATTTCTAAGAACGAACCCCTGCGCGCGCTGATCGAACGAGAGGCGAAGCGCGCCGGTTTCGACGCTATTGCCGTGACCACCCCCGACGCCATCCCGCTGGCGCCGGCCCGGCTTGCCGCTTTCGTCGCCGACGGTTTCCATGGCTCGATGGGCTGGATCGCCGAGACGCTGGAGCGCCGGGGCGAGCCGGCGGCGCTGTGGCCCGCGGTTCGTTCGATCATCGTGCTGGCGATGAATTACGGCCCCGACCGCGATCCCCGCGCGGTGCTGGCAAAGCGCGACCGCGGCGCGATCTCGGTCTATGCGCAGAACCGCGACTATCACGAGGTGATGAAGGGCCGGCTGAAGGAGATCGCCGGCAAGATCGTGGCCCGCGCCGGCGGTGACGTCAAAGTGTTCGTCGACACCGCCCCGGTGATGGAAAAGCCGCTGGCCGAAGCCGCCGGCCTCGGCTGGCAAGGCAAGCACACCAATCTGGTCAGCCGCGAACACGGTTCCTGGCTGTTCCTCGGCACCATCTTCACCACGGCCGAGCTTGCCCCGGATGGCGCTGAGGAAGACCATTGCGGCTCCTGCCGCGCCTGTCTCGATGCCTGTCCGACCGACGCCTTTCCGGCGCCCTACCGGCTCGATGCGCGGCGCTGCATCTCCTACCTCACCATCGAGAACAAGGGACCGATCCCGCAGGAATTCCGCGAAAGCATCGGCAACCGCATCTATGGCTGCGATGACTGCCTGGCCGCCTGCCCGTGGAACAAGTTCGCGCGGATGGCCTCGGAAGCGAAGCTCGTCGCCCGCGCTGACCTACGCGAGCCGCCGCTCGCCGAGCTGCTCAGCCTCGACGATGCCGCCTTCCGCGCTTTGTTCGCCGGTTCGCCGATCAAGCGCATCGGCCGCGACCGCTTTGTCCGCAACGTGCTGATCGCGGCCGGAAATTCCGATGATTTTTCGCTTGCGGACGCCGTGCGCGCGCTGCTTGGCGATGCCTCGCCGCTGGTGCGCGGTGCGGCGGTGTGGGCGCTGTCGCGGCTTGTGCCCGGGACCGAATTCGCCGAACGTGCCAGGGCGGCGATGAAAATCGAGAGCGAAGCGGCCGTTCGGGACGAATGGCTGCTGGCGCTGCCAAAGCCGATCGAGGCGCATGCATGAGCGGATTCTTCATTTTCGGCGCCGGCTATTCGGGCAAGGCATTTGCCCGCGCCGGCAAGGATGCCGGCACGATCTTCGGCACGACCCGTTCGTCGGAAAAATTCGCGGTGCTGCGGCAGGCCGGCATCGAGCCGCTGCTGTTCGACGGCGCGCTGACGCCTGAAATCAGCACCGCGCTGAAGAAGACGACCCATCTCGTCGTCTCGGTGGCGCCGGACGAGGCCGGCGACCCGGTGCTCAATGCGATGCGCCAGACGATTGCGGATATGCCGGCGCTCGAATGGATCGCCTATCTCTCCACCGTCGGCGTCTATGGCGACCATGGCGGGGCATGGGTCGATGAAACGACGGAGTGCCGGCCGGTGTCGAAGCGCTCGGCCATGCGCGTCGCCGCCGAACAGGACTGGCTGAAACTCGGCCAGGAGATCGGCCGGCCGGTGGCGATCTCAAGGCTTTCCGGCATTTACGGGCCGGGCCGCAATGCGCTGGTCAATCTGGAGAACGGCACGGCACGGCGGCTGGTCAAGCCGGGCCAGGTGTTCAACCGCATCCATTGCGACGACATTGCAGGCGCGCTCTGGCATCTCGCCGGAAGCAATACCGGCGGCATCTTCAACGTTACCGACGATCTGCCGGCGCCGCCGCAGGACGTCGTCGCCTATGCCGCCCGGCTGATGGGCGTCACACCGCCGCCCGAGATTCCGTTCGAGGCCGCCCAACTTTCGCCCATGGCGCGGTCTTTCTATGGCGAGAACAAGCGCGTCGCCAATACGGTACTCAAAACGACCGGCTATCGCTTCCGCTTTCCCGACTACCGCTCGGCGTTCGACCAAATGTGGGCCGATGGCGACTGGCGCGACGGCGAAGCGCGTAGCCCGATGAGGTGATCGAAGCGGGGCGCGCCGCGTGATATGATTCGACTTGAATTCGCGGAGGGGTACCGCTTCATGCAGATGTTGCAACGCTCATGGACGCCGCTCATGGCGGCAGCGTTCGCCGTCCTGGCGGGACTTGCAGCGCAGCCCGCGGCGGCGGAGGAATTGGCGAAGGATCTGTTCGGCGCCAAGAAGCTGCCGGCCGTGGCGGCGCCGCAATCCATCGGCTTCTACTCCACGGGCTGCTTTGCCGGCGGCGTCGCCATCCCGATGGACGGCCCGTACTGGGAGGTGATGCGGCCTTCGCGCAACCGTCGCTGGGGCCATCCGGCGATGATCGGGCTGATCGAGAAATTGTCGCGCGACGCCGCCGCCGATGGCTGGCGCGGCCTCCTGGTCGGCGACATTTCGCAGCCGCGCGGCGGCCCGATGCTGACCGGCCATGCCTCGCACCAGATCGGCCTCGACGCCGACATCTGGCTGACGCCGATGTCCGACAAGAGGCTTTCGCCCAACCAGCGCGAGAAGATGAGCGCCACCTTGCTGGTCGACGAAAAGACGCATCTGGTGAAGGAGGCGCTGTGGACGCCGCAGCATGCGCTGCTGCTGAAGCGGGCGGCGAGCTACAAGGAAGTCGAGCGCATCCTGGTCAATCCCGGCATCAAGAAGAAGCTGTGCGATACGGTGAAAGGCGACCGCGCATGGCTGCGCAAGATCAGGCCGTTCTGGGGCCACGACTATCATTTCCACATGCGCGTCGGCTGCCAGCCCGGCTCGCCCGACTGCAAGCGCCAGGAAGTCACGGCACCGGGCGACGGCTGCGACCAGTCGCTGGCCTGGTGGTTCACCGACGAGCCATGGCGTCCCGCCAAGAACCCCGACAAGCCGAAGGCGCGCGAGATGATGACGATGGCGAGCCTGCCCAGGGGATGCCAGGCGGTGCTCGATGCGCCTGCTCCGTCTTCGGCCGAGGCTGCGACGTATTATGGCGGCGCGTCGATCGCGGCTAGTGCGCCCGCCGCAGTCCAACCCCCCGTCGCGGCTCCGGAACCGGCCATCACAGACGGTGCGGGCGCACTACCGGCTTCGGCGAATGCGTTCGCGGCAACGCCCGAGATCGGCATCCCCCTGCCGCGGCCGCGACCGGGCAACTGAGTCTGAAGCGGCTTCCCCTTTCCGAGGTCATGCGCTAGTCAACGAAGAACAGCGGCGGACTGCCGCAACGGGGACAGACAAGAGCATGGCAGGCGACGACGACACCGTGTTGCGGTTTCCGATCCTGATCGGCGACATCGGCGGCACCAATGCGCGCTTCTCGATCGTGCTCGATGCGAATTCGGAAGCGGGCGAGCCGATCATCGTCCAGACCGCCAGTTTCAACACCATCGACGAGGCGATCCGGGCGGCGGTACTCGACCGCTCGTCGGTGCGGCCCAATTCCGCCGTGCTGGCGGTGGCCGGCCCGGTCGACAGCGACGAGATCCCGCTCACCAACTGCCCGTGGATCGTCAAGCCGAAACAGATGTTTGCCAGCGTCGGCATCGGCGATGTCGTGGTGCTCAACGATTTCGAGGCGCAGGCGCTGGCCGTCGTGGCGCTCGGCGAGGAGCATATGGAGAAGATCGGCGGCGATGCGCCGGAGCCCAATGCGGGACGGGTGGTGCTCGGTCCCGGAACCGGGCTTGGCGTCGCCGGTCTGGTCTATGCGCTGAACCACTGGATACCGGTGCCCGGCGAAGGCGGCCACATGGACATCGGGCCGCGTACGCCGCGCGATTTCGAGGTGTTTCCACATATCGAGAAGCTGGATGGCCGCATCTCCGGCGAACAGATCCTGTCCGGGCGCGGCCTCGTCAACGCCTACCGGGCGGTGGCCAAGGCGGACGGCAAGCCGGCGCCCTTCACCAAACCGGCCGAGGTGACCGCCGCGGCGCTGGCGAAGTCGGATCCGGTGTCGGAAGAGGCGCTCGAAATGTTCGTCACTTGCCTGGGACGCACCGCCGGCGACCTGGCGATGGTGTTCATGAGCCGCGGCGGCGTCTTTCTCACCGGTGGCATCGCGCAGAAGATCCTGCCGGCGCTGAGAGCCGGCAATTTCCGCGCCGCTTTCGAGGACAAGGCGCCGCACAGCGAGCTGATGCGCACCATGCCCGTCTATGTCATCACCCATCCGCTGGCGGCACTTTCCGGCCTTGCCGCCTATGCCAGGAACCCCTCGCTGTTCGGCGTCCAGACGGCGGGGCGGCGCTGGCGGGTATAGTCTTTTGTTGAGCATGATCTTTTCCAAAAACCGGTTCCCACTTTTTGGGATCATGCTCTGACCGCGACGAAGTTTCGCCGCGCCCGGCCATAGGCAAGCAGCCGCCGGGGCGCTAAGAGAAGTGCCTGCGACGCCGAACGGACAGCACGGAACGACTTGAACCAATCGCCCAAACACCAAGCGCCCAAACACCAGGCGCCCAAACACCAGGCGAAGGCCCGGCCCGGCGAGGTCGTGGCGGTGGTGCGCCGTATTCTCACCGAGAACGGGCACGACTACCGGTGGTCGTACGTGTTCACCATAGTCTGCCTGTTGACCGTGTCGGGAACGACAGCGGTCACCGCCTTGATCATGAGCCCCGTGGTCAATCAGATCTTCTACGAGCGGCGCGGCGATCTGATCGCCTGGATCTGCGCTGCGATCATGGGCGCCTTCATCCTGCGCGGCCTGGCCGGCTACGGCCAGGCGGTGACGCTGGCCAAGATCGGCAACAATCTCGTGGCGCGCTACCAGAAGCGCATCTTCGATCATCTGACGAAGCTTGGCGTCGGCTTCTTCAACGACACGCGCTCGGGGCGTCTGGCGGCGCAAGTCAACGAGAACGTCAATGGCATCCGTGACCTTTTGTCGATGACGCTGACATCGATCGCGCGTGACGGCGTGACGCTGATCGGGCTGATCTGCGTCATGATCTACCAGGATCCGGTCCTGTCCCTGAGCTCGCTGCTGATCGGGCCGCCGCTGATCTACACCGTCACCTATCTGATGCGGCGGGTGCGGCGCATCACGCGTGAATCGGTGCAGATCAACGCGCGGCTGATCGGCGCCATGCAGGAAGCCACGCAAGGCATCGCCATCGTCAAGGCCTTCACCATGGAGGATGAGCTGTCGCGCCGCATCGGCAAGCTTGCCGACGACGCGGAGCAACGGTCAAACAAGATCGCCCGCGTTTCGGAACGGCTGACGCCGATCTCCGAAATACTGGCCGGTTTCACCGTTGCCGGCGTCATCGCCTATTCCGGCTACCGGGCGACCGTGCTCGGACAGCCGCCGGGCGCCGTCTTCTCGTTCATCACCGCGCTGCTGCTCGCCTACGACCCGGCGCGGCGGCTGGCGCGCATGCAGGTCGGCATGGAGCGGGCGCTGGTCAATGCGCGCATGATCTACGAGCTGCTCGACCTCGAGCCGCAGCAGGGCGACGCACCGGGAGCGGTCGCGGCGAAGTTCGCCAAGGGCGAGGTGCGCTTCGACAATGTGTCGTTCGGCTATGTCGCGGAGACGCCTGTGCTCAGGGATCTGAGCTTCGTCGCCGCCGCCGGCAAGGTCACGGCGATCGTCGGCGCCTCGGGCGCCGGCAAGTCGACGCTGGTGGCGCTGCTGCAGCGCTTCTACGATGTCGACAACGGCAGCATCAAGATCGACGGCCAGGACATTTCGGGGGTGACCAAGCAGTCGCTGCGCGGCTCGATCGCCTATGTCTCACAGGCGCCCTATCTGTTCGAAGGCACGATCCGCGACAATATCCGCTATGGCCGGCCGAGCGCCAGCGACACCGAGATCGAACGCGCGGCGCAACAGGCCGCGGCCGACGATTTCATCCGCCAGCAGCCTGAGGGCTATGACACGCCGGTCGGCGAAAACGGCGTGACCCTGTCGGGCGGCCAGCGCCAGCGCGTGTCGATCGCCCGCGCCATCGTGCGCAATGCACCGATCCTTCTGCTCGACGAGGCGACCTCGGCGCTCGACAATGAGGCGGAAGCGCGCGTCCAGCAGGCGCTGACCCAGGTGATGGAAGGGCGCACCACCATCGTGATCGCGCACCGGCTGTCGACAGTGGTCAATGCCGACCAGATCATCGTGCTGGAAGAGGGCCGGCTGGTCGAACAGGGCACGCATGCCTCGCTGATGGCCGACCCGCACAGCGTCTATGCCCGCTTCCACCGGGTGCAGGGCAACAAGGGGCTGGGGCTTGTCGACGACGCCAAGCCCATCCAAACTCCAGTGCCGCAACCACCGGCGCGACGCGCCAAGAAAGCGGTCGGGAGAATCTTATGAGCGGCATGTCTCCTAATGACACAAGCGATATGGGCCTGGTGGTGGTTGGGGCTGCCGGCCGCATGGGCCAGGCGCTGATCCGCGCCATCCACACGATCCCGGGCGCGCGCGTCGCCGGCGCGATCGAGCGGTCCGGTTCGGCCTATCTCGGCAAGGATGCCGGCGAGCTTGCCGGCATCGGCGTCATCAACGTGGCGATCGGCGACGATCCGCTGCCGGCCTTCGCCAAGGCCGACGGCGTGCTGGATTTCACGACGCCGGCGGCGACAGTCGAATTCGCCGGCTATGCGGCGCAGGCGCGGATCGTCCATGTCATCGGCACCACCGGCTGCTCTGCCGACGACAACGCCAGGATCGCGGCCGCCGCGCGCCACGCGACGATCGTCAAATCGGGCAATATGAGCCTCGGCGTCAATCTTCTGGCGGTGCTGGTCGAGCAGGCGGCGCGCGCGCTCGACGCCGACGATTTCGACATCGAGATCCTGGAAATGCACCACCGGCACAAGGTCGACGCGCCGTCGGGGACGGCGCTGCTGCTCGGCGAGGCGGCAGCCGCCGGGCGCGGCATTGCGCTTGCCGGCAACGATGTCCGCTCACGCGACGGTCACACCGGCGTGCGAAAAGCCGGCTCCATCGGCTTCGCCACGCTGCGCGGCGGCTCGGTGGTCGGCGATCATTCCGTGATACTGGCCGGCACCGGCGAGCGCATCACGCTTGCCCATCATGCCGAGGACCGGGCGATCTTCGCCCGCGGCGCGGTCAAGGCAGCGCTTTGGGCGCACGGCAAGAAGCCAGGACTCTATTCGATGCGGGACGTGCTCGGGCTCGGCTGAGAAATCCGGAACTATTTGTCTTTACGCAATTCCGGGCGGAAAACCGCTACACACTTTTCCTGGAATTGCTCAAATTTGAAGGAGCAGAAATGTCGAGAACTCTCGTGCTCGTGCGGCATGGCCAGAGCGAATGGAACCTGAAGAACCTGTTCACCGGCTGGCGCGACGTCGACCTGACCGAGCAGGGCCACAAGGAGGCCAAGGAGGCGGGCGCCAAGCTGAAGGCACGCGGCCTGAAATTCGACATCGCCTTCACCTCGGCGCTGATCCGGGCGCAGAAGACCTGCCAGCACATTCTCGACGCGGTCGGCCAGGGCGAGCTCGAGACCATCCGCGACCAGGCGCTGAACGAACGCGACTATGGTGATCTCTCCGGCCTCAACAAGGATGACGCGCGCAAGAAATGGGGCGAGGAGCAGGTGCATGTCTGGCGCCGCTCCTACGACGTGCCGCCGCCCGGCGGCGAAAGCCTGAAGGACACCGGCGCGCGCGTCTGGCCCTATTACCTGCACGATCTGCAGCCGCATGTGCTGCGCGGTGAAACCGTGCTGGTGGCGGCGCATGGCAATTCGCTGCGCGCGCTGATCATGGCGCTGGACGGCAAATCGGGCGAGGAGATCGTCAAGCTGGAACTCGGCACCGGTGTGCCGATCGTCTACCAGCTCAACGCCGATTCGACGGTGGCGTCGAAGGAAGTGCTGGAGAGCTGAGCCGGCAGTGGATTGCGGCTTTCAAAAAAGCGCGTTGACACCCAACGCCTGCCCGCTTACATGAGCCCGCACCAGCCCAGATGGCGGAATTGGTAGACGCGCACGGTTCAGGTCCGTGTGCCGCAAGGCGTGGAGGTTCGAGTCCTCTTCTGGGCACCAAATTCCCGTTTCGGACCGTTCGATACGGTTCAGAAGCCCAACAAAAAAGCCCGGTTCGCCGGGCTTTTTTGCGTTGCAGTATGATCGGTATCCGAAAGCTTGATCGCTGAAAGATACTCTTGTCGATTTTATTTTCAGCAATTGATTGCTTTGACGCAACCCCTATCTTCAAATTCTACAAGATGGCAGCAGTCCTTAGAAAGCTTGTCGATTAAAACGCATCAGAGTTGGCCGAATGGCAGTCCGTCTGTGTTGTGCATTTGGAACCTGGCAAGTGCTGAGCCTGGTGGCGTCCCTGCATCAAGCAATCGCGGACGGCTCGTCGCATGCTCCGACGGAATCTGACGATTACTTGGTAGTATACGAAATCGCAGGGGCTCCGGACGAATTCAAAGAAGCGCTCGTTGCGCTCGCAATGTGTGAAATGGTCAGATCCGAGGCAGCCCAGTTGTCGAAGCTACCATTCAGCAGCACGGGCCGCCGGCTTGAATCGGCCGGTTAACCAGTTGAAGCTTCGTCGCGGACTTGACTTGAAATGGCTCAGCGAGCCACATTTCCGCAACCTTAGCTATCTAATCGCCAAGATGACGATGATCAGTGAATGGGAGTCGCTAAACGCTTGAAGCAGGAAACCGTTTAGGGTCTGCTTGTCGCGAGCGACTGTCGAGCCTGCGATAGCAACGGGACATACAGTGAGCCCAGACTTCCTGCGAAAGTCGCGGTCAGATGGTCTGCGTCCCTGTAGATAGGCAGGCCGTTGCGAACCGCATCGCAATGGCCATTGCTGCAGATCGACGGAAGCGGGTCGACGACCGCTGCCTCATACTTTGAGGCAAGACGCGTCAGGATCGCACGCGAAAGCGCCTGGCGCTTCTCGATATAGTCCCATGGCGGCGCGACATCCGTCGGCGCGCCTCTCACCATCGCTCTCGCAACGGCCTCGGGCATGTAGCGCCCCATCTCCGGGACGTCCATGACCAGCACGATCTTGGTGCCCCGCTTTGCCAACTCGGCCATCAAACGATCAAGCGTTTCGACGACGGAGGCGGACCGATCCTCCAAGGGCGGTAGCACCGACGGATCGAAATACGGCCCCTGGTTGGGCAGCTCGGCATCATGGACATATTTGGGCCAGTAGGCGACCAGGAAGACGAGCGGAATATGGCGAGATATAACCAGATCCCGCACCGCGCCATTGAAGTCACCGCAGCGCCTCGTGTTGCCACGCGGCGTTAACTGAACGTCTGGCAGAGGTGGACAGGAAGAATGTCCCGCAAAGAGGCCAGTGACGCCGGTTTGAGTGGCGGCGGCATCGATAGCCGGCGCCATCGCGCCGGAATGGGAATCTCCCCAGACGAGAAATGTTGGATTGTTGGAACTCGCGACGCCGAGCGGGCAGAGCCTGCCAGCGCGTATATCGGCGACGGACGGTCCGGTCGTATCGGCGTCGGCAAAGCACGGAGGCACGCTGAACCGGCCTTTGTCATAGGTTGACGCATAGACTTTCTGCACATCCTCCGGCAGTCGACCCGGCACACCGCCGTTGTGAGCGACATAGTCGCCCGCCCCAACCGCAGCAACCATGATCGTCGCAGCCCCAGCAAATAGTGGCCAGCGCTTCACGAAACTGCCACGTCCGCGAAACGGCTGCTCGATGAAGCGCCATGAGAAGGTAGCGATGGCGAGAGACGTCAGGACGATCAGGCTGCCATGAAGTAGGGACAGTTCCCGCCCGACCATCTCGCGGCTGAACACAAGAATGGGCCAGTGCCACAGGTAAAGGGAATACGAGATCAGGCCCACGAAGACCATCGTCCTGGCCCGGAGGATCCTGCTCGCCGGCCCGAGATCGTCCCGTGCATGGATAACCAGTGCTGCGCCTAGGCAAGGCAGGAACGCCGCGGGCCCAGGAAAGAGCGTGTCATCGCTAAATCCGAATATGGCTACCGCGATCAGCAGGATGCCGCTGGAAGCCAGACTTGCCCGCACCACCGGCTTCGTCGGTGCCGGTATCGCATCGAAGGCCAGCAACGCTCCAAGGAAGAGTTCCCAGGCGCGGAACTGGAGCAGATAGAATGCCGCGACCTGTGATCGGAAAAGCATCCATGTGCTCGCCGCAAACGATGCGATCAACAGGCCGATCAAGATCGGCACCATGTGCCGTCGTGCGTAGCGGCTGATCGTCACCAACAGCAGCGGAAACAGGATATAGAACTGCTCCTCGACGGCAAGTGACCAGGTGTGCAGCAGCGGCTTCATCTGCGCGCCGATGTCGAAATAGCCGCTTTCTTTCTCGAACCGGATGTTCGATGTGAACAGGGCCGCCGCCTTCAGGCTGCGCGCGAAATACGCGAACTCGGCAGGCATCAGAAGGAACCACGCCGCCACGGACGACGCCGCGAAGACGGCAAACAGGGCTGGAAAAATCCGTCGAATGCGACGCTCGTAGAAACGCACCAAACTGAAATCGCCTCGAGCGATTTCCCCGGAGATCAGCGATGCCATGAGAAATCCCGAGATGACGAAGAATACGTCGACACCGACGAAGCCGCCGCCAAATCCCGGAATGCCGGCGTGATACAGCACAACTGGAATTATCGCCAGAGCACGCAGTCCATCGATGTCCGTGCGATAGGCAAGCCGGCCTTGACCACCAAGCTCATGGACTGATGCTGGCGACGCCGGACGGCTTAAGACGAGATTCAACCGTCATTCTCCAAATATAGTCGGCGTACCGGCTATCGTTGCAGTTTGTCTTCAACATGACTGATCTTGATCTTCCAGCGAATGCCGACGTGAGGTGCTGGAAATTATCGAGACATTCGTTTTGTCGTCATGACATCTGTCCCTGCCACAAGGGCAATCCACTTTCTGCAGCGAAGTCTCTATCCTCTGCGTAGATTGGTTCGCCTCTTCTTACCACCCGTCGAAGCAAATCCGCATCTTCGTTGGCATGATATCGAAAGGCATTTCGGGTATCGTATCCATGCCCGGCTTGGGACAGGGAAAACCCGCTGACTACAACAGGAGCGAAACCGGCGAAACGCGCCAGCATGATCGCGAAGGCTCCGGTGGAGATTTCCCGGTGCCAGCCGCGAGACACATGATATTTGCCGCTAAGCCGCCAGACGATGTAGGCAAGCTGCCATTTGGTAAGCGCCTGCAAGGTGTCATAACGATAATTGAAGGTGCGACAACCGGCTTTCAGCTTGTCCTCAACGTCCGGCCAAACCGGGATGATCAGATGCTTTGCCTGCCGTCCTTTTAACAAATCACGCTTGTAAAAATCCTGCTCGCTGTCGTCGACTAAAATACCGCGGCGGATCAGGGCGATATCAGGAACGGGGAGGCCGAAGGTTTCCGCCAAAAGCTGGGAAGCATTGACGGTCACAAGTGCCCAATCGGCATCATGTCCCTGCGGGAGGCGAAAATTCGGCGCCGCCCCCATCACCAAGGCGGGACCCGTGACCCCGGGCAAGCGAAGAATTGGCTTTGAGAAGGTTGGCAAGAGATCCGAAAGCGGAGTTTTCATCCGGGAATCTGAACCGCATGTTCCTCAAACGCGCGCAGAATGCTCTCTTCTCGGCTCCACAATTCGTCCCATTGCGTGGCGCCCGACCAGCCCGCAAACCAAGGACCGCCGAGCGTGTAGTGCGCCAGCGAGACATCGGCGGGGTCGAGTTCGGAAGCCGAAGCCCCTACGAGGTAGTTCCATGCCAGAGGCAATTCCCCGATCTCATGGTCCTCAAGCCATTTGAAGGCGTGGAGGTCACGTCCGGGCCACGTATTAAGCATCTCGTTGGTCAGCCGTTTGTTGGCGGGATGATCTAGATTCCACAAAACGACCGACGACCAGTTTTTGCGGCGATAGAACGTCTGCGTTTGTCCGTCCATCTTGACCGCTTCGGATTCGCGTTGCTGGTGCTTAACCGCCATAATCGCGTAGGAAGGATCGACTAGGTCGAGCAGCTTGACTGGATCCTTCAGAAACAGGACGTCACAATCGCAGAACATGGCCCAGCCGCCTTGCCTCATAAACGGAACGGCAAAGCGCGATATGGCAAACTCGGTCGCCATCGGTGCCTCGGAAATCGGGCACCAGAGCTTACCATCACGTACCTCCATCGGTCTCTTCATGATTCCTTGGGCTTCAAGGTCTTTGAGCACGAGTGGCTCTATCTGCAACGGCGTGCTTGTCCGCCGGTAGGCGCTCCAGCGCGCTACGTCTAGAACCTGGGATTCGCGCGGATCATACCCAATGTAGATTGGTATCATGTGGTAACTCTATAATCTGATAGTGAATTTACTCGATTAGGCATGGCAGCACTGCAAGCGGAAGACCCGAAATACAGCGGCTCACTTCGTCGCGGTGGCGACCGTGCAAGGCCGGAACTTCGCCGTCGGAATATTGTTGCAGCGCATGTTTGTCAATGATCACGGAATCGGAATTCCGGCCCGTGCACCCAGACCCCTCCGGAGCGGGCTTTGTCGCTTCAGTATGCGCCTGAACCCACACAACAGTAGGCAAATGTCACGATTTGCCCCGTTCGCTGGGCTTCAACTGGCCTTGATTTGACTATCTAGTCGGCTCTACCTCGGGGGAGGCGAAGCGGCCGGTGTTTTGCGCCGTGCTTTCGCGGGGGGCGAAATGACAGAACGAAAATCAGAGCACATCGATTTGATCGATCTCCTAGGTGCATTGGCAAATGCAAACCGTCTAAAAATCCTGAGCCTGATTATTGACGGGGAATTGTGCGTTAGCGCTATCAACGCGCATGTCGATCTAAGCGAAGCGGCCTTGTCCCACCGCTTGGCCAAATTGCGGAAGCTTCGTCTTATCGAAAGCCGGCGCCAAGGCACGACAATTTATTACCCCTGTCGATCGCAAAAGGTCAGAAGCGTGTTTCGCACGCTAGATGAAATTTGCTCTGGACTAATTTTCGGCGCCGCCATCAGTCCTGGAACCTAAATTGCCCGCACTGATAGACTCGTTGAGTTGCGTTCGTCCTATCAGTCGAGCGATCTGCCGACGGCCGCTT
>NZ_CAUM01000026.1 GCF_000350085.1 Mesorhizobium metallidurans STM 2683
AGACTGCAAGCAAAGCCTCGCCAGGCGTCAGACCGCAATCTTGCCGCCGCCCCTGCCTGGCGATGGCGACGACCGCCGGCCGCACCGGCATGTCGGGCTTGAAGTCGGGCCAGCGCGGCGAAAGGTCCTCATAATAGAGGGGCGGCCGAAAGGGAGCATGTTACCTGATCGACCCGTATAGGCGGCAGATCACGGTATGATGACGCGCCGGCTAATTTCCGCTCCGGTTTTCATGTCCCCTGTCAGCCCGGCTTGACCGCGGCCGATGCTTCGGAAACAAGGTCTGCGACACACGCGGGAAGGACCGCGTCGGGAGGGACAGGAATTGAATTTCTCGGGACTGATACTGCTCGGCATTTCAACGTTGATCTTCCTGCTGGCGGCGGCGGCCGCCAAGCAATGGGGGCTGGCGCCAAGCCTCGGCAAGATCGTGCTGACGCTCGTGCTCTATTCGCTGGGCAATCTGGTCATGCTGAGGCTGGTCCGCGAGTTCGGCATGTCGGTGTCCTTCAGCCTGTCGGCGGTCATCCAGCTGGTGTCGGTTAACGTGGTGGCGCTGGCCTTCTTCGGCGAGCAGCTGAACGCCTTGCAGGCGACCGGCGTCGTGCTCGCCATCGCGGCCGTGGCACTGATCACGCTCGGGCCCCATCTGCAAAGGCTGTAGTTGAATTGCGGACGACAGGCGCGATGAAGCATCTCGCAAGCACGCTGCTCAACCGGATCGAATTTCCGGTGCTGCTGGCCGGCGTAATCATCGCCGGCGGGCTGTGGGGGTTCGAGGAGCTGATGGAGGTGGCGCGCGCCACCACGCCGCACGCCTTCGACACCGAAATCCTGCTCGCCTTCCGTGAGGCGGGCCAACCCGATAGTCCGATCGGGCCACCATGGCTGGAAGGGGCGATGCGCGACATCACCAGCCTCGGCAGCTCAAGCGTGCTGGTGCTGATCACGGCGGCGGTGATTGTCTATCTGCTTTTGCTTCGCCGGTGGGGAACAGCGCTTCTCATATTCGTGGCGGTGGCTGGCGGGCAGGCCCTATCGACCCTTTTGAAGGCCGGCATCGACCGGCCGCGCCCGGATCTCGTCTCGCATCTCGTCAACGAGACCTCGCTTTCATTTCCGAGCGGCCATGCCATGCTGTCGGCGGTTACTTATCTCACGCTCGGCTCGCTGGCGGCGCGCTTCCTGCCGGACCGCACGACGAAGATCTTTGTGCTGGCGCTCGCGGTGCTGACGACCGTGCTGGTCGGCATCAGCCGCGTCTATCTCGGCGTTCACTGGCCGTCGGACGTGCTGGCCGGCTGGTGCGCGGGCTTCGCCTGGGCAATGCTGTGCTGGCTGGTGGCGCGCCTCCTGCAGCGGCGCAAGGTGGTGGCCAATGATGAGTGATCCGCATGTTTGAGATATGCATAATGATGCTTGAAACATCATAATGATGATATTATATGTTCATATTGCAGACTCAGACGGGAGTTCTGGCCGATGATTACCGCCGCGCAGATGCGCGCCGCGAGGGCGCTGGCCGGCATCGATCAGAAGACCCTCGCCGAGCGCGCAGGCGTTTCGCTTCCAACCATCCAGCGCATGGAAGCGAGCGACGGCGTCGTCAGGGGCGTGGTCGACACATTGATGAAGGTCATCCAGGCCCTCGACGAGGCCGGGGTGGAATTGATCGGCGAGAACCAGACCAGCGAGCGCGGCGGCAGGGGCGTGCGCCTCAAGCCAGCCGTGACGCCCAATCCGAAAGCTGAGCCGGCTTAAAGTCGCGACGGCGACCGCCGACAGTCCTGCCGACGATCCCGCCGCTTTTTGGAAGCGGAAGGCAGTTCATGGATCAGCTTCGGCAGGCAATGCACCAACCGGCAAAGCCGACCTTTTCCGAACTGTTCACGCCGAAGCTGGTGACGGTGCTACGCGAGGGCTACACATCGGAGCACCTCAAGGCCGATGCCATTGCCGGGCTGACGGTGGCCATCGTGGCGCTGCCGCTGTCGATGGCGATCGCGATTGCCTCGGGCGTGACGCCGGAGCGCGGGCTCTACACCTCGATCGTCGGCGGCTTCATCATCTCGGCGCTTGGCGGCAGCCGCTTCCAGATCGGCGGGCCGGCCGGCGCCTTCATCGTGCTGGTGGCGGCGACAGTGGCGCGGGCCGGCATAGACGGGCTGCTGCTGGCGACGATGATGGCCGGCATCTTCCTGCTCGCCATCGGTTATCTCAGGCTCGGCACCTATATCAAGTTCATCCCCTATCCGGTGACGGTCGGCTTCACCGCCGGCATCGCCATCATCATCTTCTCCGGCCAGATCGTCGAACTGTTCGGGCTGAAGCTCGCCGGGCCGGAGCCGGGACCGCTGGTGCCGAAGCTGATGGCACTCGGCGAAGCGGCCGGCACGATCAACCCCGCGGCAACCTTCGTGGCGGTGTTGACCATCGCCGCCATCGCCCTGATGAAGCGGTGGCGGCCGAAATGGCCCGCCATGCTGATCGCCATCGGGCTGGCATCGCTCGTCGTAGCGTTGTTTTCACTGCCGGCCGAGACGATCGGCACGCGCTATCGCGGCATTCCGCGCAGCCTGCAAATGCCGGCCTTTCCGGCGGTCAGCCTCGACAAGGCGATCGACGTCCTGCCGGACGCCATTGCCTTCGCGCTGCTCGGCGCGATCGAATCCTTGCTGTCGGCCGTGGTCGCCGACGGCATGACGGGCCGGCGGCACCGCTCCAATTGCGAGCTGGTGGCGCAAGGCTTCGCCAACATCGCATCGGCCCTGTTCGGCGGCATCTGCGCCACCGGCACCATCGCGCGCACGGCCACCAATGTGCGGGCCGGCGCGCATGGGCCGGTCTCGGGCATGATCCACTCGGTCATCCTGCTTGTCCTGATGCTGGTGGCGGCGCCGCTCGCCAGCTACATCCCGCTTGCCGCCCTTGCCGGCGTGCTGGCGGTGGTGTGCTGGAACATGTTCGAGAAGCAGGCCTTCGCCACGCTGCTGCGTGCCTCGCGCGGCGATGCGCTGGTGCTGATGGCGACCTTCCTGATCGTCATCTTCCGCGATCTCACCGAAGGCATCGTCGTCGGCTTCGCGCTGGGCTCTATCCTGTTCATCGACCGCATGGCCAAGTCGATTGCGGTCGAGGCCGATCAGTCCCTGGTGCAAGAGGATGTCGCCGACCGCGCCAGCGCCTATGATTCCAGCGAGGCGAGCGATGCCGACACCGTCGTCTACCGGATTTCGGGCGCCTTCTTCTTCGGCGCCGCCTCGACCGTCGGCACCGTGCTCGACCGGATCGCCGACCAGCGCAAGAACTTCATCCTCGACTGCTCGGCGGTGCCGTTCTTCGATTCGACGGCGGCCAATGTCATCGAGGGCGCCGCCCACAAGGCCAGGCGCGCCGGCGTGCGCTTCATCATATCAGGCGCTTCGCCGCAGACGCGGCGCATGCTGATCAACCACGGCGTCAAGCGCCCGCTGGTAACTTACGCCGCCTCGATCCGCGATGCGCGGACGCAGCTGAAAGGGAAGCGGAGGACGGAGTAGAGGCGCGGCCCGACCTGCATTCGAACAAAGCTTGAATCACGCCGTCTGACTGGTGAGACGCTCCAGCGCGTCGACGATCAGCCTGTTGCCATCGGCGAAGATGCCATTGGGCGAAGCAAGGGTTGCGGCCGGAGACGGCGGAGATGGTGAAACGCGAGGCGGAGGAGCTGGCGGAACGCGCCAAATTGCTTGCCCATCACGATCAGCACACGACGCCCGAAGACGGGCTCACCGGCTATAAATGGACATTTGCCTTTGGCGCCACGCCGTTTCCGGCGATCATGCCGATCGGGCCGCATCCGCGAGATGCAGGCGCGCGAGCAAATGATCGGGCCGCCAAGCCAAGGCGACCCATGCCGGCGTAGTCGAACTTGCTATTCGGCGGCCTTCGCCTCGGGATCGGCAGTTTTCACCGTGTCGTCCCAGGTCACCGCCCTGTAGTCGAAGCCGTATTCCAGCGTCGGCTTGACGATGCGGAAGAAAGGCGACAGGTCGAAGTCGCGCGGCGTGTACAGCGAATGATGGCGGATGTGCAGGATTTCCCTGCGCATGTAGCTCGATTGCGCCGAGGCGCGGCCGGGTGCGCGGGTGATCTCGGGCAGGATCGGGTAGCGGATCTGGCCATAGGCCTCGGCGATCAGCGTCGAGCAGATGGCCCGGGTCGGGTCGCCGGACCCGAAAGCCAGCATGCGGCGGCGCCAGCGCACCGGCACCGGCGGCGTCGGCAGGAAATAGCGCAGCATGTCGAAGATGTTCTTGAGATCGTATCTGAGGCCGAGCTTGCCGATCATGAAGGCGACGACCTTGTCGCGGTCCTCCGGCGACAGGCCGCTCGCCCGGCAGATGCGGGTGTTGTAGGTGCGGTAACGCGACAGCGGCACGGCGACGCAGCCCTCGCCAAGCGTGACCTCGATCAGACGGCGCCGTTCCGATCCGTCCGCCGGTTCCGGCAAGGCATCGCCGACATAGAAGGCCGCATGCGACCAGGTCGACTGGGTCAGGTACTTGATCGCCGCCGAGATCTTCTGATTGCCCTCGATGAGCAGGATGTCGCCGGGCTCGAGCGTCCGGCGCAGCGTTTCGGCGTCGGACGGCGTGTAGGGCTCATAGCCGGAGGATTCCTCCTGCAGCCGGCCGGCAAGCCAGCGGCCAAGTCGATCCAGAAGCGTGTCGCCGGGCTCGGTCATGCCAAAGCGCGATAGCATATCGAGGTAGGTGGAAGCCAGCCGGTCGGCTGGGCAACAGTGCTGCGGATGTGAGGCCCCCTCATCCGGCCGCTTCGCGGCCACCTTCTCCCCGCTGGGGAGAAAGAGGCTGGCATCAACGCTGGCGCCTCCTCTCCCCTCGGGGAGAGGCCGGATTTGCTCCGAATTGCCCTTCGCAATTCGGTTGGCAATCCGGGTGAGGGGGTAGCGCCTATCAGCCGACAGGCGCGCCGGCGTCCTCCTGCGGCGCTGCGGCGAGGTCCTCGCGCACCTTGCGGGCAAGTTTCCTTGTCGAGCGTTTGGGGCTGTCGCCGAACAGCTCGGCCGCCTCGGCAAGGCAGGTCTTTTTCAGGGTTTTTTCCGAGCGTTTCAGGAGCTTGCCCAGCAGCCGCGTTTCTTGGCGAGAGCCGAGCGGTTGGTCGTCGGCTTCGAGAAGCGCGCGCATGACGAAGACGTCGTGCAGCTCGCCCAGCCGTTCACCCAGTTCGTCGACCGCCTTGCGCCGGGCCTTGATCGGCGTCGGCCACAGCCTGCCAAGCAGCGACAGATGCATGCCGTGGGTCTTGGCCGCCTTGCGAAGATCGTGGAAATCGTCGGCTTCGCCGCGCGAGCCTGCCTTGTCCAGCGCCTTCCTGGCGCGGCGCAAGGTGGCGCGGGCGCCCTCGGCAAGCACGTCGGCGGCCTGCTCCGGCTGGTCGGGCAGGACAAGGCTTTCGACCCGGTTGATGCCTTCCTCGCAAGCGGCAGTCGCCGCACCTATCGCGGCGCCGAGGCCAGCGCCGCCATGCAATTCCTGCTGGCGGGCGACAAGCCTGTCGCGGACGTCATCGAGACCGCCGCCGGCGGTCTGTTCGGGAAAGCTCGCCGCCAGCCGGTCGACGGTTTCGACCAGCGCGGTCGCCTCGCGCGGGCCCGCCAGCAGAGCCGAAACCTGGCGGTAGCACTGGTTTTCGGTCTGGCAGAATGTTTCGTCTCCGGAACGGACCAGGCGCAGCAAGGCGCGAACGCTTTTCAGGCGCTTGCGGCACTTGTGCAGCCCCTGCTCCGGCCTGTCGTGCGCCGTGTTCAGATGGATCAGCGCCTTGCCGATTTCCTCGACAAGAATGCGCCTGACCTCGCCGGTCAGCGGCAGGCGTGGATCAATGCGAAAGCTCATGCCGCGATCTCCGGAATCCCCCCAAGGGCGAGCGACGCGTTGTAAAACCCTTGCTCGCCGGTGACTTCGCGGCCGAGCCAATCTGGCAGCATCTCGTCCGGCACACTCTCCGGCGTCTCGAGTTCGGCAACCACCAGCCCCGCAAGCATCCCGCCGAAAACATCGACTTCATAGAGATAGCCGCGATGCCTAACATGGTGGCGTGTCTTCTCGATGACACGTCCGATGGCGAAGGCCAGCATCTCCTCCGCTTCTGCCAAGGGGATCGGAAATTCGAATTCGTCGCGCTCGCGGGCCTTGCTGCCGAATTTGAGCGTCAGCTTTGCCGAGGCATTGTCGCTGATGCGCACGCGCACGGTACGGCCCGGTGTTGCGGCAAGATAGAACTGACGAATGCGGATATCCGCCTCGGCCAGATCCCGCCACTCGGAACCGGAGACCAGGAACTTGCGTTCGATTTCCTTGACCATGGCCGCGCACTAAAGCGCGCCCGACCGAACATGGCAAGACCGGACATGGAAAGACCGGACATGGAAAGTCGAAGCTGGGAAGTTGGCTTGACTTTAATCATTCGATTGATTAACTTCTTGACATGAGCAAATCCCCGAGCACCAAGACCCCGCGTCGCGAGGCATCCCCCGCCGAGATGACGCGCGCAGCACTTGTTCGCGCGGCGCTGAAATTGTTCGGACGGCAGGGCTTCGACGGCACCTCGACGCGCCAGATCGCGGCCGAGGCCAAGGCCAATATCGGCTCGATCGCCTATCATTTCGGTGGCAAGGAAGGCCTTCGCGCGGCAGCGGCCGACTATATCGTCGAGACCATCCAGACAATTGCCGGCCAGGCTGTCGGCAATCCGCAGGCGGCAAGCGTATCCAAAGGGGGCGATTCCAAAGGGGGCGATCCGGAAGCGGGCGACCCCGAAGCCGCGCGGGCACAACTCCTCGCCGCGTTGGAGCGTATGGTGGCCTTCGTCGTGGCGCGGCCCGAGGCGGGCGAGATCGTGCAATTCGTGCTGCGCGAGCTTTCGCACCCGACGGCGGCGCTCGACCGCATCTATGACGGCGTGTTCGAGCCGACGCATCGCCGGCTCTGCCTGATCTGGGAACAGGCGACGGGCGAGGCGGCCGAAAGCGAGACGACGCGGCTCACCGTGTTCACGCTGATCGGCCAGGTCATCTATTTCCGCATTGGCCGCGAGGCCGTCATGCGCCGCATGGGCTGGCGCGAGATCGGCGACGCCGAGGCCGCCAAGGTGGTGGCGGTGGTGTCGAACAATCTTGAGGCCATATTGGCCGCCCGGAAGGATCGTAGACCATGAGCTTGCTGTGCTCCCTGCCGCTCGCCGCCCAGCTGTTCAGCACATGCGCGCCGGCAGCACCGCTCGCCGTCGGCTATGTCGAGGGCGACTATGTGCTGCTGGCGCCGATCGAGGTGGCGCAGGTCGAGACGGTTGCTGTGAGGCGCGGCGACCGCGTCGAACCGGGCACGCCGGTGGTGACGCTGGAAAGCGCCGACGCCAAGATAGCCGTCGCGCAGGCCGAGGCGGGGCTTGCCCAGGCGCAGGCGCAACTCGCCGATCTCAAGGTCGGCAAGCGGCCGGAAGAGATCGCGGTGCTGAAGGCACAGGTCGACATGGCCAGGGCGCAAGCCGCCGACGCCAAGCGCAGATACAGCCGCGCCAGCGACCTGTTCAAGCGCGGCACCGGCACGCAGGCCGATTTCGATACCGCCTCCGCCACGCTGGAGACGGCCAATGCGCAAGTCGGCCAGGCGGAGGCCAATCTCGCCGTTGGCGGCTTGCCGGCGCGGCCGGAGACGATCAAGGCCGCCGACAATCTGGTCAGCCAGGCGCAATCGACGCTGGAGCAGGCCAAGTGGCGGCTGTCGAAGCGTGTGCTGGCGGCGCCCTCGCCCGGCCGCGTCAACGACGTGATCCGCAATCCGGGCGACACGGCCGGCCCGACCGCGCCTGTCATTTCGATGCTGCCGGACGGCGCGGTGAAGCTCAGCGTCTACGTGCCGGAAAGCGCGTTCTCGTCGGTGAAGGTCGGCACACTGCTCGGCGTCCGTTGCGACGGCTGCGGGCCGGACGTGAAGGCGCGGGTCAGCTACGTGTCGCCGGACCCGGAATTCACGCCGCCGGTGATCTACTCGCTCGAGAACCGGCAGAAGCTGGTCTATCTGGTCGAGGCGCGGCCGGAAGGCGACGCCGGTCCGCTGCAGCCGGGGCAGATCGTCGATGTCGATCTTGCGGACATTGGAAAATGAACGTCATCGACGTGCATGGGCTGGTCAAGCGCTTCGGCGACAAGACCGTCGTCGACCAGGTGACGATGACGGTGGCCAAGGGCGAGATCGTCGGCTTCCTCGGTCCGAACGGTTCGGGCAAGACCACCACCATACGCATCATGTGCGGCCTCTTAACCCCAGACGAGGGCGAGGGCACGGTGCTGGGCTTCAACATCCGCACCGACAGTCTGAGCATCAAGCGCGAAGTCGGCTACATGACGCAGAAATTCTCGTTCTACGAGGATCTGACGATCGGCGAGAACCTCGAATTCGTGGCGCGGCTCTACCGCTTGAAGCCGCTCGGTGAGCACGTCGCCAGGACGCTGGAAGATCTCGGCCTGACATCGCGCCGGGACCAGTTGGCCGGCACGCTGTCCGGCGGCTGGAAGCAGCGGCTGGCGCTGGCCGCCTGCATCATGCACAAGCCGAAACTGCTGTTGCTCGACGAGCCGACGGCGGGCGTCGACCCGAAGGCGCGGCGCGAATTCTGGGACGAAATCCACCGGCTGGCCAGCGGCGGGCTGACCGTGCTGGTCTCGACCCACTACATGGACGAGGCCGAGCGCTGCCACCGCATCAGCTACATCTCCTACGGCAAGATGCTGGCGACCGGCACGGTGGAGGAGGTGGTAAGGAATGCCGGGCTGACCACCTTCGTCCTGCAGGGTCCGCGGCTCGATCAGGTTGCCGACGCGCTTCAAGGCCGCCCCGGCGTCGATCAGGTGGCGCCGTTCGGCGCGACGCTGCATGTCGTCGGCTCCGACAGGAAGAAGCTCGAAGCCGCCCTTGCCGATGTCGAGAAGGAGCACAAGGGCGTGACGGTGAGCCCCGGCGAGACCAGCCTGGAGGACGTGTTCATCCAGTTCATGTCCGGCTCGAAGGACAATATGGCCAAGGACAACAAGGGATGAATGATTTGTTCTCCTTCGCCCGGCTCGGCGCGTTGCTGATCAAGGAGTTCATCCAGATGCGGCGCGACCGCATCACCTTCGCCATGATGCTGGGCGTGCCGCTGATGCAGCTGGTGCTGTTCGGCTATGCCATCAACAACGACCCGAAGAGCCTGCCGGCGGCCCTGGTGGCGATGAGCAGCGACCCGTACACGCGGGCCATGGTTTCGGCGCTGCAGACGACCGGCTACTACCGCTTCGACCATGTCGCGCAAAGTGCCGAGGAGGCCGAGTTCCTGATGGCGCGCGGCGATGTCGCCTTCGTCGTCACCATCCCCGCCGATTTTGCCCGCCGCGTCGAGCGCGGCGACAGTCCGCAGTTCCTGATCGAGGCTGACGCCACCGACCCGGCCGTCGCCAGCGGCGCCATCTCGACACTAGGCACCGTCGCCAACCAGGCGCTGCTTCGGGCGCGCGGCATGCAGGCGACGGCGGCCGAGACTGCCCGGGGCCAGCTCGAAGTGGTGGTGCACCGGCGCTACAATCCGGAAGGCATCTCACAATACAACATCGTGCCCGGCCTGCTCGGCGTCATCCTGCAGATGACGATGGTGATGATGACCTCGATCGCGCTGACGCGCGAGACCGAGCGCGGCACGATGGAGAACCTCCTGGCAATGCCGTCCAGCCCGCTCGAGATCATGCTGGGCAAGGTGCTGCCCTACCTGGCGGTCGGGGCCGTGCAGGTGGTGGTGGTGCTGGCGGCGGCGAAACTGCTGTTCGGCATTCCCTTCATCGGGTCGATGTCGCTGCTCTTGACCGCAGTCTTCATCTTCGTGCTGGCGCTGGTGCTGCTCGGCTACACGATCTCGACGATCGCCCGCACGCAGATGCAGGCGCTGCAGCTCACCTTCTTTTTCTTCCTGCCGTCGATCCTGCTGTCCGGCTTCATGTTCCCCTATCGCGGCATGCCCGACTGGGCGCAGTGGTTCGGCGAGATCCTGCCGCTGACGCATTTCCTGCGCATCATCCGCGCGGTGATGCTGAAAGGCGCCGAACTGCCGGCGGTAGCCACCGAGATCGGCTGGCTGGTGGTATTCGTGGCGCTGTTTGCCGGCGTCGCACTGGTGCGGTTCAGGCGGACGCTGGACTGATTTTTCGCCACGTCCCCCGCGCGGCAGATGCCGGGCGCGGCCAGCCATGGATAATGGCGGCTGGCGGTGGATTGCATCGCCGGTTTTGAAACTGCTGTTTTCCAAGGAGACATTCGATGAGAAAGTCGTTGATTTTCACCCTTATGTTCGCTGCACAGACGGGGCTTTCCGTGCTCGGCGCGAACCATGCCTCGGCAATGACGCTCGGCAAGATGATGGCGCCGGCCGCGCGGGACGGCATCGTCATGGTGCTGTGCAAGTATGGCACGCCGCATTGCGTCAATCCCAACCCCGGCCCGAAGGCGCCGACGGTCAACACCACCACATTTCCGGATGACGGCTGGATCGATCCGGACTGCCAGTACTATTCCGGCCTGTGCGATTTCCCCAACGAGGACTGGTTCGGATTCCCGCAGATGGTGATCCCGCCGAAGTAACCGGTGCGTCGCCGGCATGTTTCACTACACCCGCTCCGGCTTGCCGGGGCGGGCCTGATGCGCCGGCTGTGGCCGGCTCTTAAGCGATGAGCGATCTTCGACCACTGACGAACGGACATTCGACGCTTGGACCGGCGCGTGACCGGTCGCCATCCTAGGCAGCCGCCATGATTTCCGCATAGGCGCCGAAATCGACATTGCCGCCTGACAGCACCACGACGACGCATTTGCCTGTCAGCTCGATCTTGCCCGACGTCAACGCGGCCAGGCCAACGCAGCCGCCGGGCTCGACCACCAGCTTGAGATGGGCCATGGCGTCGCGCATGGCCTGTCGCGTCGCGTCGTCGGAGACGGCAATGCCGCCGGTGAGGTTCCTGCGGTTGATCTCGAAGGTGAGCGCGCCCGGTTCGGCGACGAGGAGGGCATCGCAGATCGAAGCGTGGCCAGGCTCGTTCGCAACCCTTGCGCCCTTGGCCAGCGAGCGGCTGGTGTCGTCGAAATGTTCGGGCTCCACCGCCCAGACCGAGGTTCCCGGCGAGGCATCCTTCACGGCGATCGAAATGCCGCTGCTCAAGCCGCCGCCGCCACAGGGGATGACGACCGCGTCGAGGCTGACACCAAGCACCTTTGCCTGGCGCATCAGTTCGAGGCCGATCGTGCCCTGGCCGGCGATGATGGCCGGATCGTCGTAGGGCGGCACCAGGATCATGCCTCTTTCCACGTAGGGGCGCACGACGGCCGCGCGATCCTCGCGGAACCGGTCGAATGGGACCACCTCCGCTCCCATCTTGCGGACATTGCCGATTTTCATCGCCGGCGCATCGGCCGGCATGGCGATCACCGCCTTGACACCGAACATCCGAGCCGAGGCGGCGACGCCTTGCGCGTGGTTGCCCGAGGAGAAGGCGACGACACCGCGGCTGCGCTCTTCGTCTGTAAGTGAGGACAACTTGTTGTAGGCGCCGCGGAACTTGAACGAGCCGGTGCGCTGCAATGTCTCCGGCTTGAACAGGATGCGGCCGCCAAAGCGCTTGTTGATGTCAGGCGATTCGATCAGCGGCGTTTCGACGATCAGGCCGGAAAGGCGCGTTGCGGCGCTGCGGATGTCGGCGATGCCGGGGAGGGTGGTGGTCATGAAGTGGTCCTGTGGAAATGTAATTGCCGATGGTGCACGGAAAGTCAGGCGGCGCGCCAATGAAAAAATGTGACCGTTACAAATTCAGTCTCGGGAAACAGCTCTATTTCAACAGCAAAACCTTCGCGATTGGCCAAAGCATCACCAACCCTCGTCATCCCAGGGCGGAGCAGGAGCGAAGCGACGTTGCGGAGACCCTGGGATCCATGCCGAGACCTTTGTGGCGCATGAAACCGGCAGGATCGAGTGCTTCTTCGCGCCACGGGCGAGAGGCGTACACCGCGCTCATTCCGAGCTGCTGCATTCTTCGGCTGATGTCGCGGCATGGATCCCAGGGTCTGCGCTCCGCTTCGCGTCGCTTCGCCCTGGGATGACGAAGCTGTGGGGGCGACGCCCGGCCGGCCGCTCACCCCAGAAGCGTCTTTCGTTTGGCGCCACCGAGCTTGCGCCAGGTGTTGAAGCGATGGGTGGCGGCGGCGAACGAGATCTTCATCTGCTGGGCGACCGAATAGCGCGACTTGCCTTCGTCGAACATGCGGTAGCAGCATTCGGCACCCTCCTCGGTCAGCTTGCCGTCAGGGGTCTTGTTGTGCGGATTGGCGGGATCGAATTTCTCGACCTGCTGCTCGACCAGGCCTTTCAGGCGCTGCAGGTCGGCTTCGATGTTGGCGATCAGGTCGAGAACGGGTTTCGGGTCGAATTGCGGGGGCTGTTTTGGCGGCATCCGTGGCTTCCTTCTCTTGGCTTAGGTTCAGCTATATAGGTAAACATTTGCTGATAGTGAAGGGCGGCGAAGGATTTCGGACGTCAATAATTCTGACCCTTCGGCCGACATGCATGATTGACCCGCGGCGCTGCAAACCCTAGTTTAGAACAATTCTAAACTATGGTGAATTGCTCATGCTTTCCCGCGTCTTCGGCTTCGGCCGCCGTGCTTTCGAATCGCTGTCGGAGCAAGAGATCCTGGCGCTCGCCATCTCGTCGGAAGAAGACGACGGGCGCATCTACCGTGGCTATGCCGACGGGCTGACGGACAGTTTTCCGCAATCGGCCAAGGTGTTCGAGGCGATGGCGGAGGAGGAGGACGGTCATCGCGATGCGCTGATCGAGCTCTACCGCAAGCGTTTCGGCGAGCGCATTCCGCTGATCCGACGCGAGCATGTGAAGGGCTATTATGAGCGCAAGCCCGACTGGCTGGTGAGGCCGCTCGGCATCGCAGCCGTGCGCCGGCAGGCCGAAGCGATGGAGCGGCAGGCCTATCTGTTCTATGTCGAGGCGGCCAAACGCACCAACGATGCCTCGACCAGAAAGCTGCTCGACGAACTGGCGGCCGCCGAACAGGGCCATGAGAACTCGGCGCATCAACTGGAACAGAAACATGTGCCGGGCGAGGTCAAGGTCGAGGAGGCTACCGCCGAACAGCGCCAGTTCATCCTGACCTATGTGCAGCCGGGACTGGCCGGGTTGATGGACGGGTCGGTGTCAACGCTGGCGCCGATCTTTGCCGCGGCGTTTGCCACGCATGATACATGGCAGACGCTTCTGGTCGGGCTGGCCGCCTCGATCGGCGCCGGCATCTCGATGGGTTTCACCGAGGTCGCTTCCGACGACGGCAAATTGTCGGGCCGCGGCTCGCCGGTGAAGCGCGGGCTGACCGTCGGCATCATGACGACCTTGGGCGGACTGGGCCACGCGCTGCCCTATCTCATACCGCAATTCTGGACGGCGACGGCTATCGCTGCGGTGGTGGTGTTCTTCGAACTCTGGGCCATCGCCTTCGTGCAGAACCGCTACATGCAGACGCCGTTCCTGCGCGCCGCCTTCCAGGTGGTGCTGGGCGGCGCGCTGGTGTTCGCGGCAGGGGTGCTGATCGGGAATGCGTAGCTCGGGCTTCCCTTCTCCCACAAGGGGAGAAGGGAGAGCCGCACCTCACCCATTCACCGCCCGGCTGTCCGCCGGTGCTTCGGCGCGTTCGCTCAGGCCGTAGTCGCGGATGACATTGGCGATGCGCAACCGGTAGCCGGCAAAGATACCGCCGCGGCCGGCCTTCTGTGCCCGCCGGTGCTCCTCGGTGTTGCGCCAGGCCTTCACCGCCTCCTCGTCGCGCCAGAACGACAGCGACAGGATTTTGCCCGGGTCGACAAGGCTCTGGAAGCGCTCGATCGAGATGAAGCCGTCGATGCCGTCGAGCAGCGGGCGCAACTCGGCGGCGATTCCGAGATAGGCATCGCGCCTGCCGGCCGCCGGCTCGACCTCGAAGATGACGGCGATCATGGCATGATCAGCTTTGCGTGCGGCCCGGAGGCGAGCCTCAGGAACATGCGATCCTCCTTCAGGATGAATTTCTCACGCCGGGCGAATTCATAGTTTGCCTTGCCGGCCGGGTCGGCAGCCAGCCGGGAGCGGTAAGCTTCGTAGGCGGCGAGGCTGTCGATGTTGTAGGCGGCATAGGCGGTGGTGGCCGAGCCCTCATGCGGCGCGAAATAGCCGATCAGGTCGGCGCCACAACGCGGGATGAGCTGGCCCCAGTTGCGGGCATATTCCTCGAAGGCCGCCTTGCCGAACGGGTCGATCTCGTAGCGGATGAAGCAGGTGATGGTCATTTTCGTCTCCTTTGGCGGGGTGGGTGTCGTGTGCATTGACAGTTCGATCGAGGTCGAAACGTTCCGCGGATCGGTGTGCTAGGTGTTTCCTTGCCGGTCACGTTTGCCAGAAGGACTTCGCGCATTCGCGGCGCACGTCTTCTCGTGTCAGGCCAAGGTCGCGCAGCAGGTGCTCGTCGATGTCGGCGAGGTCGAGGCGCTGCAGATGGCGATCGTACCACCCCGCCACCAGCCGTAAGCGCAACCGGCGCAGGAACGGCAGGCGACCGACAGGACTGACGGATGCAGGGGTCGAAGCGGTTGTTGCGGTCATCGTCGTCTCCTTGATCTGACCGGAGAATAATGGTTATCTGACAATAATGCTTCGATGAGGAATGAACTATGCGTGAAGGACCCGACATAGCCCGCATCGCCAGCCTGGTCGGCGATCCGGCGCGGGCAAACATGCTCTCCGCACTGATGGGCGGCACGGCATTGACGGCGAGCGAACTGGCGCTGGAGGCCGGCGTGTCGCTGCCGACCGCAAGCTCGCATCTGTCGAAACTGATGGAGGGCGGGCTGCTGACGCTGGCGAGCCAGGGGCGGCACCGTTACTACGGCCTCGCCGGGCCGCAGGTGGCCGGCATGATCGAGGCCATCACCGGCGTTGCCGCTTCAGTCGGGCCGCAGCGTGTGCGGCCGGGACCGCGCGACGCGGCGATGCGCGTGGCGCGGGTCTGCTACGACCACCTCGCCGGCGAACAGGCGGTGGCGATGCTGGACCGTCTTGTCGACAAACAACTGCTGCTGCGCGAGGACAAGGAGATCAGGCTTGCACCGGCGGCGGCATCGCATTTCGCCGCGATCGGCATCGATGTCCAGGCCAAGCCGCGTCGGCCGGTGTGCCGCGCCTGCCTCGACTGGAGCGTGCGCCGATCGCATCTCGCCGGCACGCTGGGCGCCGCCATCCTCGACAAGATCCTTGCAGAAAAATGGGCAAGGCGCGAGAAGGACAGCCGCGCGGTGGTGTTTTCACCGGTGGGCAGGCAGGCATTCGAGAAGGTGTTTCTGGCGTAGTTTGCCGGGCGCTACCTAGCGAGATGCCGGCGGGACAGCACCCCCCTCTGGCCTGCCGGCCATCTCCCCCGCAAGGAGGGAGATTGGCTGTCATCCCGGCTTTCGCCAATCACCAGCGTTGGAAGGTTGGAGCCGCCAGTCAAGCTGCCGATCTCCCCCCTTGCGGGGGAGATGTCCGGCAGGACAGAGGGGGGTGGGAAGGATCGCTACGTCTGCCATTCGGCCAACGCCGCATCCGAATGTCCTTCGCTCTGCCTTGGATCACCCCCGCTTCAGCGCCTTGCCCATCTTGAAGAAATCCGCCCACGTGTCGGCCTCGGCCAGCCGCTTCAGCGTCGTCTCGTCGCCAATGGGAAAAGCGTTGGGCGCCAGCCCTTTTTCTATCTCGCCCCAGGTCACCGGCATCGATACCGTCGCCCCTTTCTTGGCCCGCGACGAATAGGGCGCCACCGTAGTCGAGCCGTGGCCATTGCGCAGATAGTCGACGAAGATTTTCCCGGTGCGCGCCTTCTTCGACAGCGTCGCCGTGTAGCGGTCGGGTGCGGCCTGTTCCAGCGCGCGGGCGAAATCGTGAGCGAAGGTTTTCACCTCGTCCCAATCCGCCGACCGCTTCAGCGGCACGACGACATGGTAGCCCTTGCCGCCGGATGTCTTGACGAAATTCGGCAGCGACAGCTCGTCGAGCTGGCCGTGGATGTCGAGGGCCGCCGCGCGCACCGCCTTGACGTCGACGCCTTCGTCGGGATCGAGGTCGAAGACGATCTGGTCCGGCTTTTCCAGTTCGTCTGTTGTGCAGCCCCAGATGTGGATCTCGACCACGCCGTACTGAACCAGGGCGGCGACGCCGTCGAAATCCTTGATGAACAGGATCTCCTCGCCGTCGGTCGGATCCTTCATCCTGGCGATCTTGTCGCTCATGCCGGCCGAGGCATGCTTCTGGAAGAAGCGCGGACCGCCAATGCCGTCCGGCGCCCGCACCAGGCTGAGCGGCCGGTTGACGATGAATTGCTGCATGCGCGGCCAGACCAGAGCGTAATGCTCCAGCAGATCCCGCTTCGATATTTTTTCCTCCGGCCACAAAAGCTTGTCCGGGTGGGAGAGCTTTACGACGGTTTTCGCCGCCGCTGTGGATTTCGTGACGGCGGGCTTTGCCTTCTCTGCCTTGTCCTTGGTCGCTGTCTTGCCTGTCGACGCTTTCGGCTTTTCCTGCACGACTTCCTCCGCCGGCTTGTCCTCGCGCAATCCCTGGAACGAGGCGTGGCGTATTATACGGTCCGAGGTCCAGCTGCGGAACTCCACTTCGCCGACAAGTTCCGGCTTCACCCAGACCAGCCCCCTGCCTTTCGGCACGGCGGCAGCGAAGGGCGAGGCCGCCGCCTTCAGCGCATCGAGTTTTTTCTTCAGATCGGCGGCGGTTTTGACCGAAAAGCCGGTGCCGACGCGGCCGGCATAATGCAGCTTGCCGCGCTCATGATAACCGACCAGCAGCGAGCGCAGGCCGCGTCCGCTTTTGTCCGACGGCAGATAGCCGCCGATGACGAATTCCTGGCGCAGCGTGCATTTCGACTTCACCCAGGTGAGGCCGCGGCCGCTGCGATAGGGCGCATCGGCGCGCTTGGAGACGATGCCCTCCAGCCCCATGCGGCAGGCGTGCTGCAGCATGACCTTGCCGGGCTCGGCGAAGTGATCGCTGAAGCGGACCGCCGCATTGTCCGGCCGCTTGCCGAGCAATTCCTGCAAGGCCTGCTTGCGCTCGACCAGCGGTTCGGCGCGCAGATCCTCGCCGTCAAGCCGCATCAGGTCGAAGACGTAATAGATAAAGCGGTTGGTGCGGCGCGCCGACAGATCCGCCTGCAGCAGCGCGAAGGAAGAAACCCCGCTGTCGGCGAGCACGACGATCTCGCCGTCAATGATGGCGTCGGTGCATCTCAGAGCCCCGAGTTCCGCGACGATCTCGCCGCCGAATTTCCCGGTCCAGTCGAGCCCGGTTCGGGTCAGCAGCCGCACCTCGGCGCCGTCAAGCTGCGCCTGCATGCGATAGCCGTCGAACTTCACCTCGTGCAGCCATTCCTCGCCGGCGGGGGCATCCCTCTCCAACGTTGCGAGACATGGTTCGATGAAGTCGAGCCGCTTCGCTGCCTTGGCCCTTTTGCCGGCCGCCGGTTTGTTGGAATGCCAGACCTTCGGCTTCTTGCCGTCGTCGGTCTTGCCTTCGCCAACCTCTTCGATCGTCAGGCCCGACTTCACCGATTGCGGTGCTTCCTCAAGGATGTCCTCACCGGGGCGTGCCGCGGCATCGCTGGACTTGATCAGCAGCCAGTTGTCGCGCTTTTCGCCCGAACGCGGCTTCAGCCGCACCAGATGCCAGACACCGTGCAGTTTGTGGCCATGAAGCTCGAAGCTGATATGGCCCTTCTTCATCGCCTTGGCCGGGTCGCTCTCCGGCGTCCAGGTGCCCTGGTCCCAGACGATGACGGTACCGCCGCCATATTCGCCCTTGGGAATGGTGCCTTCAAAGGGCGCATAGTCGATCGGGTGGTCCTCGACATGCACGGCCAGCCGTTTCTCATGCGGATCGAGGCTCGGGCCGCGCGTCACCGCCCAACTCCACAGCACGCCGTCGTGTTCGAGGCGAAGGTCATAGTGCAGCCTAGTGGCGGCGTGCTTTTGGATGACGAAAATGCCGCCGGATTTTTTCCCGGCTTGCGAGACCTTGCCCTTGGGTTCCGCCGTTTTCTTGAAGTCGCGCTTGGCGTTATATTGCTCGAGGCCGGCCATGATCCTACGCCGATTTGCGCCGGGCGGCGGCCGTCGGCTTGGCGCGCTTCGCCTGCGATCCGGCTTTTGCCTGTGGCTTTGCCTGCTCGCCCGACGACAGGCTTTTCTTCAGCGCATCGAACAGGTTGACCACGTTTGACGGCTTCGGCGCTGCCTTGGTCTTCGGCGCCTTCTTGCCGGCCTTCTTGGCGCGGATCAGTTCGAGCAGCGCATCCTCATATTTGTCGTCGAATTTCGAGGGATCGAACCTGGCCTTCTTCTTATCAATGATGTGCTCGGCCAGATCGATCATTTCATCGTCGGTCTTCGTCGCCTTGATGTCGTCGAACACGCTGGCGGGCTGGCGCACGGTATTGTCGTAGCGCAGCGTGGTCAGCACCATGCCTTTGCCCAGCGGCTCGACGACCACGGGGCGTTCCCGGCTGTAAAGCACGATGCGAGCCAGCCCCGCCATCTTCTTGGCAACCATGGCGTCGCGGATGACGGCAAAGGCCTCTTCCGACACCTTGTCGGCCGGCGACACATAATAGGGCGTGTCGAGATAGATCTGCTGGATCGAGGACTTTTCGACGAAACCGTCGAGGTTCATCGTATGCGAGGATTCGATCTGCACGGCCTCGATCTCGTCCTCCTCGATGTGGACGAACGCGCCATCCTCGACCTCATAGCCCTTGATCTCGTCGCCCTCTTCCAGCGGCTTGCCGCTTTCGGCATCGACATAGATGCGTTTGACCGTGTTGCCGGTCTTGCGATTGAGGATGCGGAAGGAAACCTTTTCGGCATGGGTGACGACATTGGTCAGTTCGATGGCGCAGGTCACCAGTGAAAGTTTCAGATAGCCTTTCCAGGCTGGGCGCGGCGCCATGACGAACTCCCTCTGCGATGCGGGTTCAACGGAGAACGGACAGAGCCCATTCCGGTTCCGGCGACGCGCGCGGCAAGGCCGGACGCTTTTGGCTAGCCGCGCACGGAAATTTCGCGGCGCGGCCGGCGGTTGAAACAGAACCGCGCTTAAGCGACATCCAAACGAAACATATGTGATGCAAAAGTCACAGTGGGCGGAATGTCGACAAACCGCATGGAAAGACCCCGAATCAGCCGCATTCCGGCCACGAACCAAGGCATTTCGGACCAAAAATTAACATCACGTTCACCGACTATTCACGCCTCGACGCTATGATGCCCGCAATTCGGAAGGGACATCCGAAACAGGGACAGGGACAGGTGAAATGAACTTCTTGACGCACCTTATCGGCTATGCCGCCGCCATCCGCGAATTCGTCGCGCCGACCTATCGGCCGGAGCGTTATTACATGCGCGGCCCCGGCCCGGCCTGCGCCCGCCGCGGCAACTCGCTCGGTATTTAGCGTGCACCGATGATGACCCTCGAAAGCCGTCATGACAGCCGGATCTGCAGGCCGGCAGCCAACCATCGCGCAACCACCTACCGCGTCGAGCGCCCCGCGCTGGCCGACAGACGGCGTGCGACAACGCCAGGACTTTAATGAAGCCATCGGCTGGCTTAGTGTCGTGAGACGCCAGCAGCCGGGGCCAACATGACCGACCTGCCCGAACCCATCCATCCTTCCCAACCACCAACCTCAGAGGCAAACCCGCCGCTGATCGTTTTCGACGGCGTCTGCGTGCTTTGCTCAGGCTTCGTGCGAATGGTGGTCAGGCTCGACCGCAAGCGCCGCTTCCGTTTCGCCACGGCGCAGTCGCCACTCGGTGAAGCGCTGTTCAGGAACTACGGGCTACGGACCGACAGCTACGAGACCAATCTGGTCCTCGTCGATGGCGCCGCCTTCACCCGGCTGGAGAGTTTCGTCGCCGTCATGGCCGAACTCGGCTGGCCGTGGCGCGCGGCGAGACTCTTGCTCCTGCTGCCGCGCGGGCTTCGCAACTGGCTCTACGATCGCATTGCAAAAAACCGCTATTCCCTGTTCGGCAGGAAGGACAGCTGCGATATTCCTTCGGCCACAATACGGGAGCGGCTGATCGGCTGACGTCCGGTCCATGCAGAGCTTCCATCAGGCGCCGATATGGCAGGCGGACGGTATCCGCTGTTCGCTATTGCGGTAGGCTTGAGCCCTTTCAGTCACACGGCTCCAGCACAATCGTGCCGCCAGCTGCCTTGCCCAACTCGCGGCAGTCCTGAACGGTGCAGAGCGTCCAGCCGCCGCCGGTCGCGCCGGAGGCGGCGAGCACGATACGGGGCTGGATGCCGAGCCTGGGCACATAGGTCCACCAGCCGCCTTTCAACACCGCCCCCTCGGGCGGTTCCATGCCGGCGCCCGAACCCCTGATGCGGGCTTCCGCGATCCGCAGACCGGACGGCAACACCTTCCAGTCTTCCTGCCAATGGGTCCGTTCCACCGAATGCGTCCAGGACAGCGTGAAGGCGGTGACAGCCAGCGTCACCGTCTTGCCGGCGGCCAGGATGCACAGGCTCATGCCGTACCGGCGACAGGCCGCGCGCGCCAATAGTGCCAGCCGATCCATATGACAGCGAGCGCCCAGCCGGCCTCGTCGGTCAGCGGCAATGCAGCGACAAGCAGCACGCCGGCGGCGAAGGCGACGAGGCGCTCCCACAAGGCCATGCGCCGGACGAGGAAGCCGACAGCTGCGGCGCCCCAGAGCACGATGCCCATGCAGGCCTTGACGACGATATAGGCGACTTCGACGGGATAGCCGAACTGAGCGGCGATAGGGCCGGCGTCCTGCAGCATCAGCGCCGGGGTGTAGACCGCCATGAACGGCACGACGAAGCCGGCGATGGCGAGCTTGGTGGCCTGGATGCCGATCTTGAGGCCGCTCTCCTTGGCCATGGGTGCAGCGGCGAAGGCAGCCAGCGCCACCGGCGGGGTGAGGTCGGCCATGATGCCGAAATAGAAGACGAACATGTGGCTGACCACCAGCGGCACGCCGAGCTCCAGCAGGGCCGGGCCGGCCAGCGACGAGGTGATGATGTAATTGGGAATGGTCGGGATGCCCATGCCGAGCACCAGGCAGGTGAGCATGGTCAGCACCAGCGACAGGAACAGATTGTTCTCGCCGATCGAGATGATCCAGCCGATGAAGGTCGACGCGATGCCCGTCAGCGTCAGCGTGCCGATGACGATGCCGACGATGGCGCAGGCGATGCCGACCGGCAGCGCGTTCTTCGCGCCTTCGGCAAGCGAGTCGATGCAGATCCGCAGCGTCTCGCGTCCGCCCTTGAAAGTGAAGCAAGCGGCAATGAGCGCAACGATCACAAGTGCAAGAATGTTGACGCCGAACTTCGTGAAGGACGCGGCGGCAAGCCCGAGCGCCAGCCAGAAGACGATGCGGAAGGCGAGCGGGCCGATCAATGCCGCCAGCGGCGTGCCGAGAATGAGCACGATGGTCAGCGCCAGGCCCATGGTGCCGGCGAAGATCGGCGTGTAGCCGGCAAACAGGAGATAGATCAGTGCCGCCAGCGGCAGCACCAGCGGCCAATGCTTTCTCACCGCGTCCCACGGGTTGGGCAGATCGGCCTTGGCCATGCCGTGCAGGCCGGCCTTGCCGGCTTCCAGATGCACCTGCCAGAAACAGGCGCCGAAATAGAGCAGCGCCGGGATGATCGCCGCCTTGACCACTTCGGCATAGGGGATGTTCAGCGTCTCGGCCATGATGAAGGCGACGGCGCCCATCACCGGCGGCATGATCTGGCCGCCCATCGAGGAGGTCGCCTCGACGGCGCCGGCGAAAGCCGAACGGAAGCCGAAGCGCTTCATCAAGGGGATGGTGAACTGGCCGCTGGCCACAACATTGGCGACGCCGGAGCCTGAGATGGTGCCCATCAGCGCCGACGATAGCACGCAGACCTGCGCCGGGCCGCCGCGCCACGAGCCGACCAGGCCGAGGGCGAAATCGTTGAACAACGCGATCATGCCGGCGCGTTCGAGAAAGGCGGCGAAGACGACGAAGATGAAAATATAGGCGGCCGAGACATAGATCGGCGTGCCGTAAATGCCTTCGGTGCCGAAGGCGAAGGTGTCGACGAGCTGGGCGAAATCATAGCCGCGATGGATGAAGGGCGCCGGCAAATAATTGCCAACGAAGCAATAGGCAAGAAAGATGAAGGCGATGACCGCCAGCGGCAGCCCCATCAGCCGCCGCGCCGCTTCGAAGACCAGCACCACCAGCACCGTGCCGACGATCAGGTCCGGCGTGGTGAGGAAGCCGGAGCGGCGGATGAGGTCGGTGTAAAACACCCAATTGTAGAGGCCGGTGCCGAAGCCGAGCACGCCAAGCCCCCAGAACACCGCCTTGGCCGGCAGGCTTTTGGCGCGCAGATTGGCGATCAGGGCAAAGCCGAGCAGCAGCAGGAAGCCGACATGCATGGCGCGCACCACCTGGCTCGGAATGCTGCCATAGGCGGCGATGTAGATCTGGAAAATGGAAAAGGCGATGGCGATGAGGAAGGCCGCCTTGCCGGCGACGCCTTCGCCGAAGCCCGGCGGCAGGCCTTCGACCGGGACTTCAGTGGTGGGGAGATGGGAGGTGGCTGATCTACCGTCGGTTGCTGTTCCAGACGTTGCTTCGCTCATCCGACGCACTCCAAAGCGAGCGAATTGTCGTGCGAGGCGCCCCCCTCTGCCCTACCGGGCATCTCCCCCTCAAGGGGGGAGATCGGCAGCGTCACTGTCGGCGCTCGTCCCGCAGCGTCGGCGATTAGCGAAGGGCGTGGCGACGGCCAATCTCCCCCCTTGAGGGGGAGATGCCCGGCAGGGCAGAGGGGGGTGCTTGGCGAAGGCATGTCAGATTGCCCCCTCCCTACTTCACCAACCCCTTCTCCTTGTAATAGCGCTCGGCGCCGGGATGCAGCGGCACCGGCATGCCGTCGAGCGCCTTGGCCGGGTCGATCGCCTTGGCGGCGGCGTGAGCCGCAGTGAGCTGGTCGAGATGCTCGAACAGAAGCTTGGTCATCTGATAGGCGGTCTCGTCGGGGACATCGGCGCGGGTGATGAGGAAATTGCCGACGGCGGCGGTCGCCACATCCTCGTCCTGGCCCTCATAAGTGCCCTTGGGGATGACCACCGAAAGATAGGGCGAGCCGATCTTGGCGACGTCTTCCGCCGACACGGCAACGACATTGATCGGCAGCGAGGTGGCGAGGTCGCGGATCGAGGCGACGCCGAGGCCGGCCGATTGCAGCGTGGCGTCGAGCTGGCGGTTCTTGATCAGCTCGACCGATTCGGCGAAGGGCAGATATTCGACCCGGCCGAGATCCTCGTATTTCAGCCCGGCGGCGGCGAAGATGGCGCGGGCGTTGAGCTCGGTGCCTGAGGCCGGCGCACCAACCGACAGGCTCTTGCCCCTGAGGTCGGCGAGCGTCTTGATGCCGGACTCCTTGCTGGCGACGATCTGGATGTAGTTGGGATAGATGGCGGCGATGCCGCGCAATTTGTCGAGCTTGCCGGGGTAACCGGCCTCGGTGTTGCCCTCGGCCGCCAGCTTGACGGAATCGCCGAGCGCAAAGGCGATCTCGCCCTTGCCCTGCTGCAACAGATTGAGGTTTTCGACCGAGGCTTTCGTCGCCTGCACCTGGGTGCGGGCGCCTTCGATGCCCTTGCCGTAGATTTCCGACAGCGCGACGCCGAGCGGATAATAGACACCGGAGGTGCCGCCGGTCAGCACATTGATGAATTCCTGCGCCTTGGCCTGCACCGCGCCCAGGCCAAGCGACAGCACTACCGCGCCGGCAGCAACAAGTTTCGTCCTGAAATTGAGCATCATATCCTCCCTGAAATGGTGGTCGCCGCACCGCCTCCCAGCGCGAGCCGAGGCGAGTTTAGACAGTGACCGGGAAATGCCAACCCGCAATTGCATTGATTAGAGCGACGTGCGTCCACTTGGACGCACAAAGTACGCTCTAACACTTTGACTCTATGCATCGTGCTTTCCGAAAATCGATTCGATTTTCGGGCCGATGCAGTAGACGAACGGTTGAGACGCGAGCCGGCTTGCGCAAGACGGCTTAGGGACCGAAAGATTTTTGCAGCGCCTGTCGAAATCGGGCGTGGTCGCACGACATTGGTTTCGGCCGGCAATGACGCGGCCTTCGAAAAACGGGAGAAGACCATGCGATACATGCTTTTGATCTACGGAAACGAAGCCGCCATGATGGCGGCGCCGGCACAGGCGCTGGCTGAGATGAAGAGCGCCTACTTCGCCTACAACGAAGCCTTGAAGAAGGGTGGCGCCTGGATCGGCGGCGACCAGTTGCGCCCTACCCAGGCGACCACCTCGGTGCGCATCGCCGATGGCAAGACCAATGTGCTCGACGGTCCCTATGCCGACACCAAGGAACAGCTCGCCGGTTTCTACATGATAGAGGCCGAGGACGCCGACGCCGCGATCGCCTGGGCGGCGCGCTGTCCGGGCGCCAGCACGGGCACGATCGAGGTGCGGCCAATCTGGGAACAGCAGCCCAGCCAGTGACGGCTGAACAGTCCGACGTTGCAAGGGCGGCGGGCTGCGACCGCCGCCCGGCAAGGCTACGGCAAGCTGGCGGCTGGCTGCTTGCATCCGGCGATCGAAGGCGAAAGATTTTTGTGGCGCCTGTCGAAATCGCCTGAGACAGCACGACATAGGGTCGGCCCGCAACGGAGCGGCCGTTCGAGAAAACGGGAGAAGACCATGCGATACATGCTTTTGATCTATGCCGACGAAGCCGCGATGCCGGCCGCGCCGACCGACAAGACCTATGAGATCAGCGCCGCCTATGGCGCCTATACCGAGACGTTGAAGAACTCCGGAGCGTGGCTCGCCGGCGCCCGGCTGAAGCCGACCCAGACCGCCACCGTGGTGCGGATGGCCAACGGCAAGACCAACGTGCTCGACGGCCCTTATGCCGACACCAAGGAACAGCTGGCCGGCTTCTTTATAATCGAGGCCGAGGATGCCGACGCGGCGATCGCCTGGGGTGCGCGCTGTCCCGGGGCCGGCACCGGAACGGTGGAGGTGCGGCCAATCTGGGAACATACTATGTGATGCAGGATGGCGCGGAGGTCGCGCGGGCGGCAGCGGAAGCGGCTGCCCGGCAAAGCTACGGCAGGCTGGTCGCCTGGCTCGCCGCCCGCACGCGCGACGTGGCCGGCGCCGAGGACGCGCTGGCCGACGCTTTCGCGGCTGCGCTCGAACGATGGCCGCAAACGGGCGTACCGGACCGGCCGGAGGCCTGGCTGCTCGCGGTGGCGCGCCGGCGCCGGGTCGACGCCGTCAGGCGGCGGCTGACGGGCGAGGCCAGCCGCGACCATCTCAGGCTGATCGCCGAGGAGATGGAGGCACGCATGACCGACGACGACCTGCCCGACGAGCGGCTCAGGCTGATGTTTGCCTGCGCCCACCCGGCGATCGAGGCCGGCGTGCGCGCACCGCTGATCCTGCAGACGATCCTCGGCTTCGACGCGGCAACGATCGCCTCGGCCTTCCTGGTGTCGCCGGCGACGATGGGGCAGCGCCTGGTGCGCGGCAAGGCCCGCATCCGCGAAACCGGCATTCCGTTCCGCGTGCCTGAAAGAGCCGAGCTCGGCGAGCGGCTGGACGCGGTGCTGGAAGCTATCTACGCGACCTTTGCCGAAGGCTGGTCCGACCCGGCCGGCACCGAGACCAGGCGGCGCAATCTTGCCACCGAAGGCATCTGGCTTGGCCGACTGGTGGCCTCGCTGATGCCGGAGGAACCGGAAGCGCTCGGTCTGCTGGCGCTGATGCTGTTTGCCGAGGCGCGGCGGGCGGCCCGGCGTAGCGCCGAAGGTGACTTCGTGCCGCTTGCAGAGCAGGATTGCCGGCTGTGGGACCGCGCCCTCATCGATGAGGCGGAAACGCTGCTTTCGCATGCCGCGACCAAGGCCGTGATCGGCCGCTACCAGATCGAAGCAGCGGTGCAGTCCGCCCATGCGGCGCGACGGTTGACCGGCCGCACCGACTGGCTGGCGATCCGCGAACTCTACGCCGCGTTGCTTTCGATCGCGGGCTCGCCGGTGGTGGCGATCAACCGCGCGGTGGCGATTGCCGAGACCGACGGCGCGGCAGCGGGATTGGCGGCCCTTTACGTGCTGGGCGACGACAAGCGGCTCGCCGACTACCAGCCTTATTGGGCCGCCCGCGCCGGCCTGCTGGCCAGGCTGGGCACGACCAGGAAAGCCGCCGAGGCCTACGACCGGGCGATCGGCCTGGAGCGCGACCCGGCGGTGCGCCGGTTCCTGCAAGGGAAGCGGAAAGAACTCGGCGAGGACTGACGAAGGGAGGA
The DNA here is from genome assembly GCF_000350085.1 of Mesorhizobium metallidurans STM 2683. Taxonomy (GTDB): domain Bacteria; phylum Pseudomonadota; class Alphaproteobacteria; order Rhizobiales; family Rhizobiaceae; genus Mesorhizobium; species Mesorhizobium metallidurans. Next base: position 26,521 of record NZ_CAUM01000026.1, read on the forward strand.
AGCC
>NZ_CAUM01000025.1 GCF_000350085.1 Mesorhizobium metallidurans STM 2683
TGTTTGGACTGGGGACATCGCGAACAGGGGTGGGGGTCCATCGTAGAGCGAAAGCCTCGGCGATAGCCCTGCCCACAAGGAGGGAGATCGGCGGCTTTGCCGGCTGCGCCTACTCTGCAATGTCCAGAGATGCCGGCAGGCAGGTGAGAGGCGGCGCAGACGCCGGAATGGCCGCGCAAGATCGTTAAACTTTGATCCACCGGATTAGAGCATAGTTTGCTTGCTGCGTGATAGCTAATGCACGTCATGCCCCCGGGGGAATAAAGAAATGCCGCCTTCAATCTACCATTTTCTCAAATCGGAGAACGGCAACTTCGCGCCGCTTCTCATTTTCGCGCTCATTCCGATCATCGCCACGATAGGCTTTTCGGTCGACTATACGTCGGCGGTTTCGACCAGGTCGTCGATGCAGAACGCGCTCGACGCGGCGGCGCTGTCGATCACGACATTGAGCAAGGACACGTCATTGGCGGACCGCCAGACGAAGCTGCAGGAATCCTACATCGCCAACAGCGGACAAGGCACGGCGAAGCTCGACAGCTTCGCCGTCGACACCGACGGCACCGCCAACATCAGGGCTTCCGCGGGCTTCGCCATGCCGACGACTTTCATGCCGATCGCCCGCATCAACAGTGTGCAGGTCGGCGTCGCGTCGGCGGTGCAAAAGAAGCCGGCGCTGGTGGAGGCCACGTTCAACGTAGACCACGTTTCAGGTTACTGGAACAAGACGATGACCCTGTACGGCCTTCCGTTCGGGTGGACCTCCACGACCATAGCGACGGCCATGATGAAGGTCGACTACATCTACAAGCCGTATAGTTATTCCTATACGAGCGGGAACAAGACTTATACCGCTGCCGACCCGAAAGGTTACGGTACGACGACTATTTCCACTGTGTCGGGAACAACCGCGCAGCTGGTTCAGACCCAGGTGTGCACGGCAGTAGGATCAAAAACCGATTTCACTCCCACTGCGGGCGTTTACAGAAGCACCGCGGTGGCAAAAAGCGGAAATACGAACGGCTCCACCATCTATTTCAAGACGACGTGCGCGACCACGAATACCGCCGGAAACAGCAATGGCGCAAAAATCGACGTGAGCATGATGGACAAGCTCTATCTGCAGATGAATGTGCCGTCCGGACCGGTCAACCCGCTCAAGTCGAACGATGCAAACACGTCGAACCGGCTCTACCTCGGCGCCGGGTACACGACCGCGGCACAAAAGGCCCTGGACCCTTCCAAATACCTCCCCGTCGAGGTTAAGAGCAACACGATCGTCGATATCTTCTCCGCTGTGCCCTGCGGCGAGACCAGCGACCAGGCATGGGAAGACGGCGGCAACAATCCTCCACTGCCAGACGTTACGAACGCCGACTTCTACTACAGCGTGATGGGCAAGTGCGGCTTCAACAAGCGGCCTTCGGAGACGGTGCTTACGCAATAGGGGGGCCGAGCTTCTTTACCTTCTTGTGGGAGAAGGGAAGCGCGCGCGATCACAAACCAGTGAGCGCTGTAACGAAATCCGTGGCGACGACGAAGTGGGGACATGAGCGGCGCATCCGGGCGCCGCGCACCCACGGAGCAAGCCATTGTCGGGATCACGCAGAAAGCTCGTCGCCGGCGTGCTCGCCGCCTCGATATTCTCTTCGATCGGCACGGCCGCCGGCCAGCCGCTCACCGTGGTCGAACTGTTCACCAGCCAGGGCTGCTCGTCCTGCCCGCCGGCCAACGCCAATCTGATCAAGGTCAAGGACAAGCCCGGCGTGCTGGCGCTGTCCTTTAACGTTACCTACTGGGACTATCTCGGCTGGAAGGACACTTTCGGCAAAAAGGAATTCACCCAGCGCCAGGTCGCTTACGAACCATCGCTCGGCCGTTCGGGCCCGTTCACACCGCAAGTGGTGGTCAATGGTAGCACTGACGCGGCCGGCGCCGCACCCGGCGAGATCGAGCAGCTTATTTCGAGCGGCGGCCACGCCAAGGGGCCGGCGCTGTCGCTTGACGGCGGCAAGATCAGCATCGGCGCCGGCTCGGCGCCCGGCGGCAAGGCCGATGTCTGGCTGGTGCGCTACGCCAGCGGCGTCGTCGAGGTGCCGGTGGCGCGCGGCGAAAACACCGGCCGCACGCTGCCGCACGCCAATGTCGTGCATTCGCTGACCAGACTGGGCAGTTGGACCGGCGACGCCAAGACGCTGGCACTGCCCGCCGCATCCGGCGGCCTCAGCACCGCGGTGCTGGTGCAGACGCCGGGCGGCGGACCGATCCTCGCCGCGGCGACCAACTAGATTCCGCAAAGCATGATCCCAGAGATGGACCGACGTTCCTGGGATCAGGCTCGAACAAATTGCGCAACGCCGCGGCGGCGGCGCCGCATCCACCGGCCGCATCGGCGTGCCACCAACCCTGAGGAGACCACCATGACCAATCGCCTGACCCTGCCGGCACTCGCCTTCGCGCTGTGCTCCGCCGCCCTGTTTACCGGAGCCGCCGCACGCGCCGAGAATGCGATGAAGCCGGCTGAGCCGATGGCCACGGATGCCATGAAGCCGGCAACCGACGCGATGAAGCCCGCCGACCCGATGGCAACGGATGCGATGAAGCCGGCCGCCGCCACCGCCACCGATGCCATGAAACCCGCCGACCCAATGGCAACGGACGCGATGAAACCAGCCGACGCAATGGCTCCGGCCAAGTAGGCAGTTAGCCGCTCCCTGTCCGGGCCGGGGTTTCCTGTCCCGGACAGCTCGGCGCGCACGGCCCCGCACGCACGGCGATGTGAAACCGCGGCGCTTCGCGCTATCATATAGTCAAACACCATCATGGGAGAGCCGACATGTCCGTGAACAGACCCTTCGCAAAAGGCGCGCTGGCGGCGCTGGTGCTTGCCGCGGCGGCCGCCGCCTTCTGGCAGACGCCGGCGATCTCGGCCGAGGAGGCGGTGGTGATCCCGCCGCCGGCGATGGATGAGAAACCCGCCCCCGGCACCGAAAAGGCGGTCTTCGCCGGCGGCTGCTTCTGGGGCGTGCAGGGCGTGTTCCAGCATGTCAAGGGCGTGACCAAGGCCGTCTCCGGCTATGCCGGCGGCGAAAAGGACACCGCCGTCTACGAGACGGTCGGCAGCGGCCGCACCGGCCACGCCGAATCCGTCGAGATCACCTACGAGCCGTCGAAAGTCACCTATGGCCAGTTGCTGCAGGTGTATTTCTCGGTCGCGCACAATCCGACGCAATTAAACTTCCAGGGACCGGACAGCGGCACCCAGTACCGCTCGACGGTCTTCGCCGAAAACGAGGCGCAGAAGAAGATCGCCGAGAGCTACATCGCCCAGCTCGACAAGGCCAAGCTGTTTCCAAAGCCGATCGTGACGACGCTGGAGACCGGCAAGACCTTCTATCCGGCCGAGGACTATCACCAGGACTTTTTGACGCTGAACCCGACCTATCCCTACATCGTCTACAACGACCTGCCGAAGATCGAGAATCTGAAGTCGCTGTTCCCGCAGCTCTACAGCGACAAGCCGGTGCTGGTGATGGCGGGGAGCAAGAGCTGATCTTCGAGAAGCGCGGAACGTCGGCGGGACAGCGCCCCCCTCTGGCCTGCCGGCCATCTCCCCCTCAAGGGGGGAGATCAGCTGGTCCTGCGTTGTGCACACTTTTTGCAGCTTTAGACCGAAGTTCGCGGCCCTAAACCGCTGAAAGCTGAATCTTTTGAGTCGGTTGGGCCGAAAATCGCTTTTGAGAAGTGTCCATGTCTCTGTCCATTTCGCCCTTCACACCTCGGCCAATTTGTGATTCGATTCGGCTGAAAACGTTCGTTGATGCCAGTGGGGGGTGTGTCCAGTAGCGGAAAAACCCACTTTTCAGATACGCGAATCAAATCAAGCAGTTGCTTGTCTCGCGAGCGCAAACTTCGGTTTAGAGATTTGCGAAGCCGGCTGAGCGAGTAATCTCCCCCCTTGAGGGGGAGATGCCCGGCGGGGCAGAGGGGGGCGCTGTCCCGCCAGCTTCTCGAAAGCTTCTGCCTTCTGCAACTACGCCGCCCCTGTTTTCCACGGCAGGCTCCAGCGCACTTTTTCCAGCGTCGCCCTGGCCTCGGCCGATGCCGGGTCGGGCTCCGTCTCGCGGTAGTGCGCCGAGCCCCGCGGCGGGTAGGCGTGGGTGTTGTTGAGGGCGAGCCTGTCGATCTGGCTGAAATCGGGGAAAGGCAGGTTTTCCTCGTCGCGCCAGGCATTCACCCTGGTCTCGGCGGCGACGCGTTTTTCATCATCGACGGGAAGGTCGGCGGCGCTGTATTCCAGCTGCGACGGGAAGGCGAACTGCGCGCCGGCCTCGTCCATGATGTTGATCATGGCCAAGAGGATGTCCTCGCGGATGGCGAGGAATTCGGACCAGTCCGCCGTCATGATGTAGGTGAACACCTCGATGTCGAGCGAATAGGGCCCGAAGCCGACGAAGCGCACGCGGCACGGGTCGTCGATGACGCGCGGATGGGCGATCAGGAGCTTGCGCAGCGCGGCCAGCGTGTAGCGCAACTGGTCGGGCGTGGTCTCGTAGCGCAGTTGCAGCGTGGTGGCGAAGCGGGTGCGGTCGCGATGCGCGTAGTTTTCGATCTGCATGCCGGCAAAGTCCGAATTCGGCACCGAAATGACGGTGCGGTCGAGCGAGCGGATGCGGGTCGAGCGCATGCCGATATGCTCGATGGTGCCGGACTGGTCGCCGAACTTGCAGAAGTCGCCGACGCTGACCGGCCGGTCGGCATAAAGCGTCAGGCCGGAGAGGAAATTCTGCAGCGTCGGCTGGGCCGCCAGCGCTACGGCCAGACCGCCGATGCCGAGGCCGGCGATGACGCCTTCATAGGGGATGGCCAGCACTTCGGCGAGCAGCAGGAAGGCGACAACCAGCACGGCGACGCGGGTGACGCCGGTGGACAGCGAAATCAGCGTGTCGTGATAGCCGGGCACCTGCCACAGCTTGCGGTAGTGGTCGGCGATCCGGCCGATGAGGTGCCAGACAACCGGCACGGCGCCGATGACGATCAGGCTCCAGGCCGCGGCCTTCACGGGCGCCGCGACCACCTGCGGCAGGCCGAGCGGGCGCAGTGTCGCCAAAAGGAAGAGGCCGAGGAAGATCGAGCGCACGGCCCATTCGACGACGCGGAAGAAGGCCGACCGCTGCGAGCGGTCCTGGCCGCGGGCAAAGAAGGTAATGACGGCGTTGGCGACGAAGCCGAAGGCGATGCCGACAAGTGCCGCGAGGCCGAGCATCCACCATTGCCAGCGTTCCATCGGGCCGGCGCGGGTCAGCAGGCCGGGGCTGATCTCGCGGGCGAGGCCGCGCGCGAGGAAGAACGGGTCATTGCTGGCGAAGGCGGCGAATTCCGGCGCCACCGGCACGTCCTCGACATCGGCATAGAGCGTGCGGATGTTGGCGAGCGTCTCGGGCGTGAATTGCCAGATCTTGCCGCCCTTGCCCTGCCCATCCGCATCGCCAACCTTGTCCGTCTCAACAGGGCCGACGACGATGTTGCCGGACGGGTGCTCGAAATAGACGTAGGGCGTGTTGCTTTTGGGATCGTCGGGAATTTCCTGCCAGTAGACATAGCCGATGCGGTCGATGACCTTTTTCAGGTAGCGTTCGAGCAGGAACGCCTCGTCGGAGCGCACGGCCGGATTGTAGTCGCGCAGATCGAGCGCGGCCTTTGCCGGGTCGCCAGCCTCGATGACGCCGCTCAAGAGCACCTTGAACGTATCGCGCGGCGAGGCAAGCTTGCTTGGATCGTCGACCAGGTCGACGGCCTCGCCGCGCGCCGCCTGGAATTCGGCGAGCTTGGCCTGGAGTGCCGCAAGCGGCGGCCCGACGATGAACCACTCGTCATTTTTGCGGCGGAAAGTAACGTCGAAGGCGACCTTGGTGCCATATTGCTGGAGGCTGGCGCCCACCTCGTTGCCGGGGATCGTGTCGTGCGGCAGGCTCCAAAGGCGGAAAGTCGCCTTGTCGATGACGGTGAACAAGAGCTTGGTGTAGTCGGGCATGTTGAGGCCGCCGCGATCGGCCTCCGTGACATCGATGAGGCCGGCGGCCAGGGCGGCGAGGCCCATGCCGCCGCCGGCGGCGCGCGGCACATTGTCGGCGCCGCTTTCGTTCATGGTCTGCAGGAACGAGCGCATCGTGGTCATCGGGCTTGCCTGGTCGACACGGAGATCCTCGACGGCGCCGACGCGCACGCCCGTCCACCATTCGGCGGTGGCGGCTTCGAAGCGGCCCATGAAGCTTCCGCCGTCAGGCGCCTGGACGAAGGTGAAGTCACCCTGGCGAGCGCCCTCGAACCAGCGTCCGACAAGCTTGTCGCCTGCGGCCTTGGCCTCGATGCGGCCGTTATAGAGCGGATAGACGCCCTTCACCTCGGCGCCGTTCTGCTCGAATTTGATCTGGGCGCCGCCGCCGCGCCATTTCGTGTCCCAGATGCCGGTCCAGTTGGCGGTTTCCTGGGCATGCGCCGGCTGCGGGAACGGCAGCAGGCCGAAGAAGGCAAGCGACGCGATCAGGGCGACTATACGCATCAGCACTGGGGCCAGCCGATCTCGTCTCGCCGATGCAACGGAGGTCATTGCATTGCCCTTCTTCTCGCCTGCCGCGATGGCTGGCCGATAACTGTCGAAGAAGGGTTATTCCCCCGGAAGATGAATATTATCTTTCCGCTGGGTCATGATCTCGTCAGGGCTTCGCCGGATCGCGGCGCTTGCCGTCAATCGTAGGTCAGATCCGTCGCCTTGCCGCCGAAGACGCGGTAGGCATAGAAGGAATAGAAGATGATGATCGGCAGCACCACGACGGTGCCGGCGAGGATGATGGCGAGGCTTTCCGGCGCCGAAGCCGCCTGCCAGATGGTCAGGCGATCGGGCACGACGAAGGGGTAGAACGACCAGGCGAGCCCGGCGAAACCGAGCGCGAAGATCGCCGCCAGGGTCAGGAACGGCGTCAGCGCGCCGCGATCGTCCGGCTTCGGCAGATGGAAGGTCTGCCGCCACAGCCAGGCAAACAGCAGCACCGACAGGATCGGCAGCGGCGACAGATAGAGCATTTCGGGCCAGACGAACCATTTGTCGAAGATGCGCGGGCTGGCGAAGGGTGTGGCAAGTGACACCGCGGCCATGCCGAGCGCCGCCAGCACGAGTGCGGTACGCAGCCAGCGCACCGCCTTCTTCTGCAACTCGCCCTCGGTCTTGTAGATCAGCCAGGCCGCGCCCATCGCCGCATAGGCGGCGGCGAGACAGAGCGCCACCAGCGCGCCAAAGGCCATACCGCCAAAGCCGACATCGAGGCCGAGCACGTAGACGCCGAGCATATAGCCTTGCGCCAGCGAGGCGATGACCGAGCCGATGAGGAAGATGCGGTTCCAGCGATGCTTCTTGCCGGCCGGCACCTTGGCGCGGAAATCGAAGGCGACGCCGCGCAGGATAAGGCCGAGCAGCAGCAGGAACACCGGAATGTAGAGCGCGGTGAGGATGGTGCCATGCGCCAGCGGGAAGGCGACCAGCAAAAGGCCGACGGCCAGCACCAGCCAGGTCTCGTTCGCGTCCCAGAACGGGCCGATGGCGGCGATCATCGTGTCCTGCTCGGCATCCTCGGCGGCGGCGAACAGGATGCCGATGCCGAGGTCGAAGCCGTCGAGAATGACGTAGATCAGGATGGCCAGGCCCATCAGGCCGGCGAAGATGAGGGGTAGCAGGGTCGGCCAATCGTAGGTCATCGTTTCCCCCCTTACTCGCCTGCAGCCGGTTGCGACAGTGCAGCGTTCATGACGCCGGGCAGCGGCGAGGCGTCGCCATCCTTCGCCGCCTTCAGCGCCAGATGCACCAGCACGCCGAGATAGGCGAGCAGCAGCAGCACATAGAGGACGAGATAGACGGCAAGCGTCAGCGCGACATTGCTGCCGGCGACCGGGCCGACGGCGTCGGCGGTCTTCAGCACGCCGGTTACCAGCCAGGGCTGACGGCCGATTTCGGTGGTGTACCAGCCGGCCAGCGTTGCCAGCCAGCCGGACAGCGCCATCGGCACCATCAGCAGCGCCAGCGGCTTCGGCAGGCTGTGGTGGCGCTTGAGGAAATAGGCCGCCGACCAGGAGACGATCAGCATCAGAATGCCGGTGCCGACCATGATGCGAAAACCCCAGAACACCGGGAAGACCGGCGGATGATTGCCGGGATAGTCGTTGAGGCCCGGCACCACGCCGCTGCTGCTGTGGCGCAGGATCAGGCTGGCGCCGTCGGGGATGGCGAGCTCGAATTTGTTTTCCCTGGCGGCCTCGTCGGGAAGCGCGAACAGCACCAGCGGCACGTTGGGGCCGGTGTTCCAGTTGGCCTCCATGGCGGCGATCTTCTGCGGCTGGTGCTCCAGCGTGTTCAAGCCATGCTGGTCGCCGGCGAAGATCTGGATGGGGATCAGGATCGCGGCGGTGAAGACGCCGGTGCGCAATGCCTTCCACATCGATTCCGAACGGTCGCCATAGAGATAGCGCAGCGCCGACAGGCCGGCGATCAGGAAAGAGACCGTCAGGCCCGAGGCGAGCAGCATGTGGACCAGCCGGTAGGGCATGGACGGGTTGAAGACGATCGCCCACCAGTCGACCGCATGCGCGACGCCGTCGCGCATTTCGAAGCCGGCCGGCGTCTGCATCCAGGAATTGAGCACGATGATCCAGAAGGCCGACACGGTGGTGCCGCCGGCCACAAGCACGGTCGCCAGCGTGTGGATGCGATTGGAGACACGCCGGAAGCCGAACAGCATGATGCCGAGAAAGGCCGCCTCCAGAAAGAAGGCGGTGAGGATTTCGTAGGCGAGCAGCGGCCCGGCGATGTTGCCGACTTTTTCCATGTAGCCCGGCCAGTTGGTGCCGAACTGGAAGCTCATGGTGACGCCGGAAACCACGCCCATGGCGAAGGACAGAGCGAACACCTTCACCCAGGTGAAGTAAGCGCGCATCCAGGCGGAATCGCCCGTTGCATTGTAGCGCAGCTTGAAGAACAGCAGCACCCAGCCAAGTGCAATAGTGATCGCCGGAAACAGGATATGGAACGAAATATTCGCGCCGAACTGAATGCGCGACAGAATGAGCGGGTCCATGGTGGGCTCCGGCTGCTGCTTATGATTGAAAGAATACGGCCGAAGCGTGGCTTGGTCAAAGCGTCGTGGCGTCACGCGAGGCGTGTTGTCGCAGCACCTGGCGGGAAAACGTCAGCGCGGGAAATGTCCGCATCCGGGAACGATTGTCCAGAATTGTCAGGAGCGGCATTGACTTCCCGCCGCGCGCACCGACATTCAGCGCAATAAAAATCTCCAGGCCCTTTCAAGCAGCCGTTTTCAGCCATGCGCTCCATCATCTCCATTTCCGGGGTCACCAAGACCTACGCCACCGGCTTCAAGGCGCTGAAGGAGATCAACCTCGATATCGAGCGTGGGTGAGATCTTTGCGCTGCTCGGGCCGAACGGCGCCGGCAAGACGACGCTGATCTCGATCGTCTGCGGCATCGTCAACCGCTCGTCGGGAACGGTCACGGTGGACGGCCATGACATCACCCGGGACTATCGCGCCGCGCGCAACCTGATCGGGCTGGTGCCGCAGGAACTGACCATCGACGCCTTCGAGAGCGTATGGGCGACGGTCAATTACAGCCGCGGCCTGTTCGGCAAGCCGGCTAACCCGGCCTTTGTCGAGAAGGTGCTGCGCGATCTCTCGCTGTGGGACAAAAAGGACGCCAAGGCGATTACGCTGTCGGGCGGCATGAAGCGGCGGCTGATGATCGCCAAGGCGCTGTCGCATGAACCCAGGGTGCTGTTCCTCGACGAACCGACCGCCGGCGTCGACGTCGAGCTGCGCCAGGACATGTGGGCGATGGTGCGGCGGCTGCGCGAGGACGGGGTCACCATCATCCTGACCACACACTACATCGAGGAGGCCGAGGCGATGGCCGACCGCGTCGGCGTCATCAACCGCGGCGAGATCGTGCTGGTCGACGGCAAGGCCGAACTGATGCGCAAGCTCGGCCGCAAGCGGCTGATGCTGGAATTGCGCGCGCCGCTGGCCAGCATCCCCGAGACATTTTCGCGCTATGCGCTGGAGCTTTCGCCGGACGGCGGACAACTGACCTATACTTATGACAACCAGAGCGAACGCCCGGGCGTCGCCTCGCTGATCCGCGACCTGGAGGCTGCAGGCATCCAGTTCCGCGACATCGACACGCAAAACAGCTCGCTCGAGGAGATCTTCGTCAATCTCTTGAGGCAGGAAGCATGAATTTGCGGGCGGCCATGAATCTTCGTGCAGTATGGGCGATCTACCGGGTGGAAATGGCGCGCGCCTTCCGCACCGTGCTGCAGAGCATCATCTCGCCGGTCATCTCGACATCGCTCTATTTCGTCGTCTTCGGCTCGGCCATCGGCTCGCGCATCACCGAGATCGACGGCATCAGCTATGGCGCCTTCATCGTGCCGGGGCTGATCATGCTGTCGCTCCTGACGCAGTCGATCTCCAACGCCTCCTTCGCCATCTATTTCCCGAAATTCGTCGGTTCGATCTACGAATTGCTGTCGGCGCCGGTGTCCTATCTGGAGATCGTCATCGCCTATGTCGGGGGTGCTGCGACCAAATCGATCATCCTCGGCCTGATCATCCTGGCGACCGCGTCGCTGTTCGTGCCGCTTCACATCGAGCATCCGGTGTGGATGCTTGCCTTCCTGGTGCTGACGGCGGTGACCTTCAGCCTGTTCGGCTTCATCATCGGCATCTGGGCCAAGAGCTTCGAGCAATTGCAACTGGTGCCGCTGCTGATCATCACACCGCTGACCTTCCTTGGCGGCAGCTTCTATTCGATCAATATGCTGCCCGACGTCTGGCGCACGGTGACGCTGTTCAATCCGGTGGTCTATCTGATCAGCGGGTTTCGCTGGAGTTTTTACGGCAAGTCCGACGTCTCGGTCGGCATCAGCCTCGGCATGACAGTCGTGTTCCTGCTCATATGCATAGCAATCGTCGCCTGGATCTTCAGGACCGGCTATCGGTTGAGGAACTGAAAGCCTCAGATCGCCTTGATCAACCGCAGCAGACCCAGCATCTCGACATAGGTCCCCTTGCGGAAGGCGATATAGACCGGCTCCTCGATGCCGTGGAAGCGGCGCTTGAAGGCTGCCTGGCCCCGCAGGTTGAACTTGCTGCGATTGACCCATGGCGAATCATAGGCGCGCTGGAAGGCGTTGCGCCAGAAGTCGCTTTCGGCAAAGCCGCTCGGTGCGATGTCGGCAAGCGGCGACAGACCAAGCGTGACGACGGAGATGCCCTGCTCGCGGAAGCGGTCGACGGCGAATTTGGTCAGGCCGATCTCGGCATGCGGCGTGGCGTCGACATGCTTGCGCTTGAACGAGGTGGTGTAGCCGATCACCTTGCCGCCGCCGAACAGCGGATCGAAGTCGAGCAAGGCGACGAGTTCGCCATCAGGGCCATGGAGGACGAAGCGGCGCATGTCGACGCCGAGTTGATCGCTGAAGGGGCGGTTGAGGAAGCCCATTTCCCAGCGCTTGACGATGCGGTCCGCCCGCCAGTTCTGCGACAGCCGCTGGATCTCGTCGAGAAAGACGGTGCGCTTGTCCTCGCCCAGGGAAAACCCCTTCTTCAACAGCCAACGCTCGGAATAGCGCACGGTTTCATTGCGCTTTCCGGAAAAATCATGGGCAGGCAGGACCAGCCGCGTATCAATGCCGAGACGATTGACCCGATAGCCGAGCCCGGCCAGCACGCGCGCCGTCTCTTCGCCGATCTGCACGAACCATGGACTGCCGGCGGCCTCGACGAAACGCCTGATATAGTCGGGCCGGTCGGGCGGATGAACCACCGGGTCGCCGAGTGCGAAATGGTGCTTCATCTTGGTGCCGAAGGCGATGTAGCCGTCGGCATCACCGAAATAGGAAAGCTTTTGTTGAACGGCGGTCGAATAGGCGAGCGAAAAATCGCCATGCCGGCGCACCAGCGCCAGGCGCTCGACATGCGTCAGCGCCTGCCGCTCGACCTTGGGTGCCGCGCCCTCCAGCAGGCGATCGAAATGAATGCGCAAGGAGGGCATGGTCGAGGTTCCGCGTGCCGCTTGGGTAGTGGAGGCCAGCCCACGGCCTCGAATCAGTCGCCTTTGGCGCGATTGATTACCGATCATATCGCGCAAGCGCCATATAGGATGCAATTGGCGCCGACTGAAGGGGAAATCTCCGCCAGATGGCGGCGGATGGCAGCGGCTCGATCCATGAGACATCGGCAGGATCGGGTTGCGCCATCCAAACCGTACCCTTTGACTTTACATATACTGTTATATATCATATTATTGTTCAACATGGATGTTGTTATGGAAGACGTCATACGGTCTCTTGGCTTCCTGTGCCTGGGCAGCAGGTTGAAGCGTATAGGCGAGCAATTGCAGGCGGATACGCAGCGAGTTCTCGATCGCCTGGATGTCCCGGTTCAGTCGAGCCAGTATCCGCTCCTGGCCGCGCTCGACAGGCTGGGTCCCCTGCCCGTTGGTGAACTGGCGCAGGCTCTTGGGATTGCGCAGCCGGGCATCACGCGAAGCGTGGCGCTTCTCGCCGAACCGGGATTGGTCGAAGTCAGCCGGTCCAACAATGATCAGCGGCGCAGGATCGTCTCGCTGACCCGGAATGGCCGACGGCTGGTCGATGCAGCCAAGCGCGACGTCTGGCCGGGCATCGAGAAGGCCGTCGCGGATTTGTGCGCTGACCTTTCGGGGCCGCTTCTCGATCAACTGGCCGCGATCGAGGACGGCCTCGCCGTGGCTCCCATCGACCGTCGTGTGAGAAATGCCGTGGGTGCCGTGTAATGAACCATGTCCTCGACCGTCCCATCTGGAGCGCGCTTGCGACGCGACATCAGGCCTTCGCGCAAGGCGACAGCCTCGCCAGGCGATATCCGCCGTCGATCGTTCCTTTTGCCGCCACCGCGGCGGACGACGCGGAAAGCCTACGGGCGCTGAGCAGGCTTATTCCTCCACTCGAAAGCGCCATCCTCGTCCAGGCTGAAGCAATCACCATGCCCGCGGAGCTTTCCGCGACTTTGACCGCATCCCTGGTGCAGATGACTGCCGAACAGCCGGTTCGGACCGTGTCCGACGAGCGCGTGCAACGGCTGACGCAACACGATGCGGCCGACATGCTTGCCCTGGCAACAATCACCAAGCCTGGCCCATTCACACTGGAGGCGCTGAGCCTCGGCGATTTCTGGGGCGTGAAGATCAAGGGCCGACTTGCCGCGATGGCCGGCGAGCGCATGAGGCAGCCTGGCCACACCGAACTCAGCGGCGTGTGCTCGCATCCGGATTTTCGCGGCGGCGGCCTGGGAAGGTTGCTGTCCCTGTTCGTGGCAAATCGGATCATGGCGCGCGGCGAAGTTCCCTATCTCCACGCCTACGCCACCAACGTCGCGGCCATAACACTGTACGAGTCCATCGGCTTCCGGTTGAGAAGCAGGATGAATATGGCCGTGGTTCAGCGCACCGACCAAATGGTCGGCGCATAAAGGCAGATGCATCCCGCGCAAGGCAGTAGGAAGGATTTCATATTGCCGAAATCCTTCCCTT
>NZ_CAUM01000024.1 GCF_000350085.1 Mesorhizobium metallidurans STM 2683
TCTTAGGTACAAACTGTTACCTATGTCTCCGGGTCGGACAGTCAGCGCTTGGCTGGGGCGCCAGGATTCGAACCTGGGAATGTCGGTACCAAAAACCGATGCCTTACCACTTGGCGACGCCCCAGCAGCACGGAACGTGCCCGCTGCGCGCGGCTTATAGGACGAGCCGGCGGAAAGCTCAATGCCGGGATGGCGACTGCGCGGAACTGATCCACCGGTTCCAGCAGACAGGCGTTCGCGTGTCATCCCTGCCCTCGGGCGGTGGCGACTATTGGCCCCAAACCGCCATTTCATTGCCGGCCGGGTCGACGAAATGGAACCGCCTGCCGCCGGGGAATGAAAAGATCGGCTTGACGATCGTGCCGCCGGCATTTTCGACGGCGTCCAGGGTTTCTTCCAGATCCTCGGAATAAAGCACCGGCAGCGGCTTCGCCGGCGCTTCTGCGGCATCGGCCTGAAAGCCGCCGTCGAGCCCTTCGCCAAAGGCCGAATAGGTCGGCCCATAATCGGTGAACGACCATGAAAAGGCGGCGGCGGTAGAAAGCCTTCACCCTGTCCAGCGTTCCACCGGTGGCCGGCATTTCGAGATAATCCAGTTTTCCGGTCAGTTTCATCATGCACCTATTGTTCTCTTTATGTTCTATTCCCAAGGCGCCTGATCGGCAAGTCTTTTTGCCGCCGTTTTTTCTTAATCGATTGTAGAGGGCGGCTGGCTTTGCCGATGCCTTGCCTTTCGCAGTGCAGCATCATATCGCTCGAACGGGACACGGCGAAACTTCGGCTTCGTCAATCTTTTCAATCTCCTGCGAGTGGAGAGCAAGCATGACCAAATGGGTCTACACCTTTGGCGATGGCGCCGCGGAAGGCCGTGCCGGCGACAGGAACCTCTTGGGCGGCAAGGGCGCCAATCTGGCCGAAATGTGCAGCCTGGGCCTGCCGGTGCCGCCGGGCTTCACCATCACCACCGAGGTCTGCAACGCCTACTATGCCAATGCGCGCTGCTATCCGGCGTCCCTGGAAGCGGACGTCGCGGTCGCCCTCGACCATATCGGCCGGCTGACCGGGCGCCGCTTCGGCGATCCCTCGAAATTGCTGCTGGTGTCGGTGCGTTCCGGCGCCCGCGCCTCGATGCCCGGCATGATGGACACCGTGCTCAACCTCGGCCTGAACGACGAGACCGTCGAGGCGCTGGCCGCCGATTCGGGCGATGCCCGCTTTGCCTATGACAGCTATCGCCGTTTCATCCAGATGTATTCCGATGTGGTCATGGGTCTCGACCACGAGGTGTTCGAGGAAATCCTCGAAGACCAGAAGGGCGGGCTTGGCCATGAACTCGACACCGAACTGACGGCCATCGAATGGCAAAGCGTGATCGCGCTCTACAAGGCCAAGGTCGAGGAGGAACTCGGCAAGCCGTTTCCGCAGGATCCGCACGAACAACTCTGGGGCGCGATATCAGCCGTGTTTTCGAGCTGGATGAACAACCGCGCCATCACCTATCGGCGCCTGCACGATATTCCCGAAAGCTGGGGCACGGCGGTGAACGTCCAGGCCATGGTCTTCGGCAATATGGGCGACACTTCGGCCACCGGCGTCGCCTTTACCCGCAACCCGTCGACCGGCGAAAAGATGCTCTATGGCGAGTTCCTGGTGAATGCGCAGGGCGAGGATGTCGTCGCCGGCATCCGCACGCCGCAGAACATCACCGAGGCGGCCCGCATTGCCGCCGGCTCCGACAAGCCGTCGCTGCAGAAGCTGATGCCGGACGCCTTCCAGTCCTTCGTCACCATTTCCGACAATTTGGAAAAGCACTATCGCGACATGCAGGATCTCGAATTCACCATCGAGCGCGGCAAATTGTGGATGCTGCAGACGAGGTCCGGCAAGCGCACCGCCAAGGCCGCGCTCAAGATCGCCGTCGAGATGGCGCGCGACAAGCTCATTTCGAAGGAAGAGGCCGTCGCCCGCATCGATCCGGCCTCGCTCGACCAGTTGCTGCATCCGACCATCGATCCGAAGGCCGCGCGCGACGTGATCGGCGTCGGCTTGCCGGCCTCTCCGGGTGCTGCCACCGGCGAGATCGTGTTTTCCTCCAACGATGCCGAGGAAGCCAAGGCGCAAGGCCGCAAGGCGATCCTGGTGCGCATCGAGACCAGTCCCGAAGACATTCACGGCATGCATGCGGCGGAAGGTATCCTGACCACGCGCGGCGGCATGACCAGCCACGCCGCGGTGGTGGCGCGCGGCATGGGCAAGCCTTGCGTGTCTGGCGCCGGCTCGCTGCGCGTCGACTACCGGGCCGGCACGCTGATGGCGATGGGATCGACCTTCCGCAAGGGCGACACCATCACCATCGACGGCGCCAATGGCCAGGTGCTCAAAGGCGCGGTGCCGATGCTGCAGCCGGAACTTTCCGGCGATTTCGCCGCCATCATGGAATGGGCCGATGCCGCGCGCCGCATGAAGGTGCGCACCAATGCCGAAACGCCGCTCGACGCGCGCATGGCGCGTTCCTTCGGCGCCGAGGGCATCGGGCTTTGCCGCACCGAGCACATGTTCTTCGACGGCGACCGTATCGTCGCCATGCGCGAGATGATCCTGGCCGATACGGAAAAGGACCGGCGCACGGCCCTTGCCAAGCTTTTGCCCATGCAGCGTTCGGATTTCCTCGAACTGTTCGAGATCATGGCCGGCCTGCCGGTGACGATCCGCCTGCTCGATCCGCCCCTGCACGAATTCCTGCCCAAGACCGAGGAAGAGGTGGCCGAGGTCGCCGCCGCCATGAAGGTGTCGCCGGACAAGCTCCGGCAGCGCACCGAGGCGCTGCACGAATTCAACCCGATGCTTGGCCATCGCGGCTGCCGTCTTGCCGTTTCCTATCCCGAAATCGCCGAGATGCAGGCGCGCGCCATTTTCGAGGCAGCCGTCGAAGCCGGCAGGAAGGCCGGCGCGCTGGTGGTTCCGGAAATCATGGTGCCGTTGGTCGGCCTGGTGAAGGAACTCGATTACGTCAAAGCGCGGATCGATGCCGTCGCCAGGAGCGTGATGGAGGAAACCGGCGTCAAGATCACCTATCTCACCGGCACGATGATCGAGCTGCCGCGCGCGGCGATCCGCGCCCATGTCATCGCCGAGGCGGCCGAATTCTTCTCTTTCGGCACCAACGATCTGACCCAGACCACCTTCGGCATCTCACGCGACGATGCGGCCTCGTTCCTGGAGACCTATCGTCAGAAGGGCATCATCGAGCAGGATCCGTTCGTGTCGCTCGACATCGAGGGCGTCGGCGAACTGGTGCGGATGGCGGCCGAAAAGGGCAGGGCGACACGGCCGGACATCAAGCTCGGCATTTGCGGCGAACATGGCGGTGATCCCTCGTCGATCCATTTCTGCGAAAAGGTCGGCCTCGACTACGTGTCCTGCTCGCCTTACCGCGTGCCGATCGCCAGGCTGGCTGCCGCTCAGGCGGCGGTGCAAGTCGCCAAACTTGGCCGCGGGTAACGGTTCTCGGACCAATCGATGATGTCGATTGGTCCTAACCGTCCCGATCCGGGATTACGATTTTGTAATTGAGTTCACGCGAATTTGCGCGTGTCAGCTCCGAATCCCGACAACGTTTCTGCCCAATTTGCCCGCTTCCGAACCCGCTCCCGGCCGCAGAAAAGATATCACAGATTTTGCCCGTCCGCTCTATCCTGATCATTCAGACGAAGTTCATCGGTGATATCGTCCTTGCCTCCAAGCACAGGCGGTGCTCGACAGGCACCATCTTCGGCGCAACGCTTTCATCGCCGTGCATGCGGGTGCGAGTTTCGAGGGACGGCGATGGCAGCCGGAACGCTTTGCCATGGCAATCGACGAGATTTCGCGGGAGACCGGGTTGGACTTCGTGCTTGTCGGCGGTCCGGATGAACGGATGCCTGCCGAACGCATTGTCGACAAGACCGTTTCGCCTGTGGTGAATCTCGTCGGCACGATGCCGCTTGAAACATTGCTCGCCATCCTGAAACAGGCACGGCTTTTCCTTGGCAATGAGAGCGGCCCGATGCATATGGCGGCCGCCGTGGGAACCCCTGTCGTCGGGCTTTACGGCCTGACTGATCCGGCGACGTGGGGCCCTGTCGACGTGCCCGGCATTGCCCTCCAGCCTCCCATGCCATGCGCATGCGTGGCCAGGGAACTGTGCCGTTGGCCGGATCCGAGCAAGGCTTGCTGCGTCTGGCGCCTGGAGGTCAGGCCGGTCGTCGGCGCCGTGCGGGAAGTGCTTTCACGCACGGTTAAGGACGTGGAGCACGCACACTGATGCCGCACTTGCCAAAGATCGAAGCCGCGGTCAAAACTGCCGCGCCTTGATGGCCGGCTTGGAAAATCCAACTATGCACCTGTTCCAAAAGCATTTTTGCGTGATCGCAATGTCGATGTGGGCGGTATCCGCGGCCTATGCCGGGCCACTCGTCGAGCCGACGCTGCATATCAAGCCGGAAGGCGGCAGCGGTCGTGTCGCGCTTACGCTCGACGCCTGTGGCGGGCGGACAGACACCAGGATCCTTTCGGCGCTGGTGGAAAACGTGATCCCCGCCACCATCTTCGTCACCGGCATCTGGCTGAAACGCAACGCCGCCGCAGTCGAGATCATGCGGGCGCATCCTGATCTGTTCGAGTTGGAAAACCATGGTGGCCGCCACGTCCCGGCAGTCGACACGCCGCGGAAGATCTACGGCATCCGCGCCGCCGGCAGCCCGGCGGCGGTCCTGGCCGAGGTCGAGTCGGGCGCCGCCGCCCTTGCCGGGACCGGCGAGCCGGCGCCGAAATGGTTTCGCGGCGCAACCGCCGAATACAGCCCCTCGGCCATCGCCATGATACGCAAGCTTGGCTACAAGATCGCCGGCTTCTCGATAAACGGCGACGGCGGTTCGTTGCTGGGGGCAAAAGAGACCACACGCCGCGTTGCCGCGGCAAAGGATGGCGATGTCATCATCGCCCATATCAACCAGCCGACCCATGCCGCCGGCGAGGGCGTAGTGCAAGGTCTGCTGGCGCTGAAGGCCAAGGGCTTCACCTTCGTGCGGCTCAACGATGTCGACAATTTCGGCAACGATGGCACCACCGACTGACGGCAAAGTTCCGCCCTGCTCAGTCCGGCGTGGCTTCGATCGTCACCTTGTTGGAATAGAACGCGCCGTGATCACGGATTTCGGCCATCTCGTCGAAAGGCCGTTCATACGCCCACATCGCGTCCTTGCCCGCCTCGGCGGCAGGCAGCACGCTCCAATAACTCGCATCGCCCTTGTAAGGGCAATGCGTCGACAGTTCGGTTTTGGCAAGCTGGCTGAAATCGATGTCTTCGAACGGAATGTAGAGAACTGAAGGGTAGGGCGCCTCCGACAGGAGCTTTGCATCCGTTGACAAGGCGATAACCGTTTCGCCGCTGCGCACCGTGACCGTGCCGTGATAGGGTTCGACGGTGATGACCTTGCCGGGATTGCGTTGAAAGCCTGGTGCGGGGTTTGCGATCTGGTCCATTGGCGGGTTCTCCTTGACCGGCATGTGGTGCCGTCCGGAATAGGTGTGGCGAACGAGCGCGTGTCGCAAGGTCACCGTCGAAGAAGTGACATGCAGCCAGTGCCGCTCAGGTTCTGGCGTGGTCACCCGTCAAACTGATCTTGCCCTGGAACGATCAGGCAGCAGCCTGAAATGCATCCATCAGCCCGGCATAGGCGGCGGCGATGCCGGCCACCGGATTGGTGCTTCTCGACACGGTCTCGACCTTGAGCGCGCCACCGCCGGTCGGCAAGGTGAGAAGCAGGAACTGGCGGTTGCCGCCATCACCCACGCATGCCGCGGCAACATGTTCGCCTTCGCCTTCGTTCTGGACGCACATCTTGAACAGCAGAGTGCCGCCGACTGCCTCAAGGGCGCCGCCGACGACTTCGACGAATTCGTCCTCGGAAACGGTTTTGGTGTCCGGCACTATATCGGCCAAGCTTTCGGCAAGCGTAGTTTCGAGTGTCTCGTCGTCGACCTGCGCGTCCATGCGAACCTCTTTCATTCGCCAATCGCGCCCCACCGTTAATGAAGATTAACGCCGACGATGGCCGGATTGTGGCGGTTTTTCGTGTCTTTTCGAGCAATGCACCGCTTCCGCACCAGCATGGCTGGACAATCAGCCGGTTCGTCTCACAATGGAACAAAAAGCCAATGGGAGGAACGAAATGCTCGGACTGATGCAGGAATGGCCGCTGCTCTGCCACAAGCTCGTTGACAACGCGGCCACGCAGCATGGCAACCGCGAGATCGTGTCGCGCTCGATCGAGGGCCCGATCGTCCGGACCACTTACGCCGACCTTCGTCGCCGCGCTCTGCGGGTCGCCGAGCGGCTCGAGCGCGACGGTTTCGGGCTTGGCGACCGCATCGCCACATTGGCCTGGAACACGGCGCGTCACATCGAAGCCTGGTACGGCATCATGGGAGTCGGCGCCATCTATCATACGCTCAATCCGCGCCTCTTTCCCGAGCAGATCGTCTGGATCATGAACAATGCCGAAGACAAGGCGATCTTCGTCGATCTGACATTCGTGCCGCTGCTCGAAAAGATCGCCGGCGCGGTCAAATCGCTGAGAAAGGTGATCGTGCTGACCGACAAGGCACATATGCCGCAAACGGCGCTGCCGGATGTCGTTGCCTATGAGGAATGGCTCGGCGAAGCCGATGGTGCCTTCGCCTGGAAGATTTTCGATGAAAACACCGCCGCCGGCATGTGCTACACCTCGGGCACGACGGGCGAGCCGAAAGGCGTGCTCTACAGCCATCGCTCGAACGTGCTGCACGCCATGATCGCCGCCATGCCCGACGCGATGGGCATATCCGCGCGGGACGTGATTCTACCGGTGGTGCCGATGTTCCACGCCAACGCCTGGGGCCTCGGCCAGAGCGCGCCGATGATCGGCGCCAAGCTGGTCATGCCTGGCTGCAAGATGGACGGCGCCTCGATCTATGAATTGCTCGACACCGAGAAAGTGACCTTCAGCGCCGCGGTTCCGACCGTGTGGATGATGCTGCTCCAGCATCTGGAGGAGACCGGCAAGACACTTCCGCATCTGAAGCGGGTTGTCATCGGCGGCTCATCCTGCCCGCGCGCCCTCATGGCAAAATTCCAGGACAGCTACGATGTCGAGGTCATTCATGCCTGGGGTATGACCGAAATGTCGCCGCTCGGCACGCTGTGCACCATGAAGCCGGACTATGCCGGCCTTCGGGGCGATGCCCGGCTCGATGTCCAGGGCAAACAGGGCTATCCGCCCTTCGGCGTCGAGATGAAGGTGACGGATGACGACAACAACGCGCTGCCCTGGGACGGCAAGACCTTCGGGCGGCTGAAGGTGCGCGGGCCGGCTGTTGCCGGCGCATATTACGGCGGCGTAGGTTCGGAACAGTTCGACAGTGAAGGCTGGTTCGATACCGGCGACGTTGCCCATATTGACGCCAACGGCTACATGCAGATCACCGATCGCGCCAAGGACGTCATCAAGTCGGGCGGCGAATGGATTTCGACCATCGACCTCGAGAATCTGGCGGTAGGTCATCCCGATGTCGCGGAGGCAGCCGCCATCGGCGTTCCCCATTCGAAATGGGGCGAACGGCCCTTGCTTGTCGTCGTCCGCAAGCCGGGCCGGGAGCCGTCCAAGACGGATATCCTCGCTTTCATGAACGGCAAAGTGGCGAAATGGTGGATGCCGGACGACGTCGCCTTTGTCAGCGAAATCCCCCACACAGCCGCCGGCAAGATCCAGAAGACTAGCCTGCGCCAGCAGTTCAGGGACTATCGCCTGCCGACGGATTGACGGGAGATGCTGGTTCTTCGCCTTCGAGCCGCCACCAAGAGGCTCTAAATGTCCGTTCGGGTTGGGGCAGAGCAGAAAACGATGGAAATTGCCGAGCGACAGACGTCGAGGGCTGCCGGCTGGTCGCGGCGGACAGGCGGTTTTTCGGCGGTCCTGCTGCTGAGCGTTCTCATCGGCCATCGATATGACCTCGTTGAAACGCCGGCTTTCCTTTGGGTACTCGCCATTGTCGCGCTGCTTGCGGCCTTGGCGCTCCTGTTTGCCGGGTTTGCCTTTTCAAGACTGTGGAATTTCGGCGATCGCGGCGGCCGCGAGCTTGCCGTCGGCGCCTTGCTGGCGCTTCTGGTGCTCGCTCCCTACGGCGTCGTTGCCTACCGGGCGACGACCTATCCGCCGCTAAGCGACATCTCGACCGATCTTGACGATCCGCCGGCGCTCGCCGCCACCCGGACGGGCGACATGAATATGCTTTCGCCGCCGACCCCGGGCGAGCAGCGCCTGCAAACCGAGACCTATCCGCTGGTCACCGGGCGCAGCTACAATCTGCCTTTCAATAACGTCCTCCAAGCAGTCGAAACGGTGATTGGCCGGCGGGATTGGCAGCTGGCAGTGCCGTTTCCCGACGCGAGCGGGCAAAGCGAGGTGACCATCGACGCTCTGGCCAAAAGCTTTGTCCTCAGCCTTCCCGCCGATGTCGCCATCCGTGTCACGGATGACCGCGATGCGGTTATTGTCGACATGCGCTCGGCCTCGCGCTACGGCCGCTACGACCTTGGCGACAATGCCGCCCGCATCGTGGATTTCCTAGCCGAGCTCGATCAGGAAGTCGCCGGCCAGGTTGGTACCGCCCCGGCCGAGTGATGTGCAGAGCATTTTACAAACCAAGCGGAATCGCTCGACGCCGCAGAAATGCGGTTGTGGGGTTGCGGCGATCGGTTGCGCCCGCGAAAGCAGTTGCGCGATATTGGGTCGCCATCCCGGTGGCGATATTGGGTCGCCATCCCGGTGGCGATATTGGGTCGCCATCCCTGGTCGGTCGATTGAGTCTTCGGCAGACTATTCGCCCGGCTCGAACTCACCTTTGAACAAGATTGTCTCCACCGGCCCAAGCGGATTAGCGATCCGCCTCTCGAGTACTTCGACGAGTGTACGCCCGACCCCTGCCATGTCGACAGAATGAACGCCAATTTTGGCGGGTAGGAAGCGTGCCAGCCGCGTGCTGTCACGAGTGACAATGTGGACGTCCTTCCCTGGCGCAAGACCTCTTTTGCCAAGAACGTGTAACGCCCCTAGAAGGCCCAGCTCGTTGGCGCACGCCAAGCCCGTCGGCGGATCTGGCGACCCCAGTAAACGATCGAACCAGGCGGCGCTCGATTCCATGGTGAACATGCCATGGCCGATCAGGGACTGGTCGATCGGAATACCGGCCTCGGCCAGCGCCCTTTGATACCCGGAAAGACGCATGGCACTCGCCTGATCCTCCGGTACGAGAAGTTGCAGGGCAATGCGTCGACAGCCGCTGT
Organism: Mesorhizobium metallidurans STM 2683; assembly: GCF_000350085.1. Classification (GTDB taxonomy): domain Bacteria; phylum Pseudomonadota; class Alphaproteobacteria; order Rhizobiales; family Rhizobiaceae; genus Mesorhizobium; species Mesorhizobium metallidurans. The sequence goes on from NZ_CAUM01000024.1 coordinate 9,365, forward strand.
CCGCAAGTCGTCGGGTCGCCTCATAGGCAATCTGTTCGTTGTCTACATCGACATACGGATAAGGGGTATCCAAGTTGGTTCTTCCAAATGTGACGAATGGCATGCCTGCATCCAGCAGCAGCTTGACTCGCGGATCGCCCGACACCATGCGCGTGATGATCAGTCCGTCTGTGCTGCGCGCTTGAAGCTGCCGCTGCACACTCTCGACAGGATCGTCATCGGGAGTGGTGGAATATATGGAGAGACTATAACCCGCTTGCCGCGCCGCCAGCGTCATGCCCTCGATCAAGGGAAGCTTCAGCAGATCGGACAGGTGGTCTTGTGTCTCCATCGGGTATACTGCCGTTATTGTCAGCGTTCGGCCGGTTTTGAGCGCGTAGCCATGATGATTTGGCAGATATCCGACCCGTTTCGCCGCGTCTTTTACGCGTGCAATGGTCGAGGGATGGACTTCTGGTCCGTCCTTCAGAGCGCGGGAGACCGTCGTCACCGAAAGGGAAAGTTCCGCCGCGAGCTGCTTTAGATTGGCCATTGTCGCCCGACTTCATCTTGCTAAAGCGCCGGCTAATTTTTGCTGAGCGTCGTAACCGTTACCGGATTCGACATCACGGTCAATCCAATCTCCCGCTGGAAGCAGCTTGACTCCAAAGGCATTCGAATGCAATCGTAACGTTACGATTCAAAAAAATGGCTCATATGAGCGATATTTTGATGCATCTTGGGAGGAGAACCTGATGTCCTGGATACGCATTTCTTTAGCAGCATTTGCAATCTCGGCTGCCTTGCCCGTTCACGCTCAAACAGTCACCATCACGACAGCGGGCGGCGATTATGGCAACGCCATGAAGGAAGCCATGTGGAGCCCGGCTGCAAAAGAGCTCGGCTATGATGTCCGCGAGGAGACCCTGAGCGACGGCTTGGCTGCCCTGAAGATGCAGGTCACTTCGGGTGCGGTGACGACCGACGTCATTCACCTGGGGTCACCAGAAGGCGCCCAGGCGGCCGCACAATCGCTGCTGGAGCCGCTCGACTACAAGGTCATCGATCCCAAATCCGTGCCGGACGGCGCAAAGTCCGACTACTGCTATCCGTTCGACTCCTATGGCACCGTTATGTCGTGGAACACCAAGACCTATGGCGAGAACCCGCCGAAGACCTGGGTGGAATTCTGGGACGTTACCAAATTCCCGGGCCGCCGCGCCCTGCGCGCCAATGCTCAAGACTCGATCGAGATCGCATTGCTCTCCGACGGTGTGGCGCCGGCGGATATCTATTCCGTGCTCAGCACGCCGGAAGGTCTGGAGCGCGCCATCAAGCGGCTCGAAGCAATCAAGCCGAATGTCTCCGTGTGGTGGACCTCAGGCGCTCAGTCGGCGCAGTTGCTGAAAGACGGTGAGGCGGATTTGGTCATCACCTGGAACGGACGGGCAGAGACTGTGAAAAAAGACGGCGGCGCCGCCGACTACACGTTCAAGGGTTCCGTCATTGGCACCGACTGTCTTGGAGTGCCGAAGGGGGCGCCGAACAAGGAGGCGGCCATGAAGCTGATAGCAGCGATGACACAGCCTGCGCGCGTGGCCAAGCTGACCGATTTTATTGCCTACGGCCCGGTCAATCCTGCCGGCTATGAGGGTGGCCTTATTCCGGAAGATCGCCTTAAGACCCTGGCGACCGCGCCTGAAAATGCCGGCACTTCGGTGTTCTCGAACGCGGATTGGTGGGTCAAGAACGGCGAGGCTGCCCAAAAGGCCTTCGATGAAATGATGAGCCGCTAAGCTTCGAATACATCGGCTCTAGGCTGGAGCACATGATGAAGTCGCTCGCGATCACCATCGACAGCGTTCGCAAAACCTATGGGACCTACATCGCGCTGGACGATGTTTCGCTCGACATCAAGGCTGGCGAATTCCTCACGCTGCTAGGCCCATCGGGATCGGGCAAGACGACCTTGCTCATGGCCTTGGCCGGATTTGTCCGGCCAGATTCCGGCAAACTCCTGTTGGGGGATCAGGACATTACCCGCCTGGCCCCTAACAAGCGAGACATTGGCATCGTGTTCCAGAACTATGCCCTGTTTCCCCACATGAACGTCCTCGCGAATGTCGAGTACCCGTTGGTGCTGCGCAAGGCCCCGAGAGCGGAGGTCCGAAAGCGGGCGTTTGAGGCCTTGGCCCGCGTCAAGCTGGAAGATCTGTCTGAGCGCAACATTGCCGCGCTATCCGGCGGACAGCGCCAGCGGGTAGCACTAGCGCGGGCGATCGTCTTCGAACCACGCGTGATGCTGATGGACGAGCCTCTGTCGGCGCTCGACAAGAACCTGCGCGAAACCATGCAGTATGAAATCCGGCGTCTGCACGATGATTTGGGGATCACAACCATCTATGTGACGCATGACCAGCGCGAAGCGCTGATCATGTCTGACAGGATCGTCGTGATGAATTCCGGCCGCATCCAACAGATCGATACGCCACAGCGTATTTACAACCATCCATCGACCCGCTTCGTCGCGGAATTCATGGGCGAGGCCAACATTATAGCTCCAGGTTTGGTGCGCAGAATCGACGGCGTTGATGCATCGCCCGAAGCCCTGATGATCCGCGCGGAAAGCTTCCATCTTGATGCAAAGCTCGCCGGGCGAGATGGCGTCGCGCTCGAAGGAACACTGCGCGCCAAGGCGTTTCGCGGCGAGAACTGGCTTCTGACGCTTGTGCTGGACGGCGGGCAAGAGGTTCTTGTCTGCATTCCGGCAGCCCTGGCCAGCGGCTGCGCCGAGCTTGCCACCGGCCAGTCGATGACTGCCTTTGCATCAGCCGCAAAAGTTCACGCGATACCGGGAGCAAGGACGTGACCGTCATGGCGGATCCCGCGCTCGCGGCAGACGCAAGACGAGAGCGGCGGTTCTTCCTCTCACTCTCGCTGCCAGCGCTGTTCATCGTTGGGCTGGCGGCGATACTGCCTATCCTGTGGATCATCCGGCAATCGTTCCTGACCACGGGGGGCGAATACAGTCTCGGCAACTACGACAAGGTGCTTTCGAGCGGTCTGACATGGTCGGCACTCGTTACAACGCTTGAGCTGTCCTTTGGCACGCTGGCGATCTGCACTCTTCTCGGCACCCCGCTGGCGCTCGCTCTGGCCAGCGCCAGACCGAGAGTGGCCAATTTGCTGATGGCCTTCGTCATGCTGCCGTTGTGGACCTCCATTCTGGTGCGCACCTATGGCTGGCTCGTGCTCTTGCGGCGCGATGGCCTGATCAACGCGGCCTTGACCGATTCAGGACTGACAGCTGAGCCATTGCCGCTGGTCTACAACTTCACGGGTACGCTCATCGGCATGGTTCACTACATGCTGCCGCTCTTTCTGCTGCCGGTTTATGCCGCGATGCGCGATATCGATGCCAACCTCATTCGTGCGGCGGCGAGCATGGGCGCCACTCTCGGGCAAACAATCCGCACGGTCATTCTGCCGCTTTCGGCCGGCGGCATCTTCTCGGGGTCGATCATCGTCTTCATCTATACGCTAGGCTTCTTCATCACGCCGGCGGTGCTAGGCGGCGGCAAGGTTAATCCTCTCTCCACCCGGATCGAGCGCACGCTATCGACCTTTCAGGATTGGGGGTCGGCGAGCGTCCTGGGCATTCTGCTCCTCGTTGTCATGGCGCTGATCGGTGTGATGTTCCTGGCGGCACGGCGACTGCTGACGCGCAACGGTGCGGCCCATGCTTGAGGCCTATCCGGACAACAGGCTGTCCCGTATCTGTCTGTGGGGCTTTTCCGCACTCGTGATGGCGTTCTTGATGCTGCCAACGCTTGTGGTCGTGCCGCTGTCCTTTTCGGCGTCCGACCTTCTCGAGTTCCCGCCACGCGCATATTCATTGCGCTGGTACGATCATTTTTTCGGTTCGGCGACATGGATGGCGGCGCTCAGGACGAGCCTGATTCTTGGAACATTGACAGCTATGCTCGCGGTGCCCCTGGGGCTGCTGGCCTGCATTTCGATAAATCGGCTCGGCGGAAAGGCCGCTGTTGCCATTCAGGGCATTCTGCTCACCCCGTCTATCGTGCCAGGAATCCTGCTTGCGATTGGTCTCTTCTTTGTGCTGGCGGCGCAACGTCTGGTCGGGACGCTGTTCGGTGTCCTGGTCGGGCATGTGGTATTGGCCATTCCTGTCGTGTGCATTGTGCTGTTGCCCGCTCTGGCCCGCTTTGACTGGAACCAGGTTCAGGCGGCGCGCAGCCTCGGCGCGAACTGGGCGAGAGCCATCGGCGGCATAATTGTCCCGCAGCTTCAGATCAGTCTGCTGTCGGCCATATTGATGGCCTTCCTGACGTCACTCGACGAGTCCGTCATTTCGATCTTCGTCTCGAGTGGTCAAAACAGCACGCTGCCGAAGCTCATGTTCATATCTCTGCGCGATCAGATCGATCCGACCATCGCGGCGATCTCAACGGTGTGGACCGCCATCGTCGTGGTCGTCGTCTTGATCGTGACTTCACGCCAAAAATCATGACTGAGATTGGAAACATGCTCGCAAATCACACAGCCAGTGCTCCGGCGGATCATTCAGCGGACATACCTCAGGTCGGACTGGCCATCATCACCGGGTCGGCAAACTGGGGGCTGGCCTTCCCGGAAGATATCGAATTCGATGGTGTGCGCACCTTGCGGCGTGACATTAGTTTTGAAACGCCTTTCGGCCGCAGCGACAACTGGAAGCTGATCGAGTTCGATGCCTCAATTACCGCGGAAGGCAGAACGAAACGTGCGTTGTGCATGTATTCGCATGGCAATCCGCGCGACCATATCGACCATTCCTGCCATCGCCGGGCGTTCTGGGTGTTGATGAACGCGGGTGTAAAGCAAGTCCTGGCCTGCTCGACCGTTGGCGCCATCAACAAAGCGATCCAACCCGGCGACATGGTGGTGACTGCCGATATCATCGAACTGACGCAGACGCCTTTTTCACTGCTTCCAGACCGCCAGAGCTTCGACTGCTCGGGCAAGCAGATCGTATGTCCAAGATGTGCCACGGTTCTGGTTGAGACGGCCCGCCGTCATTGGCCAGCCGAATGCCGGGTTCATGGCATCGAACAGCAGTTAGTGGCTGCCCATTGTTACGGGCCTCGACTGACAACCCCGGCCGAGGCTTTGGCGTATCGAAGCATGGGCGCGGATGTGCTCAACCATTCCATCGCCCCCGAGGCGACCCTGTCGCGCGAGATCGGCGCGTGTTTCGTGCCGTTTGCGTTCGTGACTGCGGGTTTCAACGACTATATGGACCGCAGTCGCCAGGAATTGCTGCAGGAGCATGTGTTGCCGAGCCTCTCCATGATAGCTTCGCGGGTTGCGCTGGAAACAGCTGCACGACTTCCGGCCAATCCACAATGCTCTTGCCAGGGTTTGAAATCGCCTCAGCCAGCAGAACGTTCCAGCCGTTTCTGAGCTATCAGGAGCGCAGTCCGAACTCGTGGCGGGAGATCTTAGCCAAGCGGCCTGAAGATGCCGTCGATAGCCGGGTCGCCGTCCGTGCTCACCAGGCCGCGCGCCACCAGATCCTCCAGGTGCGCAAGCACGGACAGGCCGGCAGCGCCATGGAGGCGCGGGTCGGTGTCGCGATAGATCGCCTTGACCATGTCCTTGATCGTGCGGTCGCCGCCCTTGATCCGCTCCAGGATCGCGCGTTCACGCATCTTGCGATGGGTCTTCAATCTGCGCATGAAATTGCGCGGAGCGGTCACCGGCCCGCCGTGGCCGGGCAGCAGCAGGCGGTCGCCGCGCGCGATCAGCCGGTCGAGCGACTTCATGTAGTCGGCCATGGCGCCATCCGGTGGTGCTACGATCGAGGTCGACCACGCCATGACGTGATCGGCCGAAAACAGGACGCCGGTTCCTTCCAGCGCAAAGGCCGCGTGATTGGCGGTATGGCCAGGCGTCGCCACGGTTCTGATTGCCCAGCCGTCGCCGTCGATCACCGCATCGTCGGGCAGCGCGATGTCGGGAGCGAAGGCGATGTCGGCGCCCGCATCGAGAGGATTGACCTCACCTGTGCGCAAGGGCCTCGCCGGGCGATGCGGGCCTTCGGCGAGCACGATCGCGCCGGTGTGCTGCTTGAGCCGGGCTGCCAGCGGAGAATGGTCGCGATGCGTGTGGCTGACGAAAATGTGGCTGACTGGCCTGTTTGCGATCACTTCGAGCAGTGTCTTGAGATGCGCGTTATCGTCCGGTCCCGGATCGATGACCGCCAGCGTCTTGCGCCCGATGATATAACTGTTGGTGCCGTGGAAGGTGAACGGGCTGGGGTTGGAGGCGGTAATGCGAAGCACGTCAGGCGCAACGGCCACGCCCTGGCCGTAGGACGGGTCGAAGCGTGTGTCGAATTCCAGCGCCATGGCGAATATCGTGACCTTTATTGGGGGGATGGCAAAACCGATTGCCGCATAACATGGAAGCCAATATAGGAAAACGCATGGCCGCGTTCGGCGGTAATCCGAAATGGGGAAGATCATGGCAATTGCAACGACGATGCGTCCGCTTGTTTCTCTCGCTCTGCCTGAAAAGGGCGCCACCCGCCTTGCGACGCAGCTTTTGCTGGCGATCGCCGGAACGCTGGTGCTGACGCTCGCGGCCAAGACGAAAGTTCTGCTCGGGCCGGTCGACATCTCGATGCAAACCTTAGCCGTCTTTCTGATCGCCGCGGCGTTCGGCATGCGCCTCGGCGTCGCCACGCTGCTTCTCTATATGGCCGAGGGTGCCATGGGCTTCCCGGTCTTCCAGAGCACGCCGGAAAAGGGAATCGGCATCGCTTACATGCTGGGTTCCACCGGTGGGTATCTTGCCGGCTTCGTAGTCATGGCGGCGATCGTCGGCTGGGCTGCCGATCGCGGTTGGGATCGCCATCCGATCAAGCTCTTCAATGCGATGCTGGTTGCCGAGATCGTCATGATGGCAATGGGCTTTGCCTGGCTGGCGCTGCTGATCGGTGCGGAAAAGTCGTGGCAGTTCGGCGTCATGCCCTTCATCATTGGCGATCTGATCAAGGTTGCTCTCGCCGCGAGCCTGGTGCCGGCCGCATGGTCGCTGCTGAAGCGTTCCTGATCTCTGGGTCGCCAGATCGGACACTGCGCTGATCAAGGCACCGGACCAGGCTACCGGGATTCTCCGACGGCAGGTTGGCCGCGGGACCGACCAATGGCGGTTCCCCCGATCTTGAAGGGGCGTCCGCTCCGCAACGACAAGCCGGCGACACCGTCACACTATCTTCAAGTCAGCGACTTAAGGAGCAGGGCAACCAGCGATTCCTCGTGGCCAAACGCAATCAGACAACTACACATCGGCGCATTGCCCAACACTGTTCCTCATACAGCTAAAAAAGAAAGCGGCCCGATGATTTCTTAGGCACGGCTAAAGTCTATGCGCAATTCGCGGGAATTTTTTCGACGAACCATCTTGATTCTCGCGACATAGTTGCTTGCTGGTATCCTCACGCTGTCGTAAACGTCGACCTGAACGGTTCTGTTCAGATTGTCGACCTGGAACACATTCACCTCAAGCACATCGTTCGGAGACAAAGGCTGCTCGCTGCCGTTCTGGGTGTTTTGCGGCGCAGGCAGGTCTTTTACGACCTGCAAAGCAGCCGCAATCCGCGTATCTATGGCGGCGACAAGGTTGTCGTCTTCGCCTCGAAATCGAAAATTGCGATGAACAATCTCAAGGACGCCCTCGGCGTCGCCTCGAGTGCAGCCCGAATTGCCGTGGTCCCTGGACTATAGCCACAGTCGGTCAGAATTCAGCCTACGGACGAACTCAGGATTACCTCGCGCCATGCTCGATCGTAACAGACAGCATCAAATTGCAGGCCCGGGACACGGTCAGGCCTTGTCCGCGGACCTGTATTATGACGGTGCGCAGAACTACAACCCGTACGGTCGCGATCAGCCGGAGCAGGACGAAGGCTTTAATCCACTCAAGCTGCTTTTCTATGTGGTCCAGTATCGGTGGCTGATCGTCATGATGGCGGCGGCGGGGCTTGTCGCCGGCGTCATCGTTACCATGATGCAGACGCCAAAATATCAGGCGACAACGCAACTGGAGGTGCTGGTCCCTTCCGCCAAGGTGTTCCAGGACATTGAAGTGGTTTCCGAAAACAGCGACGTGCGGGCTTTTCTAACGGCCCGCGAAAAGCTGAAAAGCCGCGCATTGGCGCAGCGCGTGGTGTTCCAACTGGGTCTCAGCGAAAAGCCGGACTTCCTGTTTCCGACGCCGAACTTTTCACCTAGTAATATTTTCTATCGTGCGTTCGGAATCGCCAAATCTCCCTCCGTTGAGGAGAAAACCCCTGAGGAACGTGAGACGATTGCGATCGACCGCGTTCTAAAAGACCTCACAGTCAGTCTCGTCACCAATACAAGCCTGCTGTCGATCACGTTTGCCGACCAAAATCCGAAATACGCAACTGACATAGCCAATCAGGTCGCACAAAGCTTTATCGACCAACGCCTCGACCAGACCAGCGAGACATCAGACCTCGCACGGCAATTCATCCAGGAGCAGGTTTTGCAGGTAAAGCAAAAGCTCCAGAAGTCCGAGGAGGAACTCGTCGCCTATGCGAAGGATGCAGGCATCACCGTAACCGGCGACGACAAATCGCTGATAGGATCGAACATCGAGGCTCTGAATACAGCGCTGGCGACGGCAATCCAGGAACGTCTCGACGCCGGACGGGTCGTGGAACAAATCGACAAAGGGCGCGGCTCCAGCCTTGCCCCGGTTCTGGAAAGCGAAGGTCTGCAGAAGCTCAGCGAGAAACTGGCTGATTTGACCAGCCAGTATCAGCAGAAGCTGGGCATACTGAAGCCCGGCTTTCCGGAAATGCAGCAGCTTCAGTCGCAAATCAAGGAGCTGCAACGGCTCTATAGCAATGGTGTTTTGACGATAACCGATTCCTTACGGCAGAAATATCAAGAAACTCAGAACAAGGAGGCCGACCTTAAGTCTAAACTTGCTGAGATGGAGAAGCAGCAGGTTATCTTCAACGATAAAAACATCAAATACACAATCCTGAAGCGTGAGGTAGATTCGAATCGTTCCCAGTATGACAACCTTATTTCCAAGTTGAATGAAGTTGGTGTGAGCTCCGAGCTCAAGACGCAAAACGCCGCAATCGTTGATTTTGCGACGCCGCCCGAGCGTCCTTATTCTCCGCGCCTGACAATCAATCTTGCGATCGCTCTGGCTCTTTTCATGGCTCTGAGCGCTTCGATAATCTATATTATAGAATTGTTAAACAATACCTTCACCAACCCCGAGCAGATCGAGAAGGAATTGGGATTGGCGATGCTGGGCATCCTGCCGCTGGTCGATGATCGGGAAATCGTAGCCAGCATCACCGATCAGAAGTCAGGATTGTCCGAAGCCTACCGCTCGCTTCGAACATCGTTGCAGTTCTCCGGCGCCGAGGGCGCGCCGCGATCGCTGCTGGTCACGAGTTCGGAGCCCTCGGAAGGCAAGTCGACCACGTCGTTCAAGCTCGGGCAGGATTTTGCCGCACTTGGTGCAAGAGTTCTCATCGTCGACGGCGATCTTCGCAAGCCCAATCTTCATCGGCTGTTTGGGCTCGACAACACGATTGGGCTCAGCAACCTCCTGACAAACACCGTTCGCAAGGAGGATCTTGCGAGCATTTTCCGGGCGACTAAATATCCGAATGTGACCGTTTTAACGTCTGGAACGATCCCGCCGAACCCTGCGGATCTGCTCTCCCCGCCCAAAATGGCGCTGATCGTCACCAATCTCGGCAAGCGCTTCGACCTTGTCATCATCGATGCCCCGCCGGTCGTCGGTCTTTCAGATGCACCTATCCTCAGCCGGCTTGCCGAGGGTACGTTGATGGTCATCTCCACCAATCAGGTGACACGCAAGGCGGCCAAGACGGCGTTGAAACGCCTGCGAGCCGCGGGCGCGAATGTGGTTGGTGCCGCGATGTCGAAATTTGCGGTGAACAAGTTCGACTACAACTACGCCTATAAATATATGAACTACCAGTACTACGACTACGGCACGAGTACCCCGAAACTTGAGGGCAAAGTGGATGACGGAGCAGGCCAGCCCGCTTATGCAAAATCTCCGACGTTTAGTCGTTTGGTTCGTCGCATCCGTTCTAGTGTTGGTGGCTTCGTCGATCGGGCTAAGTCGACTTCTTGAGGCCGAAACGCCGGCCGTTTCGCTCGCGCTTGATCCGTTGAATGTCGATGCGGTGATCGGTGAAATTACCGATGCGCTGAACGACACAAGCAGTACTCCTGACCTTGACGCCTTGCTTGCCAAGGCCGAAGGAGCGCTTCGCTTTGATCTGGTGGACGCTCGCCTCTACAGCCTGATCGGCGAGATCAAGTACCGCCAAGGCGAAAAAGACCAGGCCAATGAGCTTTTCGACCAAGCCCGAAAATTGTCCAAGACGGAAATCCATGCGCTTCAGAGGTCAATCGGCCACTCGATCGAAACGGGCGATCTGTCAAAGGCTGTTGGCGAGATCGATATATTACTGCGGCGATGGCCGGATCGGTTTCCTGAAATAGCTGGGGGAATGCCGACAATCCTCTCGAACCCCGATGGATACCAGGCTGTGCTGGCGGCCCTTAAGGTGGATGCGCCTTGGCGAGCCAGTCTGTTCGTCGCGCTCGGCAACGCCCGCCAGGGGCTCGATTTCGCGAATCGGCTGCTGCTCGATTTGATCGGGTCAGGCGCACCGCCGAAACAAGGCGAGTTGTCCTTTGTAATCAACGGCTATATTCGCCAGAAGCAATATGAGCCAGCATACCGGTTATTTCTTTTCAGCCTTTCTGATGAAGAAAGGAAGTTAGGCGGATATATTTTCAACAGTACCTTCGAACCGGTGCCTAGCGGGAAGCCTTTCGATTGGCAGGTCCGTGATCAGTCGGGCATGGAAGTTACATTTGCAACATCCCGGGATGCGGTCGAAGGTGAGGGCGGGGCGACAGTCCGTTTCCTGAATACACCGGTGAAGAGCTCCGCTCTTCAGCAGTATATTGAGCTCCCTCCTGGTTCCTACAAGATTTCTCTGATTGCATCTGCAAGAAATTTGAAACTTCCAAAGGAGTTATTCTGGTCCCTCAGATGTCCGTCCGGCGAAATTGCACGGTTCAATATTCCAGAGGGCACATACAATCGTCAGGCCCTGAGTCAGGATTTTTTGATTGGTCCTGACACCTGTCCCATGCAATTTTTGCGGCTGGAGACTGCCACCATTGCTGACAGTTGGCGGTTCCGGTATGTCGGCACGTTGGTAATGCACAAACTGAGCATTGAGAGACTTCCATCTTGAGCGACCGGCAATCGGAATGGGATAAATATCTCCTCGGATCCGTTCTGTTCATATCGCTGCTGATCGGCGGAGGGACTGAAAGCGGCCTCTACACAGACACGCTGATTCAGGTCGCGGCAATTGTCTCGGCCGCGGTGGTATTTTCTCGGACCTCCGCCCAAAGACTCCCCCATTCTGTTGTGTGGCTGCTTGTCTTCGCCGTGGCATTGGTGATTTTGCAAATCGTCCCGCTGCCGGCCCCCATTTTCAACGGGTTGCGGCCAGAGCTGTTGCTCGCAGATTCCTCGCTCGTTGGAGAAACCCGGTTTCGTTTCGTCAGCCTCGGTGTGGGACGCACGATCGAATGCCTGTTGTACCTTGTGGCTGTGGCAGCGTTTTTCCTGAGCGTGTTGCGTTTGCGAACCGAGCAGGTCCAGGCGCTTCTTCCGTTCTTTTTCATGGGCGTCATCTGCAATGGGCTGGCGGGAGCGATTCAATATTCGCTGTCCGACAACATCGCCATAGAGGGATTGCTGCCGTTTACAATCAACGCGGGGCTGTTTGCCAACCGGAATCACTTTGCGGCCTTGCTTTTTGTCTCTATTCCCTTCGTCGTCTACCACGGGCTCTTTCGCGGAAATCTCTTGTCCGGTTTGCTCGGGCTGGTCACGCTTTTGCTGCTTCTCTTGGCAGCCGGTTCGCGTGCTGGAGTGCTGATTGGGCTGGCGATCACAGTCCTGTCCGTCGTCTTTCTTTCGGCGCGCTCCAGAGCGAGCGGATGGAGCATCCTGCTGGTTTTCATAGGGCTCTCGGTCTACACGATCGGCGCATGGTCGAAGATCGATGTTGACGTGCTTGATCCGGCTTTCGGGCGGGGAGAATTCGCGCGGACCACTATTGACGGAATTAAGGAGAATTGGGCGACTGGCGTCGGATTTGGGAATTTTCAGAAGGCCTACCAGATATACGAAAAAGAAGGGATGATTTTCAAACAGTTCGTAAATCATGCCCACAATGACTATCTTGAAATAGCCTTCGAAGGTGGAATTCTTGCCGTTCTGCTGATGGCATCTTACTTTGTGTTGCTTTTTGCATCGTTTGCCAGAATCCGCCGCGATCCGCTTCAGAAGGCGGCGTTTCTCTCGGTCTCCTTCCTTCTCATCCATTCACTGGTCGATTATCCACTGCGGACCGCAGCGCTTGCAATGACCTTCGCCTATTTGAACGCCATCATCTTTCACAAGGGATTTGCAGATCGTTTGCGCCAGAAGAGCGAAACGATCGAGATCGACCACAATGGCGACAAGCTGTTTGTTCCCATTGGAAATTCGTCGTGATGCAGGGCCTGGAGGAACTGATCGCGCGATATCATTTGACGGGTTGATGCCCAGATCTTGCTCTACCACAGGGTGCGGCAGTGATTGACAAGCCATGGTTCAAAACCTAACACGCTCAAATCGCGCCGGTCGGGGGAGCGAAGGTTTTAGGAGAGCTTGTTGAAAGGCATTATCCTGGCCGGGGGCAGCGGAACCCGACTTTACCCGCTGACACTGGCGGTTTCCAAGCAAATCCTGCCAATATACGACAAGCCGATGATCTACTATCCGCTGAGCGTATTGATGCTCGCGGGTATCCGTGAGATTCTCGTCATCTCGACCCCGCGCGACCTGCCGGTTTTTAGGGACCTGCTCGGCGACGGCTCGGAGTTCGGCCTTGATATGTCTTATGCCGAGCAGCCTCATCCCAACGGCCTTGCTGAAGCCTTCATCATTGGCCGCGACTTCATCGGCAATGACAGTGTGTCGATGATCCTCGGCGACAACATCTATTTCGGGGAAGGGCTGTCGCAACTCTGCCGCAAGGCAGCTTCACGCAAAAGCGGTGCCTCGGTGTTCGCCTACCATGTCGAGGATCCGCAGCGCTATGGCGTGGTTTCGTTCGACAAGGTCAGTGGCTCCGCCTTGACGATCGAGGAAAAGCCGGAAGCGCCGAAGTCGAATTGGGCAATCACCGGTCTCTATTTCTACGATAACGATGTCGTGAACATAGCCCCGACGATCCGGCCCTCGGAGCGTGGCGAACTCGAGATCACGGCGGTCAACAACGTCTACCTCGAACGCGGCCAGTTGCAGGTCCATCAACTCGGCCGAGGCTATGCCTGGCTCGACACCGGCACCCATGACAGCCTGCATGAAGCCTCTTCCTTCGTGCGCACCATCGAACATCGCCAGGGCATCAAGGTCGCCTGCCCGGAGGAGATCGCTTTCGAGCAGGGCTGGCTGACGGCGGACAAGGTTCTGCAGCGTGCCACCCGCTTGGGCAAGAACGAATACGCCGCCTATTTGCGCCGGCGTGTCGTCGAGTTGACGGAGAACTAGGGTGCTGGAGATCAGGCCGCTCGGTCTCGATGGCGTGCTGGAGATCGTTCCGAAGCGCTTCGGCGATGCGCGGGGGTTCTTTGTCGAAACCTACAATGAGGAGCGGTTTTCAGAGGCAGGCATCGATCTGCGTTTCGTCCAGGACAATCATTCCTATTCCGCCGCGACGGGTATTTTGCGGGGGCTTCACTATCAACTTCCCCCACGCACCCAGGGCAAGCTGCTGCGCGTTGTCCGCGGCAGGATTCTTGACGTCGCGGTCGATATACGCCGCAGCTCGAAGACATTCGGAAAATGGGTCGCCCTCGAGATCTCCGCCGAAAAGGGCAATCAGATTTTGGTGCCGAAAGGCTTTGCGCACGGTTTCGTCACGCTCGTGCCGGACACCGAGGTGCTGTACAAGGTCACCGACACCTATTCGCCGGAGCATGACCGATCGATCCGTTTCGACGATCCCGCCATCGGCATCAAATGGCCATCGCTATCTGGCGGGTTCCAGCTTTCGGACAAGGATCTCAATGCGCCGGCACTCGCCGCGGCTGAGGTATTTGCGTGAGGAGAGCAGCATGAATTTTCTGGTGACTGGAGGTGCCGGCTTCATCGGCTCGGCGGTGTGCCGGCATTTGTGCGGCAATCCAGCCTACCGCGTGACCAACATCGACAAGCTCACCTATGCGGGAAACCTCGCCTCGTTGCGGTCTATCGAAAACGCGCACAATTACAGATTCGTGCACGCCGACATCTGTGACGACAGGACGATCCTGGAGGTGCTGCACCACGACGACATCGACATCGTCATGCATCTTGCCGCCGAAAGCCATGTCGACCGGTCGATCGACGGGCCGGGAGCATTCATCGAGACCAATATCGTCGGCACCTACCGGATGCTCAATTCGGCCCTGGAATATTGGCGCGGACTTCCCGACGTGAAGAAAGGCCAGTTTCGCTTCCATCATGTTTCGACCGATGAGGTGTTCGGCGACCTGCCCTTCGACAGCGGTATTTTCACCGAACAGACGCCCTATGCGCCATCGTCGCCCTATTCGGCGTCGAAGGCCGCGTCCGATCATCTGGTGCGTGCATGGCACGACACCTACGGCCTGCCGGTCGTCCTGTCGAACTGTTCGAACAATTACGGTCCGTTCCATTTCCCCGAAAAGCTGATCCCGCTCGTCATTTTGAACGCGCTCGACGAGAAGCCGTTGCCGGTCTATGGCGCCGGCGCGAATGTGCGCGACTGGCTTTTCGTCGAAGACCATGCGCGCGCCCTGGCCATTGTCGCGACGCGCGGTGTGGTCGGCGAGAGCTATAATGTCGGCGGTGGCTCGGAACGCACCAATCTGGCGGTGGTACAAGCGATCTGCGACATACTCGACAACAGGCGGCCGCGCCCCGCCGGCCGGCGTTATCGCGATCTCATCACCTTCGTCACCGACCGCCCGGGCCATGACCGGCGCTATGCGGTCGACGCCTCGAAGATCGAGCGCGATCTCGGCTGGAAACCGCGCGAGAGCTTCGACAGCGGCCTCGCCCGGACGGTCGATTGGTACCTTCAGAACGAATGGTGGTGGGGTCCGATCCGCAGCGAGCGCTACGCCGGCGAGCGGCTAGGCGAAGCCCGCAAGGGTGCCGCGTGAGGCTTGTCGTCACCGGACGCGAGGGCCAGGTCGCAAGCAGCCTTGTCGAACGTGCGCATGCGCACCCGGACGTCGAGGTGATCGCGCTCGGCAGGCCTGAACTCGACCTGGCGAAGCCTGAGACCATCGCGCCGGCGCTGGCAGGCGTCCGGCCCGACCTGATCGTGTCCGCCGCCGCCTACACAGCGGTGGATCGGGCCGAGGACGAACCCGAGCTTGCCTTTGCCGTCAACGGCGCCGGAGCCGGTCATGTCGCCTCAGCCGCGGCAGCGCTTGGCGTTCCCGTCATCCATCTGTCGACCGACTATGTCTTCGACGGAAGCGGCGAGAGGGCCTATAGCGAAGATGATGAACCCGCTCCGCGCAGCGTCTACGGCGCCTCGAAGCTGGCTGGCGAGCACGCGGTCGCCAGGGCCAACCCGCGTCACCTCATCCTGCGCACGGCGTGGGTCTACAGCCCGTTCGGCAGGAATTTCGTCAAGACGATGCTGAAGCTGGCAGCCGATCGCGACGAGATAGCCGTGGTGGCCGACCAGTGGGGAAATCCCACTTCCGCGCTTGATATTGCCGATGCGATCCTGCATTTGGCGGCGATGCTGCATGGCAACAAGGGCTTTGCTTCCTTCGGCGTCTATCATCTGGCGGGAACCGGCGAGACCAACTGGAGCGGCTTTGCCCGTCATATCCTGGACACAAGCCAGGCGTTTGGTGGGCCCTATGCTGCGGTGAGGGACATAGCCACGGCCGATTTCCCGACAAAAGCCCGTCGCCCTATGAACTCACGACTCTCGACGGAGAAGTTCGCAGCCATATTCGCATGGAATGTTCCTGAATGGCGGAAGTCGACTGAGACGGTGGTACGTCGTCTCCCGGGCGGCGAGACAAAACAGGCACTGAACGCATGAACAAGACTCCGAAAAATTGGCACGAGGCATCCGGCCAGCAGGCCGTCGATCAGCCCGCACCAAAAACGCGCGCTAAGGCGAAACCTGTAAGAATTGCGCAACTGGGCACATTTGACGTTGAAAACTACGGCGACCTTCTCTTCCCTTTGCTCGCGGAACGACGCTTGCGTGAGGGTTTGCACGATCTAAACCTGGAGGCCGTATCGCCGGCTGGTAGCTCTCCCGTGTGGAGTGACAGCCCGACCAGCTTAGGATGGGAGGCCTTTTCGCAGAACCGTTCGTCGTACAGCGGCTTTCTCGTCGGCGGCGGTAACATTATCCGCGCTAACATCTCTGAACTCGAAGCATACAGTCGGGGAACTATTCCACTGCTCGGCTATGCAAATCTTTGGGCCGGGGTGGCGGCAGGAAATACCAGATCATCTCCCATATGTTGGAACGCGCCAGGCGTCCCCGCTCCTCTACCCAAATCGCTGCGGGCTTTGTTCCGCGCCTGTTTGGAACGAACGGATTATGTGTCTGTCAGGGACGAACAAAGTTGCGACCTGTTGAAGGAAGTGGCTCCTAATCTAAACATTGTGGTGGCTCCAGATTCTGCCTGGGAGATTGACAAGATATGGACCGCTGAGCAGCTAGCTAAAGCCTATCAAAATGCGTTTGCTGCTCGCGGTATGTCTTCGGCCGAGCGCACCGTAGTGATCCACGTAAATTCGAGGTATCTGGGCGGCGCTAATATCGGACAAATTGGAAGCCTTCTTGATGGCCTTTGCCAAAGGCTTGATGCAAAAGGAATTCTTATAGCTATCGGGCCATGCCACGGCGATGACGAACTGGCAAGGAACGTCGCGCGTTGCATGAAAACGTCCCCTTTGGTGATTGACCGCCCTCTCAGCTTGGTAGAAGTGGCAGCTTGTATCGCTAATTCTGTAGCGTATCTGGGCTCTTCAATGCATGGTTTTATCACCGCATCAGCGTTTAGGGTTCCAGGCGTTATTGTAGCATCACCGAAAATGATCAAGTTTGCGGGACTGATGTCTGAAGCTGGTCTACCCAGCCTGCTCAATGAGCAATGGCCGGATGCAATCAGACAATTGACCGACTTCAACAGGGACCAGCACGTTTCATTGTTAGGGGAAGTACATTCCGCTCAAATCAGAAAGTTGGATAGCCACTGGAATACGATCGCCGAAGTGTTTCAGAGTCGCGACGCGTCGAAGATTTTGAAACAATCACTTCTGAAGTACGAGGAAACTATCCTGAGCGTCAGAGCTATAGAATATTTTCGCGCCAACAGGGATTTTCAGGGTAAAAATGTAAATTTGACCAAAGAATTGTCCGCAACTAGCGATGCGTTGATTTTGGCTAACGCAGAAACAGAGCGCCAAAACGCGGAACTCGACGGTCTTCGATCTCAATTGAAGATGAGCGACGAGCAGATAAGCGCTTTAAATCGCAACCTCTCTGATCTTGCAGAGCGACTCACAGCTGCTCAAGCGGATGCCAGCAGCGGGCAACGCGAGGTCGAGGCCGAGCGCGAGGAAGTTAGGCGCGTCTCTCGTCAAAATACCGTACTCTCCTATCAGTTGCGAGAACTCGAAACTCAGCTCGTTGGTCTTCGTCGAGAAAAGCATGAACTTTTAACATCCACGTCTTGGCGTATCACTGCGCCGGTTCGCGCTATGCCTGCCCGGATACGCGCTCCAGCTAGACTTCTTGCGAAGTTGGCTTGGTGGACCATTACACCTCGCCTTTGGGCTACGCGTTACAAATACTATCGAAACGTGCTCGCTATTAAACGCACCGAAGGAGTTACGACGCCTTCGGTTGCTCAGCGATCGCCAGGGCCCGCAACCGAACAAGTCGAAGCCAGATATATTCGCGAGCGCATAGAAGCGCAGTTTAATTCTGTCGCAATCATTGTCCCCGTCTACAATGCTCCACAAGAAACGGATGAATGCATCCGGTCGGTTTTGCGGCACAGCGACCCCTCAGTTCGACTCATTGTGATAAACGATGCCAGTCCGAATCCGGAAATAAGGGAGGTGTTGGCCCAGTATACTGATTTGCCCAATGTCGAAGTGGTCCACAACGAAACCAATCTTGGTTTCACGAGAACGATCAATCGTGGAATTGAATTGGCTGGCTCAGCGGACGTCGTATTTCTAAATTCAGATACAATCGTCACGCCGCAGTGGCTACGCAATCTTCAATTCGCGGCGTACTCGGAAGATCGTATCGCCACAGCGACACCATTTTCGGACAATGCCGGGGCGTTTTCGGCGCCGGAGATTGGCAAGAAGAACCCCATCCCGACATGGTTGGAACTCGATGACTACGCTCGTCTCGTCACGCGTAACAGCAAGCGGCATTACCCCAAAGTTCCGACCGGAAATGGCTTCTGCATGTTTGTCAGGCGGGCTTGTATTGATGAAGTCGGCACACTTGATGCCGAGACGTTTCCGCGTGGCTACGGCGAAGAGAACGATTTCTGCATGCGCGCCGGTAGGAAGGGCTGGCAGCATGTGATCGATGACGCGACTCTGATTCACCATGTGCGCTCAGCCAGTTTTGGTGATGAAAAAACGCAATTGATGAAAGACGGTCGCGCTGTTGTCGACAAACGGTACCCGGAATACTCGAATCGCGTTCGCAGCTTTATTGACGATCCAATCGCTTCGGCTGCACGCCAAAGAGTTGGCGAGGCTGCCTCTGTCCTGCTGCAACAGAACGGGGTGCGCCCCCGCGCCGTGTTCGTCGTATCGACCCGAACTGGCGGCACTCCACAAACCAATCAAGATCTTATGGAGGCTTTGCACGACCGCTACGAGGCCTATCTATTGCGTTGCGATGCGAAAACCGTCGAATTTTTCCAAATCGCTGGACGCGAGCAAATACTATTGGAAACCGTCAAGCTTGAGCAGCCGCTCAAAGCATTCCCACATGCTTCGGAGGAATATGACGCGATCGTCCGACAACTTTTAATCCAGCATCAAATTGAGCTCGTGCATATTCGGCACATAGCTTGGCATAGCCTCAAACTGCCGGCAATCTGCAAATCTTTGCAGGTGCCGGTCGTTTTTTCATTTCATGACTTCTATACCATTTGCCCAACGGTCAAACTTCTTGATGAGAATTTACAGTTTTGCGGTGGGACGTGTACTGCTTCGCTCGGCCAGTGCAAACATGAATTGTGGACCGATCCAGACTTCCCTCCGTTAAAGCGCAACGCCATAAAAGACTGGCAATCGGCGATGAGCGAGATGCTGGCACACTGCGATAGTTACGTGACCACTTCGCATGGATCGCGTGATCAGATCACGCAAATCTATCCTGCCATGCAGAAAAAACCATTTGTTGTGATTCCGCATGGCCGCGATCTGGAAATAAAAAATGTAACCACAACCGCTAGATCGATAAAAGAAAAAATTCGCATATTGGTACCTGGAAACATAGATATTTCAAAAGGTGCTGGGATACTTGAATCTCTAGCGGAGTTGGATAAGGACGGAATATTTGAGTTCCATCTCCTCGGCAGAACGACAATACCGCTGACAAAGAATTTCGTCTTCCACGGACCCTATAAGCGCGAAGAGTTCATTCAGAAGGTGGAGAAGATCCGGCCTCATTTCGGCGCTATCTTCTCGATTTGGCCTGAAACATTTTGCCATACCTTGACGGAGATGTGGGCGTGCGGGCTGCCCGTGCTGGCGCTGGACTTCGGCGCGGTGGCCGAACGCATTCGCCAAACGGGAGGCGGATGGCTTCTTGAAAATTCCTCGCCGCAGATATTGTTTGAACGATTGCAGGCGATCACCCAGGATTTCGAGGACTATTCGCAAAAAGTCGATCAAGTGCGTCTATGGCAGGACGAGATCGGCCGTACCAACTCCACGCTTTGGATGTCGCAGTACTATGACGAAATATATCGCAATCTACTGACGCGAGAGATACACCTCTCTGAGGGGCTGCATCGTCCCCGTGTCGGAGTGGTCCTGCCCGGAAATGGCCCAAGTTATCCCGCTTCAAGTCACATCAGAGTTTTGGAAAAAATCCGCGATAACATACGACGACCTGTCAGA
Source organism: Mesorhizobium metallidurans STM 2683 (assembly GCF_000350085.1). Classification (GTDB taxonomy): domain Bacteria; phylum Pseudomonadota; class Alphaproteobacteria; order Rhizobiales; family Rhizobiaceae; genus Mesorhizobium; species Mesorhizobium metallidurans. Next base: position 29,684 of record NZ_CAUM01000024.1, read on the forward strand.
TATGATCTCGTCCAGCCCGGTGATGTAGCCAATGAATCGGTGGTCGGCCAGTTTAACGCTATCCTCGTTCAGCGTACGGCTTTGCAGCCAAATGATCTGGCCAAATTTACGTCGGCATGCTCCTCTAGCGGCACGAAAGTCATTTTCGAGATAGACGACGACTTGATCGGCATGGGCGACCGACGAGATCTGACTGTGAACTACGAAGCATTCAAGCAATCGGTAAAATCAATCGCTCAGACGGCTGACGTCGTCATCGCGTCTACGCCGATTTTGGCCGATCGTCTCCGAACCATTAACAGTTCAGTTGCGATTGCGGAGAATGCGCTAAGCGAGCGGCTCTGGTTTGGCCCAATTGCTTCCGGCTCGGATGACCTCGGAGTTCCCAGCCTCCAAAAGCGTGCTAGCCAGGAAATCCGCATAGTTTACATGGGAACAAAAACCCATAGCGCAGATCTCGCACTTTTGGAGCAGCCAATCAGGGTCTTGCGGTCTGAATTTCCGAATCTCCGATTCTTTACCATTGGCATTACCGATATATCTGAAAACTGGTTCGAAAATGTCAATATCAAAGATAAGTATAAGGCCTACTCGAATTTTGTACCATGGTTCAGAAATTTCGCGGCGGAAATGGACATTGCTGTTGCCCCGCTCGATGACACATCATTCAACGCCGCAAAGTCGCCGTTGAAATTCTATGAATATTCCGCGGCCAAATTATGTGGACTCTACAGCGCGGTCGAGCCATACAAGTCCGCCGTTCGATCAGGAGTAACGGGTTACCTAGTTGATAATAACGTTGAAGCCTGGACGGACAGTTTACGGCACGCAATCGAAAGACCGGATGAAAAGCGCCAGATAGTTGCCAGGGCATTTGACGAGATGCTTCATCATCATGGAATGAAGGCGGCGGCAGAACAGCTGGACAATATCGTCAAGGATTTGTCCGCCGTACAGCCAGAAGTGAAAATTGTCGGTGGTGGAGTCGACTGAGATTTTCGGGAGTGGAGTATCGATGCTCGTTAGTCCTCAATCTGTTCTATCAAGAGTCGCTGTTGAAAGACGGGAATATCTTGAACGAATACTGCCGCGTTTTGGTTCGATTTTGGAACTCGGTGCGTTTGATAACCCAGTATTCAGGAAAGAACTTGGGGATATGGTGAAATACGCAGATTGGTTCGGTAAAGAAGAATTGCTTGACATGCACAAAAATAATAAAAAAAGGAATTTTGATAGAGCAGTCGATGTCGACTATGTAGTCAAGGATCACCTATTTGCAAGGTACATCGATGCGAAATTCGATTTAATAAGTGGAAGTCATGTAATCGAGCACATCGCAGACGTTGTGACATGGCTTAAAGAGATCGAAGCGCTACTTAGACCGGGAGGAGCTGTCTTCCTCGCTATCCCGGATCGGAGTTACACCTTTGACTATTTTCGATCGGAGAGTACTGCGATCCAAATGGTACGCGCGCATGAGGAAAAGCTTTCTAGGCCAGATAAATGGCAGATATTTGATCATTTTTATTACCATCAAAAGGTAGATGCCGAAGAAATTTGGAATGGAATGCCGCCTTCGGAATTCAAATCAAGATTCAGTTTTAGTGAAGCGATAAAGCGATCAGAAATTGCCAGCAACGAGTATACTGATGCTCACTGTTGGGTGTTCACTCCAAGTTCTTTCGAAATCGTCATCAATGATTTGCGGCTGGCAGGCCTGGTTAGATTGTCGGTGGAGCACGTTGAGTCGACCAGACGGGGTCGAAACGAATTTTGGACAGTTCTGAGGAAGTAACATTTCCTATGGCGGCGAGAAAACTATTTACGAGGAGGGTTGGTTATGGCGGCAAACGCGCACCTCACATACCACTCAGATCGGGCGATTACAGTCGGACAGTTCCAGCCCAACATGGGCTACAAACCCAACTATTCCTACGCCGGTCCGGACATTGACGAGTTTCAGACATTCCTTAGAAATTGCCCTATGCGAGGCAGTCTTATAGATATCGGAATACCAGGATGGTTGAGGCGAGAAGACGCGCTGAAGCTCTATGAGCTGGCCAGATTTGCCGAAGGAGATATTCTCGAGTTTGGCACGAACGAGGGACTATCCGCCTATATTCTCGCCAAAGCAGTTGCAAATTCTGGGCGTAAGGCTGAAATCGTCTCCATGGAGTTGTCACCGGAGATTTCAGCGGCAGCTCATAAAAACCTCACGGCTCGCGGAGTAGATGGAACCATTCGTCTTGAAGTGGGAGACGCCGACGCTACCTGCCAACGCTTAGTGGATAGCAATCGAAAGTTTGGGTTTTCCTTCATTGATCATTCGCATGCCTATGAGCACGTTGTGAAGGCATGCCATAGGTTGAAACAATTGATTGAGCCCGGTTCGTTCTGCGTGTTCCATGATTTCAACGACAAGCGGAATTCGAGGCGCACCGGACTGGGGGAAACCAGAAACGAATATGGGATCATAGCCGGTATTGAAGATTCGCTTGATATCAATCTGTTCGAATTTGTGGGCATTTACGGTTGTTGCGGCGTTTTCAGGAGAAAAGATATCTAAAACTAA
>NZ_CAUM01000023.1 GCF_000350085.1 Mesorhizobium metallidurans STM 2683
ATGAAGGCCTTATCATAACTGCCTCACCTCTATGATGATGTTGCCGTCGGCGTCCGAGCGTGCCCGGTCACCGGGTTCGAGCACGGTGGTGGCGTCCATCTGTTCGAGGATCGCCGGCCCTTCGATGATGGCATCGAGCGGCAGTTTTTCGCGTGCGTAGACCGGCGTATCGTGCCACGTGCCGGCATACCAGACCGGCCGGATCTCGCGCCGTGCCTTATCGAGCGTTTTGGCGCGCCCGGCGGGGTCGATCAGGCGCGCCAGATCGATCGCCGGACGCACGCCCGTCACCGATGTGTTGAGATTGACCAGATTGGCGCGGATCTCCGGCAGCTCGACCTTGAAGCGGGCGAAATAGGCCTTTTCGAAAAGCTGCTGCAATTCGTGCCGAGTCACCGAGGACGATGGCAGCGGCACGTTGATGATATGGGTCTGGCCGACGAACTGCATATCGGCGGAATGGGTGACGCGGATCGTTTCCGGCTTCACCGCTTCCTTGCCGATCAGCTCCTCGCCTTCATTTCGGTGCCGTTCCAATACAGCATGAAGCTTGGTTTCATCGAGGCCGGCCACCGGCTGATTGACCGTGTTGACGAAATCATGGCGGAGATCGGCGACAACGCAGCCGAGGGCATTGGTGATGCCGGGCCGCGCCGGCACCAGCACCTTTGGCAGGCCGAGTTCGCGCGCCAGCGCGGTCGCATGCAGCGGCCCGGCGCCGCCAAAGGCGAACAGCGCGAAATCGCGCGGATCGTGGCCGCGCGAAACCGAGACCATGCGGATGGCGCCGGCCATCTTCATATTGCCGAGCCTCAGCACCGCGCCCGCCGCCTCGACGCCGGACAGGCCGGTCGGCTTGCCGATCTTGTCCTCGAAGATGCCGGTGACGCGCTCGACCGTGACCGGGTTTTCGACCGCAAGCAGCTTCTTCGGCGCCAGCCGTCCCAGCACCAGATTGGCGTCGGTGATGGTCGGCTCGCTGCCGCCGCGCCCATAGCAGATCGGACCGGGATTGGCGCCGGCACTTTCCGGGCCGATCTGGATCAGGCCGGCCGCATCGACGCGGGCGATCGAGCCGCCGCCGGCGCCGACCGTATGCACCGCCACCATCGGCACATGGATCGGCATCGCATATTCGATCTCGATCTCGTTCGAGACGGCAGGCTCGGCATTGCGGATCAGCGCCACGTCGGTCGAGGTGCCGCCCATGTCGTAGGTGACGAGGTTTTCGAAGCCCGCACGCTTTCCCGTATAGGCGGCGGCAATGACGCCGGAGGCCGGCCCGGACATCACGGTCTTGGCCGATTCACGTGTGACGAAACGGGCCGAGATCATGCCGCCATTGCCGTTCATGATCAGGAAGTCGCGGGCGTAACCCTTGGCCGCCAGCTCCTTGCGCAGCCTTTCGACATAGCGTTCGAGGATCGGCTGCACCGAGGCATTGACGGAAGCCGTCACGCCCCGCTCGAACTCGCGCGCTTCCGACAGCAGCGCATGGCCCGTCGTGATATAGCCGTTCGGCCAGAGTTCGGCGGCGATTTCGGCCGCGCGCCGCTCATGCGACGGGTTGGCGTAGGAATGCAGGAAATGGATGACGAGGGATTCGCAGCCGGCCGCGATCAACTGCGAAACCGCCGCGCGCATCCCGGCCTCGTCGAGCGGCTCGCGGATGGAGCCCGAGGCCTCGACCCGCTCCGACACTTCGAGCCGGAGATTGCGGGGAATGATCGGCACGAATGTGCCGGTCATGCCATAGGGCTGCGGCCGGGTCCGCCGGCCAAGCTCGATCACGTCGCGAAAGCCGCTCGTGGTGATCATGCCGGTCCTGGCCAGACGGCGTTCCAGCACGGCGTTGGTGGTGGTGGTGGTGCCATGCACGATGAGATCGATGCTATTGACCGGAAAGCCGGTGACGCCGAGGGCCGAGACGACGCCGAAGGCCTGGTTGTCAACCGTGGTCGGGGTCTTGGCGATATGCACCCGGCCGCCGTTGCGGCCGTCGATCAGAAGCAGGTCGGTGAAGGTTCCGCCGACATCGATGCCGGCGACGACGCTGCCCAGGGAATCCAGCGCCCGCGCCGAAAAATTCTCTTTCATTGTCGAAACCCGAAATGCCCGGACTATGGATATGTCTTAGTTTGGAAAGGTGTTTTACGGCGGTCTCTTGACGCAAATATCATTTGTATACTAATAAATTCCGGACACAAGAGCTTACCGCTTCGGAGTGTGCAACCGCACGCTGGAACCTGACCGGTTCGGGCGCGCAGGAGAAGGTTTGGCGCCCCGGGCCTGAAGATTAGGTCTGAAGTTGGGCCAGAAGGTTAGGTTTGATGAACACCACATCCGCGTTCAACACCGCCGGCGCCCGCCCGCTGCAATTCCCTATACCGGCCAATGTCCATGCCGAAACCGTCGTCTCGGTGAAGCACTATACCGACCGGCTGTTTTCGTTCCGCATCACCCGGCCGCAGTCGCTGCGCTTCCGCTCCGGCGAGTTCGTCATGATCGGCCTGCCCAATGCCGAGAAGCCGGTGTATCGCGCCTATTCCGTCGCCAGTCCGGCCTGGGACGACGAGCTGGAATTCTTCTCGATCAAGGTGCCGGACGGCCCGCTTACCTCCGAACTGCAGAAGATCCAGGTCGGCGACACCGTCATCATGCGGCAGAAGTCGACCGGCACGCTGGTGCTCGATGCGCTGACCCCCGCAAAACGGCTGTTCATGATCTCGACCGGCACCGGTATCGCGCCCTTCGCCAGCCTGCTGCGCGATCCCGATACCTATGAGAAGTTCGATCAGGTCATCCTGACCCACACCTGCCGCGACAATGCCGAACTCACCTATGGCCAGGAACTGGTCGCGGCATTGGAGAACGACCCGCTGATCGGCGAACTGACCGGCGGCCGCGTCACGCTCTACAATTCCACGACGCGTGAAGAATCGTCGCGCATGGGCCGCATCACCGCGCTGATCGGTTCGGGCAAGTTCTACAGCGACCTCGGCATCGACAAGCTCGATCCCGAGACCGACCGCATCATGATCTGCGGCTCGATGCACATGCTGAAGGACGTCAAGGAACTCGCCGAAAGCCTGGGCTTCCACGAAGGCTCGCTGCATCAACCGTCGAGCTTCGTCGTCGAGCGCGCTTTCGTCGGCTGAGGGGCAGGCGCTTCGTTCCAAATCAAGTTTGACCTTTCGGTCAAAAACCAGCTGCTTTGACGGCCTTTTTCCGTTATGACCGCGTGAAAGACTCGTGAAGTACGACTTCACGGGCTATCTTCGGCATGATCGCTGAACAAAGGGGCAGGAGATGAGCAGCACAATCCGCGAGGCCGGCCTTGGTGGCGGCGCTTCCAAGGTCACGCCGCTGCCGGCACGCACCGCCGCCAACACGCCCGTGCCGCCAGACCATGCCATCGCCCGCAATCCAGGCATGCGGCTCGATCTCGGCTTCATGGAATCGGTGCGCAGCGTCAATCGCTCGGCGCTGGAACACCGCGTCGCCAGCCTGACCAAGCGGCGCTCGATCAAGGCCGACAACCAGGCGGCCTGGCTGCTGCGCGCGGTGGCCTGCATGGACCTGACGACGCTGAACTCCAACGACACCGAGGAGCGCGTGCGCCGGCTCTGCGCCAAGGCGATCAACCCGTTCCGCCGCGACATCGTCGAGGGCCTTGGCATTACGGGCGAAACTATCCGTCCGGCGGCGGTCTGCGTCTATCATCCCTTCGTCGCCACGGCCGTCGACGCCGTGCGCGGCACCGGCATCCGTGTCGCCGCCGTTTCCACCGCTTTCCCGCACGGCCTCGCGCCGCTGTCGACGCGCCTGCAGGAAATCGAGGCCTCGGTCCGCGACGGCGCCGACGAGATCGACGTCGTCATTCCGCGCGGCCTGGTTTTCGGGGCCAAATGGCAGGAACTCTATAACGAGATCGTTTCGATGCGCGCCGCCTGCGGCGAGGCGCATCTCAAGGTCATTCTCGGCACCGGCGATCTCGCCACGCTGCGCAATGTCATGCTGGCCTCCATGGTGGCGATGATGGCCGGCGCCGATTTCATCAAGACCTCGACCGGCAAGGAAAGCGTCAACGCGACGCTGCCCGTCGGCCTCGCCATGGTGCGCGCCATCCGCGCCTATTTCGAGGAGACCGGCTATCTCATCGGCTTCAAGCCGGCCGGCGGCATTTCCACGGCCAAGGTCTCGCTCGACTGGCTGGTGCTGATGAAGGAAGAACTGGGACGGCCTTGGCTGGAGCCGGAGCTGTTCCGCTTCGGCGCGTCGAGCCTTCTGACCGACATCGAGCGCCAGCTTGAGCACCATCTGACGGGCCACTATTCGGCCAATCACCGCCACGCGATGGCTTAGATCAGAGTTTTGAACGTGGAGTTCCTTCGCGCCCCCCTCTGTCCTGCCGGACATCTCCCTCTCCAGGGGGGAGATTGGATGTCATCCCAGCTTTCGCCAATTTTCAACGTTGTAAGATTGGCGATGCGGTCGAAGCTGCCAATCTCCCCCCTTGAGGGGGAGATGTCCGGCAGGACAGAGGGGGGCGCCGTAGAGCGCCTGCCAAAATCGAAATCTTCCTCGCGAAAGAGTTCTCCATGAACATTCTCGAACGCTATCACGCCATGGAATATGGCCCGGCGCCGGAGGCGCGGAATGAGGCCGATGCCTGGCTGGCAGCGCGCGATTTCGGCAAGGTGCTGTTCATTGGTGGCGACTGGAAAGCCGCCACAAGCGGCAAGACTTTCGAGACCAGCGATCCCTCCTCCGGCAAGCTGCTGGCCAAGGTGTCGGATGCCGGTGTAGCCGATATCGACGCGGCGGTTTCGGCCGCCGCGAAAGCCCTGCCGAAATGGTCCGCGTCCTCCGGCTATCAGCGCGCGAAAGTGCTGTACGCCATCGGCCGCGCCATGCAGCGCCACCAGCGCCTGTTCGCGGTGCTGGAATCGATCGACAATGGCAAGCCGATCCGCGAAAGCCGCGACATCGACGTGCCGCTGGCAGTCCGCCATTTCATCCACCATGCCGGCTGGGCACAGGCGCTGGACAGGGATTTTCCGGATCACAAGGGCGTCGGCGTCGTCGGCCAGATCATTCCGTGGAATTTTCCGCTGCTGATGCTGGCCTGGAAGATCGCGCCCGCCCTTGCCGCCGGCTGCACGGTGGTGCTGAAGCCTGCAGAGTTCACGCCGCTCACCGCCATCCTGTTCGCCGAGATCTGCGGACGCTCCGGCGTGCCGAAGGGCGTCGTCAACATCGTCCAGGGCGGCCCGGAAGCGGGTGCGGCGATCGTCAATCATGCAGGCATTCAGAAGATCGCCTTCACCGGTTCGTCGGAAGTCGGCAAGATCATCCGGAAAGCCACCGCGGGGTCCGGCAAAAAACTGTCGCTGGAGCTTGGCGGCAAGTCGGCCTTCGTCGTCTTCGAGGACGCCGATCTCGACAGCGCCGTCGAGGGTCTGGTCGACGGCATCTGGTTCAACCAGGGCCAGGTCTGCTGCGCCGGTTCGCGGCTGCTGGTGCAGGAAGGCATAGCCGACGCCTTCATCGCCAAGGTCAAGGTGAGGATGAGCCGGCTGCGCGTCGGCAGCCCGCTCGACAAGAACACCGATATCGGCCCGCTGGTCGATTTGAGCCAGCTCGACCGCGTCAAGGGCCTGGTCGCGGAAGGGGCGAAACAGGGCGCCGTCTGCTGGCAGCCGGACGCAGCCCTGCCATCCTCTGGCTACTACCATCTTCCGACGTTAGCCACCAGTGTTTCGCCGGCTAATATCCTGGCCCAAGAAGAAGTATTCGGGCCGGTTCTTGCGACCATGAGTTTCCGCAACACAGAGGAAGCGATCGAGCTCGCCAACAACACCCGTTACGGTCTGGCCGCCTCGGTGTGGAGCGAGAACGTCAATCTCGCTTTGCATGTCGCGCCGCAGTTGAAGGCCGGTGTCGTCTGGGTCAACGGCACCAACATGTTCGATGCCGCCTGCGGCTTCGGCGGCTACCGCGAAAGCGGCTTTGGCCGCGAAGGCGGACGCGAGGGCATGTTCGAATATCTCGCGGCAAAACTGCCGCTTGGTCCGGTCGTCAAGCCGGCGGCGGCTTCGGTCCAACCCGTCGAGAGGTCGGAAGGCGACGCCATCGATCGCACGGCAAAGCTGTTCATCGGCGGCAAGCAGGTCAGGCCGGACGGCAACTATTCGATTGGCATTGCCACCGCCAAGGGCAAGCTTGCCGGCGAAGTCGGCCTCGGCAACCGCAAGGACATCCGCGACGCCGTCGCGGCTGCCCGCGCCTGCAAGGGGTGGCCGGAGGCGACCGCCTATAATCGTTCCCAGGTGCTCTACTATCTGGCCGAAAACCTCTCCGGTCGTGCCGATGAATTCGCCGCCCGTCTCACCGAGCTTACCGGCGCCGCCGCCAAGGCGGCGCGTGAAGAGGTCGAGCAGTCGATCGAGCGGCTGTTCCTCTATGCCGGCCTTGCCGACAAGTTCGAAGGCCGCGTGCATCAGCCGCCGGCCCGCGCGGTCACGCTGGCGTTGCACGAGCCGGTCGGCGTCGTCGGCATCGTGGCGCCGGACAATGCGCCGCTGCTCGGATTGATCTCGCTGGTGGCGCCGGCGCTCGCCGTGGGCAACACCGTGGTGGCCGTGCCTTCGGAAAAATATCCGCTGCTGGCCACCGACCTCTATCAGGTCATCGAATATTCCGACGTTCCGGCCGGCGCCATCAACATCGTCACCGGCCGCAGCGCCGAGCTCGCCGGCGTGCTGGCCAAGCACGACGATGTCGACGGGCTCTGGATCTTCGCCGATGCCGAGACCTGTGCCAAGGCGGAAGCGGACTCCGTTGGCAATCTGAAACGTGTGTGGACCGGTAACGGCCGCAGCCTCGACTGGACATCGGCTGACGCGGCAGGCGATGCCTTGCTGCGCCGTGCGGTCGAGGTCAAGAACGTCTGGGTGCCCTACGGCGATTGAGAGTTTCCAGTTGAATGACGATCGTGTTCGGGCTTGACGCCCGGATGTGTGTTCTTTAACGAGAAAAAACATTTTTATCAGTGAACTGCAGAAGCACAGGCCGCATGATAGCGCCTGACTGGCACATGACGCCTTGGCCGTCCGCAGATAAATGCGGATGACCCGAGCGGGCGAGGAGAAAAAGCATGGCGGATTTGGCAGGCAAGGTCGTTGTCGTCACGGCGGCGGCGCAAGGCATCGGCCGGGCGAGCGCGCTGGCTTTCGCCAAGGCAGGCGCCGTGGTGCACGCCACCGACATCAACGAGGTGCTGCTCGCCGAACTCGGCAAGACATCGGGGATCAAGACCCGCAAGCTCGACGTGCTGAACGATGCGGCCGTCAACGCCGCCTTCGCCGAGATCGGCGCCGTCGACGTGCTGTTCAACTGCGCCGGCTTTGTCCATTCAGGCTCGATCCTCGATATGAAGGAGGCCGATCTGGATTTCGCCTTCAACCTCAATGTGCGCGCGATGATCCGCACCATCCGCGCCGTGCTGCCCGGTATGCTGGAGCGTGGCGACGGCGCGATCATCAACATGGCCTCGCTGGCCAGCTCGACCAAAGGTGTGCCGAACCGCTTCGTCTATGGGCTGACCAAGGCGGCGGTGATCGGACTGACCAAGGCGGTCGCCGCCGACTATGTCGGCAAGGGCATACGCTGCAACGCGATCTGCCCCGGCACGGTCGAGAGCCCGTCGCTGCAGGACCGCATGCATGCGCAGGGCGACTATGAGGCGGCCCGCGCCGCCTTCATTGTCCGCCAGCCAATGGGCCGGCTGGGGACGCCCGAAGAAATCGCCGATCTCGCCGTCTATCTCGCCGGCGCCACCTATACGTCGGGACAGGCTTACAATATCGACGGTGGCTGGTCGATCTAAGAGGCCACCGGCCGCAATCAGGAGAAAAAGAATGAAACTGCTGCGCTATGGCGACGCGGGGAGCGAACGCCCCGGTCTCATCGATGCGGATGGAACGATCCGCGACCTCTCCGCCCATGTCGCCGACATCGCCGGAACGACGCTCCATCCGGCGTCGCTGGACATGCTGTCGAAGCTCGATGCGAAATCGCTGCCGGCGGTTTCCGGCAGCCCGCGCATCGGCGCCTGCGTTGCCGGCACCGGCAAGTTCATCTGCATCGGCCTCAACTATTCCGACCATGCCGCCGAAACCGGCGCCACCGTGCCGCCGGAGCCGATCATCTTCATGAAGGCAAGCTCGGCCATCGTCGGGCCTGACGACGACGTGCTGATCCCGCGCGGCTCGGTCAAGACCGACTGGGAGGTCGAGCTTGGCGTGGTCATCGGCAAAACCGCCAAATATGTCAGCGAGGCTGAGGCGTTCGATTATGTCGCCGGCTACTGCGTCTCGCATGACGTGTCCGAGCGCGCCTTCCAGGCCGAACGGCAGGGCCAGTGGACCAAGGGCAAGAGCTGCGACACGTTCGGGCCGATCGGGCCGTGGCTGGTCACCAAGGACGAGGTGAAGGACCCTCAGAACCTGCCGATGTGGCTGAAGGTCAACGGCAAGACGATGCAGAACGGCTCGACCAAGACCATGGTCTATGGCGTCGCCTATCTCGTTTCCTATCTCAGCCAGTTCATGTCGCTGCATCCGGGCGACATCATCTCCACCGGCACGCCGCCCGGCGTCGGGCTGGGCATGAAGCCGCCGGTGTTCCTGAAGGCCGGCGACGTCGTCGAGCTGGGCATCGAAGGCATGGGTACGCAGAAACAGACGTTCAGGGCGGACGTCTGAGCGCCGTTCCTTCTCCCCTTGCGGGAGAAGGCGGATCGGCGCGTAGCGCCGAGACGGACGAGGGGTGCTGGAAGAAACGCGGCGAGAAAACATCGAAGGATTTTAGGCACTTACGCCTTCAAGGCAGCGATCCTTCCAACACCCCTCATCCGACCGAGCTTCGCTCGGCCACCTTCTCCCACAAGGGGGACAAGGGGTAGCCGGCGCTACTTCAGCACCTTGCCATCGGCCCCGAACCTATACGTCTTCGCCGGATCCGGCGTTGCGTAGAGCGTGGCGCCGGGTTCGGCGTTGTAGACGCCGAAGATACGCACTGTGATCAGCCCGGCCTTTTCGCAATCGAGATAAAGATTGGTGTCGGCGCCGAGATGCTCGGCATGGACCACCGTTCCCTTCCAGGTGCCGGATTTCGGATCGACGGTCAGATGCTCAGGGCGAACGCCGATGGTTTTGGCCGTCTCGCCCAGTCTCGCGCCATCAACGAAATTCATCTTGGGCGAGCCGATGAAGCCGGCGACGAAATCATTGGCCGGCGAATTATAAAGCTCCATCGGGCCGCCGATCTGTTCGATCCTGCCGGCGTTGAGCACGACGATCTTGTCGGCCAGCGTCATCGCCTCGACCTGATCGTGAGTGACATAGATCATCGTCGCCTTCAGCCGGCGGTGCAGCTGCGCGATCTCCAATCGCGTGTTGACGCGCAGCGCTGCATCAAGGTTCGAAAGCGGTTCGTCGAACAGAAAAAGCTTGGGCTCGCGCACCACGGCGCGGCCGATGGCGACGCGCTGGCGCTGGCCGCCGGAGAGTTCCGCCGGCCGCCTTTCGAGATACGGCTCCAGCGACAGCATCGAGGAGGCGATGCCGATGCGCCGCCCGATCTCGGCCGCCGGCGTGCCGGCCTGCTTCAATCCGAGGCCCATATTGTTCCTTACCGTCAGATGCGGATAGAGCGCATAGGTCTGGAATACCATGGCGATGCCGCGCTTGGCCGGCGGCGTGGCGGAGACATCCTCGCCGTCGATGACGACGCGGCCCGAAGTCGAGTCCTCCAGTCCGGCAATGACCCTGAGCAAGGTCGACTTGCCGCAGCCCGACGGGCCGACGAAGACGACGAACTCGCCATCCGTCACTTCGAGGTTGATGCCCTTCAGCACCTCGACCGGCCCGAAAGCCTTCTTCACGTTCTCGATGTTCAGCGAGCCCACGGCGTCGTTCCTGTTCTAGAGTTTGACGGCGGCGCCACTGCGCACGCTCTCGTCGGCGGCAAGGCAGACGGCGAGCGACTTCACCGCGTCGTCCATATGGCGGGTCAGATCGATATCCTCTCGAACTGCCTTCAGCACGAAGGCCTGTTCGAGATCGCAGAGATCCTGATGGCCGGGTTCGCCTTCCATCGATAGCATCTCGTCAGGCCTGGCGAACCTGCCGTCCGGGCCGGTCGCCGCACTGTGCAAGCGAATGGTCGAGGTCTTGGTGTGGGTGTCGATGTCGTCGGACCTGACACCCTCTTTCATCACGATCGATACGCAGCCATTCGGCGAGATGACGTCCTTCACGAAAAAGGCCGTTTCCGAAATCATCGGCCCCCAGCCGGCTTCGTACCAGCCAACCGAACCGTCATCGAACAGCACCTGCAGATGGCCGTAATTGTACATCGAGGGCGCCACCTCATCGGTCAACCGCAGCCCCATGCCGCGCACCTCGACCGGTTTGGCGTCGGTGATCTGCAGCATCACGTCGAGATAGTGCACGCCGCAATCGACGATCGGCGACGTGGTCTGCATCAACTGCTTGTGCGTCTCCCAGGTATGACCCGAGGATTGCTGGTTGAGATTCATGCGGAACACATAGGGGCCGCCGAGCTTGCGCGCCTCGGCAATCAGCCGGATCCAGGACGGGTGATGGCGCAGGATGTAGCCGATCACCAGCTTTTTGCCGTTGGCCTTGGCGGCCGCGACGACGCGCGTTGCATCGGCGACAGTGGTTGCCAGCGGCTTTTCGACGAAGACATGGCAGCCTGCCTCGAACGCCCTGACCGCATAGTCGGCATGGCTGTCGGAATAGGTGGCGATGCAGGCGACATCGGGTTTTTCGTCACGCAGCGCGTCGTCGAAAGAGTGCCTGATGCCGTAGCCGGAGAGCCCGCCCGGTAACGGCACGTCGGAACGGTTGATGAGTGCCGCGATCTCAAAACCCGGATTGGTGTGGTAGGCCAGCGCATGGCTGCGGCCCATATTGCCGAGCCCGGCGACGACGACGCGAAGGGGTTTTTGCGAACTCACTTGACGGCTCCCGACGTAATGCCGCGGATCAATTGCCGCGAGAAGATGACGTAGAGGATCAGCACCGGCATGATCGCCAGCGAGAGTGCTGCCAGGATCGCGTTCCAGTTGGTGACGAACTGGCCGAGGAAGAGCTGCGCGCCGAGCGTCACCGTCTTGGTCTCTTCCGATGGCGCCAAAATCAGCGGGAACCACAGATCGTTCCAGATCGGGATCATGGTGAAGACGGCGACGGTTGCCATCGACGGCCTGACCAGCGGCAGCACCAGCCGGAAGAAGATGGTGTATTCCGATAGCCCATCGATGCGGCCGGCATTCTTCAAATCGTCGGACACCTGTTTCATGAACTCCGACAGGATGAAGACGGCGAGCGGCAGGCCTTGCGCGGTGTAGACAAGGATCAGCGCCGTCAGCGTGTTGACCAGCCCGCTCGCCACCATCAATTGCAGGATGGCGACGGTGCCGAGGCGGATCGGGATCATGATGCCGAGCGCGAGATAAAGCCCCATCATCGTGTTGCCGCGGAAGCGATATTCCGACAGCGCGAAGGCGGCCATGGCGCCGAACAGCAGCACGAAGAACAGCGATGCGACCGTGACGACGAGACTGTTCTGGAAATAGTGGATGAAATCGCCCTGGCCGATGACCGTGGTGTAGCCGATCAGGTCGAAGGTTTTGGGCGTCGGCGGCGTCAGCGGCGCGCCGAAGATGCCGGCGCGGGATTTGAACGAATTCATGATCACGATGATCACCGGAAACAACGCGATCACCGTGTAGGTCAACAGAATCGCGTGGGCGCCGATGCTGCGGGGAAGGGAGCGGGTTGCCGTGCTCATTGGAAAGTCTCCTGACGAGCTGCATTTCCAAGGAACGGCGCCAAGGCACCCCCCTCTGTCCTGCCGGACATCTCCCCCTCAAGGGGGGAGATCGGCAGCTTCGCCAAAGGCGTTCCTTTTGCGACGTCGGTGATTGGCGAAAGCAGTGATGACATCCAATCTCCCCCCTTGAGGGGGAGATGGCCGGCAGGCCAGAGGGGGGCGTTCAAGCTCGACATATCAGCCCCTCAGAACTGGTAACGACGCAGGCGCGTCTGCACGAGGAAGAGGTAGACGCACACACCGCCGAGGATGATCAGGAACATCATCGTGGCGATTGCCGCGCCCATGTTGGGATCGCCGACCTGCAGCTGGAAGCCGAAGAAGGCGCGGTAGAGGAAGGTGCCGAGGATGTCGGTCGAATAGTTCGGGCCGGCGAGCGCGCCTTGCGCGGTGTAGATCAGGTCGAAAGCGTTGAAATTGCCGACGAAGGTGAGGATCGAGATGATGCCGATCGACGGCAGGATCAGCGGCAGCTTGATCTTCCAGAACTGCGACATGCCGGTGATGCCATCGCATTCGGCGGCCTCGATCACCTCCTCGGGGATGGACAGCAATGCGGCATAAATCAGCATCATCGGGATGCCGACGAACTGCCACACCGAGATCAGGCTGAGCGTGGTCAGCGCATATTCTTCCTTGCCGA
Organism: Mesorhizobium metallidurans STM 2683; assembly: GCF_000350085.1. GTDB lineage: Bacteria > Pseudomonadota > Alphaproteobacteria > Rhizobiales > Rhizobiaceae > Mesorhizobium > Mesorhizobium metallidurans. Next base: position 12,572 of record NZ_CAUM01000023.1, read on the forward strand.
GCCACGGCGTGAACAGGCTCTTGAGTCCTATAAGGTCGAGCAGGTTCGGCGCCACGCCCCACAGCGGCGACAGAATCAGTTTCCAGGCGAAGCCGACGATGACGAAGGACAGGATGGTCGGCACGAAGATCGCCGTACGGTAGAAGGCCGCGAAGCGCAGCTTCGGGCTGGACAACAGTGCCGCCAGCAACACCCCGATCGGGTTCTGCACCAGCATGTGGATGATGAAGAACCAGACATTGTTCCTGAGCGCATTCCAGAAATTGACCGACCAGTTGGGGTCGCCGAACAGCGTGCGGAAATTTTCCAGCCCGACGAAGACCTGCGACTGGTCGATGTTACGGAACAGCGACAGCTGCAGCGTGCCGGCCAGCGGCAGGATCATGATCGCCGTATAGACGAGCAGCGCCGGTGCCAGGAAAACGCCGATGTGCCAGCGGAACGGTCGTTTGGGTGCTGCGGCCATGAGTTCGGTCCCCGCCGATCAGGTCTGGGCAAAATGCTTCTGTCGGCAGCGCTGCCCTCACCCTTACCCTCTCCCCGTGAAGGACGGGGAAAGGGGTCGCCAGCGTTGCGGCTTGTCCCTTCTCCCCGTCACCATACGGGGAGAAGGTGCCGGCAGGCAGATGAGGGGCGGCGCTGTCGTTCGCAGTCGATGCTATCGAAAAACGCAGGGCCGTCCACTTGGAACGGCCCTGCCCGTTGCCTGAGCTCTTACTTGCCCGCCCTGTACCAGCTGTCGAGGCCGTCCTGCAGCTTCTTGGCGGCAGCTTCCGGCGTATCGGTGCCGTTGATGACGTTGGCCGATTCGACCCACGTCTCGTTCTCGAGGTTCGGCGTGCCGCGCGACAGGATCTGGTAGGTAGAGCGGATCGTCGACTTGCACTTGCCGCGCCAGGAGACGAATTCCTGGGCCAGCGGGTCTTCCATCTTCACCGGCGTGTTGTTCAGGCTGAAGAAGCCCGGCAGCGCGTTGGCGTAGATGGTGGCGAAGTCGGGCGAGGCGACCCAGGACAGGAAGGTCTTGGCCGCATCGGCATTCTTCGAAGCAGCATTCAGACCCATGCCGATATCGGTATGGTCGGAGATGTAGCAGGTGTCGCCGGCCTTCTCGACCGGCGGCGGGAAGGCGCCCATCTTGAACTGCGCCTGGGTGTTGAACAGGCCGATCTCCCACGAACCGGCCGGGTAGATGGCGGCGCGGCCGAGCGTGAACAGGTTCTGGCTGTCGGGATAGGTCTGCGCCTCGAATCCGTCGCCGAGATAGGGCTTCCACCTGGCCAGCTCCTTGAAGGGCTCGACCCACTGCGGATCGGTGAGCTTCTGCTCGCCCTTGATCAGCGCCAGGCGGCCTTCCTCGCCCTTCCAGTAGTTCGGGCCGATGTTCTGGTAGCCCATGGTCGCCGCTTCCCAGAGGTCCTTGGTGCCCATCGCCATCGGGATGTAAGTGCCGTCGGCCTTGATCTTGTCGAGCGCGGCGAAGAATTCGTCGCGCGTCTCCGGCACCTTGATGCCGAGCTTGTCGAAGGCGTCCTTGTTGTAGATGAAGCCGTGAATGACGGAGGCCATCGGCACGCAGAAGCTCGCCTTGCCGTCGTCGGTCTGCCAGGCGGCCTTGGCGACGTCGGAGAAGTTCTCCATGCCGGGCAGCGCCGAGAGATCGGCTAGGTTGCCCTTCTTGTAGAGTTCCAGCGACTTGTCGAAGGGACGGCAGGTGATCAGGTCGCCGGCCGAGCCGGCGGCGAGCTTGGCGCCCAGCGCCGCGTCGTATTCGGTCGGCGCCGACGGCGCGAACACCACCTTGATGCCCGGGTTCCTGGATTCAAAAGCCGGGATCAGCTTGTCCTTCCAGATGGCAAGGTCGTCGCCGCGCCAGCTTTCGATGTTGAGGGTTACGTCTTGGGCACAAGCCACCCCGGCGGAGCCGAGAATGCTCGTGCCGAGAAGAAGTGCCGTCAATAGTTTCGTTGTCATGCTCAGTCTCCCTGTTGACCTTTTTCAGGTTCGGTTTTGATGAGAACGGAGGCATTGCGCCCCTTGCTCCCCTCGATCGCGGAAAGCGCCGGTCGCAGCTTCTGGCCGGTCCCTTCCAGTATCTTCTGCGCCGCATCGGCGCTGGCAGCACCGGCGGCGAGCAGAATGGCGGTCTTGACGGCGCCGCCGCTCTTTTCGAGCAAGCGCGCCGCATCGTCCCTGCCGCGCCCCGAGATGGCGGCGACGATGCGCGCCGCGCGGTCGCGCAGCTTGATGTTGTCGGCCATGAGGTTGACCATGTAGCCGTCATGGACGTGGCCGAGATGGATGGCGGTGAGCGTCGACAGCATGTTGAGCGCGATCTTCTGGGCTGTGCCGGCGCCCATGCGCGTCGAGCCGGCGATCAGCTCCGGCGGCGTTTCGAGCAGGATGGCGATGTCGGCCAGCCGCAACAGCGGCGCATCCCTGTTGTTGGCGATGGCAATGGTGGCGGAGCCGCGCTTGCGCGCCTCCTCCAGCGCCCTGACCGCATAAGGCGTCGAGCCGCTGGCCGAAACGGCGATCAGGCAATCATCCTTGCCGATGCCGGCAACGGCGACCGCGGCCGCGGCTTCGCCGGTATCGTCCTCCGGACCGCCGGCCAGCGTCCTGAAGGCTTCGTCGCCACCGGCGATCAGGATGGCGATGCGGTCGCGCCTGATGCCGAAAGTACCCGGCAGTTCCAGCGCATCGGCCAGCGCCATCAGGCCTGAACTGCCGGCCGCGGCATAGGCGAGCTTGCCGCCGCCGTTCAGCCGGCCGGCGATGATCCCGGCCGCATCGGCTATTGCCGGAATGGCGCCGCGCACGGCCTTGGCGGCTTCGATCTGCGCATTGACTAACGAGGAAAGGATGGCGTCCGGGGCCTGGATGTCCAGCCCCTCGGCATTCTGGTGACGCGCTTCTGTGCGCTTCTCGGCCATACCGTTCCCTCCAATCCACAAAACAATACCAAAAAAATACCACTTGTCCACACGCATTAACGAATTCGACGTCCCGGAATTGCCTTGCCGGCGAAATATGCGGATTTTTCAATAAAGTACGCCTTAATTTTTTTGAAACGGAAATTAACTCTTGGCTATTGGTATTTTATTGGTATTATCCGCCCGGAGGAGAAATCGCGTGAAACTCGTGCTCGGCATCGATGGCGGCGGCACCAGCTGCAGGGCGGCCCTTGCAACGGCCGACGGCAGCGTCCTCGGCCGCGCCAAAAGCGGTGCCGCCAACATCCGCACCGACCTCACCGGCGCCAGGGCCAATATCGTCGACGCAGCGCAGCAGGCCTTTGTCGCCGCGGGCAGGGATCCCGCACTGATCCCGCAGACTCCGGCCGTTCTCGGCCTTGCCGGCGCCAATGTCGGCACCTACAGGCAGCAACTCGAAGCGATCCTGCCGTTCCGCATCAGCCGTGTCGAGACCGACGCCGAGATCGCGCTGGAAGGCGCGGTTGGCTCCGGCGACGGCGCCATGGCCATACTCGGCACCGGCACCGCCTATATGGCGCGCAAGCAAGGCAAGTCGCGCGCCATCGGCGGCTGGGGGTTCCAGGTCGGCGACCAGGGCAGCGGCGCCCGCATCGGCCGCGACCTGCTCGAACAGACGCTGCTCGCCCATGACGGCATCCGCCGGGGCTCGCCGCTGACCGAAGCCATGCTCGCCATCTTCCGCAACAACCCCGAGGATGTGGTCGAGTTCACCACCAACGCCAAGCCGGGCGATTTCGGCGGCTTCGCGCCCAAGGTCTTCGACCATGCTAAAAAGGGCGACACCGTCGCCAACTGGATCCTCGACAAGGCGGTCGCCGATGTCGAGGCAGCGCTCGGCGTGCTGGATCTCTCGGGCACCGCCCCGCTTTGCCTGCTCGGCGGGCTGGCGCCGCTCTATGCGCCGCGCCTGTCGGCGCGCTACCAGGCGCTCATGAAGCCACCGCTCGACGATGCGCTGGGCGGCGCGGTGCAGATGGCGGTGCGTCTTTTCGCCAGAGCAGCGGAGGCGGCGCGATGAGCGAGGCCGCCGACCAGATCTTCGCCACGCTGAAGCAATCCTCGCAAAGCGGCGCGCCGCTTTATCTCCAGCTCAGGAAGAGCATCGAGGACGCCGTCAATCGCGGCCTGATCGGACCAGGCGACGCGCTGCCTTCCGAGCGCGACATCGCCACGAAGGCCGATATTTCGCGCGTCACCGTGCGCAAGGCGGTGCAGGACCTGGTCAAGGGCGGCATCCTCATCCAGCGCCATGGCTCCGGCACTTTCGTCGCGCCGCGCATGGAGCGCGTCGAGCAATCGCTGTCGCGGCTGACGTCCTTCACCGAGGACATGGCCCGGCGCGGCATGGCCGTGCGGTCGGCCTGGTTGGACCGCGGCCTTTATGCGCCATCGCCCGATGAGATGATGGTGCTCGGCCTGTCGTCGAACGAACTGGTGGCGCGCGTGGCGCGCCTGCGCATCGCCAACGACACGCCGCTGGCGATCGAGCGCGCGGCGCTGTCGGCAAGCGTGCTCCCCGACCCGGCGGGGATAGGGTCCTCGCTCTACGCGGCGCTGGAACTGACCGGCCACCGGCCGGTGCGGGCAGTGCAGCGCATCTCCGCCGCCAATCTCGGCGACAGCGACGCGCGGCTGCTTGAAGTGCCGCCCGGCATTGCCGGCCTGCATATCGAACGCATTTCCTATCTGGCGAGCGGCAAGGTGATCGAGTTCACCCGCTCCATCTACAGGGGCGACGCCTATGATTTCGTCGCCGAACTCCGGCTGAGCGGGCCGGGAGAAGAGGTCCGGCCATGAACGCAACCAAAACCCATATGCGGCGCGAGATCGAGGAAATCCCGGAAGCCACCGCCCGGCTGCTCGACGGTTCGGCAGCGGTGCTGACCGAAGCCGGACGCGGCATTCGCGAGCGTGATCCGCATTTCATCGTCACCGTCGCGCGCGGCTCGTCCGACCATGCCGCCACCTTCATGAAATACGCCGTCGAGCTGACCGCCGGCCTCGCCGTCGCCTCGGTCGGCCCGTCGATCGCCTCGATCTATGGCGCGAAACTCAGGCTCGCCGGCTCCGCCTGCCTCGCGATCTCGCAGTCTGGCAAGAGCCCGGACATCGTCGCTATGGCGCAAGCGGCAAGGGCCGGCGGCGCGCTGACCGTCGCCATCACCAACACCGCCGATTCGCCGCTCGCGCGAGCCTCGGATTACGCCATCGATATCCTTGCCGGGCCGGAGCTGAGCGTCGCGGCGACCAAGACCTTCGTCAATTCGGCGGTCGCCGGCCTCGCCCTGATGGCGCACAGCACCGGCGACGACAAGCTGCTGGCAGCGCTTGCCCGGCTGCCGGAGCATTTCCGCAAGGCGATCGCCTGCGACTGGATGGCGCTGGCCGGTGCGCTGAAGACGCCAAGATCGCTGTACATCCTCGGTCGCGGCCCGTCCTCGGCGTTTGCCAACGAAGCGGCGCTCAAGTTCAAGGAGACATGCGCCATGCATGCCGAGGCCTATAGCGCGGCCGAGGTCATGCATGGGCCGCTGGCGCTGGTCGGGCCGGGCTTTCCGGTGCTGGCGCTGGCCGCCCGCGATGCTTCCGAGCCGTCGGTCGCCGAGGCTGCGGACGCTTTGGCGGGCAAGGGCGCGGCGGTCTTCGTCACCTCGGACAAGGCAAAGAGCGCCCAGCCCCTGCCGCATGTCGCCACCGGCCATCCACTGACCGATCCGCTGACGCTGATCGTGTCCTTCTATGGCTTCGTCGAGGCCTTTGCCCGTCATCGCGGCCTCGATCCGGACCTGCCGCGCAATCTGCGCAAGGTGACGGAAACAGTATGAGCGACCGTTTTGCCCTGACTGGCGCCCGCATCTTCGACGGCGACGACTGGCACGAGGATGCGGCCCTTGTCGTGCGCGACGGCCTGGTTGAAGCCATCATTCCCAATGGCGCCATTCCATCCGGCATCGATCGTATCGAGACCGGCGGCGGCATGCTGGCGCCGGGCTTCGTCGACCTGCAGGTCAATGGCGGCGGCGGCGTCATGGTCAACGATCATCCCGATGTCGGCTCGATCGAAACCATCTGCCGGGCGCATGCGCCCTTCGGCACGACAGCACTGCTGCCGACGCTGATCACCGACACGCCCGACATCACCGCGGCGGCGGTTGCCGCGGGGGTTGAAGCGGCGCGGCGGAAAGTGCCGGGGTTTCTCGGCCTGCATCTTGAAGGTCCGCATCTGTTGATCGCCCGCAAGGGCGCGCATGACCCGGCGTTGATCCGGCCGATGACGGATGCCGACCAGGCCGCGCTGATCGCCACGCGGCGGAAGCTGCCGGTGCTGCTGACGACGATCGCGCCCGAATCCGTCGAAGCCGCCCGCGTCTCGGTGCTGGCCGAGGCCGGCCTTGTCGTCAGCCTCGGCCATTCCGACACCTCCTATGCCACGGCGCGCGCCTTTGCCGAGGCCGGCGCCACGATGGCCACGCATCTGTTCAACGCCATGAGCCAGATCGGCAATCGCGAGCCGGGGCTGGCGGGTGCTGCCATCGACATCGGCGCCTTCCATGCCGGCATCATCGCCGACGGCATCCATGTCGATCCCGCCACCATGGCGATTGCGTTGCGCGCCAAGAAGGGACCGGGCAGGATTTTCCTCATCACCGACGCCATGGCGACGATCGGTACCGACATGACCTCGTTCACGCTGAACGGCCGCACCATCTACCGCAAGGACGGCAGCCTGCGGCTGGCCGATGGAACGCTTGCCGGCGCCGATCTCGACATGATCACCGCCGTGCGCTTCGTCAATCGCGTCGTCGGGCTGGAGCTCTCCGAGGCATTGCGCATGGCCTCGCTCTATCCGGCCGAGGCGATCGGCCAGGCGCATCGGCTCGGGCGCTTCGTCAACGGCACCGCGGCGGACATCGTTGCGCTGTCGGATGATCTCGACGTCAAAGGCGTCTGGATCGGCGGCGACAAGGTTTTCGAGGCTTAAGGGATAAGCCGCTCGGCCCTTAGCTGCGCAAAAAGATCGAGGAACGAGCGTTCGGTCGACTGATAGTCGGTGAAGCCGAGTTCGCGGCTCTTGGTCATGTCGGTCATCACCTCGATCGGGCGGCCGAGATCGAGATCGGTATGCCAGGGCGAGGCCAAACGGTCGAGGTCGGCCTCCTTCAATCCGTATTTCGCCACCATGCCCTTCCAGATTGCCGGCGCGTCGGCCATCTCGGCTTCGAGCGGATGGATCGCACCGTCGAATCCGGCCGGCTCGACGCCGAACCATGCCGCCAGGCGCGGCCACAGCCAGTTCCAGCGGAAGAAGTCGCCATTGACGACGTTGAAGGCTTGGTTGCGCGCCGCCCCGGTGGTGCTCGCCCAGGCAAGGTGCTTGGCCAGGATGCCGGCGTCGGTGACGTCGCACAGGCCGTTCCACTGCCCGCCCGAACCCGGCCAGCGGAAAGGGCGGCCGGTCTCCTTGCAGACCGAGGCGTAGACGGCCAGCGTGCTGCCCATGTTCATCGCATTGCCGATCGCCTTGCCAATGACAGTGTGCGGGCGGTGGATCGACCAGGTGAAGCCGTCGCGCCTGGCGGCGGCATAGACCTCGTCTTCCTGGGCGTAGTAGAAGTTCGGCAGGTCCAGCCTCGGCTGTTCCTCGCGCAGCGGCGTCACCGGCAGGAAGCCGCCCGATACATAGGCGTCGAACGGCCCAAGATAATGCTTCAGGCCGGTGACCAGCGCCACGTGGCGCACGGATTTCTTCGGCGACAGCGCATCCAGCACATTCCTGACCATGGCGCTGTTGACCTCGATATTCTCCGCCTCGGTCGGGCGCCGCGACCACGTCGTGAAGAACACATGCGTCGGCGCGACATCCGCAAGCGCTGCCTTGACAATCGTCGCGCTGAGCAGATCGGCGGCGACCGGTCGCATGCCCGGCACGTCGCCGCCCGGGTTGCGCGACAGGCCGTGAACCGTCCAGCCACGGCCAATCAGTTCACGGGCAAGATTGCCACCGATCATGCCGCTCGCGCCAACCACCAATGCCGTATGATCTGCCATGCGTCATCTCCTCAGAGGGCCGGTTCGCACAACGCGAAAGCCGGCATTATTGTTTGTTACCGGCGAGGATAGAACGTCACGTCAAAGCGGCAACGGTCGTGTTGTTCAGAATGATAAAGTTTGGAGGCCACCTCGGCGACGGGACGTCGGCGGAATGCTCGATTTGATAATTCTTCCTGTTGCATCCCAAAAAGCCAAACGGAAGATGCCCGACTGGAGGAGCGGGTCGCCTTTGGACGATCCGGCAGGCGACGGCTTTCGCCCTGCAGCATTGAGGAGGAAATCGCATGGCCAAGGTAGAGCTGCTGGCGGCGTACTGGACCATTTCCGGTGACCGATACCCGATGGGTCCGAGCGAAGTCAGTCCCTTCTCCTTGCGAGAGCGGGCCGAGGCGGCTTCCGCCGCCGGTTACACCGGCATGGGCCTGGTCTACCAGGACATCATGGCGAATGCGGTCAAGATCGGCCTCAAGGGCATCAAGCAGATCTTCGACGACAATGGCATCGTCCATGTCGAAGTCGAATTCCTCGGCGACTGGTTCGAAACCGGCGAGAAGAAAGCCGCCTCCGACAGGGTCAAGCACGATCTGCTCGAGGCGGCGGCCGTGCTTGGCGCGCGCGACCTGAAGATCGCGCCCAAAATGTATGCCGAGACGATCGACATCCCGCATTATGCGGCGGCCTTTGCCGAAGTCTGCGAGGATGCGCGGGCGGCCAACACCAATGTCGCGATCGAGATGCTGCCCTTCACCAACATACGCGACTTGAAGACGGCACGCGAAGTGGTGCGGCAGGCGGGCCAGGACAATGGCGGGCTGTGCATCGACATCTGGCACGTGGCGCGCGGCGGCATGAGTTATGACGAGCTTCGCGAGCTGCCGGCCAGCTATTTCAAATCGGTCGAGCTCAACGACGCCAAGGCGGAGGTCGTCGGCACGCTGTGGGAAGACACGCTCCATCATCGCCTCCTGTGCGGCGAAGGCGCGCTCGATCCGCGTTCCTTCATCAGGGCGGTCCAGGCCACCGGATTCAACGATTTCTTCTCGGTCGAGGTGCTCAGCGAGACCCACCGGCTGCTGCCGCTCAAAGAGCAGGCGAAGCGCTCCTACGATACGACGATGGCAATGTTCGAACCGGCGGAAAAAGTCGCCGGCTGATAAATCAAGAAACGATCGGGAGAGAGCAAAATGCAGACAAATCTCGCTGGAAAAACGGTGCTGATCACCGGTGCGGCGCTCGGCATCGGCCGCGCCACCGCGCTCGCCTTCGCCAGGGAAGGTGCCCAGGTGGCGCTGGTCGACATCGACCGAGCAGGGGTCGATGCGGTGATCGCCGAAATCAAGGCGCTTAGCGCCAAGGCCAGCGCCGGCATCGGCGACCTCAGCACCGGCGACGGCGTCATCGGCGCGATGGGCGAGGCGCTGAAGCCGTTCGGCGGCTCGCTCGACGTTCTCGTCAACAATGTCGGATCGGGCGCGGTGCGCACCTTCGACCAGCTCACTGACGAGGAATGGGACAAGACCTTCCAGCTCAATTTCATGAGCTATGTCAGGGCGACGCGCGTGGCGCTGCCGATCCTGCGGCAGAGGGGCGGCGTCATCATCAACAACGCCTCCGATCTCGCCCGCCAGCCGGAGCCGGTACCGGTCGACTACAGTGCGTCCAAATCCGCCGTGCTGGCGCTGACCAAAGGCCTGGCGCGGGCCGAAGCGCCGAAGATCCGGGTCAATGCGGTTGCGCCAGGGCCGATCTGGACACCGTTCTGGTCGAAACCCGGCGGCTTCGCCGAAACAATGGGCAAGTTCCACAACATGCCGCCGAAGCAGGCCGTCGAGCACGAAATGAGTCTTAGGCAACTGCCGCTCGGGCGTCTCGGCGAGCCGGCGGAAGTCGCCAATGTCGTCGTCTTCCTGGCCTCCGATCTCGCCTCCTTCGTCACCTCCGCCGTCTGGGGCGTCGACGGCGGCTCGATCCGCAGCATCATCTGATCCGCCGCCTCCGCACTTCCAGATTTGCGCATGATCCTTTCCGGGATCATGCACGGTAGGCGAAGCCGGCGCGCGCTTTGCCGGCTTACGAACATCCGCTGAGCGTCCGGCCCGCCATTCTATCAAAATGATATTCTTGCGTGTTGAAACGCTGGGGACGCCAGCGAACACTGTCCTAACATTGGCGCCGAGGGAAGAGGTCGGCGCCAATGATTGGGAGGAATGAAAATGCAAAGCGTGTTCAAGACGAAACCGCGCCGCTCTGGCGTGGCTGCAATGATCCTATCGGGCGCCACGATCGCCGTGGCAGCGATGCTGATGCCGGCCAATGCTGAAAGCATCAAGCTCGGCTATTCCGCGCCGTTCCTGACCGATCCGTTCCAGGCGATCATGGCCAACCAGACGCTGAAGGCGGTCAAGGATGCCGGCATGGAGGCCATGCCGGCAACCAACGCCAATGGCGATGCCGGCAAGCAGGCGACAGACATCCGCAACCTGATCTCGGCCGGCGCCAAGGTGCTGATCGTCAATCCGACCGACAGCCAGGCCATCGTGCCGGTGCTGGAATTCGCGGCGTCGAAGAACGTTCCCACCGTGCTGATCGACATCGCCCCGGCCAAGGGCAAGTCGGCGATGATCGTGCGCGCCGACAACAAGGGTATCGGCGGCAAGGCGTGCGAGGCGCTGGGTGCTGCCATCGGCGGCAAGGGCAAGGTGCTTTCGCTGATGGGCGACCAGGCCACGACCAACGGCCGCGACCGCACGACCGGCTTCAACGAATGCATGAAGGCGAAATACCCCGATGTGACCATCATCGAGCAGCCGACATACTGGAAGACCGACAAGGCGACGTCGGCGGCGCAGACCGTGGTCACCACGACGCCCGATCTCACCGCGATCTACATGCAGAGCGATTCGGTGATGCTCGCCGGCGTGCTCAACGTCTTGAAGAGCGCCGGCAAGCTGACGAAGGTCGGCGAACCGAACCATATCTTCCTGGCGACCGTCGACGGCACGCCCTACGCGCTGGAGAAGATCCGCGAGGACCTGCTCGACGTGGCGGTCGCCCAGCCGCTCGACCTCTATGCCAAGTTCGGCGCCTTCTATGCCAAGGCGGCCGCGGAAGGAAAGACCTTTACCGCCGGCCCGACCGACCATAACAGCGAGATCGTGCCGGTCGGCGACAATCTTATGGACTATCTGCCGGCGACCGTCGTCACCAAGGCCAATGCCAGCGATCCGTCGCTCTGGGGCAACCAGACGGAAAAATGATCTTGCGATGCGCGGACCCCGCATGGAGTGAAAGTCCGCGCATCGCGATCGTTTCTGACTGACTCAGGAATGCCCGGAGCCGACCGATGAGCGCCGTCGAAACCTTTGCAGCCGAAGCACACGGCATCAATAAGCGCTTCGGTCCGATCGAAGTGCTGCACGATGTCGGGATCTCGATCCCGGTCGGCGACGCGCGCGCTTTGGTCGGCCGCAACGGCGCCGGCAAATCGACGCTGGTCGGGCTGCTCACCGGCCTCTATGGCGCCAATGCCGGCGAGATCCGCCTCGGCGGCAGACCCGCGCCGTCGCTCGGCGACCGGCAGGGCTGGCGCGAGCGGGTGGCCTGCGTCTATCAGCGCTGGATGGTCATTCCCCACCTGACAGTGGCGGAAAACCTGTTCCTGAACAATCAGCCGCGAAACGGTTTGGGGTTAGTCGACTCGCGCCGGCTGCGCGAAGAATCGATCGCCGTGCTCGACGATTGGGGTCTCGACGTCGCGCCCGATCTCGATGCCTGGCGGCTGACCGTAGAACAGCGCCAGATCGTTGAGATCGCGCGCGCCCTGTTGCAGGGAAGTCGTTTCATCATCCTCGATGAACCCACGGCCGAGCTCGAACGGCGCGAGGTCAATCGCCTGTTCGAGCGCATCCGCGGCCTGCAGGAGCAAGGCGTCACCTTCCTCTACATCTCGCATCATCTGGAGGAAATCTACGAGATCTGCCGCACCGTGACGGTGATGCGCGATGGCCGCGTCGTCGCCGACGCCAGGCTCGACGATTTGCCCAAGGACCGGCTGGTCGCCGCCATGGTCGGCGATTTCGCGGCATCGGGCGCAGGCAGGAAGAGCGGCGATTCCGCGAGCAAGGCGCAGATGGCGCCCGGTCTCGACATCGGCGGGCTCACCCTGAAGGACAGCCTGGAGGACATCAACCTCAGCGTCCATTGCGGCGAATGCGTCGGGCTGGCCGGGCTCGCCGGCTCTGGCAAGGACAAGATCGCCGAGGCCGTCGCCGGCCTGCTCGCTCCGGATGCCGGCACCATCGCCATCCACGGCACAAAGACGCCGCTCGGCGATGTCGGGGCGATGCGCGCGGCCGGCGTCGGCTATGTCGCGCGAGACCGGCATGTCAGCGGCCTGTTCCCGCTGATGTCGATCGGCGACAATCTGACGACGACCGTGCTGCCGAAGCTCGGGCCGTTCGGTTTCGTCTCGACCGGCCGGCAATCCGACATGGTCGACCGGCAGATCGCCGAACTCGGTATCGTCGCGACCTCCGGCTCGCAGCCGATCGGCGAGCTCTCCGGCGGCAACCAGCAGAAGGCCATGGTCGGCCGCGCGCTCGCCTCGGACCCGAAGGTGCTGGTGCTGGCGGCGCCGACGCAAGGCGTCGACATCGCCTCGAAGGATGCACTCTACCGCATCATCAATGCCGCCAGGGATCGTGGCATGGCCGTTCTCGTCGTGTCGGACGATCTCGACGAACTGGCGATCTGCGACCGGGTCGAGGTGATCTTCCGCGGCCGCCTGACGCGCAGCTTCGCCAGGGGCTGGAACGACCAGGACGTCGTCGCGGCAATCGAAGGACTGTACTGAGATGACGAATATTTCGCTCGAAAAAGCCGCCATCGCCCGCCCGGGCCAGAGCCTGTTTGCCCGTTTCAGGCTGCGCGAACTGGTGCTGATCCCGGTCATCGCCGTCGTCATCGTGATCGGCAGCTTCGTCAGCTCGTCCTTCCTGATGCCGGAGAACCTGCTCAACATCCTGCAGCAATCCTCCGAACTGTCGATCCTGGTGATCGCGCAGTCGCTGATCCTGATCTGCGGGAAATTCGATCTCTCGCTGGAATCGACCGTTGGTATCGCGCCGATGTTCGCCGCCTGGCTGATGATCTCCGACGTCTCGATCGGCGGCTCCGGCATCGGCATCAGCGGTTACGCCGGCATTGCCGTCGTGCTCGCCACCGGCCTGCTGATCGGGTTGATCAACGGGCTGCTGGTGGTCAAGCTCCGGCTCAACGCCTTCATCACGACACTGGCGATGCTGATCCTGCTGCGCGGCATCACGCTTGGCATCACCAACGGCCAGACGCTGTTCGACTTGCCGGAGGAGTTCCTCTATCTCGGCAACGCGAAATGGCTGGGCATTCCCGCTTCGATCTGGATCGCCGGGCTGCTGTTCCTATTCTTCGGATTGATGATGCGCTATCATCGCATCGGCCGCGCCATCTATGCCATCGGCGGCAATCCGGAAGCGGCGCGCGTTGCCGGCATTCCGGTCGAGCGCATCACGCTTGGCGTCTTCATCATGGGAAGCCTGCTCGCCTCGCTTGCCGGCCTGCTGTTGACAGGCCGTATCGCCTCCGTGGTGTCGAGCCAGGGGCAGAACATGATCTTCTATGTCTTTGCCGCATCGGTGATCGGCGGCATCAGCCTCAATGGCGGCCAGGGCCGGATCATCGGAGCGCTGACCGGCGTGCTCCTGCTCGGCCTGCTGCAGAACGTGCTGACGCTCTCGCAGGTGGCGGCCTTCTGGATCGATGCCTGCTACGGCGCCATCATCCTGCTCGCGCTCATCATTACCCGGCTCAGCGGCGAGACGCCGCGCGCCTGACGCCTCTGATATTCGCCGGACGGCATGGCGGACGCCGCCGTCGGCGGACCTCGTCTTTCAACAAGGAACTGTTTCGATGACCTCCAGACCCACCCTCGCCCTTACCCTGCCGCAGACGGTCGTCGTCACCGGAGCGGCATCGGGGCTCGGCTATGAGCTTTGCCGATTGCTGCTCGACGCCGGCGTCGCCACGATCGGGGTCGACAGGGCAGCGGCTGTCGCCGACCTTGCCGGCGAAGCTGATTACAAGCATGTGGCGGGGAGCGTTTCGGATGAGCAGACCTGGCGCGCTGTAGAGGCGGAGCTCGAAAAATCCGGCATCATTTCGCTCGGCCTTGTCACGGCCGCCGCGATCCTCGACGTCGGCACCATCATCGAGACGAGCAAGGAGATGCTGGTGCGCACGCTTGACGTCAATGTCGTCGGCACGGCGATGGCGATCAAGGCGCTGCTGCCGCGCATGATCGACAATGGCGGCGGGCCGATCGTCGTCGTCGGCAGCGTCTCGGCGACCTTCGCCGAACAGCAGCTTGCCGCCTATTCGGCCTCCAAGGCCGCTGCCCGGGCGCTTGCCCGCACCGTCGCCATGGACCATGCGCGCCAGGGCATCCGGGTCAATGTGCTCAGCCCCGGGCCGATGATGGCGGGCCTGTTCAAGCGGCATCTGGAGTCGGCCGCCGACAGCCAGAAATTCCTGGCGGCGCGCGCCGACCGCCAGCCCGGCGGCAGCATCCTCGACCCGAAGCAGATCGCGCTGTCGGTCGCCTATCTCCTGTCCGACCAATCGGGTGCCTTCATCGGCGCCGACCTGATGGCCGATGGCGGCCTGTCGACCAGCTTCGATTTCAGGACGGGCGCGGAAGGCGCGTCGATCGATTGAAATTGGATTGGCTGGCTAATCAATCGGGATCGCTGACGTGATAAAGGGATTCGTAGTCACGGCCACCGTAAAACACGTTGGTAATTTCAACAGCATTGGTCACTCGGTAGGCGATGATGGCGGTCCGTTCAAACGGCACCATGCGCAGTCCGGGTTCCAGATCATCGCGTGGTCTGCCGCCATTCGGCACGTCGCCAATTTTCCGGCACCGGGCCACGATCCGCTGCACAAAGCCTGACGCGGCGGTATCGCTTTGGCTGGCTTGGGCAATGATGCGGTAGATTCCCTGTAGATCGGAGATAGCTTGCGGCCGGTAGGTGACCTTAACGCGCCGCATTGCGGGTGGCTTTGCTCTCGTTTTCCATGAAACGGGTCATCTCCGCTTCCGCTTCTTCGGCCGTCAGGCTCGGACGAGGGTCATCCAACGATGCCCGGATCTTTGCCCGCAAAACTGCGTTCACGGCTTCCTCTTCCCGATCGAGGGCGCGCAAGGCTGCCCGAATAACTTCGCTTGCGGAATCATAGGCGCCCGATGCGAGGCGAGCATCGACGCTATGTTGCTGTTTGCCAAGGGTGACAGTGATGGGCTTGCTGGTTCGCATCTCGATACCTTTCATTGCGATCCTTATACCACATGGCATTACACTGTCATACAGATTTCGCTTGCTCTCTGCCAACGCCGGCAAGCTCGGCCATCTCCTTGACCAGCACGAACAGGTCGCGCTCGCCGTGGCCGTGCAGATAGGCGCTTTCGAATTGCTGCCTGATTTGCGCGGCGAGCGGCTGCGGCGCGTGGTTGGAGCGGCCGATATCGAGCAGGATGTCGAGGTCCTTCATGATCTGCGAGACGGCGAAGGCCGGCTCGTATTTGCCTTCGAGGATCATGGCGCGCTTGTACTGGATCAGAGGCGAGGCGACCGCGCTGTCGCAGATGACCTCCATCGCCGCCTCCAACCCGATGCCGCCCTTGCCGCTGAAGGCGAGCGACTCGGCCATCAGGGCCGCCGTCGCGCCGACCATGGCGTTGACGGCCAGCTTCATGTAACGCGACTGCTCGCCGTCGCCGAGATAGAACTGCTTGCGGGTGTAGGCGGCGAGCAGCCGCTGCAGGCGCTCGAAATCGGCGCGCGGACCGGAAACCATCGTCGTCAGCGTGCCGGCCGCGGCAAGCGCGGTCGAGCCGGAGATTGGCGCGCGCAGATAGGCAACGTCGCGGGCTTCGAGCCGCTTTGCCACCAGGTTCGACGCCGAGGGCGAGACGGTGCTGGTGTCGACCCAACTCTGTCCCGCGCTCAGTTGCGCCGCCAGCGCATCGTCGCCGATGGCGATATCGAGCAGCGCCGCATCGTCGGAAATCGCGGTGAAGACAACGTCGGAGCTTTCGGCGAGCGCAGCCATCGCCGAGACATGCTGATAGCCGTTGGCTGCGGCGCGTTCGCGGCCGGCATCGTTGCGGGCATAGGCGGTGATGGTGTGGCCGGCGTCATGCAGACGCCGCGACATGGGCAAGCCCATCTTGCCAAGGCCGATCCACCCGATCCTCATGGCTGTTCCTCGCTATTTTCGCGGCGCCGCGCCGTCTTACTCGCGCGTCGCCCTAATTTCTCCCGCCAGGGGACGACTGGCGCAAGCGGCTGCCGCGCTCGCGGGCCTTGAAGGTGCGTTGGCTGACACGGTCGAGAAGATCGATCATCTCGCGCAATTCCTCGCCGGCGATGCCCTGGGTGATGAAGACGATGCGCGTGCGCCTGTCGTCGTCAGGCCATTTTTCGAGCCAGGTCATGGTGTGCAGAAGATGCTGCGCGCCCTGAATGACCGCCGGCTGTCCCGGCTCCTCTGCAATGTTGACCAGCCCTTTCACGCGCAGCAGGCTCGGCCCGAGATTCTGGCTGATGCCGTCGAGCAGGAACTGGAGCTCGTCGCGCGACAAGGGATTTTCGCGCAGCAGAACGAAGCTCTCTATGCCCTTGCCGCGCAGATGATAGTGCGGCTCGTGGTGATCGGAGTGGTCGTGATCATGATGCGCATGATCATCCGCGCCGTGCCCATCCGCATTGTGCTTGTCGTCACCGGTAAGCCGCAGCCATGGCCTCGGGTCGGCCTTGGCGTCGGCGGCGTCGAAGCCGGGAGCGGTCAGCATCGCGGCGATCGGCCCCGGCGTCCAGTCGACGATGCCGATCTCGGCGCCGGGGTTAAGGTCGGCGATGTCGCGACGCACCAGGGCCTCGGCATTCGCCCGCTTGGCGAGGTCGAGCTTGGTCAAAAGGATCTGGTCGGCGAAGGCGACCTGCCGCAGCGCTTCATCGTGCCGCTCGGACGTGTCGCGCCAGTTGACGGCATCGACCAGTGTGACGACGGAAGCGACGCGGTAGAGCCCGTCGAGCGTCGGCTCCGACAGGAAGGCCTGCAGCACGGCACCCGGCTCGGCCAGGCCGGAACTCTCGATGACGACATTCTCGAAGGCCGGAATGCGGCCGGCCTCGCGGTCGTGGAACAGCGCATTGAGCGTACCGACCAGATCGCTGCGGACCGTGCAGCAGAGGCAGCCATTCTCCAGCACGACGACGGAATCGCTGCTCGAGGCGAAGAGCTGGTGATCGAGGCCGACCTCGCCGAACTCGTTCACCACCACCACCGTGCGCGCCATCTGCGGGGCCCGCAGGGCGGCATTGATCAGCGTCGTCTTGCCGCTGCCGAGAAAGCCGGTGACGAGCGTGACCGGAATGCGGCCCGAGCCGCGCGCGGCGGGAGTTTTCAGCTCGGTCCTCATCTCACGCCTCGATCGTTACCTCAAAACACTTCGCAGCCGGGCAGGCCGCAGGAAATCAGCCGGTCGGACGGGAAGTTGGTGATGATCTCGCAGCCGTCCTTGGTGACGACCACCTCTTCCTCGATCCGGGCAGCACCGGTGCCGTCCTCGGCACCCTTCCACGTCTCCAGCGCAACGACCATGCCTTCGCGCAGCGGCGTGTTCTGGCCACGGAAACGCTTGGAGAAGATCGGCCGTTCCCACAGCGACAGGCCGACGCCGTGGCCATATTGCAATAGGAAGGCTTCCGCCTCGTCGCGATAGCCGAAATCCTGCGCGTCGGGCCAGACCGCCGCGACCTCGTCCGGCGTGATGCCCGGGCGGATCATGTCGATCGAGGCGCTGAGCCATTTCGAGGCGGTCTCATAGGCGTCGACCTGATGCTTGTTCGGCTCGCCGCAGATGAAGGTGCGGTAGTAGCAGGTGCGATAGCCATTGTAGGAATGCATGATGTCCAGGAAAATCATGTCGCCGGGCTGGATCATGCGGTCGGAGAAAGTGTGGGAATGCGGCCGCCCGCGCGAACCGGAAACCGAGTTCACGCATTCGACACGCTCCGATCCCATGCGGAACAACCGGTCGTTGGCAATGGCGACGAGTTCGTTTTCCTTGGTGCCGGGTCGGATGGCGCGGGCGATGTCGACATAGGTCGCGTCGACCATCGATGCCGCCACCTTGAGCAGTTCGATCTCGTCGAGGGTCTTGATCTCGCGGGCGTCGAGCAGGGCCTGCTGGCCGTCTACCACTTCGATGCCCTCGGCTTCGAGCGCCCGCAGCATGCCGAGCTCCATCAGGTCGATGCCGAGCGGCTCCTTCTCGATGCCGTAATGAACCAGCGCCTTCTTGATCTGCCTGGCGAAGTCGCGCTGCACATTCATATGCGGCGGGATGGCGCCCTGCATGGTGGTGACGGGTGCGGCGACATTGTCGGCGATCCACGGCGAAGAAATGCGCTTGGCCGGCGGCGCCGGATCCCACAGGAAGGGCGAACCCTCGACCGGGCAAAGCGCATAGCGGATGAACTTGTCGCGCGCCCACTCGCCGATATGGGTGGCGGTGACGTAGCGGATGTTGTCGAAGTTGAAGCACAGCACGGCGCCAAGGCCGGCATGGCGTATCGCACGCTGGGCGCGCGCCAGGCGCTCTTTCGAAAGCCGGCTGTAATCGACGCCCTGCTCCCAATCCTTCGCCATCTGGCCCCATGCGGCCGTGGAATAGGGACTGTTGTATTTCATTGACTATGCTCCTCCGCCATCACCTCGGATGGGTCTCGTTATCCAAATTCCGCGCCCCAATCGCGCTCTTCGAGCACGGCCTTCAGCCGTGACAGGAAAGCCGCCGAATAGGCGCCGTCAAAGGCACGGTGGTCGAAACTCTGGCCGACCATGCCGGTCAGCCTGGGCGCGACGAACGCCCCTTGCGGCGTCTCCACCACGCTCGCGCGCAGGCGGATTGCATCGGTCGACAATATGGCGACCTGCGGCGCGTTGATGATCGGCGCCGTGAAGGCCGTGCCGAAGGCGCCATTGTTCGAGATCGAATAGGTGCCGCCGGAAAAATCGTCACTGGTCAGCTTGCCGGCACGCGCCTTGTCGACCTGGCGGCCGATGGCACGGGCCAGACCGGGCAGCGTCAGGTCGTCGGCGTTGCGAACCACCGGCACGACCAGCCCGTTATGCGACAGGTCGACGGCGATGCCGAGATTGATTTCCGATGCCAGCACCAGCGTGCCGCCATCTAGCTGCGCGTTGACCTCGGGAAAATCGCGCAGCGCCAGGCAGATCGCCCGGGCGATGAAGGGCAGATAGGTCAACGACAGGCCGAAATCGCTCTTGAACCTTTCCTTGCGCTTCGACCGCACCGCTTCGACCTGGGTGAAATCGACTTCGATCGCCTGGAAGACATGCGGGATCGTGCGCCAGTTTTCGGCCAGCCGCTCGCCGGTGCGCTTGCGGATGGTGTTCAGCGTCACCACGCTGCCCGACGCTGCCGGCCTGGTGGCTTGCGCCGCCGCTGGGGCCGGGCTTTGCAACTGGGATCGTGGCGCGGCAAGGGCGGCGCGGACGTCCTTCTCGCCGATCTTGGTGGCGCCCGAGGCGGCGACGGTGCGGGCGATCGCCTCGGTGTCGAGGCCGTTCTGCGCGATCAGCCGGCGCGCCAGCGGGGTCACCCTGATACCGGACGGACTTTTGGCCGGTCCGAAGGATTCGATCGGTGTCGACACCTCTTCAAACGGCGAGGGTAGCTTGGCAGGCGCGGACCCATTGCCCGATGCGGCCAACGCCGAAGCAGGTGCAACCGTCGCGGCGCTGACAGGCGCGGGTTCGGCAGGCGCCGGTTTGACCGGTTCGGATCGGGCCGGCCCGGATGCCACGGCAGGTTTTGCCGCGCCGCCGATGACGGCGACCACGGCGCCGACCTTGGCGACTTCGCCTGATTTGACCCTGATCTCGCCGAGCCGCCCGGCAACGGTCGACTGGACCTCCATCGTGACCTTGTCGGTCTCGATCTCGAAGAGGTTGTCGCCTTCGCTGACCTCGTCGCCCTCCTGCTTGAACCAGGCGAGGATCTTGCCTTCGGCGACCGTCTCGCCGAGCTGCGGCATCAGGATATCCGCGCTCATCGCACCGATCCGTTCATGACCCGGCCGATCTTCTCGACGATGCGCGGCGCGTTGGGCAGCGCCAGGTCCTCGAGATGATCGGCGGCCGGCAGCGGGATGTGCGGCGTGGTGATGCGCACGATCGGGCCATCGAGATCCCAGAACGCCTCGTCGGCGACGATCGAGGCGATCTCGGCGCCCCAGCCGCACAGGCGCGGGTTCTCCTCGACGGTGAACAGGTGGCCGGTCCTGGCGACGGAATTCAGGATGGTGTCGGTGTCGAGCGGCACCAGCGAGCGCACGTCGACGACCTCGCAGTCGATGCCGTGCTCTGCGGCCAGCGTCTCGGCGGCGGCCAGCGCGCGCGGCACCATCAGGGCCAGCGCCAGAATGGTGGCGTCCTTGCCGGGGCGCAGGATCCTGGCGGTGCCGAGCGTGTCGAGGATCTCGCCGTCGGGCACCTCGCCCTTCACGGCGTAGAGCGACTTGTGCTCGTGGAAGATGACCGGATTGTCGTCGCGGACCGCCGCCGCCATCAGCCCGATGACGTCGATGGGCGAGGACGGCGCCACGACCTTGAGGCCCGGGATCATCATCGTCCAGTTCTCGATCGATTGCGAATGCTGGGCGCCGAAGCGGGCGCCGCCGCCATTGCCGGTGCGCACCACCAGCGGGCAGCCGAGCTGGCCGTTGGTCATGTAGCGCAGCTTGGGGAACTCGTTGGCGATATAGTCGAAGCAGACCGCGGCGAAATCGGCGAACATGATCTCGGCGATCGGCCGCAAGCCGGTCATCGCCGCGCCCATCGCGGCGCCGAGGATCGCCTGTTCGGAGATCGGCGTGTCACGCACCCTGAGCGGCCCGAACTTCTCATAGAGCCCAACCGTCGACTTGAACACGCCGCCGGCCTTGGCGACATCCTCGCCCAGGAAGACGACATTGTTGTCGCGCTCCATCTCCTGGGCGATGCCGCGGGCCACCGCGTCGCGATAGGTCAATTCCGCCACGACCAGCCTCCGTCGGCATAAACATCGGTGGTGAGGAGTTCGACAGGCGCCGACGGCGAGGCCTTGCAGGCCTCGGTGGCGGCATCGACCTTGCGCTTGCTCTCGGCGTCGATCGCCGCGACCTGCGCGTCGGAGATGCCGAATTCCCTGAGGCGTTCGCGGTAGATCTTGATCGGGTCGCGCTCGAGCCATTTCTCCAGCTCGCCCTCCGGACGATACTTGGCCGGGTCGGCGCGCGAATGGCCTGAATGCCGATAGGTCATGCATTCGATCAGCGAGGGGCCGTCGCCCTTGCGCGCCTTGGCAAAGGCGGCCTGCGCGGTGCGGTAGACGACGTCAGCATCATTGCCGTCGATGACGATCCGCTCCAGCCCGTAGGCCGAGGCCCTGTCGGCGGCCGGATGTTCGACGGCCGTCACGTCGGCGATCGGCGTGTATTCCATGTAGAGGTTGTTCTCGCAGATGAAGACGACCGGCAGCTTCCAGATGGCGGCGAAGTTCAGCGCCTCGTGGAAGGCGCCGATATTGGTCGTGCCGTCGCCGAAGAAGCAGACGGAGACATCCTTCTGGCCGAGATATTGCGCCCGCCAGGCCGATCCGCAGGCGATCGGCAGATGCGCGCCGATGATGGCGTAGGAACCCATGACGCCGTGCTCGACGGAGGTGAGATGCATCGAGCCGCCCTTGCCACGCATCAGGCCGTTGTCACGCAGCATCAGTTCGCCAAGCACCTTCTCCATCGGCACGCCGCGGGCCAGCGTGTGCGCGTGGCCGCGATAGGTGCAGAAGGATTTGTCGCCCGGCTGCATCGCCACCGCGACGCCGGCCGCAATGCCTTCCTGGCCAAGCGAGAGATGGCTCGTGCCCTTGATCAGGTTCTGGAAAAAGAGATCGTTGGCTCTCTTTTCGCAGTCGCGGATCTCGACCTGGAGCCGATAGAGCTCGAGACGGATATCGGGACCGATATCGTCGTTTGGCAGGCCCGCGGCGCGGGACCCTTTCTGTTTCTCTCGCATGTTATGGTTCCACCCTAGATGCCAGACCATGCCAAAATCGTCCGGACCGGGCATGGGCCATTATTCTCATATTGAACAATCTCTTCCTTACCCTCGCCTCGATTGCATGCCCGTCTCCGGGCTTGCATTCAGCCCCAAAGGATTCTCATTTTGAGAAAATGTGCGTGGGCAATATCGGTCCGCGGTGCTAGCATCTGAACTGGGAGGAGCAGCGTCGGCCCGGCATCAACCGGGTGATCCGTCGCAACAATTGCTCCATGAGAACGATATTGGAACTGCCCGGCGCCGCGGAAAGCGCCTTGTCCGGCAAGGATTTCCCGGGCGTCAGGGCCATTGCCGGCGTGCCGGCATACCGGCGCATTGCGAAAGGAAGAAGAGCCGCGAAAAAGCGCTATGCGAATGCGGCGCAGAGATTGGGTTCATGCCGTTTGGCGATGCGCTCGCGCAAGCGCGTCGCTTTTGCCGATGGGAGGATCCGGTGTTAGGTTTGGTCGAAGAGCTGCACGAAGGGCCGGTAACCGATCGAATGACCGATTACGAGCTGCTTCGCATCATCAATTTCCTCGAGCGCATCCGCGCGCCCTATGATGAGAAGCTGAACGCGGCGATCCCCGATCCGGTGTGGAACATCGTCCTCTATCTCATGAAGAGCCATCTGCGCGGCGACACCGTCACCATGTCGTCGCTGGCGTCGGTTTCCCAGATCCCGTTTCCGAGCGCCATGCGGCGCATCCACAGGCTGATCGACGATGGCGATGTCGAACAGATGAGCCGCAGCGCGACGGGAAAGTCGTATTTCCTGGTTCCCAGCAGAAAGCTCAAATCCAATTTCGTCGCCTACGCCATCCGGGTGAAGGCGCTGCTTGCCGAAACCTTCGGGCTCGGCGGCGGCAGCGCCAATGCGGAGGAGTATTATTTCGGCGGCTCCTACCTTGCCGACCAGATCATCCCGCCGCTCAAGCTGATGGAAAACCGCCAGGCGCCGAGCCAGGACCTGCGCTTCCTGCTGCACGACGACAACTACTTCTCGTCGATGCGCAACATGTGGTCGGACTTCCGCAGCAAATTGTCCTCGCGGCGCAATTTCCGCCTGGTGGCGCTGCCGGAGCTGCACAAGGAGATCTTCAAGAACGCGCGCCGCCCGGCCAGCGAATACGATGTCATGGCCGTGAACATCCCGTGGCTGGGCGAGGTCGTCAAACACGGGCTGGTGCAGCCGCTGAACAGTTTCCTGGTCGACAGCGGCATCAATTCGCTCGACTTCCACCCCAACATCTGGGCGACCGGAAACTGGGATACGGTGCAGTATGGCGTGCCGATCTACTGCACCATCGAGACGCTGGCGGTGCGCAAGGACCTGTTCGAGGGCCACGACCTGCACATGCCGACGAGCTTCGAGAAGGTGCTGGACGCGGCGCGCCAGCTTCACAACCCAAAGCGGGGCATGCACGGCATCGTCTGGAACGCAGCGCGCGGCATGCCGATCGCCCATTCCTTCATGTTCTTCATGGGCGCCTGCGGCACCCCTGTCATCAACGTGCCGATGGCGCGCGTCGCCTTCGACTACAGCCACATGGCCGGCGAGATGTACCGGCCGCGCGTGAACACCGAGCAAGGCATGAAGACGCTCGACTACATGCGCCGGCTGCTGGCCTTCTCGCCGCCCGACATACTGGTCATGGACTGGAACCGGGCGCTCGACTGCTTCATGCTCGGCCAGTCGGCGATGATCTATTGCTGGACGATGCGGGCCTCGCGCTTCGAGTACGACATCCGTTCGGTGGTCAAGCGCAAGGTCGAATATCTGCCGCATCCGCATGGGCCTGGTGGAGCCGTGGTCGGTCCCGTCGGCGGCTTTTTGCTGACCATCCCCGCCGGCCTGCCGCCGGAGCGCACCAAGCTTGCCTTCGAGGCGATATCCTGGATGGCGTCGCCCGCCGCCATGAAGGAGCATGTCAAGAACGGCATACCGGTGGCGCCCCGCTTCAGCGTCACCGCCGATCCCGAGGCGGCCGCGACGACGCCGATCGTGCGCATGGTCGACAGGCTGGCCAAGCAGAACAAGCTGCATGGCTGGCACCGGCCGCCGATCCCCGAATATACGCTCATCGAGAAGATCATCGGCGACGAGATCTTTGCCGCGCTCAACGGCGAGCTCACCGACCGCGAGGCACTCGAACGCTGCCAGAACGGCATCGACAAGGTGATGCGGGCGGCGGGCCATTATTGAGCGGCGGCGTCGAGACCGGGCGCTAAAGCGCGTCGCGTTTGAACGGATTCATGCGACGCGCTTTAGGTTCCTGTTTTTATGCATGTCGTTATCGCAAAACCGCTGCGCACTTTTGCGCGACATACTTTAGGGGCTCCGGTCAAAGTCTCAAAATGATAAATTTTGCGGTTTGATCCGAACATCAGAACTGCAACTCTCCTGCTAGACGCCAGGGAGGGCGTCTCCAGTCAAATCGACCGGACCAAGCAACAGGAACGCCCCGGAACCATGCGCCGGGCGCGACGGGGTCGGCTGCGCCGCAGCATGAGCCCCCGGCTGAAACGCAGGTGGAGGAACTTCTAAATGAGCAACATCTCAAGACGCTTTGCCATGCTTTTGGTGGGCGCTGCCGGTCTGGCCGCTTTGGCTGCCCCTGTCCTGGCGCAGGACGCGAAATTCTACAGCGGCGCCCCGCGGACCTATCTCTACAATCCCGACACCGACGTCTGCTTCAAGGACACCTCGCAGTACAAGAAGGAAGGCCCCTACACGATCGGGTTTTCCAATGCCGGTCTCGGCGATTCCTGGCGCGTCGTGATGCTGCATTCCATGGAGGCCTCCGCCGCCAAGCATAAGGACCAGATCAAGAAGCTGATCATCACCGATGCCGGCCATGACGACGCCAAGCAGGTCGCCGACATCCAGGACCTGATTTCGCGCGGCGTTGATCTCCTGATCGTCAGCGCCAACACGCAGCAGGCGCTCGATCCGGCCGTGTCGCAGGCGATGGCGGCCGGCATCCCGGTGGTGATGGTCGACCGTCGCGTCGCTTCCGACAATTTCGTCACCTTCGTGACGGCGTCCGACGCCATGATGGGTCGCCTGTTCGCGCAGTGGATCGTCGAGAAGCTTGGCGGCAAGGGCAACGTCATCATGCTGGCGGGCCAGGCAGGCTCGAGCCCGTCCGAAAACCGAGAAAAGCCGGCGCGCGAGGTCTTTGCGCAGTATCCCGGCATCAAGGTGCTCGAAACCGTCTATTCCGACTGGTCGCCGGTCAAGGGCAAGCAGGTCATGCAGGCGATGATCGCCAAGTACGGCAAGCAGATCAACGCGGTCTGGTCGGCACATGGCTTGCAGACCCCGGGTTCGATCGAGGCCTTCATCGAAGCCGGCTACAAGGATGGCGAAATCCCGCCGCACACCACGGCTGATGTCAACGGGCCACTGCAGATGGCGATCGAGCACAAAGTGCCGATGCTCGAAGTCGGCTATCCGCCGGCGATGGGCGGCATCTCGGTCGATGTCGCGTTGCAAGTGCTGGCCGGCGCGCCGGTGCCTTGCATCTACACGATCAACTCGCAGATCGCCGTCTCGGAAGGCGACAACACGCCGTCGATCGAAACGCCGCTGCGGCTGACCGACCTGGTGGTGCCGAAGGGTGCGCCGGACATGCTGATCACCGGCGGCATGGGACCGGACTATGATCCCAAGACCTTCAAGGTCGACTACCCGCAATAGTCTTCGATTTCGCCAGGGTGACCCGGGGGCAAGAGCCCTGGGTCATCCCGCAAATTGGACAGAGCGAATGTTGAATCTTTCGGGCATTTCAAAGAGCTTCATCGGCGTGCAGGCGCTGTCGGGCATCAATCTCGACGTGCGCGCGGGCGAGATCCATGCGCTCGTCGGCGAAAACGGCGCCGGCAAATCGACCACGATCAAGATCGTGGCCGGCGTCTACAAGCCCGATGCCGGCCAGATGGAGTTCGAGGGCAAGCCCGTACAGTGGGCGAGGCCCGCCGACGCCAAGAACGCCGGCATCCATGTCATCTATCAGGAATTCGTGCTGTTTCCGCACCTGACGGTGGCCGAGAACATCTATCTCGGCCATGAGCGGCGCAACCGCTTCGGCTTTGTCGACCACGCGCGCACGCGCCAGGACGCATCCGACCTTTTGCGCAGGCTCGGCGTCGATATCGATCCGCAAATCCTGGTTTCGGAGCTGACGGTGGCCGACCAGCAGATGGTCGAAATCTCCAAGGCGCTGGTCCACAAGGTCAAGCTGCTGATCCTCGACGAGCCGACAGCCGTCATCTCCGGCCGGGAAGCCGATCTCCTGTTTGCCAGGCTGGCAGCGCTCAAGGCAGAGGGCGTCGCCATCCTCTATGTGTCGCACCGGCTCGAAGAGATCTTCCAGATCGCCGACCGCGTCACCGTCTTCAAGGACGGCGCCCATGTCGCGACCAAGGACATCGGCGACGTCACCCGCGACAGGCTGATCTCGATGATGGTCGGGCGCGACCTGAAGGACATCTTCCCGCCGAAGAAGCCGAAAGGCGAACCGGGCAAGGTGGTGCTGAAGGCGGAGAACGTCTCCGTCGAGGGCCGCGTCAGAAATGCCGGCATCGAAGTCCGCGCCGGCGAGATCACGGCGCTGGCCGGCCTGGTCGGCGCCGGCCGGACGGAACTGGCGATGGGCATATTCGGCGGCCTGCCGATGTCGTCCGGCAACGTATGGATCGACGGCGAGAAGGTCGACACCATCACGCCGGCAACGGCGATCAGCAAGGGCGTCGGTTTCGTCACCGAGGACCGCAAGGGACAGGGGCTGGCGATGTTCCTCGATGTCGCCGCCAACATCAGCGCCGCCAACCTTTCGGCGGTGACCCGCAACGGCCTGATCGACCGGCGGCTGGAGAACGAGATCGCCCGCAAGGAAATCGACAATTACCGGGTCGTCTGCCGCGGTCCGGCGACCAGCGTGGCGACGATGTCGGGCGGCAACCAGCAGAAGGTGATCGTGGCGCGCTGGGCGCGCACCAGCCGCAAGGTGCTGATCCTGGACGAACCGACCCGCGGCGTCGATGTCGGCGCCAAGACCGAGATCTACCGCATCATGCGGGGCCTCGCCGGGGAGGGCATTGCGATCCTGATGATCAGTTCCGAACTGCCCGAAGTGGTCGGCATGTCGGACCGCGTCATCGTCATGCGCGAGGGCGCGATCAGCGGCGAGCTGACCGGAGCCAATATCAGCGAGGAAGCGATCATGAGCCTTGCGACCCAGCATCCGACCGGCAAGGTCCCAATAGACAAGGTCTTTGCCCAATGACCGCGCTGGCTCCCATCAGACTGTCATCGAGGGTGCGCAAGAACCAGGGCGTCCTGGTCGTCGCCGTACTTCTGGTCATCCTGCTGATCTTCGGCGCCTTCATTTCCGACCGGTTCCGGACCACCTCCAACATCCTCAACATTTTCGAACAGTCGACGGGCCTTGCCCTGGTCAGCCTCGGCCAGACCCTGGCGATCCTCACCGGCGGCATCGATCTTTCCGTCGGCTCGATGATCAGCCTGCTGTCGACCCTGACCTCCGGCCTGATCGCCGGGAAAGTATCAATGGTGCCGCCGGTGGCTATCGGCATTCTCCTGCTCGGCCTGCTGATCGGCATCTGCAACGGCCTGCTCATCATCTGGCTGCGCGTCCACCCGCTGATCGTCACGCTGGGTATGAGCGCGGTGCTGCAGGGCATCGTCCTGCTCTATTCGCTGGGGCCGGCGGGCTCTGTGCCGCCAAGTTTCAACTTCCTCGCCTATGGTAAAGTGCTCGGCCTGCCGATCGGCGCCGTCTTCATCCTCGTGCTCTTCCTGCTGGTGGCGCTGTTCCTGCGCTATGCCAGGCTCGGCCGCTACATCTATGCTGTCGGCGACGACGAGGTCGGCGCGCGGCTGATGGGCCTGCCCAGGGCGCGGGTGATGCTGACGGTCTACGGGTTTTCCGGCTTCTGCTGCGGGCTGGCCGCCATCTACCTGACCAGCCGGTTCAGCGTCGGACAGCCCTATACCGGGCTCAACTACACGCTCGCCTCGATCACGCCGGTGGTCGTCGGCGGGACGCTGCTCAGCGGCGGCAAGGGCGGCGTCTTCGGCACGCTGCTCGGCGTCTATCTCATCTCGCTCCTGAACAACGTCCTCAACTTCATGGACGTGTCGATGCACTACCAGCTCATCGCCCAGGGCCTGATCGTGATCGCGGCGGTGTCGGTCTATGTCGAGAAGAAGAAGAGGGTCTGATGGTCGATGTCTCTCAAGCACGCGGCGCGGAGGGTCCGGCGATCTCGATGAAAAGCCGGCTGTCTTCCTATGCGCTGCCGATCTTCCTGATCGCCCTGATCGCCGTTTCGGGCATCGTCTCGCCGGCCTTCCTGTCGACCAGCAACATCTCCAATATGCTGCTGCAGGTCGCCCCGCTCGGCATCGTCGTCATCGGCCAGGCTTTCGTTATCATCCTGCGCGGCCTCGACCTTTCGGTGTCGTCGGTGATGGCCACCGCCGCGGTCATTGCGACCGGATTCTCCGGCCAGAACTCCGACGTGCTTTCGATCCTCTTGATCGCGGTCGGCATCGGCATCGCCACCGGCCTCGTCAATGGCTGGCTGGTGACCAAGCGCAGCGTTTCGCCGTTTCTCGCCACGCTGGCCACGATGATCGTGCTGCAGGGTTTTCGGTTTGCCTATACGCAAGGCGCGCCGTCCGGCAACGTGCCGCCGCTGTTTCGCCTGATCGGCTCGTCGACCTGGCATGGCGTGCCCTACAACATGATGCTGCTCGTCGTGCTGGCGGTCGTCTTCGGCGTTGTACTGGCCAAGTCGCGCTTCGGCCGCGAGGTCTACATCACCGGCGGCAATCCGACGACGGCGCGCCTGCTCGGCATCAATGCCGACCGCGTCACCATCATCGGCTATGTCATTTCCGGTGCGCTCGCGGCGATCGCCGGCCTGGTGCTGAGCGGCTATGTCGGCATCGTCGACAATTGGGTCGGCCGTGGCTTCGAGCTGGATTCGATCGTCGCTGCGGTGATGGGCGGCATATCGCTGTCGGGCGGCCAGGGCGGCATCCTTGGCGGGCTGTTCGGCGCCGCCATCCTGGTCGTCGTCTTCAACGCCGTGCTGCTGTTCGGGCTGCCGGTGCAGTTGCAGATCATCATCAAGGGCATGGTCATCGTTTTGGCCGCCGCCTTCTACGTGCGGCGGCGCATCTAGCAGCCGCCCGCGCAGTCGTCGGACGGCTCGCACACATCGTTCAGGAGGAACCAAAATGGGCAGACTTCAGGACAAGGTCGCTATCGTCACCGGCGGCGCCCGCGGCATTGGCGGCGCGACGGTTCGCCGCTTCGTCGAGGAAGGCGCCAAGGTGGCGATCATCGACGTGCTGGAGGATGACGGCGAGGCGCTGGCGAAGGAGCTTTGCGATGGCGGCGCCGAGGCGATCTTCCTTAAGGTCGACATCACCAAGGAACAGGAGGTGCAGGCAGCGGTCGACAAGGTCGTCAAGAAATGGGGCCGCCTCGACATACTGGTGAACAATGCCGCGATCACCGGCGTCAACAAATTCGCGCATGAGGTGACGGTCGAGGAGTGGGACAAGGTCTTCGACGTCAATGTCAAAGGCACGTTCCTGTGCACCAAATATGCGGTGCGGCCGATGATGGAGCAGAAGTCCGGCGCCATCGTGAACTTCTCGTCGATCTACGGCCTCATCGGCAATGACGACATCCCGCCCTACCACGCCACCAAGGGCGCGACGCTGATGATGAGCAAGACGGATGCGATCTGCTACGCGCCCTATGGCATCCGCGTCAACGCGGTGCATCCCGGCTCGACCATGACCGAGATCTTCATGAAGTGCGCCGACACCTATCCCAGGGGTAAGCAGGCCTATCTCGACATGATGAAGGAGAAGCATCCGCTGCGCCTCGGCGAGCCGGTGGATGTGGCTAACTGCGTGCTGTTCCTCGCTTCGGAGGAAGCGCGTTTCGTCACCGGCGCCAGCCTCGTCGTCGACGGCGGCTACACGACACAGTGATTGCATTTCCGGAGACCAGATCATGAAAGCCGTCCGATTCCACGCAGCCAGGGATATCAGGGTCGAGGACGTCGCCGAGCCGACAGCGCGGCTCGGTGCGCATGACGTGCTGATCAAGCCCGTCATCACCGGGATCTGCGGCACCGACCTGCACGAATATATAGCCGGGCCGATCGTCACGCCTGTTACCCCGCATGTCTATAGCGGCGCGACCAACCCGCAGATCCTCGGCCATGAATTCAGCGCCGTCGTCGCCGACGCCGGTTCCGGGGTTACCAATGTGAAGGCTGGCGATCGCGTTTCGATCCAGCCGCTGATCTCGCCGCGCGACGATTATTTCGGCCGGCGCGGGCTCTATCACCTCAGCCCGCAAATGGCCTGCGTCGGCCTGAGCTGGAAATGGGGCGGCATGAGCGAACTCGCCATCGTCAACGACTATAATGTCGTGCCGGTACCAAAGGGCGTCAGCGACATCCAGGCGGCGATGATCGAGCCGGCCGCCGTCGCCATCTACGGCACCGACCGCGGCGGCGTGCAGTCGGGATCGACCGTTCTGGTTTCCGGCGCCGGACCGATCGGCGCGCTGACGCTGCTGGCGGCCAAGGCGGCGGGCGCGGCACAGATCTTCGTCAGCGAGCCGAACCCCAACCGCCTTGCCAAGGCTAGGGAGTTGGTGCCCGACTGCATCGCCATCGACCCGGCCAGGGACAATCTCGACCAGATCATCTCCGACTTGACCGAGGAAGGCGTCGGCGTCGACGTGGCGCTTGAGTGCGTCGGGCTGGAGGCGAGCCTCAACGCTTGCGCCAGGGCGGTGCGCCGCCAGGGCAAGGTGGTGCAGACCGGCCTGCACATGAAGCCCGCCAGCATCGATGCGATGCTGTGGGCGCTGAAGGACATCACGGTCGAGGCGACCTGGTGTTACCCGGTGCAGGTATGGCCGCGCGTCATCCGCATGGTCGAGGCCGGCATCCTGCCACTCGAGAAGGTGGTGACGGCAAAAATCTCGGCCGACGACGTGGTGGAGAAGGGCTTCGAGGCCCTGCTCGACAAGGCCGGCAAGCACTTGAAGATCCTGGTGAGCGTCTAGCTGCGGACGACCCCGCTGTCGCGACCCAACGCAATAACTGAGGAAATATCGAAATGGCAAGCAATGCATTCGCGAACTATTCGCTCGAGGGCAGAACGGCAATCGTGACCGGTGCGGCCGGCGGCATCGGCAGCGCGATCACCGAGCGGCTGGGTAGCCTCGGCGCGACGGTCGTGCTTGCCGACGTTACCGGCCGCGTGGTCGACGCCGCCAAGGAATGGTCGGACAAGGGGTTCAAGACCAAGGGCGTCAAGGTCGACGTCACCAACAGCGCCGATGTCGAGAAAGCCGCGGCTCGCCTCAATGAGGAGTTCGGTGCGATCGACATACTGGTGGCCAATGCCGGCATCTCCTACGAAAGCACGACCGCGGATCACTCCGACGAGGACTGGCGCCGCTGCATGTCGATCAACCTCGACGGCATCTTTTTTTGCGTGCGCTCCTTCGGCAAGCGCATGGTCGAGCGCAGGCGCGGCAGCGTCGTGTGCATTTCCTCGATCGCCGGCATCAAGGCGGTACGGCCGGAACTGCATGCCGGCTATGACGTCTCCAAGGCCGGCGTCGCCCATCTCTGCCGCGTCGTCGGCGTCGAATGGGCGCCCTACAATGTCCGCGTCAATGCGGTCGGGCCGGGCTACACCGAGACCGAAATGCTGAAGAAGGTTGGCGCGGCGCAGCCCGAAATCATGGCGACCTGGATCAACGACACCCCGATGAAACGCCTGCTGCAGCCGGCCGAGATCGCGGCGTCTGTCGCCTTCCTGGCCTCTGATGCGGCGAGCGGCATCACCGGCCATGTGCTGATGACCGATGCCGGCTACTCGGCTTCATAGGATTCCTGTTGGAAGCAACGGGCAGAGACAGCATCAGAATCGGAACCGAGCATGACTTCAGCGCAGGACAGGCCCGTCAGGGTGGCAATGGTTGGCCTCGGCTGGTGGGGCCGCAAGATGGTGGCGGTGCTGGAGGGCGCCAGGGCGCATCTCGACGTGGTCTGCGCCGTCGAACCCGCGCCCGGCGCCGAAGATTTCTGCGCCGACCATGGCCTCAAGCTGACCGTGGAATACGCCGACGCCCTGAAGAATCCCGATGTTGAAGCCGTCATCCTGGCGACGCCGCATTCGCTGCACGAACAGCAGATCGAAGATGCGGTGGCGGCGGGCAAGCATGTCTTTTGCGAAAAGCCGCTGGCGATGACCAAGGCCGGTGCGGAAAAGGCGGTGGCGTTGTGCAGAGAGGCAGGTCTTGTTCTCGGCATGGGGCATGAGCGGCGCTTCGAGCCGCCGATCGCCGGCATGCTGTTGGCGGCCGCCGATGGCCGCCTCGGCCGCATCCTGCAGGTCGAGGCGAATTTCAGCCATGACAGATTCCTCGGCCTCGATCCATCGAACTGGCGGCTGAACGCCAGGCAGGCGCCGGCGGCGGGCATGACCGCGACCGGCATCCATCTGACCGATCTTTCGGCGAAGCTGCTCGGGCCGGCGCGCGATGTCCGTGTCGCCTGCGAGAACCTGGCGTCGCAGATCCCGCAAGGCGATACGCTGAGCGCGCATATCCGCTTCCATGGCGGTGGCACGGCCTATGTCTCGGCGACGCTCGCCACGCCCTTCGTCTCGCGCTTTGCCGTGTTCGGCACCAAGGGCTGGATCGAGGTGCGCGACAAGGCCCATGTCGAGGCGCCGGCCGGCTGGGTGGTCACCAGCGCCGCGACCGGCACGCCGATCGAAGTGGAAGAGGTCGGCCCGGCCGAACCGGTGCGCGACAATCTGGTGGCCTTTGCCG
The DNA here is from genome assembly GCF_000350085.1 of Mesorhizobium metallidurans STM 2683. Classification (GTDB taxonomy): domain Bacteria; phylum Pseudomonadota; class Alphaproteobacteria; order Rhizobiales; family Rhizobiaceae; genus Mesorhizobium; species Mesorhizobium metallidurans. The sequence continues at coordinate 45,744 of NZ_CAUM01000023.1, forward strand.
CGGCGGTGCGCGGCCGTCAGGCCTATCCGATCACCGGCGAGGACATGATCAACAACATCGCCATCCTCGAAAGCATCATCAAGTCGGCGGCGACCGGAATGGTCGAGACGGTCGGCTGAACGACAAGGGAGATATCGAAATGCGCGCGCTGGTCTTTGAAACGCCGGACAAGCCTGTGATCGTCGACAGGCCGATGCCCGGCATCGGTGATGGCGAGGTCCTGATCAAGACCAGGACCGTCGGCATCTGCCATTCGGATTACGAGCTGCTGGCGGGGCGCTACATCATCCCGATCTCCTATCCGGTGACGCCCGGCCACGAATGGTGCGGCGAGATCATCGAGGTCGGCCGCGGCGTCAAGGGCTGGAGCGTCGGCGACCGCGTCGTCGGCGAATGCGTGGTGCGCACGCCGGAGCGGCTGCACCATTTCGGTTTCTCGATGGATGGCGCCGACCGCGAGTATTTCTCCGTCAATCCGGACTGGCTGCACAAATTGCCCGAAGGCATCGACGACAAGCGCGCCTCGCTGATCGAGCCGTTCACCTGCGGCTTCTATGCGGTGCTGCGCTCGGGCGGCACCAATGCCAGCGAGACCGTGGTGATTTCGGGCGGCGGCACGATCGGGCTTGTCTCGGCCGCGGCCGCGATCGGCATGGGCGCACGCGTCATCGTCGTCGACCCGATCGCCCGCCGCCGCGAGGTGGCGCTGCGGCTGGGAGCGACTGAGGCCGTCGATCCGGCACAGGACGCCGTCGCGCAGGTCATGGAACTGACGGGCGGCAAGGGCGCCGATCTGGTGGTCGAGGCGTCCGGCCACGACGCCTCGCTTGCCAACACCTTCGAATTCGCCCGCGAGGATGGCCGTGTCTCGATGGTCGGCATCAATATCGGCCGCAGGATCCCGGTCGAGCTCGGCACGATCCAGATCAAGAACCTGACCGTCAAGGGCTGCATCGGCTCGCCAGGCGTGTGGCCGGCGGCGATCCGTTTTCTGGAGCGGACCGGCATCGACCTGACACCGATCCAGACCCACACGTTCGGCCTCGACGAGGCCGTTGCCGCCTTCCAGCTCGGCAAGGATGCCGCCCAGTGCATCAAGGTCACGCTGACGGCCTGAAACAAGGGAGAAGAACCACATGTCCGAGCAATTGACCGTCGTCGCGCATCTCGTCGCCAGGCCGCACAAGATCGATGAGACGAAGAAATTCCTGCTGTCGCTCATCGATGCGACCCGGGCGGAGCCAGGCTGCATCGACTACGATCTGCACCAGGACGACGACAGGCCGGCCGAGTTCACCTTCTATGAAAACTGGAAGAACCGGGCGGAATGGGACAAGCACATGGAGACGCCGAACCTGCATGAGTTCGCCCGCCGCGCCGACGAACTGTTCGCGGTGCCGCCGCACATCCGGCTGATGACGATGATCAGCAAATAGTTTTCGGAGAGGCCCTTCATGGCAAAGCTTGATGGAAAGATAGCGCTGGTCAGCGGCGCGGCGCAGGGCATCGGCCGCGCGGTCGCCGAACTCTTTGCCGAGGAAGGCGCCACCGTCTATGCCGGCGACGTCAAGCCGGTGAAGCCGGCCAAGGGCATCGAGGCGCTGACGCTGGACGTCTCCAGGCCGGACGATTGGGAAAAGGCGGTCGAGACGATCCTCGCCCGGCACGGCAAGCTCGACATACTGGTCAACAATGCCGGCATCGTGCGCGCCTATGAGCAGCTCATGGAAACCGATCTCGACGCCTGGAACGCGGTCGTTGCCGTCAACCTCACCGGCAGTTTTCTCGGCATCAAGGCGGTGCTGCCGGCCATGCGCAAGGCCGGCAAGGGCTCGATCGTCAACTTCTCGTCGATCTGGGGCAGTGTCGGGGTCGCTGGCGCTGCCGCCTACAATGCCGCCAAGGGCGGCGTGCGCAACATGACCAAGAATGCCGCGGTGACCTACGCGCCCGAAAACATCCGCGTCAATTCGGTTCATCCCGGGCTGATCCGCACGCCGCTCGTCGAAGCGCAGCCGGACGACATGAACGCCGGCATCATCGCGCAGACGCCGATGGGCCGGATGGGAACGCCGCGTGAGGTGGCCAATGGCTGCCTGTTCCTGGCGAGCGACGATTCATCGTTCATCACCGGCAGCGAGCTGGTGATCGACGGCGGCTACCTGGCGCAGTAAGGCGCGCCGCGTTCAGACGCGATGCGCCTCGCTACGTGCTTTTGGGCGACATACAGTAGCGGAGGATTGAAATGAATGTGACCAATGCAAGGATCGAACCGACCATCGAACATGGCGGCACATGCCACACCTATTTCATGGTGCCGAAGGAAGCGATGCGCGCCGAGACCGAAGGCTCCTATCTCGAATATGTCTCGGAGTTCGAGATAGCGGCCGGTTCGCATCTGGAGCCGCACCGGCACAACACGCATGAATTCTACTATGTGCTGAAGGGCCGCGCGCTGATGCAGATCGGCACTGAGAAGCGTGAGGTCGCGCCCGGCGACCTGATCCACATTCCGCCAAACGCCGTGCACACGATCGCGCCTGTCGGCGATGCGCCGCTGCGCGCGCTGGCCTTCGCCGCGAGTTTCCTGCCACCGGGCGGCGCCGGCGGCGAAGCCGAAAAAGCCGAGTTGCCCGGCTGACAGGCGCCCGCCGTTTCCCTCCTTGCAAATTCCTCCCAGGACCTGGCTCCGCTACGCAAGTAGCGGGCCTTTTTTCTGGAGCCTCGGGCAAGGCCTCACCGGGGTTTCATATTGAGAATCATTGCGCATGCCTTGCCCGTCCAGCTTTGGCATGGTCCGGCATGTTGGCGGCGCAAGGGAGGAAAATTTGGAATGACGAGTGCTCTGTTTTCGCCGATCTCGCTCAGAGCGCTGACCTTGCCGAACCGCATCGTCGTGTCGCCTATGTGCCAGTACAATTCGGTCGACGGTTCGGCCACGGATTGGCACATATTGCAGCTTGGCCAGTTCTCGCTGGGCGGCTCCGGCGGGCTGGTGATGACCGAGGCCACCCATGTCAACATGACTGGCCGGATCACGCTGAAATGCGCGACCTTGTGCACCGACGACAATGAGCGGGCGCTGAGGCGGATCATCGATTTCTGCCGGCAATATGGCGTCGCCAAGCATGGCATCCAGCTCGGCCATGCCGGCCGCAAGGGATCGACGCTGCCGCCGGCGCTCGGCGGCAAGCCGCTGACGAAAGAGCAAGGCGCCTGGCAGACGGTGGCGCCTTCGGCGCTCGCCTATGATCAGGGCTGGCATGTGCCGCGGGCGATGACGCTGGACGACATCGCGGAGGTCAAGGCGGACTACGTCGCCGCGGTCGGCCGTGCCGAACGCATCGGCTACGATCTGATCGAACTGCATGCCGGCCACGGCTACCTCATGCACCAGTTCCTGTCGCCGCTGTCGAATATGCGGACCGACGTCTATGGCGGCAGCCTCGAAAACCGTGTGCGGCTGGTACTCGAAACTTTCGAGGCAGCGCGGGCCGCCTGGCCACAGGACAAGCCGATGGGCGTGCGCGTCTCCGCCACCGACTGGGTGGATGGGGGCTGGACCATCGAGGATACGATCGTGCTAGCTGGGGAATTGAAGGCGCTCGGCTGCGACTATATCGACGCGTCCAGCGCAGCGCTTGATCCGCGCCAGAAGATCGCGCTTTCCCCCGGCTATCAGGTGCCCTTCGCCGAAGCGGTGCGGCGCGAGGCCGGTATCCCGACGATGGCGATCGGGCTGATCACCGGCGTGCGGCAGGCCGAAGAAATCATCGCCAGCGGCAAGGCCGACTTCGTCTGCATGGCGCGCGGTGCAATGTGGGATCCGCGCTGGGCCTGGCATGCGGCCGAGGAACTGGACGCCGAGGCGCCTTATGCGCCGCGCGCCATGCCGGCTCATCCCAACGCGCGGACCTCCGTGTTCCCGAACCGGCAGAAGCCGGCTGCCTGAGCTCCGCTCCGTTAGCCGGCTTTCTGAGAAACGTAGAGATCCCTATAGGTCTCGCGCAGAACATTCTTCTGCACCTTGCCCATCGTGTTGCGCGGCAATTCGTCGACAAAGATCACCTGCTTCGGGTGCTTGTATTTGGCGATCCGCCCGGCGACGGCGCCGACGATATCGGCAGCGGTAACGACTGAGCCCGGCGCCCGCACCACGATCGCGGTGACGCCTTCGCCGAAATCCGGATGGGTGACACCGATGACGGCACTTTCGCTGACGCCTGCAAGGGCGTCGATCTCGCTCTCGACTTCCTTCGGATAGATGTTGTAGCCGCCGGAGATGATCAGGTCTTTTCCCCGCCCGGCGATGTGGACATAGCCGTCGGCGTCGATCAGGCCGAGATCGCCGGTGATGAAGAAGCCATCATCGCGGAACTCGGCCCTGGTCTTTTCCGGCATGCGCCAATAGCCGGAAAAGACATTGGCGCCTTTCACCTCGATCATGCCTACTTCGCCCTGGGCAAGCGGCCCGCCGCCGTCGGGATCGGCGATGCGCAGTGCGACGCCGGGCAAGGGGAAGCCGACCGTGCCGGCGCGCCGCTCGCCGTCATAGGGGTTCGACGTGCTCATGTTGGTCTCGGTCATGCCGTAGCGCTCAAGGATCGAATGGCCGGTGCGTTCGCGCCAGGCCTTGTGCGTCTCGGCAAGCAGCGGCGCCGATCCGGAGATGAACAGGCGGATGTTCTTTGCCGCCTGGCCGTTCAAGCCGTCCTGCTGCAACAGGCGCACGTAGAAGGTCGGCACGCCCATCAGCGCCGTGGCGCGCGGCAGCAGCGAGACGATGCGGGCTGGGTCGAATCTGGTTTCGAACAGCATCGAGGCGCCGGCCATCAGGATGACATTGGTGGCGACGAACAGGCCATGCGTGTGGAAGATCGGCAGCGCATGGATCAGTACGTCGGCGCTGGTGAAACGCCAGTGGTCGACGAGCACCCTTGCATTCGAGGTGAGGTTTTCATGGCTGAGCATGGCGCCTTTCGAGCGGCCGGTCGTGCCCGACGTGTAGAGGATCGCCGCCAGATCGTCCGGTCCGCGCGCCACGTCATGGAAATCCGCAGACTGGCGCGAGGCCTGGTCGATCAGCGAGCCTTCGCCGTTGCGGCCGAGCGTCACGGTCGTGGCGCCCGATGCCTGCGCCAGCGGTTCGATATCGGCTGCCCTCTGGGGGTCGCAGACGACCAGGCGCGGTTCGGCATCGCCGAAGAAATAGCCGAGCTCGGTCAGCGTATAAGCGGTGTTGAGCGGCAGGAAGACGGCACCGGCGCGCAGGCAAGCGAGATAGAGCAAGACCGCCTCCGGGCTCTTCTCGACCTGGACGGCGACGCGGTCGCCCGGTTCGACGCCCAGTTGCAGCAGCGCGTGCGCCAGTTGCGCCGACCGGGCCAGCATGTCGCCATAGGTGAGCGAGCGCCCGTCATCTGTCTCCATCAAGAGCCGCCCTGGCGCCGGCATCCGGGCGCGAAACGCATCGAACAAATGATTGCTCATGTATCTCTCCAGAGCATGATGCCGAAAAGTGTGAAGCGGTTTTCGCACGACATCATGCTCTATCCCTTTAGATTTGGAGCCGGATTCAGATTTCAGGTCGATTCGACCTGAAATCTGAATCCGGCTCTAGGGTTGGGCGGATCGACCAGGCGGCAAAAGCTGCGGCGCGGCCGGCCTCACTGCGGCTTTCGGCAGCAGGCGGCGCACGGTGGGTGCGGCCGCCACATCGTTTTTGGCAGCGAACAGCTCGTGGTTCTTCTCGATGTCGTCGAGCTTGTAGCGGTAATTGACCATCAGGCCATGCGCCTGCCGCAGAGCGCGGGGCGACAGGTCGCCGAAAAGGTTGATGCGCTCCAGCCGCGCGCCATTGCCGAGATGGAACCGCGCGACCGAGTCGATGACCTTGCCGGAAGTGGTGCGGGCCTCGAGGAAATACTGCGCCGCCAGGGCAAGCAAGACCTCGCCTGCGCGGTCGCGCTGAGCGGCGTCCGCATGCCAGCCCTCGTTGGCGATAAGGTTCTGTGCCTCGGCGGCGGATGGGCTGGCCTGTTCGGCCAGCCAGCGGGCAAAACCCGGCACCGGCGACAGCGTGACGAAATCGGTCAGGCCGGGAAGGTCGCGGCGCAGATCCTCGACCACCTGCTTGATCAGGAAATTGCCGAAGGAAATGCCGCGCAGCCCCTCCTGGCAGTTGGAGATGGAATAGAACACCGCCGTCGTCGCCTGCCGTGGCTGCACCGGCGGCCGTTCGTCGGCAAGCAGCTCGGCGATCGTCAACGGCATGGCGCGGGTGAGCGCGACCTCGACGAAGATCAGCGGCTCGTCGCCGAGCTGCGGATGGAAGAACGCATAGCAGAGCCGGTCGTCGGGCTCGATGCGGCGGCGCAGATCGTCCCAGGTGTGGATGGCATGCACCGCTTCGTAGCGGATGATCTTTTCCAGGATGTTGGCCGGCGTCGACCAGTCGATCCGCCGCAGCACCAGGAAGCCGCGATTGAACCATGACGACAGAAGATGCGTGAAGTCGGCATCGACGATGGCAAGGTCGGGCGATGTTGTCAGCCGGGCAAGCAGATCCTCGCGCATGCGCACCAATGTCTCGATGCCGCCGGGCGCCAGGTTCAGGCGGCGCAGCAGCTCCTGCCGGGCCGGTTCGGCGGCATCGTGCAAAGCGAGCGCGGTGTGATCGTCGGGCGCGTCGCGATAGGCATCAACGGCATCGGCAAGCCTGCCGTGATCGGTGCCGAAACGATCGCGCAGCACATGCAGGAAGGCCAGCCTGCCGTCGGCGTCGAGGGTGCGCCAGCGCTCGAGTATTTCGCGGGCATAGGCGACACCCGACGCTTCGCCCTGGCTGGAAAGCAGGCGCGTGCATAGACGTGCCAGGCTGTCGGCCGAGACCGGCTCGTCGCCGCGAACGAGGTTCAGCATCATCCGGCCGCGATCGGCGATGGTGTTCAGGAGATCAGCAAAAAAGAGGCTGCGGTCCATCAATCCTGACTCCCGAAAAGGAGCCCCCTGAAGAGGTCCGGAAAGGCATCCAATAGAGATTTAAAATATCGATATAACTTTGACATATCAATAAAAATCGCTAAAAATGGAGAAGAGATATCTTGACTGGAGGATCGCCTTTCATGGATGTGGCAGGACAGTTCACGCTGACCGGCAAGACCGCCTTCATCACCGGTGGCGGTGGCGGGCTCGGCGTCGCGGTGGCCGAAGCCTATCTCGCTTCCGGCGCCTCCGTCGTCATTTCCGATGTCGATGCCGACAAGGTCGACGCCGCGGTCAAGGGTCTTGAGTCCAAGGGCACGGTGATCGGTGCGCCCTGCGACGTCACCGATGCGGCCAGCGTTGCAGATGCCGTCGCCAAGGCCGAGGTCGCGCTCGGCAAGATCGACATTCTGATGACGGCGGCCGGGTTTGCCAGGCGCACCGCCGCGGTCGACCTGGAGCCTGAAGAATTCGATCGCATCATGGCGATCAACGTCAAAGGCACGTTCCTGCCGGCACAGGCGGTGGCGCGCGGCATGATCGCGCGTGGCCAGGGCGGCAAGATCATCACCATCGGCTCGGTGCGCGGGCTTGTCGGCCATCCGCTCGGCTATGTCAGCTACGGCACCAGCAAGGGCGCGGTGCATCTGCTGACGCGTCAATTGGCGACGGAGTGGGCGCAGCATCGCATCAACGTCAATTGCATCGCACCGTCGGTCATCAAGACACCTCTTGCCGATTTCATCCTCAAGACAGCGGAAGTGCGCGATCTCTTCATGTCGCGCATTCCGTTCAACCGCCCTGCCGAACCGGAGGAATTTGTCGGCGCCGCGATCTTCCTGGCGGCCAGGGCTTCCGACTTCGTCACCGGCCATGTCCTGTTCGTCGACGGCGGCAGCACCGCAGGCTAGAGCATCGCACCCAAAAGTCGCCGCTACAGCCGCCGGCGCGCCTTGCCTGAGGCCGCCTTCGGGTCTCCGCTCTGGCTGAAGCGCTCCATGCACAGTGCCGTCGTCAGGCGGTAGTGGTCGAGCAAGGCCTGGACCGCGCCGTCGGCATTGCCGTCGAGGGCGCGTTCGGCGATCAGGCGATGCTCGCCGAGCTCGTCGCGCTGGACGCCGGCGCCGCCGCGCGCCATCTGGCGGTAGCGATAGGCCTGGTCGGCAAGCTGGTCGCAGAACCCCACCAGCCAGCGCGACCGGCAGGCCGAAATCAGCGCGCGGTGGAAGGCGCGATGCAGCTTTTCCCAATCGGGATTGGTTGGGGCGGGATTGGTCGCATCTGAGCTGATCGCCAGGGGATCCTCAGGCAAACGGCGCGGCGTGCGCGACAGGCGGTGCAGCGCCAGCACGAGCTGTTCCTCCCACTCATGCGTGCGGTTGGCGATGGCTTCGCGCAGCGCCCGCTCTTCCAGCCAGCAGCGGGTGCGCGTCAGTTCCTCCAGCTCGGCCGCGCTGAGCGGCATGATGAAGAAGCCGCGCTGGTCGTGGCGGCCGAGCAGGCCTTCCGAGGCAAGCCGGTTGAGAGCTTCGCGAACGGGCGAAGCGCCGGCGCCATAACGGGAAACCACCCATTCGACGCGCAGCTTGCTTTCGGTTTCGAGGACGCCGTGCAGCAAGTCATCGCGAAGCTGATGATAGACGGTGCTGGCGAGCGTGCTCTTGGACGCAGCGCCCTCGTCATTCAGATCGGCCGTTGCGTACGTCAATGCGGCTCCTGTTGCCTGCGTGGTGTTGCCCTTATCCGTGCCGTGGTCGGGCTCCTCGCCTATCCTACAATGTCGGGCTTGCGGCCCTCAAGGGCAAGATCGCGCTTCTGATCAAAGGCGAACGACCGCGCCGTCCTGGCTTGCCGACGTAACGATGGCCTCGAACAGCTTGATGTTGTCGAGAAGCTGCGCAGGGGTGAAGCGGTAAGGTTTCTCGCCGGCGACGGCAGCGGCCCAGGCCTCGAAATTCGCGGTGACCGTATCGGCCGGGTGATGGACCGTCACCTGGCGCGGCTCCTTTGTGCCGGTGCAGACGGTGACGGTCGTCGGCTTGCCCTGGTCGACATTGCCTTCGCTGACGATTTCGATCCAGCCCTTGTCGCCGAACACCGTGACGCGTCCATAATACGGCGTGCAGGACAAAAGGCTGATCGTGCCGCGCGCGCCGGATTTGAAGGTCAGCGATGCCGTCACGAAATCGGTGGCGGGCGGCTCGAAGATCAGGCTCGACGTCTGCGCGCGGACTTCGGCGGGAGCGCCGAAGAAGGCGACGCAGAGATCGGTCTGATGGATGCCCGTCGCCGTCATCATGCCGGCCGGCGCGTGCCTCGGGTCCAGCCGCCAGTTCGAACGGTCGATGCCGCGGAACAGATCGTGGCTGATATTGGCCTCAAACAACAGCGGCTTGCCCAGCGTGCCGTCGTCGAGCAGTTTCTGGGCCTGCTCGAAGCATGCTTCGTAGCGGCGCTCATGGCCGATGCCGAGGATCTTGCCGGCTTTCCGGCAGGCTTCGATGACGCGGGCCGCACCGGCGGCGCTCATGGTGAGCGGCTTTTCGCAGAACAATTCCTTGCCGGCGGCGATCACCGCCAGGCACTGCTCCTCGTGCAATCGGTGCGGCGTGGCGAGGATCACGCCTTCGACGGCGTCGTCGGCAAGCACCGCGGCCAGATCGGCGGCATGGCCGACGCCATGCTGGCGAAGGAAATCCAGAGCGCCTTCCGGCGGCGCCGGATCGACGCCGTAGAGCACCTGGAAACGCACACTCTTGTCGAGGCACGAGATGATCTGCTTGCCCCACCAGCCAAGACCTGCGACCGCGACACGCATCCTGTTCTCCGATGTTGATCGACTCCGGGCTTCGTCAGCCCTGGCGCTTCTGGAAGGCGGTGATCGTCACGTCGCCCCAGACGCCGGCCCTTCCTGTAGGGATCGGCGCCATTGAACGCCTCGACTGCGCCGCGCCCGTCGGCGTCGACGATCAGCAGGCTGCCCTTCATCGTGATGCCGTCGTCTTCCACCAGCGGCCCGGACATAATGAGGGTGACGCCATAGGTCGCCGCCGTCGTCAGATGCGCCTTGTGCGCATCCTGGCTGGCCAGCCGGCGCTGGAGGCCGTTCTCACCGTCGAGGGCATGGATGGCGAAAAGCATGGGCATTTTTCTCCTGCATGGGGCTGAATCGGTCTGGTGTCCCGACTATAGGGAAACGCGCAGGGCTTTGCAATAAAATCGATAATATATTGACATCAATAAAATTAGCGATTTTAACAGAAGGCAGATTGCAGGAGGATTTCATGCGCTTTGCGGTTTGCATCGAGGATGGCGAGCGGCGGCTCGGCGTCGTGCGCGGGACCGACATCGCCGTGCTGGGCTCGTCGAGCCCTGACTTGCTCGAGCTCATCAACTGGGGCAAGGACGGGCTCGCCGCGATCGCCAAACAGGTTGAGGTCCTGCCGCCCGCCGCCTGGCAGAAGCTGGCGACGACGCCTTTGGCACTGCCCTTCGAACCGTCGGGTAAGATCGTCTGCCTTGGCCTGAACTACCGCGCGCATGCGCAGGAAGGCGGCTACGCGGTGCCGGATTATCCGGCGATCTTCCTGCGCACGGCGACGTCGCTGCTGCCGGCGGGTGAGGCGATCATCGCGCCGCGCGTCTCGGAAAAACTCGATTTCGAGGCGGAGCTGATGGTGATCGTCGGACGCGCTGGACGCTACATTTCGGAGGCCGATGCGCTGGATCACGTGTTCGGTTACACATGCTTCAACGACGCCTCGATCCGCGACTACCAGCGCAAGACGCATCAATGGACGCCCGGCAAGAATTTCGACAGGACAGGTGCGGTCGGCCCCGTCATCGTGACGGCGGACGAGCTTCCCGCCGGAGCTTCCGGCCTCGGCATCGCCTGCCGGCTGAACGGCGAGACGGTGCAGAATGCCAGCACCGCCGACATGATGGTCCCGGTCGCCATGGCGGTCTCGATCATTTCGGAGTTCATGACGCTCGAACCCGGCGATATGATCGCCATGGGCACGCCGCAAGGCGTCGGCCACGCGCGCACGCCGCCGCTCTGGATGCGCCCCGGCGATGTGGTCGAGGTCGAGATCGAAGGCATCGGCATCCTGCGCAACGGCATCGCGGCCGAAGAGCCCGGGACACGCCCGGCAGCCAAGTGAGTGACAGGCCGGTACGGGAGGAGACGGCACCATGCGCGACATCACCGCCGACAACATCACCGAAGCCGTGCAGCAGGCCTGGGGCAACGCGCCCCACCCGCGTCTGCATCACCTGCTGCAGCGGCTCACCCACCATGTCCACGCCTTCGTCCGCGAGGTCGGGCTGACGCATGAGGAATGGCTGGCGACGATCGATTTCCTGTGGCGTGCCGGCCAGATCAGCGACGACAAACGCAATGAATTCGCGCTGCTGTCCGACGTCATGGGCGTGACCTCGCTGGTCGATCTCCTCAACGCGACGCCGGGCGCCACCATCGGCAGTGTGCTTGGCCCCTTTTATTCGGATGACAGCCCGACAGTCCCCTTCGGCGCCGATCTGGTCAAGGACAATGAAGGCACGACCGTGCTGGTTACCGGCGTCGTGCGGGATACGGTGGGAAAGCCCATCTCCGGGGCAGTCGTCGACATGTGGCAGACCGACGCGAAAGGCGAATATGCCACGCAGGACGCGGCGCAGGACGACGACAATTTGCGCTGCAAGCAAGAATGCGATGCCGAGGGCCGCTATGCCTTCACCACCGTCGAGCCGGCGCCCTACACGATCCCGATGGACGGTCCGGTCGGCGCGATCGTGGCGGCGGCGGGCCGGTCGCCCTGGCGGCCGTCGCATTTCCACTTCATCGTCAGGGCTGAGCGCCACAAGCCGATCGTCACCGAAATCTTCTTCACCCATGACAAATTCGTCGACAACGACGCCGTCTTCGGCGTGCGCGAACCACTGGTGCGGAAGCTGGACGCCATGCGCGCCAGCGACGCCGGCCCGCCCGGCCTCGAACGACGGCCGGACAAGCGGCTCGATTTCGATTTCACGCTGGTGCCGCTGATCCGCTCATGACGCAAGAGCCGCGCACCCTCATCCGCAACGCCATCGTGCTGTCGATGGATGACAGCGTCGGCGATTTTCTCGACGGCGACGTGCTTGTCGTCGGTGACCGGATCGCCGCCGTCGGGCAGAACTTGCAGGCGGATCAGGCCGAGGTGATCGACGGGCGCGGGCGCATCGTCATCCCCGGCATCGTCAACGGCCATATGCACACATGGCAGACCGCTCTGCGCGGCCTCACCTCCAACATGACGCTGCTCGAATATTTCCGCTGGGTGCACCGGGGCCTGGCTACAGCCTTCCGGCCCGAGGACATTTACATCGCCACGCTTGCGGGGGCGATCGGCCAGATCAATGCCGGGGCGACCACGCTCGGCGACTGGTGCCACAACAATCCGACGTCAGACCATACCGATGCCGCGGTCGAGGCGTTGTTCGAGAGCGGCATACGCTCGGTCTTCCTGCACGGATCGCCGAAGCCCGATCCCAAACCCGGCCAGCCGCATTTTTCCGAAGTGCCGCTTCCGCGCCACGAGATCGAGCGCCTGCTGCGCGGCCGCTTTGCCGGCCGCGACCAGTTGGTGACGCTCGGGCTCGCTATCCTCGGGCCGCATTATTCGACCATGGATGTCGCCCGCGCCGATTTCCGGCTGGCGCGCGAGCTCGGCATGGTCGCCTCGATGCATCAGGGCGGCGGCGAGGCCAAGACGCCGGGCGGCTGGGAGAGGCTGGAGGCCGAGGGGCTGGTCGGACCCGGCATCAATGTCGTGCATGGCAACAATCTGAGCGACGAGCAGATCAGGCGGTTCGTCGGCGCCGGCGTCTCGTTCACGGTGACGCCGGAGAACGAAATGACGCAAGGCCACGGCTTTCCCATCACCGGTCGGGTGCTGGCGGCCGGCGGGCAGCCGTCCTTCGGCGTCGACATCGAATCGCTGGTTTCCAGCGATATGTTCACGGTGGCGCGCATGGCGCTCGCCTGCCAGCGCTCGCTGGACAATGATCTGTCGCGCCGGACCACAGGCGAGATCCCCGGAGCCTGCATGGTCTCTACCCGCGATGCGCTGCGCTGGATCACCCTGGAAGGCGCAAGGATGCTGGGGCTGGACGACAGGATCGGCTCACTGACGCCCGGCAAACAGGCCGACATCGCCATTTTGCGCGCCACGGACTGGAACATGTGGCCGGTTCACGATCCCTATTCGACCGTCATTATGCAGTCGAATGTCGGCAATGTGGAAACGGTGATGATCGCCGGCCAGTCCAGGAAGCGCGACGGAAAGCTCTTGTGGGACGATGCGGAGGGGGTGAAACGCGACCTCGAGGCTTCGGGCAGGCGTATCGTGTCGCAGCTCGGCATCCCGACGCAGTTGAATGGCTGAGGCGCGGCGTCAGCCGGTCCCTCTGTCAACCGCCCCTCAGCCGGCCGCGTTGTCCGCCGCCGTCCTGATCGCCTCGATGTTCGCCCGATAAGCTTCGACGCTGTCGCCCTTGAAGATGGCCGCACCCGCGACCAGCACGCTGGCGCCGGCGGCGGCGACGAGCGGTGCCGTTTCGGACGAGACGCCGCCGTCGATCTCGATGCGGATCGGCCGGTTGCCGATCAGTGCCTTTACCCGCTTCACCTTGTCGACGATGGCCGGAATGAACGCCTGGCCGCCGAAGCCCGGATTGACGGTCATGATCAGGATCAGGTCGAGCCGGTCGAGCACATATTCGACAGCACTTTCCGGCGTTGCCGGATTGAGCGACACGCCGGCCTTCTTGCCGAGATTCCTGATGGTCTGCAGCGAACGGTCGAGATGCGGCCCGGCCTCGGCATGAACCGTCATGCCGTCGCAACCGGCCTCGGCGAAGGCCGCCAGATAGGGATCGGCCGGCGCGATCATCAGATGGCAGTCGAAGAACGCCTTGGTGCGGTTGCGGATCGCCTTGATGACCGGCGGGCCGAAGGTGATGTTGGGCACGAAATGCCCGTCCATGACGTCGAGATGGATCCAGTCGGCGCCGGCCGCGGCCACCGCCTCGACCTCGTCGCCGAGCCTGGAGAAATCCGACGCCAGCACTGATGGAGCGATCAGGGTTTTTTTGCTCATGATCCGGCCTTTCCAGGCGCCGTTGGTTGCGGGCGCTTCGTCTGGATCGACTGCTAGACCATGATCTGGAAAAGGGAAAGTCGGTATTTGCTGTGCAGGCAGCCGGCCGGCGAATCGCCCCACCCGTATGAGATTTCACTCGCCGGCGATAAGGTGCTTGCAAACGGTGGAACCTCTGGTTTTCCAGTCATGGGGCTGTCCTTTTCGGGTCGCGCCATGCGGCGCCTGAGCATCAGTCGCGGACGGACGCGGAAAGGTCCATGGGGATGCTGTAGCAAAGGGTGATGGATGCATTGCGCAGAATGCTTGCGCGTTGCGCAGCCTGTTCTTATATACGCGCCAAGCCGTTCAGCGCCGGAATGCCGGTTGCTGGAACGGAATTTCTTGTGAACAGGGGCTTTCGTCGGAACGCCTTACGGGTCCTGAGAGCCTGCTTAGCGGAGAGACTAGAAAAATGGCAAAAGTAATCGGTATCGATCTGGGAACGACCAACTCCTGTATCGCCATCATGGATGGCAAGGAGCCGAAGGTCATCGAGAATGCGGAAGGCGCGCGCACGACCCCTTCCATCGTCGCCATCAACAGCGACGGCGAGCGCCTTGTCGGCCAGCCGGCCAAGCGCCAGGCGGTCACCAATCCTGAAAACACCATCTTCGCGGTCAAGCGCCTGATCGGCCGCCGTTATGACGATCCGGTGACGGAAAAGGACAAGAAGCTTGTCCCCTACAAGATCGTCAAGGGCGACAATGGCGATGCCTGGGTGGAGGCCGGCGGCAAGAAGCAGTCGCCCAGCCAGATCTCGGCGATGATCCTGCAGAAGATGAAGGAAACGGCGGAGGCCTATCTCGGCGAGAAGGTCGAGAAGGCGGTCATCACCGTTCCGGCCTATTTCAACGACGCCCAGCGCCAGGCGACCAAGGACGCCGGCAAGATCGCCGGCCTCGAAGTGCTGCGCATCATCAACGAGCCGACCGCGGCTGCCCTTGCCTATGGCCTCGACAAGAAGGAAGGCAAGACCATCGCCGTCTATGACCTTGGCGGCGGCACGTTCGATATTTCGGTGCTCGAGATCGGCGACGGCGTCTTCGAGGTGAAGTCGACCAATGGCGACACCTTCCTCGGCGGCGAGGATTTCGACATGCGTCTGGTCGAATATCTGGCGGCCGAGTTCAAGAAGGAACAAGGCATCGACCTGAAGAACGACAAACTTGCCCTGCAGCGCCTCAAGGAAGCGGCCGAAAAGGCCAAGATCGAGCTGTCGTCCACCACGCAGACCGAGATCAACCTGCCCTTCATCACCGCCGACGCGACCGGTCCCAAGCACCTGACGCTGAAGCTGACCCGGGCGAAGTTCGAGAGCCTGGTCGAGGATCTCGTCCAGCGCACCATCGACCCCTGCAAGGCGGCGCTCAAGGATGCCGGCCTGAAGGCCGGCGAGATCGACGAGGTCGTCCTGGTCGGCGGCATGACCCGGATGCCCAAGATCCAGGAGATCGTGAAGCAGTTCTTCGGCAAGGAGCCGCACAAGGGCGTCAACCCGGATGAGGTCGTCGCACTGGGTGCTGCAATCCAGGCCGGCGTGCTGCAGGGCGACGTCAAGGACGTGCTGTTGCTCGACGTGACGCCGCTGTCGCTCGGCATCGAGACGCTGGGCGGCGTGTTCACGCGCCTCATCGAGCGCAACACGACGATCCCGACCAAGAAGAGCCAGGTGTTCTCGACGGCGGAAGACAGCCAGTCGGCCGTGACCATCCGTGTCTTCCAGGGCGAGCGCGAAATGGCCGCCGACAACAAGGCGCTCGGCCAGTTCGACCTGGTCGGCATCCCGCCTGCGCCGCGCGGCGTGCCGCAGATCGAGGTCACTTTCGACATCGACGCCAACGGCATCGTCAACGTCTCGGCCAAGGACAAGGGCACCGGCAAGGAGCACCAGATCCGTATCCAGGCTTCTGGCGGCCTTTCGGATGCCGACATCGAGAAGATGGTCAAGGACGCCGAGGCCAATGCCGAGACCGACAAGAAGCGGCGCGCGCTGGTCGAGGCCCGCAACCAGGCCGAAGCGCTGGCGCATTCCTCGGAGAAGTCGCTGAAGGAATATGGCGACAAGGTTCCCGAGGCCGACCGCACGGCGATCGCCGATGCGATCGCGGCGCTGAAGACGGCTGCCGAAGGCGACGACGCGGCCGAGATCGAGGCCAAGACGCAGGCGCTCGCCGAAGTTTCGATGAAGCTCGGCCAGGCCATGTACGAGGCTTCGCAGAAGGAAGCCGCGGAAGCCGATGCCAAGGCGGACGCCGCCAAGGACTCTGATGTGGTCGACGCCGATTTCGAGGAAATCGACGAGGACGACGACAAGAAGAAGTCGGCCTGAGCCGTCTTACGGCAAAATAAAGCAGAGAGCCCGGCGCACAGCCGGGCTTTTTTGCAACCTCTTGCAAAAAAGAGCGGGCTTCACCCGAAAAAATGCGGGCAACCCCTTCGCGACACTGGCATCCCGGCCCCATCGCACCTAAATCGAAACGGCAGTGCCGGCAAAAGACACGAACAATGCCTCAAGACGTTGAGCATCCGGACAGCGGGAAAAAATGAAAGCTGATTTCTACGAAACGCTGGGCGTCCAGAAAGGTGCCGACGACAAGGAGCTGAAGAGCGCTTTCCGCAAGCTTGCCATGCAGTTCCATCCCGACCGCAATCCCGGCGATCACGCCTGCGAGCACAAATTCAAGGAAATCAACGAGGCCTACGAGACGCTGAAGGACCCGCAGAAGCGCGCGGCCTATGATCGCTTCGGCCACGCCGCCTTCGAGCAGGGCGGCATGAATGGCGGCGCGCATGGTTTTGGCGCCGGCGGCTTCGCCGACATCTTCGAGGATATTTTCGGCGACATGATGGGCGGGCGCCAGCGCCGTTCGTCCGGCGGGCGCGAGCGTGGCGCCGATCTGCGTTACAATATGGAAATCACGCTGGAAGAGGCGTTCTCGGGCAAGACCGCGCAGATTCATGTCCCAGCCTCAATCTCGTGCACGGAATGCTCCGGCAGCGGCGCCAAGCCTGGCACCCAGCCGGTCACCTGCTCGATGTGCAACGGCCACGGCAAGGTGCGCGCGACGCAAGGCTTCTTCTCGATCGAGCGCACCTGCCCGCAATGCCAGGGGCGCGGCCTGACCATCAAGGAACCGTGCCCGAAATGCGCCGGCCAAGGCCGCGTCACCGAGGAGCGCTCGCTGTCGGTCAACATCCCGGCCGGCATCGAGGACGGCACCCGCATCCGGCTTGCCAATGAGGGCGAAGCCGGTCTGCGCGGCGGCCCGTCCGGCGATCTCTATATTTTCCTCGCGGTCAAGCCGCACGAATTCTTCCAGCGCGACGGCGCCGATCTCTATTGCAAGGTGCCGATCTCGATGACGACGGCCGCCCTTGGCGGCTCCTTCGAAGTGGCGACGCTGGACGGCACGCAGACCAAGGTGAAGGTGCCGGAAGGCACCCAGAATGGCCGCCAGTTCCGCCTGAAGGGCAAGGGCATGCCGGTGCTGCGCCAGCCCAATGTCGGCGATCTCTATATCCAGACCGCGGTCGAGACGCCGCAGAGCCTGTCGCGCCGCCAGCGCGAGCTGCTGGAAGAGTTCGAGCAGCTTTCCTCAAAGGACAATTCGCCCCAGTCGAGCGGCTTTTTCGCCCGCATGAAGGACTTTTTCGAAACCTTCGGCGAGCGCTGAAGCAATTCCAGCCGGCAGGGTGTAGAATAGGCCTGCTCGCAGGGCTTTGGATTTTCGTTTTCGAGGCATGTCGTTATCGCAAAACCGCTACGCACTTTTGCGCGACATGCCTTAGCGTCATCAACACCTTATGCGGGCATTCGCCTTGCCTTGGACTGCTTAACTGCTAAGTAGCGTCCCGGGGGAGCGTTCAGGAGAACTCGCATGGCACGTGGTCCCGGATTGCGAAAAGCGCTGGCGGAAAAGTTCGACGACGAACTGAAATTCTTCAAGGGCTGGATCGACAAACCGAAGACGGTCGGTTCGATCGTGCCGACCAGTTCCATCACGGCGCGCAAGATGGCCTCGATCGTCAATCCGAAATCGGGCCTGCCGGTGCTCGAAGTCGGGCCAGGCACCGGCGTCATCACCCGCGCCATCCTCGCCCATGGCGTGCGGCCTGAAAATCTCTACGCGGTTGAATATTCAACCGATTTCGTGCGCCATCTGCGCCGGCTCTATCCCGGCGTCAACGTCATCGAGGGCGACGCCTTCAATCTCGACGCCACGCTTGGCGACAAACGCGACATGGTGTTCGATTCGGTCGTTTCCGGCGTGCCGCTGCTCAATTTTCCGGTCGCCCAGCGCATCGCCTATATCGAAAGTCTGCTCGACCGCATCCCCGAAGGCCGCCCGGTCGTGCAGCTGACCTACGGGCCGCTGTCGCCGATCCCGCCCGGCCGTGGCGACTACACGGTCAAGCATTTCGATTTCATCATCCGCAACATCCCGCCGACGCAGCTGTGGATCTACCGGCGCGAGTCGCGTTGATTTGACCGGCCCTTGGCTGTACCTGTCCGGGGACAAGGGTGGCCAATGGCAGTGATCCCGAAAATTCTCGTCTTCGCCGGCTCGGTCCGATCAGGCGCCTATAGCGGCAGGACCGCCGATGTGGCGCAGAAGGAGCTTGCCATGCAGGGCGCCGAGGTGACTCGCATCTCGCTCATCGACTATCCGCTGCCGATCCTGGACGAGGATCTGGAAAAGGAAAAGGGCATCCCTGAAAACGCCATGAGGCTCGGCCGGCTGATCGCCGCCCATGACGGGCTGCTGATCGCGACGCCCGAATATAACGGCTCCATCCCACCGCTGCTCAAGAACAGCGTCGACTGGGTGAGCCGGGCGCGCAAGGATGGCAGCCGCTCGTTCAGGCCGCTTGCCGGCAAGGTCGCCGGCCTCTGCTCGTCTTCCAAAGGAAACTTCGCCGGGATACGCTGCATCAACCATTTGCGCGCCGTGCTGGTACGTTGCCAGATGGAGGTGGTGACGCCGGAGTGCTCGGTATCGGAGGGCGGCAACGCCTTCGACGAGGCCGGGAATTTCAGGGACGAAAGACTACGCAAATCGATGGAGCACCTATGCCGCACGCTGATCGAAACCTCGCGTTTGCTGTCCACCCGGATCGAGGCATGATCCTGGACCAGGCCGATACCATGCAGGAAAGATTGATCGTCGGCCTCGACGTGCCGACGCTGAAGGAAGCCGAAAAGGCTGTGCGTGAACTCGACGGCGTCGTTTCCTTCTACAAGATCGGCTATCAGCTCGCCTTCGCCGGCGGGCTGGATTTCGCCCGCGAACTCGCCAGCGGCGGCACCAAGATCTTCCTCGACATGAAGCTGCTCGACATCGACAACACGGTCGCCAAGGGCGTCGAAGCAATCGTCAAGATGGGCATGACCATGCTGACGCTGCATGCCTATCCCAAGACGATGCGGGCGGCGGTCGAGGCGGCCAGGGGCAGCGATCTCTGCCTGCTTGCCGTCACGGTGCTGACGTCGATGGACGAGCAGGACGTGATTGACGCCGGCTATGAATACGACCCGCATACGCTGGTGCTGAGACGTTCCGAACAGGCGCTGCATGCCGGCATGGGCGGCATCGTCTGCTCGGCCGAGGAAGCGGAAGCAGTGCGCCGGATCGTCGGGCCCAACATGGCCGTCGTGACGCCGGGAATACGGCCCAAGGGCAGCGACCATGGCGACCAGAAACGCGTGGTGACGCCGCGCCAAGCGATCCGCAACGGCTCCAGCCATCTCGTCGTCGGCCGGCCGATCGTCGGCGCCGCCGACAGGCGGGCGGTCGCGGAAGCCATACTGGCCGAGATGCGCTCGGCTTAGAAAATTTCGGAGAAGAAGAATGCCCAAGGGATACTGGATCGCCCGCGTCGATGTGCGCGACGCCGAAGGCTACAAGGACTACGTCGCCGCCGCCAAACTTGCCTTCGACCGCTTCGACGTGAAATTCCTGGCACGCGGCGGCGAGCATGAAAAGGCCGAGGGGCCGGGCCGAGCGCGCAACGTGATCATCGAGTTTCCATCGCTCGCCGATGCGCATGACTGCTACCACTCGCCGGAATACCAGCGCGCCGTCGCCATCCGCCAGAAGGTCGCCGATGGCGAGATCGTGCTGGTCGAGGGGGTTTAGGGCTGTTCGATGGGACTGGGGCGATCACAACCGCCGCGGCGGTCAGACCGAATGCAGGATGTAGAGCTTCCGCGTTTTCTCGTGGATGGTCCATTCGCCCTCCCAGCCAAGCGGCAGGACAAGCAATTCACCGGGTCCGACATCTCTAACCGCGCCGTGAGGGCCGTGCAGCGTCACGCGACCGGTGACGATGTGGCAAATCTCGGAATTCGTCTCCCGGCGCGCGGTGAACCGGCCCTGCGAACATTCCCAGACGCCGACTTCGATCTTGCCGTCATCCGAAGTCCACAGGGTGTTGGCTGCTTCGAGCTGATCGCCCTCCACCGAGGTGGGTTTCAGCACGGGCTCACCGAGGTCGATATGCGCAAGGTGCGCGAAGGTCTTGAAGTCGATCATTCCTAAGTCCTCGGGTGGTGCGGTTCAATGGCCGGTGATGCGATCGGCCAGGGCCGCCAGCCGCGATGTGCGCGGCAGCCCCTTTGCTTCCCGCTCGTCGGCAATTCGATAGAGCTGATACATGGAATGGACGCCCAGCCAGCGCAGCGGCTCCGGCTCCCATTTACGAACCGTTCGATTGACCCAGGGCAGCCGGGTCAGGTCGGTGTCGTTGCCCAGCAGCAGGTCCCTCAGCGTGCGTCCCGAGAGATTCGAGGTGGAAACGCCGAGGCCCACATAGCCGCCTGCCCACCCTATCCCGGTCTGCTTGTCAAAGCCTACTGTCGTGCACCAGTCCCGCGGCACGCCGAGCGTTCCACACCACGCATGGTCGAGCCTGAGCCCACTGGTCTGCGGCAGAAGCGTCGTCAGGATCTTGTGCAGCTTGTCGATCGTCGCCTGCTGAGTGACGCCTCGAACATCGGTCTTCGAGCCAAATCGATAAGGCACCCCGCGTCCGCCCATGGCAATGCGTCCTTCCCGGGTGCGCTGCGCATAGCAATATGTGTGCGCGGCGTCGCCGAGAACCTCATAGCCATCCCAGCCGATTTCGCTCCACAGTTTTTCGGACAACGGCTCGGTCACCACGATGGCGCTGTTAAGCGCCAGCCAGAGCCTTTCGTGGCCGGCAATTCCGGCGGTAAAGCCTTCGGTCGCGCGTATGATTTTTTCGGCGCGCACCACGCCTCGATTGGTTGCGACCTTGCCCTTCTCGATCGACAGCACGGTCGTCTGTTCGTAGATCGGGACACCGAGGCGCTCCACTGCCCTGGCGAGCCCCTGCACCAGCTTTGCGGGCTGAACCCGCGCAACCTTCTTGATGACGAAGGCGCCGCGCGCGTTGTGTACCGCTATGCGCCGGCGCATCTGCGCCGCATCGATATACCCCACGCGTTCGTCGCTCAGCTCCCATGACCTGGCATGGGCATACATCGCCTTGGCGCGCTGCTCCTGCGCCTCGTTGGTTGCGACCAGCAATTCGTCGGTACGGCGAATGTCGGCGTCGATGCCTTCGGTCTCCGCGACCGATATAACCTCGTTGACCGTGCCCATCATTGCCGCCTGCATGGCGATGACTCCGGCGCGGGACGATGCCTTCTCATATTTTTCGCGCGACCAGGAGAACCCGCCGGACAGCCAGCCGCCATTGCGTCCCGAAGCGCCGAACCCGGCGAACTCCTTCTCGACAATGACGATATTGAGGTGCGGCGCCGCCTGCTTCAAATAGTAGGCGGTCCAAAGGCCGGTGTAGCCTGCCCCGACGATACAAACGTCCGCCACGATATCGCCCGGCAACGGCGGCCGATAGCCGGGCACGCCGCCTATGTCGGCATACCAGAATGAAACGTCGCCGTTCTTCTTCACGTCCATTGCCGCGATTTCCCAGCTTCAGGTCAGATTCAGGTCGGCCTTCTCGTCGTCCGCCAGCAGCTTCACGTCGCTGCCGGCAAATATGAGGTCGACCTCGTCGCCGATGGCGAAGGTCTCGGCATCCAGCGTCGAGCGCACGATCGCCTTGGACGTGTCGGCCAGAACGACCTCGTATTTGGAGCCCGATCCGAGATAGATGGCCTCGCCAATGCGCCCGGGCAGGGTGTTTCGATCCTGTCCGCCCATCCCCCGTCTGGCGAGGCTCAGCTTCTCCGGCCGCAGCAGCATCGCGGGTTTGACGCCGCCGGGAAGGCGTTTGGCGGTGGTTACTTTCCGTCCGGCTATGTCGATGGCGGTCTCGTCGCCCGAGGTGGAGGGCGCGCCACGCAGTATGGTCGAGTCGCCTACGAACTTTCCGACGAACAAGGTCTCGGGCTCGTCGTAGAGCTGGCGACCGCTGCCGATCTGCTCGATGCGTCCCTGGTTGAACACGGCGATACGGTCCGAGAGGACCAGGGCCTCCTCCTGGTCGTGCGTGACGTAAACGAAGGTGGTGCCCAGTTCCCGGTGGATTCGTTTGATCTCGAGCTGCAGCCATTCGCGCAATTTCTTGTCGAGCGCCCCGAGCGGCTCGTCCATCAGCAGCAATGGCGGGTCGAATACGATGGCGCGGGCCAGCGCGACGCGCTGCTGCTGCCCGCCGGAGAGCTCGCTGGGGAAGCGATGGCCGAAATCCGTCATCTTCACCATGTCCAGGGCCTTGCGCACCCGGGCTTCACGATCGGGATTGGCGATGCCGCGCAGGGTCAGCGGATAAGCGACGTTCCTGCTGACCGTCATATGCGGAAACAGCGCGTAGTGCTGGAAGACCACACCGGTATTGCGTTTGTGCGCCGGTACGCCGATGACGCTCTTGCCGCCGACATCAAGCGAACCCGAGCTCACCTCGGTGAAGCCGGCGACGATGTTCAGCGTGGTCGTCTTGCCCGAACCGCTAGGCCCGAGCAGCGTCATGAACTCCCCCGGCTCGATACGCAGCGAGACTTCATCGAGAGCGATGAAGCTGCCATAGTGTTTGCTGACCGACTTTAGATCGATGGCTGCGCCGCGGGTTGATGGTGAGGCCATGTCAGCGTTTTCCCTGCCGCGAACCGATGAGAAGCCCCGCCCCGATCACCAGCGACGTCGCGATGAAGAGCAGCGTGCCCACCGCCGCAACCGTAGGATCGGCGTCGCGGGTAATGCTGGAGAATATCTGGACCGGCAGTGTCTTCAGGTAAGGGCTGGTGATGAACAGCGCGACGATGATCTCGTCGAATGAGGTTACGAAGGCAAACAGCAGGCCCGACAAGATGCCCGGCGCGATCAGCGGCAACGTCACGGTCCTGAACGCCGTCAGCTGGGTGGCGCCGAGACTGGCCGCGGCGGTTTCCAGCCGTTTATCGAAGACTTCCAGGCTGGCGGAGACGGCAATGATGACGAAAGGAACGGCGAGCATCGTGTGGGCCATCACGAAACCGGTCATGGTGCCGACCAGCTGCGTGTCGAGATAGACGGCATAGATGCCGACGGCGAGCACCACCCCCGGCACGACCATTGGCGTGATCAGCAGTGCGCGCAGCACGCCGCTGACGCGGCTTTTCATGCGATCGAGGCCGAACGCCGCCAGCGTGCCGATGACGGTGGCGAACACTGCCGTGACGACGGCAACCTTGAGCGAACTGACCAGGCTCGCCGACCATTCGGGGTTGGTGAAAAAGTTCCGGTACCACTGCCAGGAGAAGCCGGACGGCGGAAAGGCCAGCGACTTCTTGTCGTTGAACGACATCGGCACGACGACGATTGTCGGTGCGATCAGCCAGACGGCGACGAGCAGGCAGAACAAACCGAGCAGGATTCGACCGGGCTGTTTCATTGGCGTCTCGACCCCGTCTTGTGCGGCTGGCGCGACAGCGGTGCCGCGAGCGCGAGCAGGATGAAGGTCGCGATCAGCA
The DNA here is from genome assembly GCF_000350085.1 of Mesorhizobium metallidurans STM 2683. GTDB lineage: Bacteria > Pseudomonadota > Alphaproteobacteria > Rhizobiales > Rhizobiaceae > Mesorhizobium > Mesorhizobium metallidurans. Next base: position 69,849 of record NZ_CAUM01000023.1, read on the forward strand.
ACACCACACCCATCGCGCCGCCGCGGCCCCAGTTGAGCAGGCTGAGTACCTGGTTCTGGATCAGGGTCGAGAGCATGGTCGAACGCGGACCGCCGAGCAGTGCGGGTGTGATGTAGAAGCCGAGTGCGAGAATGAACACGATGATGGCGCCGGCGTAGACGCCCGGAAGCGAGAGCGGCAGATAGACCTGGGCAAAGGCACGCGCAGGACTCGCGCCGAGGCTTCGTGCCGCCTGCAAGAGCCGCAGATCGATCGCCTTCATCACCGAATAGAGCGGCAGGATCATGAACGGCAGCAGCACCTGCGCCATGCCGATCACCACGCCCGTCTGGGTGCGGATCAGCTTGACCGGACCGAGGCCGAGGCTCCGGATGACGGAGTTGATCACGCCGGAGTCCTGCAACAGGATGACCCATGCCAGGGTGCGCACCACGCCGCTTACCCAGAACGGTACCAGCACGCACAGGATGAGGACGAGCCGCATCTTGGGTCCGACCACGGTCATCACATAGGCATAGGGGTAGCCGGCAATGACACACACCAGCGTCACCCAGGCGGAGATGGCGAAGGTCCGCTGAAGTACCGTCAGGTTGACCGGCGTTCCGAAGAACCAGACATAGTTCTGCCATCCCCATTGCGGCTCGGAAAAGCTGCGCAGGGTCACGATGGCGAGCGGCAGGCCCAGGCAGACGACGAGCAACAGCAGCGCCGGCGCGACGAGCCAGAAAGCCTGTCCCCGAAACCAGCGCCACCGATCGTCCGCCGCGGCAGCCGGACCAGTGTCCCGGCTGCCGGTTGCGCTCGCTGCCACGGGCAGCGGACCTAGTTGCCCGCCATCAGCGCGTTCCACTTTTCGTTCGCCACCTCGAAGTTTTGCACCCAGAACTTGATGTTCTGCTGATAGCCAAGCTTGAGCTTGTCCGGCGTGTTGGTCATGAACGCTGCCGTAACCTCGTCCACTTGCGGCTTCGCGTCTTTGTGGATCGGTGTATACGAGGTGGTTTTGGCAAGCGTCTCCTGCGCACTCTTGCCGACATAGGCGTTGATCAGCGCATAGGCCGCGTCGGCGTCCTTGACGCCCATCGGAATGGTCATCTGGTCCATCACGACCAGCCAGTCCTGCCACACCGGCGTGTACTTGGCGCCATTCTTCACCGTGGTCATGGCCCGTCCGGTCCACATCGCGATCATGTCGGCTTCGCCGGATTCGGCGAGTTGCTGGGAATCGGCGCCGGTCTTCCAGAAGATCGTGTCCGGACCGAGCGACTTCACCTTCTCGACAGCCTTGTCGATGTCGGCCACAGTCATGTTTTCCACCGAACCGCCGGCTGCAAGCAGCGCCTGCTCGATCATACCGCCGGACAGATCGCCGCTGCCTTCCAGAGCGCGCGAGCCCGGGAACTTCTCGACGTCGAAGAAATCCTTCCAGCTCTTGGGCGGATTATCCTTGTACTTTTCGGTGTTGTACATCAGCACCACGCCATAGTTCATGGCCGGCACACTGCATTCGCTGATCTGGCCTTCTGGAATGTTCGAGGTGTCGATCTTCGAGAAGTCCAGTTTCTGAAACAGCTTGCCGCAATAGACGTAGGGCGGGAAATCACCGGTATCGACGACGTCCCAGGTCACGTTGCCGGACTCGACCTGCGCCTGCAGTTTCGAGATTTCGGTTGGCCCGTCGCTGAGCAGCTTTACACCGGACTTGTCGACGAATTCCTTTAGCGCGGCAATCTGCCCATCCTGATAAATGCCTCCATACGAGACGAAGGTGAGCGTCTTGCCCTTCAGCGAGCCCTCGGCCACCTCGCCCGCCACGGGCTTGCTCTGTGCAAGCGCCGCGGTGGTCATCATCAGCAACCCGAATGCGATCCCCTGTCCAATCCTGATCCTCATGTTGCATTCTCCCATTTTATGTACACCCGCGTTACTTCAGTCCACCCGGCTGCGAGCCTTGTCCGGGCATATATTGATTGAGCTCCGCCGCGCCGCTGGTTGGCGGCGCAATGATCCAGAGCACCTCCGCCGGCGTCCCGCCAATGTTCACCGTGCGATGCGGCGTCGAAGTTGCGTACTCGATGCTGTCGCCCTCGTTCATGACGAAGCGCTCGTCGGCCAATGTCAGCTCGACTGTTCCCTTCAGGACGACGAACATCTCGTGCTTGCCGCCATGCGTGTAAGCGTCGTCGCCGGTCGAGCCGCCAACGTCGAAATCTCCCGAATAAACCTCGAATTCATGGATCGGCCGCCGCGACAGCAGCGTCTTTCGGCAACCCTGGCTGACCGGCAGCAGGGGGCGGCCGGCTCTGGTGAGCACCTTGTGGAAGGCGCCCTCGGTCTGCTCGAACAAATCATTGATGCCGAGGTCCAGGGCAGCCGCGATCCGCATCAGCGTGCTGGCGCTGGCTCCGCTCAGATTGCGCTCGAACTGGCTGATAAAGCTCGCCGTCGTGCCGACCATGTCGGCCAACTGGCGAAGCGAAATGCGTCGGGCCGTGCGTATGGCCTTGATCCGTCCACCGACATGCTTCGCCTTGCGCGCTTCCGTCGCCAGCGCGGCCACCTCCGGATATGTCGCAGGGTCGACTTTCACCGCGTTGCTCCCTCACTTAACACACTATTAAGTGGCGTGTTGGAACGCAAGCCATTTGTCGAGACACCCAAAGGTGCTGGGTCGCCGGCGGCTATGGAGCCTGGCCGACAACCGGCCGGAGCCGTTTGACAACAACCGATACATGGCCGGCGCATCCAGCAATCGACCTCCAAGTCCGGATAGCTCGTCGAACAATCCCGAGGCGGAAAGATCGGCGTTGACATGCAGGTATTTACCTGCATATTATGACCTCAACACGGACGAGATCAATGGACGCCGACAAGGTTTTCAAAGCGCTGGGCGACCCGACACGCAGAAGGCTGCTTGACCTTCTGTGCGAGAAGAACGGGCAGACGCTCGGCCAGCTTTGCGAGAACCTGGACATGGCAAGGCAATCCGCCACCCAGCACCTCGACCTGCTGGAGGCGGCCAACCTGGTGAACACGGTCAAGCGCGGCCGCGAGAAGCTGCACTTCATCAACCCGGTGCCGCTGCACGACATCTACGAGCGCTGGGTGCGGAAATTCGAACGGCAGCGGCTCAGCCTGCTGCACGACCTGAAGCAAGAACTCGAAGGAGGCGACCAATGACCCGAGAGACGACCAGTTTTGTCTACGTGACCTATATCCGCTCGACCCCGCAAAAGGTGTTCGAGGCCATAACCAGGCCGGACGTCGCAAGGCGCTACTGGGGCCACGAGAACGTCTCCGACTGGAAGGCGGGATCGAAATGGGAACATATCCGCGCCAATGACGAGCGCACCGTCGAACTCGTCGGCAAGGTCGTCGAAATCTCGCCGCCGACCCGTCTCGTGATGACCTGGGCGAACGCCTCGCAGGCCGACGACCCGTCGCAATACAGCCGGGTGACGTTCGCCATCGAGGAGTACGACACAATGGTGCGGCTCACCGTCACCCATGACGAACTCGAAGCCGGCAGCGGCATGGCGAAAGGCATCAGCCAGGGCTGGCCGGCGGTGCTGTCGAGCATGAAATCCTTCCTCGAAACCGGCAGCGGCATCGACCTTTTCGCCAAGCCGAAATCGGCCTGATCCCAGAGCAATTCCAGGAACAGTGTGAAACGGTTTTCCCGGGAAAAGCGCATAGCGCTTTCCCCAGGGAATTGCGCAAAAACAAAGAGATAGAGCGGGAGAATGACAATGACCAGGCGCTATACCGGCGGATGCGCATGCGGCGCGATCCGCTATGAAACAAGTGGCGAGCCTATCTTCGAGAACCACTGCCAATGCCTCGATTGCCAAAAGCGCAGTGGCACCGGGCACGGATCCTATGTGACCTTCGCCCAGCGCGCCGCTGCGACAATTACGGGCGAAGCAAAAACCTGGCGGATAAAAGGCGACAGTGGCAACGAAAAAATCAACGCCTTCTGCCCGACCTGCGGAACGCCGGTCTACCTGACATTCGCCGCCATGCCGGACCTAATAGCCGTCCACGCGACCAGCCTCGACGATCCCGGCCAGTTCCAACCGCAGGCGCTGACATACAGCATCCGCGGCCATGCATGGGACACGATGGATCCGATGTTGCAGGCATTCGAGCGAATGCCGCACGAATAGTATCCGCCGGAAGCAACGCTGGGGACGAATGCCACCAGCCCGTCCCGGAATCCGGCCAGTTTAACCGGTCAGTCGGCTCGCAGCGGTCTCGGCCATCGCATCGGCGAGGCCCATGTCCCATTGCGTGCGGCAATAGGCACGGAAATCGAAGCAGGGCAAGCCGGGGCAGACTTCGAACTCGATGAGGTGAACATGGTCGTCCGCCTCGACCCTGAAATCGATGGAAAACACATCGCGCAGGCCGAGCCCGGTCACCAGCCGCTCGGCGATGCGGCGGATTGTTGCGGCGGCGCCCGGCTGGATGTCGGCAACCGCCTCAAGCACCGGCTCCGTATACTCTCCCGCCGCCCTGGCGGCTTCGCCGGTGTCGCCGTAGAGCGCCAGGCTGTCGGCCATGGTCTGGAAATCGCCGCCCGAATCGACAAAGGCGATACCGAGCGCCTCGACGCCGGTATCCGGCTTCAGGCCGAGAAAACTTGCGCGCGCATTGCGCCCGGCGACATAGGGCTGCACGACGACATCGTCGCGATAGGCGGCAAAGACGCGCCGGCTAAGCTCCAGCGCGTGCTGCACATCACGGCAGCGCGAATCCGGCCAGATGCCGATCTTGGCGCCGAGCCGGTTCGGCTTGACGAACCAGCCGGCGTCCGAGGCCGGAGGCTCGACCAGCCAGCGGCCGTCGCGGGCAAGCCCGGCCTGTGGCACCGGCAGGCCGAGCGCGCCAAGCACGGCGCCGGCACGGAACTTGTCCTGGCAAAGCGCAAACAGCGCATCGTCGGCCCCGATAATCTTCAGGCCGTTTAGCCGTGCCAGTGCGGGTGCGGCGCCACCGCGGAAATAGGCGATGCCATCGGTCAGCGTCCAGACAAGCGTGGCCTCGGGATCCTCGCCGGCGAGCGCGCTCGCGGCATCGTCGAGCGCCACAGGTGTAAAGGACAGACCGCGCTTCAGGCAGGCAGCCGTCAGAGCGTCGAACTCGGGCGCGATATCGGTCGATTGCGCCAGATAGGAGGCGATTTCGGCGGCGCGCTCAGGCGAATGGCCATCGGCGACCAGCCGGCCGATGCAGGCCTTTTCCGGCTCGTAGACGAGGATCAGTTTCGGCTTGCGGCTTGACATGGGTGAGCGATTCCTGGCGGCGCGATCGCCTACCATCGCATGGCCAATGTATCAGGCTTTCGCTGAACCGACACCGGCCGGACGCCCGCACGACAGCGGCACCGATCACGGGTCTAGGCAATCAGCACACGCGGCTCGAAGCGGCCATTGACCGGAATGTCGAGCAGAAACGTCATGCCGCCTTGCAGATCGAGCAGGCGCTGTTTCTCACTCTTGCCCGACCAGGCGGAGGTGACCGCCAGCCGGTCGGCATTCCTGCCGACAAAGGCCGGGCAGGACGGCTGCGTCACCGGCATGGCGATCGAACGGACGAGCTTTCCGTCGGGTCCATAGGCCTCGATGACGCTGCCGCCCCAGCAGGCGTTCCACAAGATGCCGTCGCGGTCGAAGACCGAGCCGTCGATATAGCCCTTGGCCGAACGGTGATCGACGAACACCTTCGGCTCGCCGACCGGCAGGCCGGTCGCCGGATCGCAGCCGACGCGCATCAGCAAGCCGGTGCTGGTGTCGGTGTAGTGCGCGATCGTGCCATCCTGCGAAAAACAGATCGAGTTCGACACGGTGATGCCGGAATAGAGCTGCCGCAACTCGCCCTTGAAAAACCAGTAGATCGAGCCGGCGCCCTTCTCCTCGCCCTTGCCCATCGTGCCGACCCAGAAAGCGCCGCAAGGATGGACACGCGAATCGTTCGAGCGGGTGACCGCATTGTCGGGCTCGATCGGCGTGTGCAGCGTCAGCTTGCCGGTCGCGACATCGCGGACAAAGAGGCCGGTCTCGGCGGCGATCAGCTGCCGCTGCTCGTCGATGATGGCGATGGCGCTCGCCATCTGGCCAAGCTCGTGGACACTGGTCGCACCGCCGGACAGGCGCTTTTCCAGAAGCTGGCCGTTGACGATGTCGAACCAGAAGAGCGTATCGGTGGCGGGATCGTAACTCGGCCCCTCGCCGAGCTGGCAGACGTGGTCGGAAAAGACGGAAACGATGGTCTCGTTCATTGTGCTGCTCCAAACGCCGCATCCCAGGCCGCGACGGCGGCCTGCGCCCGCGTCGTCACCTCATCGACGCTCATGCCAGGCTTGAACAGGCTGGATCCCAGACCGAAGACGCTGACGCCGGCCGCCTTGTAGCCGGCAAAGTCCTTGTCCGAGACACCGCCGACCGCGCCGACGAGCGTCCTGGCGGGCAATACCGCGCGCATCGCCGCGATGCCGGTGGCGCCAAGCACACTGGCCGGGAAGAATTTCAACGCCGAGGCGCCGAGCCGGATGGCCTGGAACGCCTCGGTGGGCGTGAACACGCCGGGCATCGTCACCATGCCGTATGTCTTCGCGCGGCCCATCACTTCAGTGTCGATGTTGGGGCTGACCAGCAGCCGCCCGCCAGCCTTGTGCAGGCCATCGACATCGGTCGGTGTCAGCACCGTGCCGGCGCCGACCAGGGCCGCGAGGGGAAGCGCCTTGACGATGCTGGCGATGGAGACAAACGGATCCGGCGAATTGAGCGGCACTTCGATGGCTTCGATGCCGGCCGCGAAGACCGCCTGGCCGACGGCCACCGCCTCGTCCGGCCTGAGGCCGCGCAGGATGGCGACAAGGCCGCGCCCGAGCTTCGGAAAGGGTGCGGTCTCGGTCATGCGGCAACTCCACTTTTGGCGATCATGCCATTTTCGCGCGCCGCCTCGACCAGGCCGGCGCGCACCGCCTCGTCGGCGTCGACCGTCCTGATTTCAAGCCCGGCGAGGCCGAGCGCTTCGGCATAGAGCGCGCCGAGCGCGCCGGACGCGACCAGCACGACGGGCTCGGCACTTTTTCCATAGCGGCGGCTGGCCGAGGCGATCTCGCCGCCGATCAGCAGGCCGGACAGGCAAGCGGCGGCATCGTCGGCTTTCATATCCAGCAACAGGCCGGCGGCGCGGATCGCAAACAGTCTCGATGTCACGTCGCCGCCTTCGCCCAGCGCCGTCTCGCACCAGCGCCGGAAGAACGGATTGTCCGAAGTGACCGGACTGGGCTGCTCGCCCAGTGAATGGCGCAGGATCGAGTGCGCCGCCAGCACCGAATAGAGCTCGCCGGTCGGCCAGGTGCCGAAACCGGTGACCGCGCCGTCCTCGACGGCGACCCATTTCGAGTGCGTGCCGGGCATACAGACGAGATGGCGGCCCTTTGCCGGCAAACCGGCGCCGGCAAGCTGGGTTTCCTCGCCGCGCATCACGTCGGGCGCGTCGATCTCTCGCTGGGCGAGGCCCGGCACGATGCGGATGTCGCGGCGTTGGCCCTCTATGCGGGCAGCGCCGGCCAGGATGGCGCCGATCGGCGCCGGCACGGTGACATAGGACGCTTCCAGCCAACCCTGGCGCGAGCCGGCCATGCCGCAGATGATCACCGGCAGCGACGCCGGCGCGCCCATGGCGGCGAGGTGGCCTTCGAGGACTGTCGAAAAGCCTTTTTCGCGCGCGGTTATCAGCCCGTCGTCGCCGCGGCGTTCGGCAAGCACCGTGCCGGCATCGTCGAGCAGCCAGGCCCTGAGACGAGTGGTGCCCCAGTCGATCGCCGCGACCGCCGGCGCGTTGCTCGCAGTCCCTGGCCTCACAGGTAACCCCCGTCGACGATCAGCGTCTGCGCCGTCAGCATGCGCGAGCCATCCGAGGCCAGGAACAGCACCGTGCCGACGATGTCGTCGGCCTGCATGACGTCCTTGATGCATTGTTTGGCGACATGGGCGGCAAGCCCCTCTTCGGTGACCCAGAGCTCTCTCTGCCGCTCGGTGATGACCCAGCCCGGCGCAACGGCGTTGACGCGGATGCTGTCGGCGCCGAGCTTGCCGGCAAGACCCTTGGTCAGGCCGACGACGCCGGCCTTGGCGGCGGTATAGGCCGGCATGTCGGGGAAGTTCATCAGAAACGATGTCGAGGTGAAATTGATGATCGAGCCGCCGCCGGCCCGCTTCATGCCCGGCGCCACCGCCTGCGCGGCGAAGAAATGCGGACGCAGATTGACCGCGTGGTTGTTGTCCCAGAATTCCACGGTGACGTCTTCCACGGCGTGGCGATCGTCAAGGGCGGCATTGTTGACCAGCACGGTGACGTCGCCATGCGCCTCAACCGCCTTGGCGACAGCGGCGCGCAACGCCTCGATGTCGCGCAGATCGGCCTTGAGATAGAGCGGCCGCCGGCCGAGCTGGTTTTCGATGCGGTCGGCCAATGCCGTGCTCGGACGCTTGGCGATGTCGATGAAGGCGACCTTCGCGCCCTGGCGGGCAAACCCTTCGGTCAGGGCGGCGCCGATGCCGGAGCCGCCGCCGGTGATCAGCACCGAAGCGCCCTCTAGGTCGGCAAAACGCGCCGATGGCATCATTTTTTCTCTCCCGATCCAGGCCCTGTCCGGCCGGCGCGCATCCTATCCAGTAAGGTCGGAGGAGCAAGGGCGAAAAAACAGATTCGCTGGCTTGTTTTATGCAAAGTCGTTATCGCAAAACCGCTGCGCACCCTCGGGTCGAGCCCGAGGGCATGCTTTTGCGCGACATGCATCAAGTCTGACGAAATCGTCGCGCCGCGGCGGCAGCGCCGCCGGTCGTCAGGCCACTGTTGCGCGCATCTCGCCGCGGAACGAATCTCTGATATAGCCGAGCGTGGCTTCGGCATCGGCCGGCCTGCCGAACAGGAACCCCTGCCCGCCGGCGCAACCGAACTGGATGAGGCGCTGCGCCTGCGCCTTCTCTTCGATGCCTTCGGCGACCACGTCCACGCCGAGCCCTTCGCACATGGCGAGGATCGCCCGGATGATGTGCTCCGACGGGCGGTCGTCGAGAATGGAGGCGACGAAGGCGCGGTCGATCTTGAGCTTGTCGAAATGGAATTCGCGCAGCCGCCCAAGCGAGGACTGGCCGGTGCCGAAATCGTCGAGCGAGACACGGATGCCGACGCGGCGCAGGTCCTCGACGATCTTCTTGGCGGATGCCGGATCGTTCATCAGGCCGGTTTCGGTGATCTCGATCTCCAGCCGGCGCGGATCGAAGCCGGTGCGGTCGAGGATCGCCAATATGTGCAGGCCGGTGTTCTGGTCGACGAGCTGCGACGGCGACAGGTTGAAGGACAGGAACAACTCCTTCGGCCAGTTCCTGGCCGCCTCGGCGGCCTTGCGCAGCACAAGCTGCGACAGGGGACCGATGATGCCGCGTTCCTCGGCGATCGGGATGAAAACCGTCGGCGAGACCGAACCCAGGTCGCGATCGGTCCAGCGCGCCAGCGTCTCGAAGCCGATGGCGCGCCGCGTCCTGAGATCGACGATGGGCTGGAAATGCGGCTCGACTTCGCCGGCCGAAACGGCGCGGCGCAGCGCCTGCTCGATGCGGGTGACGCGCTTGGCCGCTTCTTCCATCTCTCTGCTATAGACGACGACCCGCCCGCGACCCGAGCGCTTGGCATGATAAAGCGCCGTCTCGGCCTTGCTGACCAGGATCTCGGTGGTTTCGTCGCCCGAATAGAACAGCGAGCAGCCGACCGAGGCCGAAAGCCTGGCGGTGCGTTCGCCGACATCGTAGGGCGCCGAAAGGATCTCGATCAGCATGCGCGATCTTGCGGCGGCCGCCTCCTCGCTGAACACCATCGGATAGAGGAAGGCGTATTCGTCGGCGCCGATGCGGCAGACGGTGGAGTAGCTGTCCATCGAAGCGCGCAGCCGCATCGCCACCTGGACCAATATCTCGTCGCCGGCCTTGTGCCCGAACAGGTCGTTGATCGGCTTGAAGCCGTCGAGGTCGAGGATGCCGACGGCGAACGGCGCCGGGTCGTCGGCACGGTCGCTGATCAGGCGGTCGACCTTGTCGAAGAAGCGGCGATGATTGCCCAGCCCAGTCAACGGATCGGTGAAGGCCTGATCCGTGCTGTCCCTGCCTGTCTGCCCGGTGCCAAACAAAGTTTGCATCGGTGTCCCTGTTTTTGCGCTCGGAATTACTCCGACATTGCCAGCAAACCGTTTAGGAAACGTATCCCTGCGCCAAGCGAAGCATGCGTCACAAGGGCTCTGCCCAATTGGCAGAAGGCGCCAAGTTCCGTATATCGCTTTCGACGAACTTTGGAGATCTGCCGTGAAGTTGAAAGTCGCCGTCCAGATGGACCACGTCTCCACCGTCTCGATTGCCGGCGACACCTCGTTTGCGCTGTCGCTGGAAGCGCAGCGGCGCGGCCACCAGCTCTTCCACTACACGCCCGACCGGCTGTCGCTGCGCGACGGCAAGGTGTTCGCGCGCATCGAGGAAATGAAAGTCCGCGACGAGAAGGGCAATCACTACTCACTCGGCGAAAAGGTGCGCACCGACCTGTCCGAGATGGACGTCATCCTGCTCAGGCAGGATCCGCCCTTCGACATGAACTACATCACGACAACGCATATCCTCGAGCGCATCCACCCCGGGACATTGGTGGTCAACGACCCGGCCTGGGTGCGCAACAGCCCGGAAAAGATCTTCGTCACCGAATTTCCCGACCTGATGCCGGAAACGCTGATCACCAAGGATCCGCTTGAGGTCGCCGCGTTCCGCAAGGAATTCGGCGACATCATCGTCAAGCCGCTCTACGGCAATGGCGGCGCCGGCATCTTCCATCTGCTGGAGGGCGACCGCAACCTGGCCTCGCTGCTCGAAATGTTCGGCCAGATGTTCCGCGAGCCCTATATCGTGCAGCGCTATCTGAAGGACGTGCGCAAGGGCGACAAGCGCATCATCCTGATCGACGGCGAGGCGGTCGGGGCCATCAACCGGGTGCCGGCCGAGCACGATTCCCGCTCCAACATGCATGTCGGCGGCCGCGCCGAGAAAACCGAATTGACCGAGCGCGAGCGCGAAATCTGCGCCCGCATCGGCCCGTCGCTGAAGGAGCGCGGTTTTATCCTGGTCGGCATCGACGTGATCGGCGACTACATGACCGAGATCAACGTGACCTCGCCGACCGGCCTGCGTGAGGTGCAGCGCTTTGGCGGGGCGGATATAGCGAGCTTGTTCTGGGACTGTGTTGAGGGGAAGCGGAAGTAGTTTCCATTGCTTCGCGGAATCGGTCGTCTCCGGGACATCGACCTGGCCCGGAGCGTTGGGTTGTTCCCGTAATGTTCTTGCTTAAGCCCGAAATCTGTGGTTGTCTGAGCTGACGCCGTTCGCGGCATGATCGCATGGGCTTCGGGCGAGCCCGCATTCGGGGGCAGAAAAAATGGTGGCGCGGGTTCGCACGGTCGCTTTCCAGGGCATCGAGGCCGTGCCGGTCGACGTGCAGGTGATGATCGCACCGGGCAAGGTTGGCATGCACATCGTTGGTCTCGCCGACAAGGCGGTGGCCGAGAGCCGCGAGCGGGTGCAGGCGGCGCTGCATGCCTCCGGCCTGTCGATGCCGTCGAAGAAGGTGACGGTCAATCTGGCGCCGGCGGACCTCCCCAAGGAAGGCAGCCACTACGATTTGCCGATAGCGCTCGGCCTGATGGCCGCACTTGGCGCCATTCCGGGCGACATGCTGGCCGGCTATGTCGTGCTTGGCGAATTGTCGCTCGACGGCACCATCGCGGCGGTGGCCGGCGCGCTGCCGGCGGCGATCGGCGCCAATGCCGAGGGCAAGGGCCTGATCTGCCCGTTCGCCTCCGGGCCGGAGGCGGCCTGGGCCGGCAAGGAGTTCGACATATTGGCGCCGCGCAGCCTGATTGCGATCGCCAACCATTTTCGCGGCACGCAGGTGCTGTCCAGGCCCGAAGCCGGCATCAAGCTGGCGCCGCGCGACCTGCCTGACCTCTCCGATATCAAGGGCCAGGAGAGCGCCAAGCGGGCGCTGGAGGTGGCGGCGGCCGGCGGGCACAATCTGCTGATGGTGGGGCCGCCAGGGTCCGGCAAATCGATGCTGGCGCAGCGGCTGCCGTCGATCCTGCCGCCGCTGGCGCCGAAGGAGCTTCTGGAAGTCTCGATGATCGCTTCCGTGGCTGGCGAACTCGGCGAGGGCAAGCTGACCGACCGGCGGCCGTTCCGCGCCCCGCACCATTCGGCCTCGATGGCGGCGATGGTCGGCGGCGGCTTGCGCGTGCGGCCGGGCGAGGCCTCGCTTGCCCATCATGGCGTGCTGTTCCTCGACGAATTCCCCGAATTCTCGCCGCAGGCGCTCGACGCGCTGCGCCAGCCGCTGGAGACCGGCGACTGCATGATCGCGCGCGCCAACCACCGCGTCACCTATCCGGCGCGCATCCAGCTGGTCGCGGCGATGAACCCGTGCCGCTGCGGCATGGCCGGCGAGCCGGGCTATCGCTGCCTGCGCGGCGAGCGCTGCCGCACCGACTACCAGGCGCGTATCTCCGGTCCGCTGCTCGACCGCATCGATCTCAGGATCGAGGTGCCGGCGGTCTCGGCCGGCGATCTGATCCGGCCGGACCGGGCGGAAAAGAGTGCCGCGGTGGCGCTGCGCGTGGCCCGTGCCCGCACCATCCAGCGCGAGCGTTTCGAACGGCTGGGCGTCACCTCCGCCACCACCAACGCGCATTGCTCACCCTCCGTCATCGAGGAGATCGCCATGCCGGATGCATCCGGCCTGTCGCTGCTCAAGGACGCCAGCGAAAAACTCGGCTTTTCCGCCCGCGCCTATCACCGCGTGCTGAAAGTGGCGCGCACGTTGGCCGACCTCGACGCCAGCGAGACGGTCGGCCGCATCCATCTGGCGGAGGCGATCTCCTACCGCATGAGTTCGGAGCGGATGGCGCAGGCGGCGTAGGGCTTCTGCTGCTCGCTGGAAGTACGGTTGCGGGTTCGCGCCCGATGGTCGCATAGTTACGGTCATGGACCTAACCGGAGCTGAGGCGGGGATGATTCCGGTTTCGCCGGCGCGCACTGCCGAAGACTTCGAGACAGTGGCCAGACTTTGCCGCGAGCTTGCGCAATGGGATGCCGAAGCGGTGGCGCCTTACGGTGTCTCGGCTGAAGATGTGAAGGCCATCTTCCATCCTGAAACAAGCGGCGGCGAATTGGCGGCGAAATTCGGCGCGCCGGATGCCATGGCGTTCATCGCGCGATCGGAGAATCGGCCGGCGGGCTGCGTCGCCTTCGAGCAGTTCGATGACCACAAGACGGAGATTCACAAGTTCTTTGTCGACGCATCGTTCCGTGGAAAGGGAACCGGCCGTGCGCTGATCGGGGCCGCGCTGGCGGAGATCCGCAAAGGCCGGAGCCGGACGGTATTAATCCACACCGCGTTCTACATGAAAAACGCCATTGCCTTAAATGAGTCGTTCGGCTTCAGGCCTTGCCCACGCTTCCGTGAAACCCCGGAGCATGTCAGGCATACCGACATCTTCATGTCGTGCTCGATCGCGCCTGCTTGAAACAGGTCAGGCGCCCTGTTTTGCCTTCAGTTCCAATCTCCGCGCGTGCAGCACCGGCTCGGTGTAGCCGTTGGGCTGAACGCGGCCCTTGAACACCAGATCGCAGGCGGCGAGGAAGGCGATGGAATTGTCGAAATCGGGCGCCATCGGCCGGTAAAGCGGATCGCCCTCGTTCTGGCGGTCGACGATTGCCGCCATGCGCTTCATCGTCTCCATCACCTGGTTTTCCGTGCAGACGCCGTGGTGCAGCCAGTTGGCGATGTGCTGCGAGGAGATGCGCAGCGTGGCGCGGTCTTCCATCAGGCCGACATCGTGAATATCAGGCACTTTCGAGCAGCCGACGCCCTGGTCGATCCAGCGCACGACATAGCCCAGAATGCCTTGCGCGTTGTTGTCGAGCTCGGCCTGGATGTCGGCCTGCGACCAGTTCGGCCGCACCGCCACCGGCACCGAGAGGATGTCGTCGAGTTTTGCCTTGGGCCGGCTCTTCAGCGCTGCCTGGACGGCGTGGACATCAACCTTGTGATAATGCGTGGCATGCAGCGTCGCCGCTGTCGGCGACGGCACCCAGGCGGTGTTGGCGCCGGCCTTGGGGTGGGCGATCTTCTCAACCAGCATCGCCGCCATCAAATCGGGCATCGCCCACATGCCCTTGCCGATCTGGGCGTGACCGGCCAGCCCGCATTCGAGCCCGGTGTCGACGTTCCAGGCCTCGTAGGCGGAAATCCAGGCGGCCTGCTTCATGTCGCCCTTGCGGATCATCGGGCCGGCTTCCATCGAGGTGTGAATCTCGTCGCCGGTGCGGTCGAGGAAGCCGGTGTTGATGAACACCACGCGCTCCTTGGCGGCGCGGATCGCCTCCTTGAGGTTGACGGTGGTGCGCCGCTCCTCGTCCATGATACCCATCTTGATGGTGTTTTCTGGCATCCCGAGCAGCGCTTCGACGCGGCCAAAGATCTCGACGGCGAATGCGACTTCCTCGGGGCCGTGCATCTTGGGTTTCACGACATACATCGAGCCGGCGCGGGAGTTTTGCCGGCGTCCGTTCGCGCCGACATCGTGCAGCGCGATCAGCGCCGTCATGGCCGCATCCATGATGCCTTCCGGCACCTCGTTGCCGTCGCGGTCCAGGATCGCCGGATTGGTCATGAGGTGGCCGACATTCCTGACCAGCATCAGCGAGCGGCCGGGCAGCGTCAGTGCGCCGCCATCGGGCGCGGTGTAGTCGCGGTCGGGATTGAGTTTGCGGGTAAAGGTCTTGCCGGCCTTGGTGATCTCTTCCGCCAGGTCGCCCTTCATCAGGCCGAGCCAGTTGCGGTAAACCACGACCTTATCCTGCGCATCCACCGCCGCGACCGAATCCTCGCAGTCCTGGATGGTGGTCAGCGCCGATTCCAGGATGACATCGGCAATGCCAGCCGGATCGGTGCGGCCGATCTGGTTGGCGCGGTCGATGACGATCTCGACATGCAGGCCGTTCCTGACCAGCAGCACCGCTTCCGGGTTGGCGGCGTCGCCGCGATAGCCGGCAAATTGCCTGGGGTCGGCAAGCGTGGTGGCGCCGGCGCCTTCGCCCAGCCGCAGCATGCCGTAGGCAACGGAGAGACCGTTCACCCCCGCCCATTTGCCCGAGGTGAGCGGCACGGAGTCATCGAGGAAGTTCTTTGCCCAGGCCACCACCTTGGCGCCGCGTGTGGGATTGAAGGACTTGCCCTTTTCGGCACCGCCGGTCTCGGCAATGGCATCGGTGCCGTAAAGCGCGTCATAGAGCGAGCCCCAGCGGGTATTGGCGGCGTTCAGCGCATAGCGCGCATTCATCACCGGCACGACGAGCTGCGGCCCGGCGACCCCTGCGATCTCCGGGTCGACATTGCCGGTGGCGACCGAGAAGGCCTGCCCTTCCGGCACGAGATAGCCGATCTCCTTCAGGAAGTTCTTGTACGCCTCCATGTCGACGGGCGCGCCATTGTCGCGGTACCAGCGGTCGAGCTTCTCCTGCAGGGCGTCGCGCTTTTCCAGCAGCGTCCGGTTCTTCGGGGCGAGTTCGTGGACGATGGCCGCAAAGCCGGCCCAGAAGGCGTCCGGCTCGATGCCGGTGCCCGGCAGCGCTTCGTGCGCGACGAAGTCGTGCAATTCGCGGGCAATCCGCAATCCGGCGATCTCGATGCGATCGGTCATCAGGGGCTTCTCCAGGCGAAGGCTTTGCGCGCCTTTGGCATGTCGGGGTGGCAGGGTCAATTCAGCTTAGGGTGAAGGGATCATTTCGTCATCCTAGGGCGGAGCGAACGCGAAGCGGAGCGCAGACCCTAGGATCCATGCCGTGACCGGTGAGAGTCGCTGCGAATCCAGAATGAGGTGACCACCCTTGCCTCACAAGCTTCAGTTCTGCAGGCGTGGCGAAGCTCGAAGGTCACGGCATGGATCCTAGGGTCTCCGCGACGTCGCTTCGCTCCTGCTCCGCCCTAGGATGACGAAGGCGCGGGGTGCTCACACCGCAATCCTCGGCCTTCCCGACGCCACCGCCACGACATGCGCCTCGATGAACATGCGCTGGGCTTCGACCGTTGAGACGCGGAATTCGGTGACGACCTCGATCTCGGCGCTGTCGGTGCCGGCATCCTTCGCCCGCCCGGCGGCAAGCGCGCGCACATCGGCCTCGGCCGCCGCGATCGCCGCGGCTTCGTCGAGAAAATCGCGCACTGTCTCCCCGGACGAGACGCGGAACAGCCCTTCCCTGGGCTGGCTGACGCGGGCCTCGGCCGAGACGCGGACCTGGCCGACGACGGCGCCGAGCGCGTTGGCGACGTCGGTATCATCAGGCACGACGCAGTCATTGCCGACCAGTTCGGCGAGCCCGGCATAGTGCAGCGGCGCCGAAGCGCCGAGGCCGATGACCGGACGGTCGAGCGCGACGCTGAGCCGGGCGATGCCCGGATGGGAATCGACGGCGCGCTGCACCAGCGCGTGCGCCACGGTGGCCGCGCCGTCCAGCCCATCCTCGGCGAAGGCGGTTTCGAGGATGTATTCGGCCGACCAGCGCGTCAGCGTCACCAGCACCCGTTCCGAGATCGCCTCAGGCGTGGCGGCGATGAACTGGCCGCGGCCGTCGCGCTTGCGGGCGAACAGCTCGGCGCCGAGCCGGGCGGTCGCGGCATCCCAGTTGGCCTGCTTAGCCACGACATGGGCAGCATCCGAAGGCGTAAAACCTGAAATATGCACCAGGCCGCGCGACACCAGCCGGTTCAAGGTGGCGTTCTGGGCGTTCGAGGTGAGCAGCCTGTCCAGCGCCAGCGGCACGCTGCCGATCGCCTCGTAGAGTTTTGCTTCCGGCGCGGTGAGGCCGGCGGCGAGCCGCTCCGGCACGCCGGTGCGCACGGCGAAGCGGCCATCCATGCGACCGGGGTTCGCCGCGCGGATTTGGCGCTCCAGCTCCGCGATGACAGCCTCGCCATGCACCATGCCGGCCAGCGCCAGCGGCACCAGACGGCGCGGCCCGAGCAGGATTTTCGGGTTGAGCGCGCCATCCTCCAGCGCCACTTCGGAATCGCCGCCGAGGCCGAAGGTGCGCATGGCCACCGCCTCGACCATGGTGCGGAAGCCGCCGACGGTGGCGCCTTCCGGATCGAGCCGGGGCCGGCCGCCGTCGAGCACGGCGACATCGGTGGTGGTGCCGCCGATGTCGGAGACCATGGCATTGTCGAGCCCGGTCATGTGGCGGGCGCCGACCAGGCTGGCGGCCGGGCCGGACAAAATGGTCTCGATCGGCCGCTGGCGGGCAAAGGCGGCCGAGACCAGCGCGCCGTCGCCGCGCACCACCATCAGCGGGGCCGCAATCTTGCGGGCGGCCAAAAACCCTTCGGTCGCCGCCACCAGCCGGTCGATCATCGAGATCAGCCGGGCGTTGAGCAGCGTGGTGAGCGCCCGGCGCGGGCCGCCGAGCTTGGCCGACAATTCATGGCTGGCGGTGACCGGCAGGCCGGTTTTTTCGCGGATGAGTTCGCGCGCCGCGATCTCGTGCGCCGGGTTGCGGGTGGCGAAATAGGCGCAGACGGCAAAGCCCGACACCGAGGCGCCAAGCTCCGGCAGTGCTGCCTCCAGCCCGGCGAGGTCGAGCTTTGCCGCATTGCCATGGACATCATGGCCGCCGGGGCAGAACACGACCGGATCGGTGCCGAGTGCCGCCTTCAGCCCGTCACGGGCGAGGTCGCCCTCGGAAAAGCCGATCATCACCAGCGCGACGCGCCCGCCCTGCCCTTCGACCAGCGCGTTGGTGGCGAGCGTCGTCGACATCGACACCAGCTTGATCGCGGCCGGATCGGTGGCGGATTTCTCCAGCACCGCATCGACCGCGCCCGAAATGCCGACCGCCAGATCATGGCGCGTGGTCAGCGCCTTGGCCTTGGCCAGGACTTTGCCATTAGGGCCGCCGCCCTCCGACCACAGCACGGCATCGGTGTAGGTGCCGCCGGTGTCGATGCCGAGGAACAGGGGGGCGGATTTGGGCTTGGCGGTCATATTTGGGTCCGGCGAATTTCGTCCCCGCCCCTTAGCCGATACGGAACGGCGGATAAAGCTGCGAGCGCTGGGCCACGATGGATACGCTGCAGGCTTGCCCAATGCCGGC
>NZ_CAUM01000022.1 GCF_000350085.1 Mesorhizobium metallidurans STM 2683
TTGGATAGAGGGGCCAGCCGGTTCGGATCGCCTGGCGCTCCTGACGCTTCCGCGGCTGCTCTTTCGTATTACGATCGGCTTCGATGAAGGGCTGCACCGAACCAGGGCCGATGCCTGATGGTCAGGCCGATACTGTCGCTGCGGCCGCCGTTTGTACGAACAAGGGTCGCTGAGCGCACCCTACGAAGTCGGAGGTCAGGTTCATCCTCGGTGAGTTGCGTTCACCCCTTCGAGCAAGGCGAGCAGGCCCTTCAAAATCTCGATCGGTGGCGGCGGGCAGCCGGGGATGTGGAGATCTACGGGCAGCACCTCCGACACGCCGCCGACGACGGCGTAGCTGCCGGCGAAGCAGCCGCCGTTCCTGGCGCAATGTGCCGAAGACGCGGCGAATGGGCTGGGCGAAACTGACGGCCGTGTATTGCGCGGCCGGGGTGACATCCGGGAAGCCGCAACCCCAGGCAGGACCGCGACGCAGCGCGTGCGAGGCGAAGCGGTGGATCACGACGGCCGCGAGCGAGGCGGAGATCGTGATGAACACGAGCACCAACAGGCCATTGTAGGAGCTGCGGCTCTCGGCGATCGGCACGATCGACAGCCAGGGCTGCGCCATCTGCACCGGCATGCGGTTGCCGATGAGCGACAGCGTCACCGGTGAAATTCCGTCTATGACAAGGCCCGGCAGAATGCCGGCAAGCAGACAAAGAGCCGCGAGAACGAACATTGCCGCCAGTGAGTAGCGATCGACCTCCCGCACCTGCTCCATCGCCGCGGAGCGTGGTCGGCCGAGAAATGTGATGCCGAACGCCTTTACGAAACAGGCCGCGGCCAGCGCCGCCGAAAGCGCCAGCAGGCCGCCGACCGCGGGCACCATGACTTTCAGGCCCCATTGCGGCAGGTCGGGGCTCTGCAGGATGGCCTGGAAGGCCAGCCATTCGGAAACGAAGCCGTTGAAGGGCGGAAGTGCTGAGATCGAAACGCAGCCGACGAGAAAGACAAAACTGGTCAGCGGCATGCGATGGATAAGACCGCCCAATTTCTCCATGTTGCGTTCGCCGGTTGCGGTCAGCACGGCGCCGGCGCCAAAGAACAGCAGGCTCTTGAAAAAGGAATGGTTGAGAACGTGGAAGAGTGCTGCGGTGAGCGCCAGTGCTGCGGCCGACGGCATCGCGTTGGCCTTGAAGGCGAGCGCGAGGCCAAGGCTCGCGAAGATGACGCCGATGTTTTCTATGGTGCTATAGGCGAGCAACCGCTTGAGGTCCTTTTCCATCAAGGCGTAGAGGATGCCGAGAACCGCGGTCAGGCCGCCGAGGAAAAGCACGACGACCCCCGACCACCACGCCGGCTCGCCGAGCAGGTCGAAGATGACGCGTACGAAGCCATAGATGGCGACTTTGGTCATGACGCCGCTCATCAGCGCCGAGACGTGGCTCGGCGCTGCCGGATGAGCAAGCGGCAGCCAGACATGGAGGGGAACAAGGCCGGCCTTGGAGCCGGCGCCGAGCAGCATGAGAGCCAGAACGGCGGCGGCGACGAACCGGGTTGGCTCGGCGGCGCGCATCGCGTCGAATGTATAGGTTCCTGCCGGTCCGGCCAGCAAACCGAAGGCGAGCAGCAGCGCCAGCGTGCCGAAGCTCGCCATCACCAGGTAGATGTAGCCTGCCCGCGTATTGTCCTGTTCGCGATGGTGCGCCATGACGAGCGCCCACGAGGCGAGCGACATGAACTCCCAGGACAACAGGAAGGTGAAAGCATCGTCGGCCAGGACGACGAGGTTCATGCCGGCAAGGAAAGCCGGGAAGAACGGCAGCACGCGGTGCGGCGCGGACTCGTGACGGCCATAGCCAAGTCCATAGAGGCCGGCTAAGACGCCGCCGAGGTTGACCACGACCAGGGAAAAAGCCGAGAGCGCATCGAGACGGAAATGGGCGCCGATCCAGGGCAGGCCGAGCGGCAGCGTAACGGCCGACACGCCGGCGGGATCGCCGACCAGATGACTTGAGACTGCCAGGAACATGACGGCCGCGATGCCAAGGACCAGACAGTAGACCAGTTGTGTCGCCGAATCGCGCCGGCTTTCCTGCGTGCCGACCGGCATCGCTACGACGCAATCGTGCTCGATGCCTATTCCGGAAGTCGTATCCCGGATCATCTATGCGCCGAGACATTTTTCGGCCTGGCTCAGACACGGCTGAAGGGCGCTTCCGGTTGTCTGCTTGCCAATGTTCATGCCCGCCACGACCTTGACATGATGCCGGACCGCGTGGCCGCGAAGCTGAACACCATCTGGGGGCGATGTCAGGTTGCTCGATACGCGTGGCATGTCGGATCGCAATACGCTTGTCATGGCTGGCAATGTGCGCAATCTCGTGCAGCCGGCCTTGCTCATGCCGCCATCGGTCGGGGCAGACGAGATTTCGCGCGACCTTGCCCGGCTGGCGTTCAGGCCGTGGCATCTGCGGCCGCAACGAAAGTGACGACTCAGACTGACGATCGTCCGAGTCGTGATTTGGCACGCCTAAAGGATGCGCGACGCTGTAGCGTTGCGGATTTGAAGTTCCAAAGCGCCCATGCCATCAAACCCACCGCGGTTCAAACTCACCGTACCGGAAAGGCCCGAGCACACGGCGATGACAGTTGGCCCCACCGTAATCCTCCACACCAACGCGACGGCGCTTGCAATGAAGCTGTTGCGCGAAACGCATCCGGGGTTGGCCGTTCACCCCTGTGAGAGCTACGCCGGGCTTGCCGCATCGATAGAGGGGACAAAGGCCGAGATCGTCTATTCCGTACGCTTCGACGGTACGGAGCGTTTTCCACGATCCGCGCTGCTGCAAAGCCCGACGGTGAAATGGGTGTCGGTCGGTGGATCGGGGACGGACCATCTCGGTCCCTGGGACCCTGAAAAGGTCACTGTAACTAACGCTGCCGGCGCCGCCGCCGACATGATGGCCGAATACGCGCTGGGGGCGATGCTGTCCTTCTCGCTCAATCTTCGAAATTTCGCCAGCCATCAGCGCGCGCGGGCCTGGGTTCCCGGCTCGGTCGAGCCGATCCAAGGCAAGACCTTGCTGTTGCTTGGCCTTGGCCATACCGGGCAGGCCCTGGCACGGCGGGCGAAGGCGATGGGCATGACGACGCTCGGCGTGCGGGCCGAACCCAGGCCAACCGCCGATGTCGACGAGGTGCACGGCGTCGAGGCGTTGCCGGCGCTGTGGGGCAGAGCCGACTTCATCGCCTGTTGCGTGCCGTTGCTCAAGGCGACACGCGGATTGATCGGCGCGGCGGCGTTTGCCGCAATGAAGCCGTCGGCGGTGCTGATCGACGTTTCGCGCGGCGGCGTGGTCGATGAGGCGGCACTGCTGTCGGCACTCGATGCCGGCCGCATCAGGGGGGCGGCGCTCGATGTCTTTGCTTCGGAACCACTGCCGACGGACCATCCGCTCTGGCGTTATGAGAATGTGATCGTCACGCCGCATTGTTCGTCGGCCTATGCGGGCTGGGAGCAGAAAGCCCTGGCCCTGTTCGCGGACAATATCAGCCGCTACCAGCGCGGCGAGAAACTGTTAAACGTTGTCGATCCAAAACGCGGCTATTAGATCCCCGATGAATTCTCCGGACAGCGCCTCTATACGGGAGGCCGATATCGTGATCATCGGCGGCGGCATTGCCGGCGCGAGCGCGGCCTATGAGCTGGCGGCTGTCTCGTCCGTCATCCTGCTCGAGCGCGAAAGCCATTGCGGCTACCATTCCACCGGCCGGTCGGCGGCAAGCTTCACGGAGAATTACGGAAACGCTGTTGTCAGGCGGCTGGCGATTGCCGGCAGGTCTTTCCTCGAAGCGCCGCCGCAAGGCTTTTGCGATCATCCCTTGATGCGCCCGCGCGGCATGCTGACCATCGCGCGCCAGGATCAGCTCGGTCTGCTTGACGAGGAGCTCGAAAGGGCCAGGCAGTTCGTGCCGTCGATCCATCTGATAAGCCCCGGGGAAGCGTTGGCGCGCGTGCCGGTGCTGCGGTCCGACTATGTCGGCGGGGCGATCGTCGAGCCGGACTCGCGCGAACTCGACGTCAACGAGCTGCATCAGGGTTTCCTGCGCAATGCGCGCAAACGCGGCGCCCAGATCGTCACAAATGCGGGTGTCAAGGCGATCGGGCGGCATGGCGATCGCTGGGTTCTGCAAACAAGCCAGGGAAGCTTCGCCGCGCCGACAATCGTCAATGCGGCCGGCGCCTGGGCAGACAGGATCGCCAACCTGGCTGGAGTCGCGCCGATAGGCCTGGTGCCGAAGCGGCGCACCGCCTTCCATGTCGCCGCGCCGGACGGCGTCGCCATTGCCGGCTGGCCGCTGGTCAACGATGTCGGCGCGGAATTCTACTTCAAGGCGGATGCCGGCCAGATTTTCGTCTCGCCGTCGGATGCGACCCCGAGCGAGCCGATGGACGCCTATCCCGACGATTTCGACGTCGCCGTCGGCGTCGATCGGCTGCAACGCGCCACGACGATCGAGGTGCGCCGGATCGAACACCAATGGGCGGGCCTGCGCAGCTTCGTCAGCGACGCCTCGCCGGTGGTTGGGTTCGACGACAGGGCGCAAGGCTTCTTCTGGCTGGCGGGCCAGGGCGGCTACGGCGTCAAGACATCGCCGGCACTCGCCAGGGCATGCCGCGATCTGATCCACAGCGGACGGCTGCCGGATGAGCTGTTGCGTCAAGGCATCGAACCGGGCGATCTTGCGCCCGGCCGGATCAGAATGACGGAGTCAGCCGCATCGGCCTGAAGACCCAGCTCGCTTCAAAGACGACGAAAAGGAAAGACCGGATGACCATCGAACGCTTCGAGAATGGACCCCGCTTCTGCCGCGTGCTCAGCCACAATGGAATTGTCTACCTGGCCGGCATGACGGCCGACGATCTGTCGGGCGACACCACGCAGCAGACGCGCGACGTGCTGGCCAAGATCGATACCTATCTGGCCAAGGCCGGCAGCGACAAGACCAAGGTCCTGAGCGCCACGATATGGCTGCGCGATGTCGCCGACTTCGACAGGATGAACGCCGCCTGGGATCAATGGATCGACAAGAGCGCCATGCCGGTGCGGGCAACGGTCGAGGCCAGGCTCGCCGGCGACGGCTACCTCGTCGAGATCATGGTTATCGCCGCGGCCTGAAACCAGCCTATCGAGGAGACGACTGCATGGCGCGAGACCTGACCATCGCGGTCTGCCAGACCAGCCCGATACAGAAAAGCGCGCAACGGGCCGAAACGGTGGATCGGCTGATCGCGCTGCTGGAGAGGGCGGCGGCGGCCGGCGCCGAGATCGCGGTGTTTCCGGAACTCGCGCTCACCACCTTCTTTCCTCGCTGGCGGATCGACGACCAGGCCGAGATCGAGGCCTTCTTCGAACCCGCGATGCCAGGCCCGCAGACGCAGCGCCTTTACGATGCGGCGGCGCGCCTCAGGACAGGCTTCGCGCTGGGCTACGCCGAGCTGGCGCGAGTGGACGGAAAAACACGTCGCTTCAATACGATGGATCTGGTCGGGCAGGACGGCAAGCTTGTCGGACGCTACCGCAAGGTCCATGTGCCCGGGTCGAGCGAGCCGGAACCGGGCACGACCGTGCATCTTGAGCGGCGTTATTTCGAGCCCGGCGATCTCGGCTTTCCGGTGTTTTCCTATCGCGGCGTGCGCATCGGCATGGCCATCTGCAACGACCGGCGCTGGCCGGAGACCTACCGCATGCTCTGCCTCAACGGCGCCGAAATCGTTCTCATCGGCTACAACACGCCGCTGCTGCTCGACGAGGCGCCGGCGCTGGCGCATCTGCGCATGTTCCACAATCATCTGCCGATGCAGGCGGGCGCCTATCAGAACACGGTCTGGGTCGCGGCAGCGGCCAAGGCCGGCATCGAGGACGGCCAGGCCTTGATCGGCGGTTCCTGCATCATTGCGCCGACCGGCGAGATCGCGGCGCAGGCGATGTCGCTGGACGACGAGTTGATCGTGCATCGCGCCGATCTCGACCTCATTTCCGTCTGCCGCAAGGTGAATTTCGACTTCGCCAAATATCGCCGGCCCGACCAGTACCGGCTGATCGCGGATCAGGTTTGAGATGGCGGCAGTGCCGCCCGCCGAGCCTCCAATGAGCGCCGACTCGCCGACACCGTACTGATCCCAAACCCTCACGCCTTTTTTCCCGACGATGGCGTCACCCACAGGATCGGGTGCGAGGCCACTTTCGATAAGAATACCGAAGCTGTGCGGGGAAATATCGGCCGCTACCGCCAAGTCGGTGGAAGTGAAGCGGTCAGGTGGCGAATCTTTTCTAAGGATCAGGCCCTCAATCTGACCCCTTCCGGATCGAAGAACGGCATCGGTGCCACAACCGCACGTGTCGGCGTGCCGTCGATGTCGATGCTGAGTTCCCTGCCGATCGCGGTGAAGGGCACTCGCAAACGCGCGGTCGCCAGCACCTTGCCGAGGGAATAGCCATGATCGCTGTAGGTGATGACGCCGGCATCCTCGTCGCCGGCCAGAACCCGCGCATTGGTTGCGGCAGGCATGTCGCCGTCGAGGATCAGTCCGGTCCAGCGTTCGTCGAGGCCCTTGTCGCGCACCTTCAGCAGCGCTTCGCGGCCGACGAAATCGCCCTTGTCGAATTTGATCCAGCGGTCGAGCCCGACATGGAACGGCGTATGCGTCTCGTCCATGTCGATGCCGTGCGCCGGATAGGCCTTCTCCAGGCCAAGCGTGAACATCGCCGGCACGCCATAGGGTTTCAGGCCGAAATCCGCCCCCGTCCGCATCAGGGCGTCCCAGACGGAAGTCGCCTCGTCGGCCGGCACGAACAGCTCGAAACCGAGCTCGCCGGTCACGCCGGTGCGCGAAATCAGCACCTTCGTCTCGCCGACGCGACCTGACGCAAACGACCAGCGCTTCAGGCTGTCAAGATCGGCATCCGAGACCAGCGCCTTCAACAATTCGCGCGAGCGCGGCCCCTGAATGGTCGGGAAGGCGACGGCCGCGGTGATGTCGGTGACATAGGTTTTCCGGCCCTGGGCATGATGCAATAGCCAGGGCAGCATTTTGAGGCGATTGACCGAGCCGGTCACCAGCATGAAATGTTCCGGCCCGAGCCTGAACACGGTGAGGTCGTCCATGATGCCGCCATCCTCGCGGCAGATAGTGGAATAACGCACCTGGCCAGGTTTCATCGCCGCGGCATCGTTGACGATGACATGGTTGACCAGCGCTTCGGCCTCCGGACCCTTGATGTCCATCTTGCCCATGGTGCTGAGGTCCTGGACACCGACATTTTCGCGGGTGTTCAGGTGCTCGTCGGCAATGCCGGAGTAATATCTGGCGGAGATGAAATCGCCGCCGACCCGGCCCATGGTCGCGCCCAGGCCGACGATGCTGTTGTAGAAAGGGAACGCCGTTCGGCCAAGAAAGTCTCCATCTTCATAGAAACGGGAGCGCCGGACGGCGCTGCCGAAGGCGTTAGTCGTCGGTCTCAGCTGCCGTAGACGTCGAATGCAAAATATTTGTCGTTGATTTCCTTGTACTTTCCGTTGGCGCGCAGCGCGTCGATCGCGGCATTGAGCTTGTCGGTCAATTCCTTGTTGCCCTTCTGCAGCGCGATGCCGACGCCGGGGCCGTGGATGGCGGGGTCGGCGGTCAAGGTGGCCGAGCAGCTTGCAGCAGGCGCCTTCGGGCTTCTTCAGCCATTCGGTAAGGATGATCGAGCCGTCCATCACCGCGTCGAGGCGTCCGTTGACCATGTCGGCGCGGGCATCGTCGCCGGTCGGATAGGCCCTGACGGTCGAGCCGCTGTATTGCTGCTCGGCGAAATTCTGGTGGATCGTCGCGCTCTGCACGCCGAGCGTCTTGCCTTTCAGATCCTCGGGCGAGGTGCCTGATAGCGTCGAATCCTTCGGCACGGCGATGGCCGGCGGCGTCTGGTAGTATTTGTGGGTGAAGTCTACCTTCTCGGCGCGCTCGGGCGTGATGGTGATGTTGATGATGGCGTCGAACTTGCCGGCCTGAAGCGCCGGGATCGAGCCATCGAAATCCTGCACGACGAATTCGCATTCGGTCTTCATCTCGGCGCACAGCGCCTTGCCGAGATCGATGTCGAAGCCGCCCAGCGTGCCATCGGCATTGGCATAGTTGAAGGGCGGATAGGCGCCTTCGGTGCCGAGCTTGAGTTTCTTGTCCTGGGCAGAGGCAGCGCCGGTGGCGAGAGCCAGAGCGAGCGAAGCGGCAAGCACGAAACTACCGAAAAGACGCATGATCCAGATCTCCGTCGATGGGCCAAGTCTACGGGCTTTTATGCCCCCGGCGGAGACGGAAACGACATGGGCTGCGGCGATCACGGCGCTGCAAGGCTGGTTGGCAGCGTCGTCGATCAGTGGTGTCCAGCAGCGCGCTTGCCCTTCGTCGCCGCGTCGTCGACCGCTAGCCCGTCCGCCGAGAGGGCGACGCCGAATTTCTCGGCGGCCTCCTCGGACGTGTAGTAGCCCATTGCAATATCCCGTAGCACGAGATCGGCGTCGCGCTGGAGGGGATCGCCATAGCCGCCACCGCCAGGCGTACCGACGCGCACGCGGTCACCGGCCTGCAGCGGGATATCCTGCTCCTTGGACAAATGCGGCGGCACATGCGCCTCGCCGTTGCGGAACACGGTCACCGTGTTGACCGCGCCATCCTTGCCGCCGAGCGCGCCCTGCGGGCCGAAACGGCCGTGGTCCATGACGAAGGAGGCGCGCGCGTCGCCGCGCAGGATTTCGACCTCATAGGCGAGGCCGAAGCCGCCGCGATGCTTGCCGGCGCCGCCCGAGCCCTCGCGCAAGGCATAGTGGCGGTAGAGCACCGGAAAGGCCTGCTCCATGATCTCGACCGGCGGCGATTTGGAAATGCCGATGGTCGAGCAGCCGTTGGTCAGGCCGTCATGCCCGGCATTGCCGCCATAGCCGCCGCCTGAAATCTGGTACATGACATAGTCGCGGCCGCGCGCCGGGTCGTTGCCGCCAAGCGCGAAATTGCCGCTGGAGCCGGCGGGAGCGGCCGTCACCCTGTCCGGCAGCGCCTGCACCATGGCGGCGAACACCGCCTCGGCGATGCGCTGCGACACCTCGGCCGCGCAGCCCGAAACCGGGCGCGGATATCTGGCGTCGAGGAAGGTGCCTTCCGGCCGCTTGACGTGAAGCGGCTCGAAGGCGCCGGCGCTGATCGGCACGTCCGGGAAAATATGGCGCATCGCGAGATAGACCGACGACAAGGTCGTTGCCAGCACGCTGTTCATCGGCCCGGCGCAAGGCTTTGACGAGCCGGCGAAATCGAAGCTCAGCGTGTCGCCCCTTTTCTCTACCGCCAGCGCGATGGTCAGCGGCTCATTCACCACCCCGTCGGAATCGACAAAGGCCTTGGAACGGTAGATGCCATCGGGGATGGCCGATATGTTGGCGCGCATCTGTTCGGCGGCGCGGCGGCGCAGTTCGGCGATCGCTTCGACAACAGTTTCGTCACCGTAACGATCCAGGATTCCATTGAGCCGGTCCTGGCCGATCAGCAGGGCGGCCGCCTGCGCGCGGATATCGCCAATGCGCTGGTCGGCGACGCGGATGTTGGAGCAGATGATGGCGTAGATCTCCGGATCGAGCACGCCCTTCTTGAACAGTTTGACCGGCGGCAGCCGCAGGCCTTCCTGCTCGACGGCCGTCGCCGAGGCGGAAAAGCCGCCCGGCACCGAGCCGCCAATGTCGGGCCAATGGCCGGTGTTCGACAGCCAGCAGAAGATCTTTTCTCGGCGATAGACAGGCATGACGAAGCGCACATCCATCAGATGGGTGCCGCCGAGATAGGGGTCGTTGACGATGTAGATGTCGCCCGGCTCCGGCGGCAGGCAGCGGCCGTCGGCGATCATCTCGATCACCGTTCTGGTCGAATATTGCATGACGCCGACAAACACCGGCAGACCCTGGCTGCCCTGCGCGATCAGCGAGCCATCGACGGCCGAATAGATGCCGTCGGAACGGTCGTTGGCTTCGGCGATGACCGGCGAGAAGGCGGCGCGCGAGAAGGTCAGGTCCATCTCGTCGCAGACCTGCTGCAGAGCAGCCTGAAGGACGGAGAGCGTGATGGCGTCGAGAGTGATCATCCGCGCGCCTTAAGTTGTACGAGACGGGCGCCAATTTTGCACGCCGAGAACTGGTATACGGATTCTGACGAAGAGGGACCCCCACCCCTAACCCCTCCCCGCAAGGGGGAGGGGGATTCTCGTCGGCGCTGAAAGCAGCAAATCGCTGCGTGTCGATGCCAGGAACTGGTGGCTCGACCAAAT
>NZ_CAUM01000021.1 GCF_000350085.1 Mesorhizobium metallidurans STM 2683
GGTGGCACTTTTGGCCCGAGCCTGCATGTTTTATCGTCGAAATATCCCAATCATAGCTGTGTCCGTCGTCGCGACTTCCCGCGCATGGCGCCGCGATCCGATGTTTCTGCGGCATTCGCCTATCGTTGCCAGAAGGGCAGCTTGGCGATCTCTGCCTCGACCTGCCGTCTCGTCAGACCGATATCGTCGATCAGATGAGGATTGTCCTTCGACATTCGCTTGAGTTCCCAGCGAAAGCGTGTCCGCTCGCGCCAGGCCGCGATAATGTTTCGCAGGGTCGTCAGGCGCTGACGCGACACTTCCGCCAGTCCCACGGGCATTCCCGGACACGCTGCCTGAAGCGGGGCCGACGCAAGGGTATCGTTCATGGCAACCTCCTATGGTTTGAGGGTCCCCATACGTTTTTGAGAATCTGGGCCCTCGACCTGAAAGAGGTTCAATTCTGCAGGATACGAGCAGCGGCGTAATTAAGCTCTCCCAAATAGTTCTCAAAACTTCCAAACGGGTTAGAGCGTTCACCGGTTCCTGGAACCGGCAAACTGCTCTAACTCTTTGTTTTGACGCAATTCCCTCGGGAAAGCGCTACGCGCTTTTCCCGGGAAAACCGTTTCACACTTTTCCTGGAATTGCTCTATAGATGCGCCCCATGCAGGGAGCGCGCTTTGCCTTTGGTCCGTTCATGCTTGATTCCGATGCGGGAACGCTGCTTCGGAACGATGTCCCCGTTGCCGTTGGCTACCGCGGGATAAAGCTGCTTGCGGCGCTCGTCGAACGGCCCGGCGAAATCCTTGGAAAAGCCGCGTTGATGGACGCGGCGTGGCCGGGCACGGCCGTCGAGGAAGGCAACCTCACCGTCCAGATCTCGCAGCTGCGCAAGCTGCTCGGTCCGGCCGGCGATGCCGGCAATGGGGGCGGTGAATGGATCGTCACGGTTCCGCGCGTCGGCTACCGCTTCACTGGGGCCATCGAACGGCTCGATGGCGCGAAGCGAAAACCTTTGCCGCTGCCCGACAAACCGTCGATAGCCGTGCTGCCCTTCGTCAATTTCAGCAACGATCCCGAGCAGGAATCTTTCGCTGCCGGATTGACCGAAGACCTGATCACCGACCTGTCCAGGATCTCCGGCCTGTTCGTCATCGCACGCAACTCGGTCTTTGCCTACAAGGGCAAGGCGATGGACGTGCGCGGGATCGCTGAGGATCTTGGCGTGCGCTATTTGCTGGAAGGCAGCGCAAGACGCGCAGCGGGGCGCGTGCGCATCAACGCCCAGCTGGTCGACGCGGTGACCGGCGATCATCTATGGGCGGAACGCTTCGACCGCAGCCTGGAGGATATCTTTGCCGTCCAGGACGAGGTGACGGCCAAGATCGTGGAGGCGCTGCTCGGCCGGCTCAGCGCACCGCCGCCGCGCAATCGGCCCAAGAATCTCGAGGCGTACGATCTCTGCGTGCGGGCGCGCAAGCTGATGGATGATTCGCCGCAGACGGCGCGGGAAGCGCATCTGATGCTCACGCGCGCGGTTTCGCTCGATCCGGAATACGCCGAGGCCTATCGTTGGCTGGCGATGAACCACTGGATGGGATGGGTGCATTCAGGCGGACCAACTGAAGCTGACCGCACTGCCGCTTTGGAACTGGCGCGCAAAGCCGTGGTGATCGACCCCAACGATGCCGGCTGCCATTGGGTCCTGGGTTACCTGCTTTCATATGAGCGCAGCTTCGCCCAAGCGGATGCGGAATTCGCCAAGGCGATCGCGCTCGACCCGAACGAGGCCGACGCCTGGGCGGCACTATCCGACATCGCGGTCCTGGCCGGGCGGGTCGATGAGGGCCTTGAGCACATTCGCAAGGCGTTCCGGCTGAACCCGTTTCCGGCAAGCTGGTATTATCTGACGCTCGGCCAGGCGCAATATGCGGCGCGCGAATACGAAGCCGCTGTCGAGACCCTGCGCCGGGATGAGACCTATCGTACAAGCTCACGCCGTTTCCTGGCGGCAAGCCTTGCGCAGCTCGGTCGGCTCGACGAGGCGCGCGCCGAGGCCGAACTGTTCCTCGTCGGCAACCCGCATTTCACAACCCGCCACTGGGCCACGACGGAGCCATTCCGCGACGCTGCGATGCTTGAGCATTTCGTCGACGGCTTCCGCAAGGCCGGTCTTCCTGAGTAACGCGCCGGCGTGATCTCGCAGGGGTGATGCTGCTCACGGACATGAAGGTGCCGCGGCGGATCACGGACAATCCGCGGGACTGGCGGAGGCGCCTTCGCTCCGTTCGTGCGACCTATTCCTCAAAGCGACTCGTGGCGTCGCGATCGCGATCGTATCGTCTCGTCAGTGGAAACGGCGGCAACCAGGACTCGCGACGGACGGTCCAGCTTTCATGGGTTGGCATCAGTTGGCCGGGCGCATCCAGGGATCCCAGGTGCACTTCGATTTCGTCCGCGCTGCGTGCAAAAACCGACGAGCCGCAGCGGGGACAGAAAAAACGCCCGGCGTAGTCGCGTGTTTCGCCATCGATCGTCACCGCATCCTGAGGAAACACCGCGGCAGCGTAGAAAAGGGCGCCATGATGCTTGCGGCAGTCGAGACAGTGGCAAATGCCAACCCGGTATGGGAGTCCCGACGCCACAATTTTGACGTTGCCGCACAGGCAGCCGCCGGTGAATCGGTCCATGCTGCGTCTCCTCTGAAATCAAGCTGGGAATGGCTACAGCGAACAACACTGTCATTGCAATTGCCGCTGCAGGCGGGACGCGTCGTTTCTTCCGCAGCGGGCGATAGTGATCATCGCTTCCAGGCGAACAGAGCCTATGACGCAACATCGGAGCGTTTAGGTGGTACCGGGCTCAGAGCCGCGTGCAGGTAATGTTCTCGGAAATCAATCGGCACAGTAGTGACATACGAGTGCCGAGCTGGCTCGCCAACTATCAGAGGTTTAACTGGCAAAACTCGCTGCAAAGCGTCACGCCGGAACTCGCTTTCGGGACGCCATTGTGAGAAGCAGCGTCGAAATTACTGATCGACTGATCTTATCCAGACGGCTTCAGCACGGCCTCTGCGGGGGGCTTCATCTCGCCGGCCCCGCAAACACCGTACTGCGTTGATTTCAATCCTTCCGTTCAAACGACAAAGAACGAGGATGCCGTAAGCGAGAGGCCCGGAGAAAGAGTGGCGAACTGTATCTGAGCCGCGCCACCGATGCCGTCGCTGTCGAAAGAGAGCGCCCCGGTCGAATTGTTGTAGATGATGTGGTCGGAGCTATCGTTCGCGGCCGTCCCGGCAAAGAATGCGGCTGAAGTGAGCGCGCCCGCGCCCAGCCCGGCAAAAATTGCGTTGTCGATGTGGATCTTGTCCTGGGCCTTGTTAAAGTCGGTGATCCTGTCGATATTTCCGCCGCCAAGAGCGGAGTTGAAAACGAAGGTGTCGTTGCCGCCATTGCCGGTCAAGATGTCGGCGCCACGTCCGCCATTGATGGCATTGGCGCCGGCATTGCCCTGGATGGTCTGGGCGAACTCGTTGCCGGTGAGGTTGATTGCCGTCGTCGCGGAGGGGATCGAGGTGCCGAAAAGCTCGATCGACTGGCCGGCCGAAAGGGTATGGCTCACCGAGGCCAAGACCCTGTCGATGCCACCGCCGACCGCCTCGCTCACCCTGTCGCCAGCATGGTCGACAATGTAGCTGTCGTTGCCGCCATAGCCTGCCATCGTGTCGGCGCCACCCATACCGTTGATGTAATTGGCGCCGGCATTGCCCTGGATGGTCTGGGCGAAATCATTGCCGACCAGATTGATCGCCGCCG
>NZ_CAUM01000020.1 GCF_000350085.1 Mesorhizobium metallidurans STM 2683
CGCAAAACAGGTTAGCGCTTCGCCTCCAGCGCAATCATCTGGTGGCTTTCTTCCTCGGCAAGCCTTTCGGTGCCGTAGGCCTTCAGGAACATGCCGACGCCCGACCTGACGATATGGTCGATTTCATCCTGGCTCGGGGCCTTGGTGCGGTAGGCGAATATGCACTGACGGAAAAGACCGGCCAGGCACAGTTCGGTGAACTGATAGGCGGCAAGATCGACATCGTCGATCTCGAGCAGGCCGCGCTCGATGGCGGCATCGAGAAAGGCCGCGACCTTGTCATGGCCGCGTTTCGGGCCGCGTTCGTAAAAACGCGCGCCAAGTTCGGGTATCCTGTCGGACGCGCCGATCACCGTGCGCTGCGCCTGGATGACTTTGGCCGAGGTGATCTTGAGGGACAGCACCTTGCCGAACTTCACCAGCGTCTCGCGCAGGTCGTCGGCGCGGTCGAGCAGATCGTACATGTTCTTGAAGATCGTGCCGCGCTCTTCCTCGATCAGCGCCTCGAACAGCTCTTCCTTGTTGGCGAAATAGACATAGATCGTACCCTTGGAGACGCCGGCCTCGCGCGTGATGTCGTTCATCGACGCCGCCTCGAAACCTTTGTCGATGAAGACACGGCGGGCACCGTCGATGATCTGACTGCGTTTGACCGGGTCCTGCCCGGCCGCCGGGCGGCCACGACGCAGGCTGTCCAGCACGTCGCACTGATCCTTGCCGGTGCCGGATGGTGTTTCGCCCATAAAAGTCACACCTCGCAAATAATTCGAACCAATCGGTTCGATTACCCTTGATATGAGCCTGTTTTAGCGCTAAGTCAACGCCCGTATCGAACCGAACGGTTCAGTATAACAGATTCTTCCTGCATAGACTCGGTAGAGAGATATCATGTCGTCGAACGCGCCCGTCACCGCTGAAGTCCGCCCATTCCCCAATGCCAAGGTCGCTCCGGCGACCGAAGCGCCGGAAGTGCCTGTCCAGCCCGCAATCAGCCCCCCGGCCGAGGCGCCGGCCAAGAAGAAGCGTTCGGTGCGCTCGCTTCTGCTGCCCATCATCGGGCTTGGGCTGCTCGGCGCCGGCGCCTGGTACGGCTACAATTACTGGATCGACGGCCGCTTCATGATCTCAACCGACGACGCCTATGTCCAGGCCGACATGGCGTTCATCTCGCCAAAAATTTCGGGCTATGTCGACAGGGTCGAGGTCAGCGAGAACCAGCGGGTGAAGGCCGGCGACCCGCTGCTGACCGTCGATGACGGCGATTACAAAATAGCCGTCGCCCAGGCCGAGGCGCAGATCGCCACGCTGAGCAAGACGCTCGACCGCATCGACGCGCAGACAGAGGCGGCGCGCGCGTCGCTGCAGCAGGCGCAGGCGCAAAAGACGGCCGACCAGGCCGCGACCGACAATGCGGCGCGTGCCCAGCAACGCGCGGCGCAACTGCTCAAGACGCATGTCGGCACCCAGGCGCAGCTCGACGACGCCCAGACCGCCCTCGATCAGGCCAAGGCGGCACTTGTCGGCGCCGACGCGCAGATAGCGGCGGCCGAGGCCAATATCGGCGTGCTTCAGGCGCAGCGCGCGGAATCGGCCAGCACGCTGGCGTCGCTGGAGCTCAGCCGCGACAAGGCCGCGCGCGACCTGTCCTTCACCGTGCTCAAGGCGCCTTATGACGGCGTCGTCGGCAACCGTTCCGTCGAACAGGGCGACCTGGTCAGCCCCGGACAGAAGCTCGCCGTCATCGTGCCGATGGACAAGCTTTATATCGTCGCCAATTTCAAGGAGACCCAGCTTGGCCGGCTGGTGCCCGGCGAAAAGGTCAGGATTTCGGTCGACGCCATCGACGGCCATGACTTCGAAGGCACGGTCTCTTCGCTGGCGCCGGCCTCGGGTGCGGTGTTCTCGCTGCTGCCGCCGGAAAACGCCACCGGCAATTTCACCAAGGTCGTGCAGCGTATCCCGGTCCGCATCGACGTGCCGGCGGACGTGCTGAAGACAGGCAGGCTGCGCGCCGGCCTGAGTGTCGTCGTCGCCGTCGACAGCCGCACGGCGCCTTCGGCGTCCAAGTAAAGCAGAACCGGGAGCAAAGGTCATGGCGACCGCAACCCTGACAGCAGGATCGGCGCCGCCGCCAGCCATGCCGGCGCCGGTCGACCACATCTCGACGCGCCGCGTCATCGCCTTCCTGGCGATGGTGTTCGGCATGTTCATGGCGATCCTCGACATCCAGATCGTCTCGGCCTCGCTGGCCGAGATCCAGGCGGGCTTAAGCGCCAGTTCCGACGAGATTCCGTGGGTGCAGACCGCCTATCTGATCGCAGAGGTGGTCATGATCCCGCTGTCCGGCTTCCTTAGCCGGATGCTGTCGACGCGCGTGCTGTTCACCATTTCGGCGGCCGGCTTCACCGCGGCCAGCGCGTTGGCCGCGACCGCCACCAATATCGACCAGATGATCGTCTACCGCGCCGTGCAGGGCTTTATCGGCGGCGGCATGATCCCGAGCGTCTTCGCGGCCGCCTTCACCATCTTCCCGCCGTCGCGCCGCGCCATCGTCTCGCCGATGATCGGCCTGGTGGCGACGCTGGCGCCGACCATCGGCCCGACCGTCGGCGGCTATATCAGCCACGCCATGTCCTGGCACTGGCTGTTCCTGGTCAACGTCGTGCCCGGCATTCTGGTGACGACAGCCGCCTGGTCGCTGATCGACTTCGACAAGCCCAATCTCAAGCTGTTCAGCAAGTTCGACTGGTGGGGCCTTGCCGGCATGGCGGCGTTCCTGGGCTGCATGGAGTATGTGCTGGAGGAAGGCCCCAACAATGACTGGCTGCAGGACCAGGCGGTGTTCATCTGCGCCATCATCATGACCGTCGGCGCGGTGCTGTTCTTCTGGCGCGCCTTCACGGCCGAGGAACCGATCGTCGACCTGAGGGCCTTCCGCAACATCAATTTCGCCTTCGGCTCGCTGTTCTCCTTCGTCGTCGGCATCGGCCTCTACGGCCTGACTTATCTCTACCCCGTGTTCCTCGGGCGCATACGCGGCTACGATTCGATGATGATCGGCGAGGCGCTGTTCGTCAGCGGTCTGGCTATGTTCTTCACCGCGCCCATTTCCGGCATCCTGTCGAGCAAGATGGACCCGCGCATCATGATGATGATCGGCTTCTTCGGCTTCGCCACGGGAACCTGGTGGATGACGCACCTCACCGCCGACTGGGATTTCTATGAGCTGCTGATCCCGCAGATCCTGCGCGGCTGTTCGATGATGCTGTGCATGGTGCCGATCAACAATATCGCCCTCGGAACCTTGCCGCCCGAGCGGTTGAAGAACGCATCGGGCCTGTTCAACCTGACCCGCAATCTCGGCGGCGCGGTCGGCCTGGCCGTCATCAACACGGTGCTGATCGACCGCAATGCCTTCCACTACGCCAGGCTCTCCGAGCACGTGCAATGGGGCAGTGCCGCCGCACAGGAAAAGTTGCAGAACATGACGCTCACCTTCGAGCAGACCGCCGGGCTCGACGCCTCCAGGGCGGCGATCTCCAAACTGTCGGGCATGGTCCAGCAGCAGGCGTCGCTGCTGTCGTTCATGGACGTGTTCTTCATGCTGACCGTGTTGTTCGCCACGCTGGGACTCTTCACCCTGTTCATCCGCAACCCGGCCGCGGCCGGTGGCGGTGGCGGTGGCGGACACTGAGGAGCGCCGGCCCCCCGCACGGCATCCTCGCGCATGACCCCGAAAAGCAATTTTCGGGGTCATGCGCAAAATCTTCAAAAGGCAGTGGGCGCCGCAGCGAACCTCAGGCTAAAGTTCCGGCATGAACATCCTGATTCTCGGTGCGACCGGTTTCATCGGTTCCGCCGTTACAAGGAAACTCGCGGACGAAGGTCATAAGGTCACGGGGCTTGGGCGTGATACCGCGCATGCCTCGTTGAAGATGCCGTATGTTCGCTGGCTGAAGGCCGATCTCGCCGGCATGACGCGGAGCGACAGCTGGCAGCACGTGCTGGATGAGCAGCAAGTCGTCGTCAATTGCGCCGGCGCGCTTCAGGATGGGCTCTCGGACGATCTGAACGCCACCCAGGAACGGGCGATGCTCGCCCTCTATGAGGCGGCGCGCGACCGGGAGTTGCTGATCATTCAGATATCGGCGGAAACGGAAAACGCTGACCGCGACATTCCTTTTCTCAGCACCAAAAGGCGAGCGGACACGGCTCTCGCCGCAAGTGGCGTACGCCATGTCATTCTGCGTCCGGCGCTTGTGCTCGGCCGCAACGCGCATGGCGGCTCCGCATTGCTAAGGGCTCTCGCGGCTTTTCCCTTGATCGTTCCGCTGGTCTACGCGGAAAACTTCGTGACGACGGTCGCCCTCGACGATGTCGCCAGCGCCGTCAGCACGGCCATCCGGGGCACCCTGCCAGCCGGATCCGATGTCGCTCTCGGCAGCGATGAAAGGCTCACGCTGAGAGAGCTCGTGCTATTGCATCGCAACTGGCTCGGCCTTCCTGCCGCACCGGTGCTTGCCATGCCATCGGCAGTCGCCCGGCCGGTGACATGGTTCGCCGATATGGCCGGCAGGCTCGGCTGGCGTTCGCCGCTCCGCTCGACCGCGATGGCAGTCATGTCAGGCGGCGTTGAAATCCGGCGTCCGCGGAACCACGGTCCGCGTCTGTCGTCAGCGGCCGAGACGCTCGCCGCCGCCCCTTCGGGGGTGCAGGATCTCTGGTTCGCCCGCCTCTATCTGCTGAAGTCGCCAATCATCATCATCCTGTCGCTGTTCTGGCTGATTTCCGGCCTCGCGCCGTTCCTCACATTCGAGGCGGCGCGAAGCCATTTTGACTTCCTGCCCGATCGTCTTGCAGGCATCACGGTGGTCGCGACATGTCTCGCCGACATCATGCTCGGGCTTGCGGTTCTTTTCCGACCCTGGGCAAGACGCGCGCTGATCGGCATGCTTATTTTGACGCTTGTCTAT
Source organism: Mesorhizobium metallidurans STM 2683 (assembly GCF_000350085.1). Classification (GTDB taxonomy): domain Bacteria; phylum Pseudomonadota; class Alphaproteobacteria; order Rhizobiales; family Rhizobiaceae; genus Mesorhizobium; species Mesorhizobium metallidurans. The sequence goes on from NZ_CAUM01000020.1 coordinate 4,974, forward strand.
CTGGTTGCCGCAACGCTCACCGAACCCGCGCTTTGGCTCGATCCGCTCGGTCCCCTCGTCAAGGTGGTGCTGTCGATCCTGCTGACGCTCGCCGCCCTTGCCATTCTGGATGAACGCTGATGGCGGTCGAGGACGTTCTTCGGCTGGCCCATGTGCTCGGCGCGACGGTTCTGTTCGGCACCGGGGTCGGCATCGCCTTCTTCATGGTGATGGCCGTGCGGACCCGCGAGCCCCGCATTGTCGCCCATGTCGCCGGCATCGTCGTCATTGCCGATACCGTCTTCACGGCAACAGCGGTCGTGCTCCAGCCGTTAACGGGGTATTGGCTGGCGCGCAGCATCGGCTGGCCGCTCAATGAGGGCTGGATCATCCTGTCGCTGGTGCTTTATGTGATCGTTGGCCTGTTCTGGCTTCCGGTTGTCTGGATCCAGATCCGCTTGCGCAACATGGCAAGGCATGCAGCCGCCAAGGCTGCCCCATTGCCGCCGGCCTTCTACCGGCTCTATCGCATTTGGGTTGCTTTCGGTTTTCCCGCCTTTTTCGCGGTAGTCGCGATCTTTTGGCTGATGCTAACCAAACCCGCCCTGTTTTAGCCAGCCATACTGTCGCGCGAGCGTTCGAATTCAAGCCGTCATGCCGTGGCCGGCTTGAAGGTCAGCGCCACGCCGTTGATGCAATGGCGTAGGCCGGTCGGCGGCGGGCCGTCGTCGAAGACATGGCCGAGATGGCCGCCGCAGCGCCGGCAATGGACCTCGGTGCGGGTCATGCCCAGGGACCTGTCCTGCGTCGTGCCGACGGCGTTGGGAATTTCCTGCCAGAAGCTTGGCCAGCCGGTGCCGGAATCAAATTTGGTCTCCGAGGAATAGACCGGCAATTCGCAGCCGGCGCAGGCGAAGATGCCCTTGCGATGCTCGTTGAGCAGCGGGCTGGTGCCGGGATATTCGGTGCCTTTCCTGCGCAGCACATTGAACGCCGCATCGGACAGGATGGCGCGCCATTCGGCCTCGGTCTTGGTGATCTCGAAAGTTTCGGCTGCCCGCGCATCCGGCGATCCGCCCATGCGCAGCATTGCCGCCGTTCCCGCCAGCAATGCCAGGCCAGCGGCACCGCTCCAAAGAAAGTCGCGACGGGTCATCACCATTCCTCCTGATTTCCCTTTGCCAAATTCGACCGTCACACGGAAATCAAAAGCCGGTGACGGCCAATTCCTGGAAACGGGCACTCCGCACCGGCTCCAGACCGGAGCAACGATGCGGAGTGTACGCTTGTCGGCGGCGCGGGTCACGGGAGCAGACCCGCGCGATCGGCATGGAGCTTCTGCTGCAGGTACGCTGGCAGCGGGCCTTTCGTTACATCTTCGGCAGAAGAACCTTGTCGATGACGTGGATGACGCCATTCGACTGCTCGACATCGGCGATGGTGACGTTGGCGACAGTGCCGTTCTCGTCGGTCACGGTGACCTTGCCGCCGTCGGTCTTGAGCGTCAGCTCGCAACCACCGGCCGTCTTGACCTTGTGCGCGCCGCCATCGTCCTTGACCATCTTGGTCACATCTGCGGCAAGCGCCTTGGCGCCGACGACGTGGCAGGTCAGGATCTTGACCAGCTTGTCCTTGTTTTCGGGCTTGAGCAAGGTCTCGACGGTGCCAGCCGGAAGTGCTGCAAAGGCTTCGTTGGTCGGCGCGAACACGGTGAAGGGACCGGTGCTCTGCAGCGTTTCGACCAGACCGCCGGCCTTGACGGCCGCGACCAGCGTCGTGTGATCCTTCGAATTGACGGCGTTCTCGACGATGTTCTTGGTGGCATACATGGCGGCGCCGCCGACCATCGGATTCTGGGCATAGGCGGCACCTGCGAGTGCGGCGATGGCGACCGTACCGCCAAGCAAAAGGGTAGTGAGTTTACGCATGATATCAATCTCCTCTGGTTATTGTTCGCCTCTTTTGGGAACACAGGGAGATACGGACCATTAATGGATGAGTTTCACTCGTCCGAGAAATTTTTATATTTTGTCTCCTCAATGAGGGTATTTGTAAATACGGCCATGCGCCGGCAATGCGCTTACGGCTGACGCACTCCTTCAGAGGATAGACTTAAAATCCTCTTATGCTATGGAAATCCGGATACCGGGCCCGTCAGATGCCCTTCAGATCGCCTGCCGCGACCACGGGACCGGTCGGCTGGCCGGTCGGCGAACCGCCTGTGGGCTCGACGCTGACGGCAAGCACGGCGCCTTGCGCCAACTTCTGTTGGACGGCCGGCGTAACCGCCAAGTGAGTGGTCTGGCCGGCTGGGATGATGCCCATCGAGACCGGCGCATTCTTGCCCTCGATCATCCACAGTTCGAAGTCCTTGCCGGCGGCGCGCCCGCCGGAAACCAGCGACAGGCCGACATCGCGGCGCGCAGCATCATAGACGACGAGATATTTGACGTCGCTGCCGTCGGCGGCCAACGAGGCGACGAGCCGCTCCTGCGGCTGTTCAACCGTCGGCCTGACATAAGGCACAGCGATATAGATCGCCAGCGCGGCAACGGCGGCGGCGGCAAGGCCGCGCCAGAAGGCAAGGCTCGACCAAAGACCGCCGCGGGACTGTGCCGCGAACAGCCGGCGATCGGTTGCCTCCTTGACCCTGATCGGAGGCTCTGCCTCCGGATAGGCGGCAGCCATCGGCGAGAGGTGCACCTCCCAGGCATCGACAAGGCGCGCGAACGCGGCGTCGGCGTCGATGCGACGCGACGCGATCTGGCGCTCGTCCGCGGCCAGAACGCCAAGAACGTATTCGGCGGCGAACAAGTCGTCGCCCCCACGTTCCGGTCCGTTGTCCTCTGCCAGCGTCATCTTTCCAGGCATTCTCTCAGTTTCAGCAGGCTGCGCCGCAGCCAGGTCCGCATCGTGTTCAACGGTACGCCATGGCGCTCCGCCAGTTCGGCATAGCTTTCGCCGTTCAAATAGGCGCCCCGGACGGCCGCCGCCCGGTCCTTCTCCAATTCATCGAGACAATGGTAGATGCGTTCGGTCTCACCGCCCGCCACGGCCATGGCCTCCGGTCCCGGCGCCGGATCGGCCACGTCCAGCGCGGCATCGATATAGGCGGCAGGCTCTCGCCGCGCCCTGATGCGATCGATCGCATGGTTGCGCGCAATGGCCACCAGCCAGGAAATCGGGCTCAGATCCGAGACCGCAAAACGATCCGCCTTCGTCCATATCTTGACGAAGACCTCTTGCAGCGCCTCTTCAGCCTCTCCCCGGTCATTCAATACACGAAGGCAGACGCCGAAAAGTTTCGCGCTGGTCTGCCGGTAGAGCAGATCGAACGCGGCCCGATCCTTCATCGAAGTCCGGACGATCAGGTTGCTGATGTCCCGCGGCGTCATCGGCTGCCAAATTAGAAGATTGCAATGTATTTGCAACGGCCGAACGCTTCCATGCGCCGGCATTTGCACTTCAATTGCCAAGGAGACTGCCGCAAGCTAGCTTCGCCAATAGCGGGGGACGCAGGAATGTCGGTCGAACGAGCTCTGTGGGAGCGTGACGCAATCGGCCTGGCCAGCCTGGTGCGCAACGGCGAGATCTCGGCGCCGGAACTGGTCGATGCGGCAATTGCCCGGGCCGAGGCGACGCGTCCCGATGTCAATGCCATCGCCGAGCCGCTTTACGAGGCGGCGCGGGCGCGGGCGAAAACCATCGACCGCGACCTGCCGCTGGCCGGCGTGCCGTTTGCGATCAAGGATCTCGGCATCGCCACGAAGGGCGTGCCGACGCATTCGGGCAGCCGCGTTCCTGCCTTCACCGCCGATTTCAACTCGGTGATGACCGAGCGCTATCTGGCCGCCGGCCTTGTCCCGATCGCCACCAGCACCTCGCCCGAACACGGCCTGCGGCTGATGACCGAATCGGCCGCTTTCGGCATTACCCGCAATCCGTGGAACACGGCCCATACCAGCGGCGGCTCGTCCGGGGGTGCCGCGGCGCTGGTCGCGGCCGGCGTCGTGCCGGTGGCGCATGCCTCGGACGGCGGCGGCTCGATCCGCGTTCCGGCCGCCTGCACCGGGCTGGTCGGGTTGAAAACCGCGCGCGGCCGCGTGCCGCTGACGCCGCTGGTCACCGAAAGCTGGTACGGCCTGGTCGTCGACCACGCGCTGGCCCGCTCGGTCCGGGATTCGGCCTTGCTGCTTGATCTCACCCACGGACCCGATCCGCTGTCGCCCTATGCGGCGTTGCCGCCGAAAGGCGCCTTTGCCGCCGCGGCGGCGCGCGACCCCGGCAAGCTCAAGCTCGCCGTCTACCGGAAATCACCGCTTGGCCTGCCGATATCGGCCGAGACACAGACGGCGCTGGACACGGCCGTGGCGCTGGCCCGCGAAGGCGGCCACACCGTCGAGGAGATCGACCTGCCCTATATCGATCGCGATTTCATGGCGGATTTCTGCAGGACCGTCGCGGCGGCGGTGGCCGGCATGATGCGCCTTGAAGGTGCGCGCGTGGGTCGCTCCGTTTCCGGCGATATCGAGCGCGCCACGCGGGTGATCGGTCGCCTCGGCGAAATCGCCTCGGCCGGCGAGATCTATGCCGTCCTGCAGCGGCTGCACGCCACATCGCGCCGGCTGATCACGGAGACCGCGCAATATGACGCCGTGCTGATGCCGATCATTGCCCACCCGCCGCTGGCCTGCGGCGCCATGGATCCGAAGGGCGCCGATGAGTTCATCGAGAGCATGCTGGACAGGCTGCATCTCACCCGCCTGCTGCGGTTCAAGCCGCTGCTTGGCCAGTTGATGGACAAGAGCCTGTGGTTCACCCACTGGCCGGCGATACAGAATGTCAGCGGCCAGCCGTCGATCGCGCTGCCCGTCCATGTCACAGCGGCCGGCCTGCCGCTCGGCATCCAGGCCGCCGGCCGCCCCGGCGATGAAGAGACGCTTTTGTCGCTGGCCGCGCAAATGGAAAAGATTTCGGGATGGCTGACGCGGCGAGCGCCGCTGAAGGCGCCGGCCTGACGGCAGGCCGATTTCATCATTGTGACAGCAAAGCCGTTTGCGGCCTGCCGCAATTCCCGCTAAGACGCCGCCGTCCTTTCCAACAAGCCGGGAACATACCGATGACGGACATTGCCGCCACCGCCGAAATGCAGGCCGCGCTGCTTTCGCGGGCGCTGCCCTATATGCAGCGCTACGAAAACAAGACGGTGGTGGTGAAGTATGGCGGCCATGCCATGGGCGACATCGAGCTCGGCAAGGCCTTTGCCCGCGACATCGCGCTGTTGAAGCAATCCGGCGTCAACCCGATCGTCGTGCACGGCGGCGGGCCGCAGATCGGCGCGATGCTGACCAAGATGGGCATCGAATCGAAGTTCGAGGGCGGCCTGCGCGTGACCGACCAGAAGACCGTCGAGATCGTCGAGATGGTGCTGGCCGGCTCGATCAACAAGGAGATCGTGGCGCTGATCAACGCCGAGGGCGAGTGGGCGATCGGCCTGTGCGGCAAGGACGGCAACATGGTTTTCGCCGAAAAGGCGCGCAAGACCATGATCGACCCGGACTCCAATATCGAGCGCGTTCTCGATCTCGGCTTCGTCGGCGAGCCGGTCGAGGTCGACCGCACATTGCTCGACCTTCTGGCACGCTCCGAAATGATCCCGGTGCTGGCGCCGGTGGCGCCCGGCCGCGACGGCCATACCTACAACATCAACGCCGACACCTTTGCCGGCGCCATCGCCGGCGCCTGCCAGGCGACACGCCTGCTGTTCCTGACGGACGTGCCCGGCGTGCTCGACAAGAACAAGAAGCTGATCGACGAATTGACGGTCGCCGAGGCCAAAGCCCTGATCAAGGACGGCACGGTGTCGGGCGGTATGATCCCCAAGGTCGAGACCTGCATCGAGGCGATCGAGCGCGGCGTCGAAGGCGTCGTCATCCTGAACGGCAAGACGCCGCATTCGGTGCTGCTCGAACTGTTCACCGAACACGGCGCCGGCACGCTGATCGTGCCGTGAGCCGCGGTGGCTTGGATCTGGAATTGGCTCGGTTCAGCAGTTTGCGTGCAGCTTTTCCGCAGAAATACAGATGCAGAAGCTCATCGCCTGAGATGGCTGAGCGGGACATGGCCCGGCCCCTTGATGTTCTGCAGCACAAGCTGCGTGTGGACGTCGCGCACGCCGGCGAGCCGCATCAGCCGGTGCATGACGAAGGCGTTGAGCTCGTCGACAGACGGCACCATCACATGCAGCAGGAAATCGTGGTCGCCGGTCATCGTCCAGCATGAGGAGACCTCGTCCATGCGCTGCACGGCGGCAATGAAGCTTTCAGGCGAGCCATCGCTGTGGCTGACCAGGCGCACCTGGATGAAGACCTCGACCATCAGGCCGACGGCGCGACGGCTGAGCACGGCGGCAAAGCCCTTGATGATGCCGGCATTTTGAAGGGCCTCGAAGCGGCGAGCGCAAGGCGTCGTCGACAGGCCGATCTGCTCGGCGAGTTCGGATACCGGCTTGCGGCCGTCACGCTGCAGGATATCGAGCATCTTGATCTCGAAATCGTCGAACTGAGGCATTTTCACTCTCCAACAGCTCTGAAGTGGTGAGTTTTACCTCAAACCCTCCGTTCAGGCCATCATCAAGGCTGATTTGCCTCGCCGGATTTGCGTAGTCTTTGATGACAAGCCCACTGGCCACAATTGCGAGGAGAACTGCCATGACGATGAGCGTTGCCGACTACGCCAGGGAGTGTGCCGCGCAAGGGCTGCGCGGCGACTATTCGGTCTGCCGTGCCGATTTCACGGTGGCGCAGGGTTACGACTACAGCGCCGACGAGCAGGCGGTGTGGCGCACGCTGTGCGACCGCCAGACGAAACTGACGCGCAAGCTCGCGCATCATTCCTATCTCGACGGTGTCGCCGCACTCGGTCTTCTCGACCAGATCCCGGATTTCGGCGCGGTCAGTGAAAAGCTGCGCAAGCTCACCGGCTGGGAAATCGTCGCCGTGCCCGGTCTTATTCCCGCAGCACCTTTCTTCGACCACCTCGCCCACCGCCGCTTCCCGGTCACCAACTGGCTGCGGACGCGCCAGGAACTCGACTACATCGTCGAGCCGGACATGTTCCATGATTTCTTCGGCCATGTGCCGGCGCTGACGCAACCGGTCTTCGCCGACTTCATGCAGATGTATGGCGAGAAGGCCGAGGATGTGATCGCGCTCGGCGGCGACGAGATGATCACCCGGCTCTACTGGTACACCGCCGAATACGGGCTGATGCAAGAGGCCGGCCAACCGCTGAAGGCTTTCGGCGCGGGCTTGATGTCGTCCTTCACCGAACTGCAATTTGCCGTCGAAAGCAGGGATGCGCACCATGTCGCCTTCGATCTGGAAACAGTGATGCGCACCGGCTACGAGATCGACAAGTTCCAGCGGGCCTATTTCGTGCTGCCGTCCTTCGACGTGTTGCGCGACGCGTTCCAGACCGCCGACATGGCCGGCATCGTCGGACGCAACAAGGGCAAGCCTGTGCTCGACCCGGCAGCCGTCTGACGGTTCAGTCGGTTTCTGCCTTCAGCCGGGCAAGCTGCTCGCGCTGAAGGTGGAGCGCCGATGCCCTGAACCGCAAGCGTGGCCAGTTCGGCATCGCTGCAATACGATTTGAGTGGAACCATCAGACGGTGATGACTTCGTCACACCGTGATGACCTTGCCGAGGTGATCGCCCAGCCGGCAGGCCAATGCGGTGATCGTGGTCGTCGGGTTGCATTCGCCCGACGTGCAGAACACCGAGGAGCCGCCGATATAGAGATTGTCCATGCCGTGCACCTTCGAGTTGGCGTCGACCACGCTCTTGGTCACGTCGGTGCCCATGCGCGTGCCGCCCATATGGTGGTGGCCGGCCAGTTCCTCATTCGTCGGATAGTCGCCGCCATTGACGATCCAGTCGGCGATGCGGACCCGGCCGAGATTCTTCTCGACAAGCGTCGTACCGAACAGCCTCAATCCCTCCAGCAGGGTGCGGTGTTCCATCTCCGACTTCTTCCAGTGCAGTTCGATGCGCGGCACGCCGGCATGGTCGACATCGGTTTTCGACAGTTCGATCCGGTTCGACGCCTGCGGCGCCTGTTCCCAGGCGACATAGAGCTGGGCGGCGCAGCGCAGGTTCTGGCTGAGCTGATAGGCCACCCATTCGGCCATGTCGGGTGCGGTGCAAGCAAGATCGGCAACCAGGCTTTTGATGCCCGCATAGGGCGTCTCGATCAGCCGGATGCCGAAATTCATGATCTTCAGGCGCTCCATGGCGGCGAGCGTCGGCGAGAAGAAGGCCTCGTTGGTGGCATCGACCTCGAACTCGCCGTAGTCGGCGAGAATGGCATTGCCGCCTTCGAAGGTCGGATGCTCCATCCAATAGCGGCCGAGAGCCGCGGCGTTCGGCACGACACCGCCGTTCGAGCGCTGGTTCGACCACAGCAGCAGCCGTGAATTCTCCAGTCCCCCGGTGCAGACGACGAAATAATCGGCGGTGAAGGATCCGGCATCCTGCCCGTTCGACCACAGTTTGGCGCCGGTCACCCGTCTGCCGTCGCCGGCAAGCTCGGTGGCGTAGGTGTTGAGCACGACGGCGATGTTCTTGCTCTTGTCGAGTTCGTCGGCATATTTTTCACCGAAGCGCACGGCCGGGCTCTTGATCAGCTGCACCCAGCGAATGTCGTCCGAGATCGACACGTCCGGCCGGAAGTCGGGAAGTTCGAGAATGTCGTGGACTTCGTTCAGATAGGGCTCGATATCGGCGCGGCTGATCGGCCAGCCGGTATCCGGCGCCCATGCCTTCGGCTCGAAATCCTGTTTGTCGAGCACCCGGCACCAGCCGGCCCAGTGATTGGAGCTGCCGCCGAGGAAGCGCAGCCGGGTGATGTCGAGATCGAAATAGGGATCGCCGACCGTGCTGCCACGGTAGAAATCCTGCGAATCATCGCTGAACTCGCGCGAACCGGCCTCAAGCACAACAACCGGAATGCCGGCCGCGCCAAGCTTCCTGGCGATCGTGATGCCGGCCGGCCCGGAGCCCAGGATGCAGAGCTTGGGGGTGAAATTGGCCGCGCGGAATGCCTCGTAGCTGTCGAAGATCATGCGAGATCGCTCCGCTTCAGGATCCAGCCATTGACCTCGACGATCGCGTCCGGGTCGGCATTGGGGCGATCGGCATCGGACAGTCTGCGGAACAGCGACAGGGCGGGCAACGCGATCAGCGCCTGCATGATCGTGCGGCGCGACATCTTTCTGGTGAAGAAACTCATGATACGTCTCGATTGGGGCTTCGATCCACGCATGGCTTTCCCTCAACGGCACATGCCCGCCAAGAGAAGCCAAATCCGTGCCAAACCTAGTGAGGAACCTGCTTAAAGCGCGTAAACGGATGGCCTGAATTTGAATTGGGTTAGGATTGTCTTAATGACGGCGGCCGTTCAGGCGGCCTCGGAGATGTCCTTGTCCAGGATGGTCAGATTGCGGCCGCGGTGCTTGGCCTCATAGAGGCGCTGATCGGCGGCACGCATCAGATCCGACACGGCGGCATCCTCGCCGCAGAGGGTGCCGCCGATGCTGACGGTGAGGGGTATGACCCGCTCGTCAGCCGGCCGGAAGCGGATCAGCTCGACCTCACGGCGGATGCGCTCGGCGACGCGTTTGGCTTCCTGGTCGGTGGCGCCAACCAGGTACGCGGCGAATTCCTCGCCGCCGATGCGGCCAAGCACGTCGCCGCCGCGCACGCCACGTTCGATGGCGGCGGCGATCAGCAGCAGCGCGTCATCGCCGGTCAGGTGACCGAAGCTGTCGTTAATCTTCTTGAAGTGATCGGCATCGATGATCAGCAACGCACCGCGACCGGATCTGCGCCGCGAGCCGTCGAGCGCGGCAAAGAAGCTCTCGCGGTTGAGCATGCCGGTCATGTCGTCGCGGCTCGCCTTTTCCGACAGGCGCCGGAGCGCGGCGGCTAACTGGGCATGGGCGCGGGCGAGATCGCGATGGGCGCTTTTCAGCCTCTCGCCCCGCCAGAACGTGTAGGCGCCGGCGATCCAGGCAAGAGCCAGTGGACAGACCGTGGATGTCAGCCAGATCGTGCGGTTGATCGGAAAACCCATGGCCGGGACGACGATGAGCGTCAACAGGAGCGAGGCCGCAACCGAGGCGAAAGCGACCGCGGCGGACTTTAGAAATATGCGGTTCATCGCTTGCTCCACTGAACCGTCTGTGTGCCAGCAAGCCCTGAATGCGACCTTTCGGCGATGCCTAAAATTTGAATCGTGGCGCCACTTTCGTCACCCGAGACGCGCATAAGTTGTGGATAAAGCCTCTGCCAAAGGCATCGTTTCGTGCCATAAGGATCGCATGACCACGCTCCCCGACCCTGCGCGTTTTGCCCATGTCACCGACTGGGTGTTCGACCTCGACAACACGCTTTATCCGCATCATTCGAATCTGTTCTCGCAGATCGACGTGAAGATGACCGCCTATGTCGGAGAACTGCTGACCCTGCCGCGCGAGGAAGCACGCAAGCTGCAGAAGGAACTCTACCAGGAATACGGCACGACGCTGAACGGGCTGATGACACGTCATGGCATCGACCCCGACGACTTTCTCGAGAAGGTTCATGACATCGACTATTCCTGGCTGGTGCCCGATCCGGTTCTCGGCACCGCGATCCGCCAGCTTCCCGGCCGCAAGTTCATTTTCACCAATGGCGATCGCAGGCATGCCGAACGCACCGCGCGCCAACTCGGCATCCTCGAGCATTTCGACGATATTTTCGATATCGTTGCCGCCGGGCTCATGCCAAAGCCGGCGCGGCAGAGCTATGAGAAATTCGCCGAACTCCACGCCATCACCGGCCACAATGCGGTGATGTTCGAGGATCTGGCCCGTAACTTGTCCGTGCCGAAATCGCTGGGCATGACCACGGTGCTGGTGGTGCCGCGCAATTTCGAGCCGACCTTCTCGGAAATCTGGGAACGCGACCCGGCCAATGAGGACGACGTGGATTTCGTCACCGACGATCTCGCCAGCTTCCTCACCACGATCGTCGAAGTCATCGCTTGAAGCGGATGGTGTTCAGAGCTTGTAGAAGCGGCTGATAATCCCCCAGGCCTCGTCGGCGGTATCGACGAAATCGATGATGTCCTGATCGCCTGGGGTGATGGTGCCCTGCTCGGCGAGGAAATCAAGGTCGATGGCCTTTTTCCAGAAGGCCTTGCCGAACAGGATCACCGGCACGCGCTCCATGCGGCCGGTCTGGATCAGGGTCAGCGTCTCGAAGAATTCGTCCATCGTGCCGAAGCCGCCCGGGAACACCGCAACCGCCTTGGCACGCATGACGAAATGCATCTTGCGGACCGCGAAATAGTGGAAGTTGAAGCAGAGCTCGGGCGTCACATAGGCATTCGGCGCCTGCTCGTGCGGCAACACGATGTTGAGGCCGATCGACGGCGCGCCGACATCGTCGGCGCCGCGGTTGCCGGCTTCCATGACGCCCGGCCCGCCGCCGGTCACCACGACGAATTCGCGATAATAGGAAGCGGCCGACTGCTGCGAGCAGAGACGGGCAAACTTGCGCGCCTCCTCATAATATTTGCTGTTTTTCTCGAGGTTCTTCTTCTGCGTCTCGTTCTTGGCCGCCCAGGCTTCGCCGCCGGGCTCGGGAATGCGCGCGCCGCCGAACAGGATGACGGTCGAGCGGATGCCGCGTTCGGCCAGGATCATCTCCGGCTTCAACAGTTCAAGCTGCAACCTGACCGCGCGCAATTCGCGTCGCGTCATGAAATCGGGGTCGTTCCAGGCCAGCCGGTAGGTATCGGCGCGCGTCTGCGGCGTGTCCGGCACGCTTTTCGACCGCTGCAGATCCTCGTCCGAATGCGGCAGCGGCGTCCATCCCGCCTTTTCCATAGGATTCATATTGTTCTACCCGTCCAACTCTTCACTTGCGCCGTCCCATGACGCAGCCGCGATTGACCCTCATGAAGCCTTCACTTAAGCAGGTTCCGCAAAAGTGTCCCACGGTTTTGCGACAAGAACCTGCGAGAAGCAAAGACCTAAGCAGACGAAGCTAGCGAAGTCTGTTTAGGGTCCGCGCGACTTTCAAAACAGGTTAAGGCGTGGCCCCTTAACAGCGTGGTAATGGAGCGAATTCATGTCGAAGCCGGATTTGGCGAGCCTCGAAAAGACCATCGAGAAGGCCTTCGAGGAGCGCGACACGATTTCGACCGCGACCCGCGGCGAGACGCGCGACGCCATCCAGTCGGCGCTCGACCTGCTCGACCGCGGCGCCGCCCGCGTCGCCGAGCGCCAGGCCGATGGCAAGTGGCATGTCAACCAGTGGCTGAAGAAGGCGGTGCTGTTGTCCTTCCGGCTCAATCCGATGGAGATCATCAAGGGCGGCCCCGGCCAGGCGGCCTGGTGGGACAAGGTGCCGTCGAAGTTCGACGGCTGGGGTGCCGTCGATTTCGAGAAGGCGGGCTTTCGCGCCGTGCCGTCGTCGATCGTGCGCCGCTCGGCCTATGTCGCGCCGGGCGCGGTGCTGATGCCGTCCTTCGTCAATGTCGGCGCCTATATCGATACCGGCACCATGATCGACACCTGGGTCGGGGTCGGCTCCTGCGCCCAGATCGGCAAGAACGTGCATCTGTCGGGCGGCGTCGGCATCGGCGGCGTGCTGGAGCCGATGCAGGCCGGTCCAACCATCATCGAGGACAATTGCTTCATCGGCGCGCGCTCCGAAGTGGTCGAGGGCTGTATCGTTCGCGAAGGCTCGGTGCTCGGCATGGGCGTCTTCATCGGCCAGTCGACCAAGATCGTCGACCGCGCCACCGGCGAGATCTTCTACGGCGAGGTGCCGGCCAATTCCGTCGTCGTCGCCGGTTCGCTGCCGGGCAAGCCCTTTCCAAACAACGAGCCCGGCCCCAGCCTCTATTGCGCCGTCATCGTCAAGCGTGTCGACGCCAGGACCCGTTCGAAAACCTCGATTAACGAATTGCTGCGCGATTGATCTTTGTCACAAACGGACGCACCTTCCGCCGGCGCGACAATCCGTCGCGCTTGCTGCTGGCCTGGCATCCTCGAAGGCGGCAAGGCACCAGAGCGGTTTACCGTTTCAGGGAAACGCCGAACCGCCCCATCTCTTTGTTTTTGCGCAATTCCCAAGGGAAAGCGCTACGCGCCTTTCCCGGGAATACCGTTTCACACTTTTCCTGGAATTGCTCTAACCAATACGGACCGGACCCACTTGCCTGACAGATCAGATCTCATTTGGCTTTTCTTCAGAATATCGGGGCGCCTCAGCCGCGCGGCCTATTTTCTTGGCGGATTGCTTGTGGCCATCATCCAGGCCTTCCCGCTTTATCGCTTCACGTTGGTGCCGGAAGGCACGACGGAGAGCAACATGTGGTCGTTCATATTCTTCATCGCCTTCATCGCCTCGCTCTGGTCGAACGTGGCATTGGCGGTGAAGCGGCTGCACGACCTCGATAAGCCGGGGGTAGCGGCGCTGGTGCTGTTCGTGCCTGTTGTCTCGATCGTCGCGTTCCTCGTGCTCTGCCTGTTTCCCGGGCAGCCGGGACCCAACCGCTATGGCAAACGCACCAATTCACCCGCCGAACCCTGAAGATCGCCGAAACCTGAATATCGATCGAGTCTCTCGCCATGCGCTACCGCACGCTTGATTCGAAACTGATCATCGAAACCGCCGAGCGGCTGGAAGAGCGCGTTACTGAGCGGTTTCCCGAGGCAGGCCTGCGTGGCGTCGCCGCCGAACTCGTGTCGCTGTCGCGCGACCTGGCGAGGTCGGCGAAGGCCCTGGAAGCGCCGATCTGGTGGCTGCGCGCCGTCATTGCCGCCGCCATTGTCATCGGCGCACTGATGTTCCTGTTCGTCGGCACCATCCTGCCGCTCGGCCGCATCTCGGGAACCCACGACGCCATCCAGTCGGTGCAAGGCATCGAATCCTCGGTCAACATGATCCTCCTCGCGGCGCTCGGCTTCCTGACCTTGGTCCGCAGCGAGGAGCGCATCAAACGCAAGCGCGTGTTTCGCGAGCTGCATGGCTTGCGATCGCTGATCCATGTCATCGACATGCATCAGCTCACCAAGGATCCGGCCGCCCTTTCAACCCATTTCAAGCCGACGGCGCATTCACCTGCCCGCATCACCAACGCCGCCGACCTTGCCCGGTATCTCGATTACTGCTCCGAAATGCTGTCGATCACCGGCAAGATCGCCGCGCTCTTTGCCCAGTCGGTGAACGATGATGTGGTGATCAACGGCATCAACGACATCGAGAACCTGGCTTCCAACCTGTCGCGAAAGATCTGGCAGAAGATCACCTTGATCGAAAGCGCTTCCGCGAAGCAGCGGTCACGTTCCGGCCGCGTGGAACGGAAACTCTAAGCGAATCTTAATCAGCCTGGCCCAGCATGCCCGTGGAGACTGTGTCGACCGGCACGGAGCGCTCGACTGGCACACGACGGACCCCTGACCAATCCGAAGACGCGCGACGGGCGAAGCGTCGGCGCCCGGCTGTTCGCCTGGTTTTCCTCACCGATCAGAGCCGAACCGGAAATTGTCAGTGCGCGGCTTCTCGACACCACCTTCGACCGCAAATTCGCCGTCCTGTTCGGCACCATCAGCGTCCTGGTGCTGGCGGTCAGCGCCGCTGTCGCCACCGGCGCCTGGTGGCCTTACGCCTGGATCGCGGCCGACCTAATCCTCTTTGCCATCCGCTTCCTGTTGATGCGGCAATGCGAGCAGGCGCGCCGGCGCGGGGCAAAGGGACCGCTGGCAGCCCTCATGGCCGCCGGCGGCGCATGGTCGATCATTTTCGGCCTCGGCTGCTATGGCTGCATCGCCAGCGGGCACATGGCACTGGCCGTGCTAGCCGCCTTGAATGTCGCAGGCGTCGTCGGCGTGGTGTCGTCACGCAACGCCGCGACCCCACGCTATGCCATATTCGTGATGCTGGTCGTAAGCCTTCCCTACGTGGCCGGTGCGCTGTTTTCGCCGGCGCCCGGAATGTTCGTCGTCGGAATTCAAATGCCGTTCTACGTGGCCGGCGTGATCATCGTGCTGCTTCAAAATCATGCGATCAACGCGCGCATGATCCGTGCCGAACTGGACAATCGCGATCTGGCGATCAAGGACGCGCTGACCGGCCTGCCAAATCGCATCTTCCTCCAGGAAAGACTGCGCGACATGTGCGGCGAGCTGGCCGCGCCAGCGGCGAATGGCGGCAAGCCGTTCGCCGTTCTCAGCATGGACCTTGATGGCTTCAAACAGGTCAATGACCGCTTTGGCCACGCGGTCGGCGACATGCTGCTGCGCAAGGTTTCCGAACGACTGAAACGCGCTTTTCGACCGGGCGATGTGGTCTTCCGCATCGGTGGTGACGAATTCGTCATCCTGCTGGCCAGCACATCCGAGATCGAGGCCACCTATCTGGCAAAGCGCGCCATCGAGAAGATTTCGGTGCCTTTCGATCTTGGCGTCGGCACCGCCATACGTATCGGATTGAGCATTGGCAGCGCCTTCGCGCCTGTCGACGGCAGCGACCCGGAAATCCTTCTCAGTTGCTCCGATCACGCGCTCTACGAAGCCAAACGCACCGGCAAGGGACGGTACTGGGCGCATGCGCGGGCTGCAAACTGACGATCACCGAGATTGGGCGGCCTTCGCCCGCATGATGGCGTCCGGTGTCAAGCCGGGCGATCCATGTTTTTCCTCCTCTGCCCTGCGCACCAGCGCGGTGACCTGCTCTATCAGCGGCGCCGGCGTGCCCATTTTGTTGGCCAGGCCCATGATCGCACCCTGCAAGTCCCCGATCTCCGTCGGCCGGCCGTGCTGCAAATCGTCCCACATCGACGAGCGTGCCTCGGGATCGATTGCGAGCATGCGCCGCGCCAGGACCTTGAACAGCCAGTCGGGCAGCCGGAGCACCTTCGGCAGCGGTGCCGGGCGCAAGCCGGCGATCCGTGCCGGCTCGATGCCTGACGCCTTCATCGCCACCAATGCCTCTTCGACCTGGCCGGCCAGGATCAACCGCCGGCGGCGGTCGGCAAGTTCCGTTGCCAGCGGCAGGCCTGACAGCGCCACCAGCGCATTGTTCAGATTCATCAGCAGCTTGCCCCACTGCACCGCTTTCATATCGCCATGCGTGGTGACGGCAAACCCGTCGACATCCAGCAGGTCGACAAGGCCGGTCGCCGCCGCCTCGATCATCACCTTGCCTTCGCTGGCGCGATGCACGCGAAGCGGCAATTCACCGCCCGGTGACTGGATGACGTTGAACGGCACCATGCCGGCGAACACGCGCCGCTGGCCAAGCCCGGCCCGCAGCCTCTCGGCATTGCCGACGCCGTTCTGCAGGCTGACCACCATCGCATCCGGGCGGGCATGGGCGGCAATGAGCGCCGCCATATCTTCGGTCGCACCGCTCTTGACCGTCACCAGGACGATATCGGCGCCGGACAAGGCGGCGGCCGGATCGGCGGTGACGGTGAGCGCCTCCGGCGCTATGCAGTGGTCGCGGCCATCGAGGTCGCTGACCCGCAAGCCATCCTTGCGCAACGCATCCTCGATGCGCGGCCGCGCCAGAAGAATATCACCTTGCACCCGGCGAGCGCCAGGCAGCCGCCGGCATAGCAGCCGATACTGCCGGCGCCGGCAATGGCGATGGTTTTTTCTTGCCTGGTCATGCGATAAGCTCACCTTGGCCTGTAACTATACGACATGAAAACCATAATGTCGGCGGTATCGTCGGCCATTGGGCTGACCTTCATGTCTGGCCGTGACAGGCCTTTCGCTTTCGACTATCGCTTTTGCCCATGACGTTGCCGACCGATCCCGCTGCAAATCTCGCCGCCCTCATCCGCTGCGCCTCCGTGACGCCCGCCGAGGGCGGTGCGCTGAGCGCGCTGGAAGACATGCTGAAGCCGCTCGGCTTTTCCGTCGAGCGCCCGGTGTTTTCGGAAGCAGGCACGCCGGACATCGAGAACCTTTATGCGCGGCGCTCCGGCAACGGCCCGCATCTGATGTTCGCCGGCCATACCGACGTGGTGCCGGTTGGCGATGAACCCTCCTGGACGCATCCGCCTTTCGCCGCCGAGATCGCCAAGGGTGAGATGTATGGCCGCGGCGCCGTCGACATGAAGGGCGGTATCGCCTGTTTCATCGCCGCGGTGGCGCGCCATATCGACAAGACGGGCGGCCCGAAAGGCTCGGTCTCGCTGCTGATCACCGGCGACGAGGAAGGGCCGGCGATCAACGGCACGACGAAGCTGCTCGAATGGGCGGCCGCCAAGGGCGAGAAATGGGACGCCTCTATCGTCGGCGAGCCGACCAATCCCGAGGCGCTCGGCGACATGATCAAGATCGGTCGGCGCGGCTCGCTGTCCGGCAGCGTCATCGTCAACGGCCGGCAGGGTCACGCCGCCTATCCGCAGCTTGCCGACAACCCGGTGCGCGGGCTGATGAGCCTGATCGACGGCTTGCTGCATCCCGTCTTCGACAAGGGCACAACGGATTTCCAGCCGACCAACCTGGAGGTCACCTCCGTCGACGTCGGCAATCCGGCCACCAATGTCATTCCGGCGAAAGCGACCGCCACCTTCAACATCCGCTTCAACGATACATGGACGGCCGAGACGATCCAGGCGGAGATCCACAACCGTCTCGACCAGGCGGCGAAGCGCAAGAAATATCGGACGGGCAAGAAGACGCCGGTCGACTACGAACTCGTCTGGCGCGACAGGCCGAGCCACGTCTTCCTGACCCGCGACGACCGGCTGGTCGAGGCGCTCGGCGGTTCGGTCAAAGCGGTGACCGGCAGGAAGCCGGCGCTTTCCACTTCCGGCGGCACTTCCGATGCGCGCTTCATCAAGGACTATTGTCCGGTGGTCGAATTCGGGCTGGTCGGCAAGACCATGCACATGGTCGACGAACGCGTCGCACTTGCCGACCTCGAGACCCTGACGCAGATCTATCGGCGTTTCATCGAAGACTGGTTCGAACGAGGCCTGCCCTGATCATGCTTTCGTCAGATGAAACCTATGCTTCGCTGACCGGCGCCTGGCGGCTGATGCTCGGCAAGGCCGACGGGCTGCGCCTGCTCGACCTTTCGGCCGACGGTTTCTGGAATTCCTTCTTCGCCATCCTCGTGGCTGCGCCGGCGCTGGTCGTCGGCTGGGTCGGCATTGCCAGCGAAATCGGCGATCCCAATGCGTTCGCAGGACGCTTCAGCATGCTGATCCGCCTGGCGACTGTCGATGTCGGCGCCTGGGTGCTGCCGCTCGTCGGCCTTGCCCTGGTGGCGCCGCGCGCGGGTATTGGCGGCCGCTTCGTCCACTATGTGGTCGCCAGCAACTGGGCGTCGGCCATCATCGCCTGGTTGATGCTGCCGTCGGCGCTGATCAGGCTTTTCCTGTCCTCCACCAACGAAGTGGCCGGACTGGTGTCGCTGCTTTTGTTTGCGCTGTCGATGGTGCTGACCTGGCGGATGACCAATGCGACAATAGGCAGGGGCGCGGCCATCGGTACGGCTGTCTTTGCCGGCATGTTCGTGGCCTCGCTGGCCGTGCTGTTCGGCCTGCAGGCACTGCTCGGCATCAGCGCGCCGGAATAGGACATTTGCGCGACGCGAAGCGATGGTGAATTTATCCGAATTCCTGGGTGCATCTTCGCGGTCAGTATGATAATATCATACCGACCCTCATAGGAGGAAACATGTCCGCCACTGAAAAACGCACCTTCAGCCTACCGGCCGAGCAATCGGCTTTTATCGACCAGCTTGTTCAGTCCGGCGCCTATGCAACCAGCAGCGAAGTCATTCGCGCCGGGCTTCGCGCCCTGCAAGAACGCGATGCCGCCGTGGAGCGTTGGCTGCGCGAGGAAGTCGCGCCGGCTTATGACGCCTGGAAGGCAGACCCTGGTAGAGGTATTTCGCCAGAGGAGATGACTGAGCGGGCGCGTAAGCGCCACACGGCCCGCCTGCAGAGGAATGCGTGAAGCGAGGAGCTGTCATTTATGCGCCGGAGGCAGGCGGCGATCTCGATCGGATTTACGACAGTCATCGCGGACGCAAGCACCGGCACCACGGCAGACAGGTACGATCAGCGTATCAGAGCATTCTGCGAACGCCTCGAATACGGCTCCGAGCGTGGCACGCGCCGTGACGATGTGCGGCCGGAGCCTCGCGTCATCGGATTTGAACGCCGTGTCACCGTCGCCTTCATCGTAGAGTCCGAGCGCGTGGTGATTTTGCGTGTGTTCTACGGCGGAGCCGATTGGCAGGAGTATCTAGCTGAGAGCGACGCTCGTTGATCGGCGCATCTAGCCGCGTTCTCCGGGTGCCTGCGGCGGATAATCAACACCGACGAGAAAAAGCCCGTCGGGCGGCGCCACCTGGCCGCAGGCGGCGCGGTCGCGCGCTTCGAGCGCCGCCTTCAGGTCGGCAATGGCCCAGCCGCCTTCGCCGACGCGTTTCAGCGAGCCGACCATCGAGCGCACCTGATTGTGCAGGAAGGAGCGCGCCGAGGCCTTCACTTCGATCAGGTCGCCCGAGCGGCTGACATCCAGCCGATCGAGCGTCCGTACCGGGCTGTCGGCCTGGCATTGGGTCGAGCGGAAGGTGGTGAAGTCATGCCGCCCCAGGAGCACCTTCGCCGCCTCGTGCATGGCGGCGGCGTCGAGACGCTTCGGCACCCACCAGATCATGCCCTTGTCGAGCGCCGCCGGCGCGCGCCGGTTGAGGATGCGGTAGAGATAGTGGCGGCCGGTGGCCGAGAAACGCGCGTCGAAACCATCGGCGACGGCGGCCGCCTTCAGGACGACAATGCGCGCGCCGACAGCCTGCAGATGGGCGTTGACGGCGTCGCGCACCTTGTCGTCGGGCCATTCCTTGGCCAGATCGACATGCGCCACCTGGCCGGTCGCATGCACGCCAGCGTCGGTGCGGCCGGCGCCGCGCAGCGAGACCTCCTCGCCACAGAACTTCTCGATCGCCTGCTCGATCGCCTGCTGCACAGAAGGCTGGTCGGCCTGGCGTTGCCAACCGGCATAGAGACTGCCGTCATATTCGATATCGAGGCGAAAACGCGGCATGCCTGATGATTACTTGCCCTGCCTAAGCGGCAAGCGCGGTGAAGGCCGAAGCGTAGACGAGTTTGCCGGCCTCGGGCGCCTCGCCCCAGGCCAGCGCCTGCAGCGCCTCGCCCTGGTATTCGCCCTCGAAGTTTTGCGCGCGCGCATGGCTGTAGCCGAAGCGCCCATAATAGGCCGGGTCGCCGAGCACCACGGCCAGCGTCTCGCCGGCGTCCTTCAGGCGGATATGCGCCTCGCGGATCAACGCGCCACCGATGCCGGTGCCATGGAAAGACGGTTCGACCGCCAGAGGCGCCAACGCCACCGCGGGGAAGCTCTTGCCGCCATTCTGCACGAACAGCCTGGAAAACAGGATATGGCCGACCACCTGCCCGTCTTCGTCCGCCACCAGCTCGACGACGGCATCGCCGCCGGTGACCAGCGCGTCGACCAGCCCGGCTTCCGCCTGCTGACCGAATGCATGTTCCTCGACGAGGCGGATAGCCTCGCGGTCCCGCGGCGTCGCCGCGCGTATCGACATCATGCTCATGAGAATTTCATTCCTTTTTCGTACTTGGCTCCGCGCAGAAACTCCTGCGCGCCGGCGGGCCTTCCGCCCGCCCGTTGAACTTCGACCAGCCTGATTGCGCCCGACCCGCAGGCGACCGTCAGACGGTCGTCGAGAATTCCTCCCGGCTCGCCGGCGCCTTCTACAAGCGTCGAGCGAAGCAGTTTCAGCCGCTCCATGCGGCCGCCAATTCCGGTCTCGCACCAGGCGCCGGGAAAGGGCGACAGGCCGCGAATATGGTTGTGGACCTCGCCAGCAGGCCGCGTCCAGTCCACGCGCGTCTCCGCTTTATCGATCTTTTTGGCGTAGGTCACCCCTTCTGTCGCCTGCGTGGTAAATGTCAGGGTGTTTGTCTCCAGCCGCGCCAGCGCGTCCACCATCAGCGCCGCACCCATGCCCATCAGCCGGTCATGCAGGTCGCCGGCCGTCATATCGGGTCCGATAGCGCATTTTTCAACCATTGCCACCGGGCCGGTGTCCAGGCCTTCCTCCATCCGCATCACCATCATGCCTGTCCCGGCATCGCCAGCCATGATGGCGCGCTGGATGGGGGCGGCGCCGCGCCAGCGCGGCAATAGCGAGGCGTGACCATTGAGGCAGCCGAGCCTCGGCGCCTCCAGAATGGGTCTGGGCAACAGCAATCCATAGGCGACGACCACGGCGATGTCGGCCTGCAAGGCACGGAATGCGTCCTGCTCGGCCTCGCCTTTCAGCGACACCGGCGTCCTCACCGTGATGCCAAGCCGCTCGGCCTCGCGCTGCACTGGCGACGGCGTCAGTTCCAGTCCGCGCCGGCCGGCGGCGCGCGGCGGCTGCGTGTAGACAGCTATAATCTCGTGCCCGGCCTCGGTGATCGCCCGAAGCGTCGGCACGGAAAATTCGGGCGTACCCATGAAGATGACGCGCAGGGGCATTTTTCCTTGATCCTGGCCTTTGCCCCGTCAAGTCGGCTCAGGCACCCGCTTCAAACGGGTTTACGAGCTTCAGGTCAAGCCCGTCGAAGTCGGGTTTCCGTTCGGCCTCTATCTCGTCCATTATCTTTGCGAACTCGTCCCCAATCGCGTTTTCAGCGGCGAATGCCGAGCGAATCGCGTCCCACGCTGAAAGACCCGGTTCCAACCTGGCTTCTCTTTCTGTGACCACGCCTTTGCGCAACAGATCGATCGCTTCGCCCGGCAGGCTCTGGCCACCCTTCTGCGTCGCCCTTTCGATCTCGCGCTTCAAGAGCTCGGGAATGTCCCTGATCGGCATGTCGGCCATCGGCGCCTCCATCTGATATGATGATATCGCTATGAGACGCCTTACCCAAGCGGAGATCTCTTAAGGTTGGCGAACACACCCTCCGTCCTGCCGACGTTTGTCTGGAATAGGCTTCCGCGCGGATTGCCCGTACGATGCCTTATCCCACCAGCCTGCCGGGCGCCTTGTTGCCCGACATCTTGTCCTTGGCGAGCTTCTTGAACTTCTTCACCACCATGTCGCGCTTCAGCTTCGAGATGTGGTCGATGAACAGCACGCCGTTGAGATGGTCGATTTCATGCTGCAGGCAGGTCGCCATGAGCCCCTCGGCCTCGATCTCCTGCAGCTTGCCGTCGCGATCGAGATATTTCACGCGGACGGCGGCGGGGCGCTCGACCTCGGCATAGTAATCGGGGATCGACAGGCAGCCTTCCTCGTAGACCGAGCGCTGATCGGAGCTCTCGAGGATTTCCGGATTGATGAAGACGTGCGGCGTCGGCGTCTCGTCCTCCTTGGCAAGATCGATCACCAGCATGCGTAGGGGCTCACCAATCTGGATTGCCGCCAGACCGATGCCGGGCGCGTCGTACATGGTCTCCAGCATGTCGCCGGTCAGTTTACGCAAAGAGGCGTCGACGCGCTCGACGGGTTTCGAAACCTGGCGCAGAACGGGATCGGGAAGAATGATGAGCGGCTTGATCGACATGGCGTCTCACCTAAGACGTCATATGAAGAGCGTCAACCGGGGCGAAAAGCGTCAACCGGGGCGGTTTGGACTCGTTCACGTTTTGATCTGTGCCTGCGGACCGAATCATCTATGCTGGCCGCATGAATGACCTGACATCAATCCTGTCCGAACCTGTCGCCCGGCTCGGCGCCACCACGATCACGCTCGGCCACGCTCTGGCGTTCGGCGCGGTCCTGCTTCTTGGCCTGTTCCTGGCGCTGGTCGTCGCGCTGTGGCGGTCGGCCAAGGCGCGTGCGGTGGCAGCCGCGGAAGCCGCCGACCATGCCCGCGACGCCGAGGCGCGGATGGCCGGCATCCTGGCAAGCCAGGCCGAGATGCAGGGCCGCATGGGCGCCATCGCCGAAGTGTTCGGGGCGCGGCAGGCCGAACTGACGCAGTCGATCGGCCAAAGACTTGACGCGATGACCGGCCGGCTCGGCCAGACCATGACCGAGCAGACCAAATCGACGCATGAGAGCCTTGCCAGACTGCAGGAGCGGCTGGCGGTCATCGATACGGCGCAAGGCAATATCCAGTCGCTTGCCGGTCAGGTCGTGCAGCTGCAGGCGATCCTTTCCAACAAGCAGACGCGCGGCGCTTTCGGCCAGTCGCGCATGGAGGCGATCGTCGCCGACGGCCTGCCGCATGGCGCCTATGAGTTCCAGTCGACCTTGTCGAATGGCAGCCGGCCCGACTGCCTGGTGAGGATGCCGAACGGCGCGCCGGCGCTTGCCATCGACGCCAAGTTTCCGCTCGAAGCCTGGAACGCCATCCGCGCCGCCGAGGGCGCCGATTTGCAGAAGGCGGCGGCCCAGGCCTTCCGCCGAGATGTCGAGGTGCATGTTCGCGATATCGCCGAGAAGTATCTGATCCAGGGCGAGACCCAGGACATCGCCTTCATGTTCGTGCCGTCGGAATCGGTGTTCGCCGAGATCCATGAGAATTTCGAGGCGGTGGTGCAGCGCTCCCACCGGTCCCGCATCATCATCGTCTCGCCGTCATTGCTGATGCTGTCGATCCAGGTCATCCAGGCGATCCTCAAGGACGCCCGCATGCGCGAGCAGGCGCATCTGATCCAGGGCGAAGTCGTCCGGCTGATGGACGACGTTGCGCGCGTCGACGACCGGGTGCGCCGGTTGCAGACGCATTTCGGCCAGGCGACCAAGGACATCGACGATATCCTGGTCTCGACCTCGAAGGTGACCAAACGCGGCCAGAAGATCGAAGCGCTGGAGTTTGGAGCGGGTGAGGGCGTTGCGGAGAACCCGCATGGCTCCGCAAAGGCCGAAACGGGCGCGCGCGTTGCCGACTCCAAGACCGGTCAATTGAGGCTGAGGGTTGTCGAGGGCGACGACTGAACGCGCCGGGCCGAATGCAGCGCTACTGCTCTTCCACGATCCTCGTGCCTTCGAATTCCGGCAGCCAGTGCAGCGCCGAGCGATGCCAATACTGGGCTCTCGGTACCAGTTGTTCACGCTGGCGCGCCGTGCCGACCCTGATGCCGTAGACCTTCGGCCCATCGCCGACCGATGTCGCGTAAAGATGCGAGCCGCACTCGCCGCAGAAGCCCTGCGCCCGCTTGGCGCCGCTCGCCCCGGTCTTGATGTAGACCTTCGGCGTGCCTTTGGTGATTCTGTAATCCTCCTCTGGCACCCGCACCGACACGCGAAAGGCGGTGCCGGTCAGTTGCTGACAATCCGTGCAGTGGCAGATTGAGGTCTTTTCCGGGTCGACCTCCGCCTCATAGGTGATGGCTCCGCAATGGCAGCCGCCGTCGATTTTCATCTTCGTTCCTCCAAAGTCCTTTTAATCCTAGCGGGGCAAGGCCGCGAGGCAACAGCACGGCACTAATCCAGAGCTTCGCGACGATGAAGCTCCAGAAATAGGGTTCGCGGCCATGGCCGAGCGGATGCGTGCGGTCTGGCGGGCGGGCGGCGCGGTGCATGCCGTAGAGCAGCAGGCCGCCATTGCCGGTGTCGACCAACGAGTGCACATCTTCCGACAGCATCGCCGAGCTGCCGGTGAAGAAGGCGGCGGCGAATTTGGTCAGCGCGATCGCCAGATTGCCGGCAAGCGCCGCGTAGATGACCTTTTTCGATCCGCCATGCGCCGCCATGGTGTGTTGTCCCGTTCGATGCCCGAGCTTAGCGGTCAACCCACCGGAGCTCCACAGCCATTCACAACGCGCGAGCCATCAAGTCGTTCAAGGTTGCTCTAACCGACGCCTACTCCACGACTTCGTCGGTCCACACTCTGAAGCCGGCAAGCGTGCCCGGCCCGAAAATATGGGTGAGCGGCACATCGGCTGCATCACGGCCGGAAGCGATCAGGATGCGGCCGATGCGTGGAGCATTGTTGCGCGGATCGAAGGCGTGCCAGCGGCCGCCGAGATAGACCTCCATCCAGGCGCAGAAATCCATGCTCGCCCACGGCTTCGGCAGGCCGATGTCGCTGATGTAGCCGGTGCAGTAGCGGGTCGGGATGTTGAGCGCCCGGCAGAAGGCGACGGCGAGGTGGGCAAAGTCGCGGCAGACGCCGCTCTGCTCACGATAGGCTTCGGCCGCGGTGCGCGTCGGCCGTGCATTGCCGTAGTTGAAGACGATGTGGTTGTGGACGAAGTCGCAGACCGCTTGCACGCGCGGGATACCAAGGGGCGTGTGGCCAAACAGCCGCCACGCCTCATTCGCCAGCACGTCGCTTTCGCAATAGCGGCTAGTCAGCAGGAACAGCAGCGTGTCCGAGGGCAGGTCGCGCACCTCGTGCTGCCAGGCCATCAGGTCGCCGATCTCGAAAGTGCCAGGGTCGCGGATCACCGCGTCGGTGCCGAATGAAAAGCGTCCCGGCGGCGCGACGAGACGATTGCACCAGTTGCCGAAGCTGTCGCGGTAACTTTCGATCGGAACCGGTGGGCTGGAGATCAGGAAATCCGGCCGTTCGAGATCGGATGCCCTGGAATAGTGGACATTGAGCATCGCGATCAGCGGCGTTTCCTGCGGGAAGTCGAAGCTCATCTCGCAGCCGAGGTGGATTCGCATTGTGGTCCTGACCGGCCTGCCTGATCGTCATCCGGAGAAAGCCGGATTGATGCCGCAGTGCAAAGAAGACCATGGCATGGACCGAAACCGTTGACGAGGAAAATAGAAAAGGCGTTGACAGCCCCTCAACTGGCGCACCGGGATGCAACAGCCTCTTGCGGTCGGGCCAATCTCTTGTTTCACTTCGCCCGCCACCATTGGAGGAACGAATCATGGCTAAAGGTGCGATGAAGGCGGGCAAGGAAGCCCGCAAGCCGAAGAAGGACGCGAAGAAGCCAGCCGCGGCCCCGGTGCTCAAGGCGCCGCCGGTCAAGGCGACGAGGCTCAAGGACAAGTAGGCCGGCCAATCCGTTTTGGCGCGGATTTCAAACCGGCGGCATGAACAAATGCTGCCGGCGTTTTGTTGATTGGACGGGCGAAGCTCCCCATATCGAAGCTGCGAGGACGACCTCGCGCCTTCCCCCAACAATCGGCCGGGACGACCCGCCATCAAGTGTTGCTTTGTGCGAGTCGTTATCCCAAAACCGCCACAAACTTTTGGGCGACACGCACCGAACGGAGCGTACCCGATGTCGTGGGTTTTTCTGTTTTTCGCCGGCCTGTTCGAGATCGGCTGGGCGATCGGCCTCAAATACACCGATGGCTTCTCGAAGCCGCTGCCGACCATCCTGACCGTCGCCTCGATGATCGTCAGCCTGGGCTTGCTCGGCCTGGCGCTGAAGACATTGCCGGTCGGCACGGCCTATGCGGTATGGACCGGCATCGGCACGGTCGGCACCGCGCTGCTTGGCATCTGGCTGCTTGGCGAGCCGGCGACGGCGGTCCGGTTGGGTTGTATCGCGCTGATCGTCTGCGGCATTATGGGGCTGAAACTGGCGGCCTGACTTTCAAACTCAGGACAAACGCCTTCAGGGCCGCTGTGGGGCGACCCTGATTGTGATTGTGCCAGTGGCGTTTTGGACGCTAGCGGGCGGAGAAGCCCGGAGGCGTCCGGCCGGTGCGCTGCTTGCGCGCCGCATAACGCGCGTCGCGCTTGGCCTTGCGTTCGGCCTCGTCGGCAAGCAGACGAGCGATACGCTCGTTCTCTTCGGCTTCCCGAATCTTGGCCTCGGCCTGCGCTGCCTCTTCCGCGGCGATACGCGCCGCTTCGGCGGCCGCCTCGCGCTCGGCCTTTTCGGCCGCTTCGCGCGCCAGCTTTTCCTGCCTCAGCCTGGCCTTTTCAGCCTCGCGTATCGCACGCGCCTCGAGGATTGCCTTGCGTTCGGCCTGCCGTGCCAGCACCGCTGGATCGTCTGCTGCCGGCTTTGACTTGAAGCGCTCCAGAAGCGCCTTCTTTGCCTCGTTTGCGGCATTGCGCCGCTCGAAAATGTCTTTTTCCCTGTAGATAGCCAATTCCACTTCCCTGAAGTCAATTTGCGAGGCTTACATACGCGCGAATACCGAGAGTTCAAGCGCCAAAACAGTATGCCAGCCATGAAATTGTGAGCTGTTGCAGCCGGGAGACGTTTGTCGCAACAGACATGCACTGTTCACCGCCCGCGCCACTGGCAGTGCGCCGGGCGGATCGCTACCTCTAGCCTAACAAACGACACGTCAGGATGACATTCATGGAACTTGGTCTCTACACCTTCGCCGACGTGAGCCCTGAGCCCGGTCCCGGCGCCATCGGCCCGCATGAGCGGCTGCGCAATTTGATCGAGGAAATCGAGCTGGCCGACCAGGTCGGCCTCGACGTCTTCGGGCTGGGCGAGCATCACCGCCCCGACTATGCCGCCTCGGCGCCGGTCGTCGCCCTGGCGGCGGCGGCGGAGCGCAGCAAGCGCATCAAGCTGACCAGCGCTGTGACCGTACTGTCTTCCGACGATCCGGTTCGCGTCTTCCAGCAGTTTGCGACACTCGACCTCCTGTCCGGCGGCCGTGCCGAGATCATGGCCGGGCGCGGCTCGTTCATCGAGTCCTTTCCGCTGTTCGGCTACAATCTCGAAGACTATGACGAGCTCTTCGCCGAAAAACTCGACCTGCTGCTCGCCATCCGTGACAGCGTGAAGGTGACGTGGTCCGGCAATCTGCGCGCGGCGATCAATGATCGCGGCGTCTATCCCCGGCCTTTCCAGGACAGATTGCCGATCTGGATCGCGATCGGTGGTACGCCGCAATCCGCCGCCCGCGCGGGCGCGCTCGGCCTGCCGCTGGCGCTCGCCATCATCGGTGGCGAGCCGGCCCGGTTCGCGCCGCTTTTCGATATCTACCGGGACGCGGCCAGGCGGGCAGGCAATGATCTGGAAACACTGGCCACCAGCCTCAACGTGCACGGCTTCATCGCCGAGACGACGGACCAGGCAGCCGACGATTTCTACGGTCCGCAGGCCGAGGTGATGAACCGCATCGGCCGCGAGCGCGGCTGGGGCCCGACATCACGGGCGCATTTCGACCAGTCGCGCGGCCCGAACGGCGCGCTGTTCGTCGGCAATCCCGTGCAGGTGGCCGAGAAGATCATTGCCCAGCACAGGATATTCGGCAACGACCGTTTCCTGCTGCAGATGGCGATCGGCATCATGCCGCACGCCAAGGTCATGAAGGCAATCGAACTCTATGGCACGAAGGTGGCGCCGATCGTGCGCAAGGAGACGGCGAAGAGCCTTCCTGCCGCGACTGCACCAGTCGCCTGATTCCCGGGAGGCATGACTCAAGATCATCCCTTGCATCATTGCCGGCTAACGGAACTTTGACGAGGCAAGGACGTTTTCGCCAAGGAGCCGCTCCAATCGCGGTATGCCCGAGGGGAAATGATGAAAGCCGAACCGATCGCGTCGGGCGCAGGCGTTGGCGAAAGCCCGGATCCGCGCATTGAGGCGCGCGCGGATACGCATTTGATGCGCTCGCTGCTCGTCGGCATCTTTGTTCTAATGATCGTCTACGCGCTCTATTTCGGCCGCGCTTTCTTCATGCCGGTGATCCTGGCCTTTTTGCTGGCGCTGACGCTGACCCCGATCGTGCGCTTCCTGCGCAAGCACGGCGTGCCCGACGTGGTGTCAGCGAGTTTTTTGGTGCTGCTGTCCGTCTGCTTTGTCGCCATTGCAGGCTATCTGCTCAGCGGTCCGGTCATCGACCTCATCAACAACTCCTCTTCGATCGGCCTGCAGCTCACTGAGCGCCTCGATCAGCTGCGGCGTCCGTTCGAAAGGATCATGGAGATTTCCCATCAGCTGGAAGGGCTGATGGCAACGTCGCAGGACGCCGGTGTGCAGCGGGTGGCGCTCGCACCATCGGGCATTCTCTCGCAAGCGGCGGACAATCTGCTGTCGGCGGCGACGAGCATCACCATCGTCTTCGTGCTGTCGCTGTTCCTGCTTGCCTCGGGCACGATGTTTTATGAAAAGATCATCCAGTCCTTCGCCAGCCTCAGCGAGAAAAAACGGGCATTGCGGGTCGTCTACGACGTCGAACGCGAGATTTCGTATTATCTGCTGACGGTCTCGGTAATCAACGCGGGTCTCGGCACGGTGACCGGTCTCGGCCTCTGGGCGCTCGGCATGCCCAATCCGCTGGTCTGGGGCGCGGCTGCCGCGCTGCTCAATTTCCTGCCCTATGTCGGACCGCTGATCACCATCACACTCATCACGATCATCGCGCTGATCAGCTTCGACACCATCCCCTACGCGCTGCTGGCGCCAGCCTTCGTGCTGTTGTGCGTCATCATCGAGGGGCAATTCGTAACGCCGATGGCGGTCGGCCGCCGCCTCGAGATCAACGCCGTGGCAATCTTCATCGCCATCGCCTTCTGGTCCTGGCTATGGGGCTTCATCGGCGCGCTGATGGCGGTGCCGCTGCTGGTCGTCATCAAGGTGTTCTGCGACCATTTCGACGGCCTCAGCCATGTCGGCAATTTCCTGGCGGCGCAGCATATGGCAGTGATCGAGGAGGACGACACCACCGACACCGGACCTGCAAAGGGCTGATCAATATTTTTGAATTTGCGGCGTCGCCGGTCGCTCCCTACATCCGATCCCCACACAGGATCCCCGCCCATGACCGCTCTTTCCGTTCTTGACCTGTCGCCGATCGTTGAAGGCAGCAACGCTTCGCAATCGCTCGCCAATTCGCTTGATCTCGCTCGCCACGCCGAGCGGCTGGGCTACAAGCGCTACTGGTTGGCCGAGCATCACAACATGCCGGGCATCGCAAGTGCGGCCACATCCGTCGTCATCGCCCATGTCGCGGGCGGCACCAAAACGATACGCGTCGGCGCCGGCGGCATCATGCTGCCCAATCATTCTCCGCTGGTCATCGCCGAGCAATTCGGCACGCTGGCCGCATTGCATCCGGGCCGCATCGACCTTGGCCTCGGCCGGGCACCCGGCACCGACATGGCGACGGCGCGCGCATTGCGCCGCAACCTCGACGCCGGCGCCGACAATTTCCCGCAGGATGTCGTCGAGCTGATGGGCTATTTCCAGCCGGCCGAAGAGGGCCAGCGCATCCGCGCCGTGCCCGGCGAGGGCGAAAAGGTGACAATCTGGATCCTGGGCTCCAGCCTCTATGGCGCGCAACTCGCCGCCCTGCTCGGCCTGCCCTACGCCTTCGCCTCGCATTTCGCGCCGGCCGAGCTCGACCATGCGCTGGAGATCTACCGCTCGCGCTTCCAGCCGTCGGAGCAGCTCGACAAGCCCTATGTCATGCTTGGCCTCAACGTCTTTGCCGCACCCACCGATGCCGAGGCGCGGCTGTTGTTCACCTCGCTGCAGCAGGCCTTCGTCAACCTGCGCACCGGCCGGCCCGGCCGCTTGCCGCCGCCGGTCGAAAATTATGACCGCGACCTCGACGCTATGGCCAAGACCATGCTTGGCCAGGCGCTGTCCTGCGCCGTTGTCGGCGCTCCCGAAACGGTCCGGCAAGGCATCGACGCGTTTGTTCGGCGCACCGGCGCCGACGAGCTGATGGTCACCGCACAGGTTTTCGACCATGGCGCGCGACTGCGCTCCTTCGAGATCCTGGCCGAGGCCCACAAATCGCTGTCGCAAGCGGCCTGACGTTCTTCCCGAAACTGGCGCGTTACGCGCTGACGCTCTGCGCGACCGCTCCGAGCGGCCGGCATGAATTGCGGATCATCAGGCGGCCCTTGAGCGTCAGCTTGCGCGGCGGTGCGTCCCTGTTGCCGGCGAGCCGGTCGAGCAGCAGGTTGGCCGTCTGTTCACCGATCGCCTGCACCGGCTGGGAAACCGTGGTGAGCTGCGGCTGAAACACATCCGACCAGGGGAAATCGTCGAAACAGGCAACCGAAATATCCTGCGGACAGGACAGCCCGATATCGCGGATCGCCTTCATGGCGCCGATCACCATCGGATTGTTGGCCGAGAAGATGGCGCTGGGGCGGTCGTGCAGCGACAGCAGCTGCATCGTGGCATTGTAGCCGTCGACTTCGTGGAAATTGCCGAAACGGACCAGTTCGTTCTCGACCGGCAGGCCGGCGGCCTGGAGTGCCTCGCGATAGCCCGCCATGCGGTCGTGCATGGGCGATATGTCGAACGTTCCGGTTATGTAGCCGATGCGCCGGTGGCCGAGATCGATCAGATAGGTGATGGCGTCGAACACCGCGCGCTGGTTGTCGAGCACGACCGTATCGGTATCGACCCCCTCGCAAACGCGGTCGAGCAGCACCACCGGTACATTGGCGCTTTCGACTATCCCTTTGAGGATCGCGCCGTCGCCGACGCGGGCGACGATCAACCCGTCGACCATGCGGTCGAGCAGCAGCCTGATCTGGTCGTCCTGCGTGTTCAGGTCCTCGTCCGTGCAGCACAGCATGACCGCATAGCCGGCGCGGTCGAACGCTTGCTGGATGACCGAAACAACATCGGTGAAGAACGGATTGGTGATGTGCGGAACGGTGAGACCGATGGTGCGGGTCGTACCCATCTTCAAGCTGCGGGCGATCGCGTTGCGCTTGTAGCCGATGTCGCGGATCGCCTGCTCGATGCGCTGGCTGAGCTCGGGACTGACGGTCGCGGTGCCGTTGATCAGCGCCGACACGGTGGCGACCGAAACGCGCGCCGCCTCGGCCACATGCAGCATGGTCGGAGCCGTGGACTTTCGCTGTTTTTTTCGCCCTGACGCCGTCATTTTTCGAAACGTTTCGCCGCCCTTTGGCTGTAATACCTACGGAATCTTGCGTAGTTGCGCAAGAATTGAAATGCATCAACCCCAACGTCATAAGATACCGGCTTGACACGATCGAAACGTTTAGATTAGCGTTCGGAAGGTTCGACGACGACGGAGGGAGGCCGTTCTTGTCATGGAGCACGCTAACCCCATCCCGTCCGGGAACGTTGTGGCGGCCAATCGTCGGGCTGTCGTTCTAAGCGCCGAGCACATCTCCAAGACGTTCGGCGGCATCGCCGCCCTTGTCGATGTCGACTTCGATCTGTGGAGCGGTGAGGTCCATGCGCTGATGGGGGAAAACGGCGCCGGCAAGTCGACGCTGATGAAAATCCTGTCCGGCGTCTACACAGACTATGACGGCACGGTGACAATCGATGGCCAAGCGGTGCGTTTCGCCGGTGTTCGCGACGCCGAGGATGTCGGCATCGCCATCATCCACCAGGAACTCAACCTGGTTCCCGAACTCAGCGTTGCCGACAATATCTTCCTGGGGCGCGAGAAGCTGATCGCCGGGCTGGTCGTCGACCGCAAGGCAAGCAGCCGCGCTGCCGGCGCGCTGTTGCAGCGGCTCGGCATCGAACTCAACCCGGAAGCGCGTGTCGGCGCCTTGCGGGTCGGCGAGCAGCAACTGGTCGAAATCGCCAAGGCGCTGTCGATGTCGGCGCGCATCCTGATCATGGACGAGCCGACATCAGCCCTGTCGCCAGCGGAATGCCAGAGGCTGTTCCGCATCATCCGCCAGCTCGCCGACAGTGGCGTGGCGATCGTCTACATCTCGCACCGCATCGACGAGGTCATGCATCTGGCGAGCCGTGTCACGGTGTTTCGCGACGGACGCCACGTGCTGACCGACGATATGGCAAGGCTCGATGAGAACGCCATCATTTCGGCGATGGTCGGGCGAGACCTGCTCGCTTCCTCGCAGCAAGAACGCAGCTCTAGCGGCAAGACCGTGCTGTCGGTCAGCGGCTTGTCGCTGTCGAAACCGGACCGCCACGGCTGGCGCACGGTGCTCGACGGCGTCAGCTTCGATCTCGCCGAAGGCGAAATCCTGGGCATAGGCGGGCTGCTGGGCTCGGGCCGCACCGAAATCCTGGAGACGATCTTCGGCTCCAGCGGCGGGCGCGCCGGTGGCGACATCAGGCTCGATGGCGAGCTGGTGGCTATCCGTTCGCCGCGCGATGCCCGCCGGCTCGGCATCGCCCTGGTGACCGAGGACCGCAAGACGCAAGGGCTGCATCTCAAGGCATCGATCACCGACAATGTGGCGCTGCCGCTGGTCGGGGCGCTGGCGCGGTTCGGCATCCGCTCGCTTGCCGGCGAACAGGGGCTGGCCCGGCATGCGGTCCGGGCGCTCGGCATACGCTGCGAGGACATCGAGCAACAGGCCGGCACGCTGTCCGGCGGCAACCAGCAGAAGGTCGTCATCGGCAAATGGCTGGCGACAAGGCCGCGGGTGCTTTTGCTGGACGAGCCGACGCGCGGCATCGATGTCGGCGCCAAGCGGGAGATCTACGACCTCATCTTCAAGCTGGCGCGAGATGGGCTCGCCATCGCCGTCATCAGCTCGGAATTGCCGGAGCTTTTGCATCTTTCCGACCGCATCCTGGTCATGGCCGACGGCCGCCAGACGGGGATCCTCTCGCGCGCACAAGCCAGCGAGGAGGCCATCATGCGGCTTGCGGCACCACGCCGGACGATAGCGAGGCCTGCCGCATGAGCCTGTTGAGCGTGCTGTCCCGGACCAAGCTCTATTGGGGCCTGATCGCCATCTTCCTGATCGGCGTGCTCGGCTCGCCGATCAGCTCGAAGGGCAACAACATCTTCCTGTCCTACGGCAATCTGCTCGATGTGCTGCGTCAGGTGTCGACCACCGGCCTGATCGCCACCGGCATGACGGCGGTGATCATCACCGGCGGCATCGACCTCTCCGTCGGCTCGCTGATGGCGATCTCCACCGTGGTCTGCGCCATGCTGCTGACGGTACCGGGCGTGACGCCGGGCGTCGTGTTGGGCGTGCCGACCGTCGCCGCGGTGGCACTTTGCCTCGGCATCCTCGTCACCCGCTTCATCTTCCTGAACCTGGCAAAGTCGCGCGCCGGCCCGGAGGCAACGAGCGACGTCAAGCTGGACAACGTCCGCGGGCTGGTCGCACCCGGCATTGTCGGGGTGATTCTCTGCTGCCTCGCCCTGTGGTTCCTGCTGCCGCAGATAGAAACGAAGTTCGGCGTGCTCGGCGTGCTGTTGGTGGCGCCTTGCGTCGGGCTGTTGTTCGGCGCGCTCAACGGCTTCATCATCGTTGCCGGCCGGCTGCAACCGTTCATCGTCACGCTGGCGATGATGGTGACGGCGCTCGGCATCGCGCGGCTGACCGCCGGCCAGAACAATGCGGTGCTGCCGGTCTATACCGGATCGAACGCCACCGCCGAATTCGAGATGTTGCGCTCGCTGGTGTTCGGCATGATCCCGATGCCGGGCCTGTTCTTCCTCGGCGCAATCCTGATCTATGGCGCCGTGCTGCGCTTCACGCCGTTCGGCCGCTACGTCTACGCCATCGGCGGCAATGAAGAGGCAGCGCGGCTTTCCGGCATCGCCGCCGGGCGTGTCAAGATCGCCACCTACGCGGTGTCAGGGCTGCTGGCCGGCGTGGCGGCGGTGCTCTATGTCGCGCAATACAGGCAAGGCAAGCCGGATGCCGGCGCCGGGCTGGAGCTCGACGCCATTGCCGCGGTGGTCATCGGCGGCACCAGCCTGATGGGCGGGCGCGGCAGCCTGATCGGCACATTCTGCGGCGTGCTGATCTTCGGGCTGCTGTCGAACATACTGCAGCTGCACAACATCAATTCGAACCTTCAGCTGGTGCTGAAAGGGATGATCATCATCGGCACCGTGCTCGTGCAGGAGCGCAATGCCGCCGATCTTCTCTTCTATCTGCGCCTGCTGTTTGCCCCTTTATGGGGCGAGCAGACGGCGCGCAAGGAAACGGCCGCGGCAAAGCGACCGTCAAAAGAGACCCCGTCTCTAAATCTTGGAGGAAACAAGAAATGAAACGACGTGACATGCTGAAGCTTGCCGCCATTGGCGCGGCATTGCTGACCACAACCGCCCTTTTGACCAGCGGCAACGCCTATGCCCAGGACAAGAAATGGAAGATCGGCTTCTCGCAGGTGACGACCATCGAACCCTGGCGCGCCCAGTTCAACAAGGACATCCTGGCCGAGGCCGCCAAGCATCCGGACATCGAGCTGATCGTCACCGACGGCGAGGACAAGACCGAAAAGCAGGTTGCCGATGTCGAGAACCTGATTCGCCAGGAAGTCGACG
The DNA here is from genome assembly GCF_000350085.1 of Mesorhizobium metallidurans STM 2683. Taxonomy (GTDB): domain Bacteria; phylum Pseudomonadota; class Alphaproteobacteria; order Rhizobiales; family Rhizobiaceae; genus Mesorhizobium; species Mesorhizobium metallidurans. Next base: position 40,115 of record NZ_CAUM01000020.1, read on the forward strand.
CACTGCTGGTGTCGCCGAAGGAATCGGCGGGGCTGAGCGGCGTCGTGCAGCAGGCGGTAGACGCCAAGATCCCGGTCTTCGTGCTCGATCGCAATGTCGAGACCCAGGACTACACGCAGTTCGTCGGCGGCGACAACAAGCTGATCGGCCGGGCCGCCGGCGAATATGCCGTCGAGCTTCTGGGCGGCAAGGGCAAGGCGGCCGGCAATGTCGTCGAGATCTGGGGCGGCATGGGCACCCAGCCGGCGCATGACCGCAGCAACGGCTTCCACGAGGTCACCGACAAGGAGCCGGGCATCAAGTACCTGCTCGACAAGCAGTCGGGCGACTGGAAGCAGGACCAGGCCTACAACATCATGGCGACCGCATTGCGCAACAACGAGAAGATCGATCTCGTCTACGGCCACAACGACCCGATGGCTTACGGCGCCTATCTTGCCGCCAAGGATGTCGGCCGCGAGAAGGAGATCAAGTTCATCGGCATCGACGGCCTGCCCAATGAAGGGGTGACCCTGGTCAACAATGGCGAACTGACGGCGACCTTCACCTATGTGACGCCAGGCGCCGAAGGGCTGCGGCAGGCGATCAAGTTCCTGAACGGCGAGAAGGTCGAAAAGACCATCACCTTGCCGACGCAGAAGATCACCAAGGAAAATTCCGCGCAGATCCTGAAGGACAACGGCCTCTGAAGCCTATTGCCGGAGAAGGCGGCTCCGGTGTTCAGGACTCGGCCACGGCTCTCCTGCTCGTTGGTGGGAAAGCTGTGGCCGGAACCTTCCTCAGTCGTCAAACCCGATAACGGAAGCTTCATCACCTTGAATTAACCATCAACGTGAAGGAGAATCTTCCTATGGCTGAGACCTCAATCGAATGGACCGACGCGACGTGGAACCCGGTGGCCGGCTGCACGATCCTGACCGCCGGCTGCACGAACTGCTACGCGATGCGCATGGCGGCACGGCTAGAAGCCATGGGCATGAACAAGTATCAGGGCCTGACGCGCAAGACGGGCGGCCGAGCGAAGTGGACCGGCAAAGTCGTGACCGATTCGAAGTCACTGTCGATCCCTGCAACCTGGTCGAAACCACGCCGCGTCTTCGTGAACTCGATGTCTGATCTCTTTCATGTCGACGTGCCGGCAGATTTCATTCGACAGGTATGGACTGTGATGGAAGAGACGCCGCGGCATACCTATCAGATTCTAACGAAGCGCCCGGAAGTTATGGCCAAGGTTCTGACTCGTGGCGATTTTCCCGTTCTGCCTAATGTCTGGCTCGGGACCAGTGTTGAGGATCATCGAGTGCTGGGTCGACTCGATGATCTTCGCCGAGTGCCTGCAGCAATCCGGTTCGTTTCTCTTGAGCCGTTGATCGGGTCTGTAGCCGGTGCCAATCTCACCGATATTCATTGGGCGATCGTTGGCGGTGAAAGCGGGCCAGGGGCGCGATATATGAATCCTCACTGGGTCGACGAGATCGAAACGATGTGCCGACGCGCGGGCACGGCATTCTTCTTCAAGCAGTGGGGAGGCAATAACAAGAAAGCCGCCGGCCGCATGCTCAATGGTCGTATCTACGATGAGATGCCGGCAGCTACCGCCTAGAAAAGGTTGCCTTGTCTCTGCTTGTTAGCCGCGACCTTCCAAAACGCCAGAGCGAGTTCATGCTTGGCGGCTAGCAGAAGCCAATATAGCGGCTGGTTGCCAGGCCCGGTTATTAGCTTTGGTTCCGGAGAGGGCCACACGCCAAGTCGCCCAACAAGCTCGGACCAATAGCGCAAAATTGCCTGGCGTGTTGCCTTGACGTTTCCCGCTTTGATGGCGTCACGCCAGCCAGGAATGAAGGCATCGAAAACCGCCGAGTCGCCCGACGAGTATTTGTCGAGGTTTCGCTGCAGGTCCATCTGACTGACATGTACGAGCATGTCGACGTACCGGAGGTCCGATAGCGTCCTGATCATCTCGAAATTGAGTGTCTCCAGGTTGTAAGGATCCAAGTATGCGAAGTTCAAGCTATGAGGGTTCACAAGGCTGACGATCTCCTTGATGGTAGCAACAGCATTACCTGTGATAGCCACCACCGGAGCGTTCAGCGCGCGTAGCCGTTTCTCGCAAGCCTCAACCCGCTCGGCTTCGATGTCTCCGATATATACCGCAGAGAATGGCGTTTTGCTGTCGGCGCTCTTCTTCCAAGCGGCAACCACGCCGCCATCAATGAATTCATTGGTGTCGCGAATCCTGCACCTGCCCGGTCCGCAGAACGGATCAATCAGAGTTGCGCCAGCCTTTCCTTGGTCGAGCCATTTCGATCGGACGCCGCGACTGATGTCGACATAACGGCATAGATACTCGTGCTTGGTTTTGGCCCAAGCGCCGACCACCTCTACGGGCGATCCATCGTCGCCTTCAATAAGCTGCCCCACCAACGCCCCCGTTTTGATCGATCCAACCACCTTTGGTGTCAATCGACAAGCGACGAGCTAACCACATCCTCCTGAGGCGACCGATACGCCGCCACCCTTTCCCCACTTCATGGGGACGAACAGCTAAATCTTACCAAGTCGGGCCATTCTCTCGTGGCAGCGACGCCCTACGCCAGCTTGGCCAAAAGCTTCATGAAAGTGGCGACCTCCTTGGGCGAGAGCGGCGCCAGTGTTTCCTCGGTGATGTCACGGGCGAGCGGGATAAGGCGCTCGATTGCATCGCGGCCTTGCGCGGTCAGATTGACCAGCAGGCGCCGCTTGTCGACTTCATGCTTGGAAAGCTCGACCAGGCCGCGCGCCTTCAGCCGGTCGATGACGCCTTTGACCGTTGCGGCATCCATGGCGATCAGCGTGCCGAGTTGGTTCTGCGAGGTCTCGCCGACGTCGCGCAATTTGGCCAGAGCGGCGAACTGCGGCGGCGTCAGGTCGGCGATATGCGCGGCGAAGATCGAGACATGGCGCTGATGCGCCTTGCGCAGGATGAAGCCGACCTGCTCCTGCAGATGATAGTCGTTCTCCTCGGGCTCCTCGGCCTGGACCAGCTTGAGCAGGTTTTCCTCGCTCACGGCAGCCCGTCCCAAGCCTTGACGCCTCTTGCGCCGAAGCCGCGGCTGCGCGACGCCTCCGTGGCAGGCCTGCCTTGGTGAAGGATTGAAAACTCAAGCATGGGCAACTTCCTTCCCTGGGATTTCATTGGGCGCGGCGAGCGCCGTGGAACCACTGACGCGGGCTTGGCCGGCCAGGAAAAGTGCAGCGGCGGCAATCAGGCCATTTCGGCGAAAATCATCGGCGACAGCGAGCCCGCTGTCCAGTGCGACCGCAATTTCAGCTGGTGAAAGCGGGCCAACCGCCGTTGTGACCAGCCGATCGCCAAGATCGCTATCCGGCGCCAGATCGCGCGCGGGCACGCGCCCGATGGCGGGGTGGCAGGGCAGGTCGACGGCGTTGGCGATCAGGGTGGCGGCGGCGTCGGCGTCGGCCCCTGTCCGCGCGAGCACGGTGACGGCATCGGCAATCCCAAGCGAAAACGAACGGCCGCGCCAGCCGCTGGTCGCGACACCGCCAATCCCGTCCTCGGCACGAATGGTGATACGGTCCGCCAGATCGTGGCCGGTCCCGGCGATGGCAAGGGTCATGGACTGGCCCGGACCAAGATGGATCGCGCTGTCGCCGCCATTGTTGACGTAGGCGCGGTCGAGCTTTCTTCCGGTAAGCAAAGCGGCAAGAATTTCGTCGGCTACCGAACCGGCGACTGCGGCCATCGGCGTGATGAAACTTTCGGCGAGCGGGGAGACTGCCGCCTCCATGCGCTGGGCCGTCGGGCTGGCGAAAGCCCGCGGATCAAGGCTTGCCGGTGTGCGCAGGTCCGGCAATTCATCGACCAGTTCGGCGAGAATGGTCTGGAAGCGCGTCACCGCCTGGCCATAAGCGGCGCGGCATTCGCCTGCGTCACCAAAAGCCTCAATGATCAGGTCGATCGGCCCGTGATTGAGGTGCAGCCGCCTCTCCAGCCAATGCGCCTGCGGGCCGTTCATCACGTGGCTCCATTCGCCGCCGCGCGTCGCAATTGCGCCAGCGGTGGCCAGGGATTGCTCGCCGGAGCGCCGATGCCGCGGCGCGGGTTGAGAAACTCGCCGCCCTTGGCAAGGATGTCCGCGACGCTGCGGATTTCCGCCTCGTAGCCGCCGAGCCTGACATAGTCGTCACGGCGCAGCGTGAACTCGATCGGCGCCACCAGCGCCGGGGTCGGTACATAGCCGAAGGCGCCTTCCGGCACCCTGATAACATCGACCATCAGCGTGATACCGCCGCCCGGCCAGACATAGACCGGCGCGCCGCCGACCGTCACGTAAGTCTTCAGCCCTTGCACCGAACGGGTCAAATTGACCGGGTTCTCTGTAACGCCGGCGCGCAGAGAGCCGCCGGCGCCGCCGATGAACAGCACGGTGCAAAGCGCCGGCTCGCAATTGTCCTCGATCAGACCGACCGATTTCTGCAGCCGTTCAGGAAACGGCTTCTCGACTGGCTTCAGCTCGTCATCGAGCTCGTAATAGGCGAACTGCTCGCCGGTGGTCGAGACCATCAGCAGCGACAGGCCGGGGCGGGCACCCTTCTTGGCGTTCCACTCACCGAGGATCGACAGCGGGTCGGAAATGTTGGTGCCGCCCCAGCCGAGGCCAGGTTCGGACACTTTGAAATAGCGGCCAGGCGTCGAGCGTCGGCCGATGATTTTTATCCCGGTGTCCTGCCAGCCCAGCACCTTGCCGGCCTGGTGCTCGGAGACGACGCCGGTGATGTGGTCGTCGACCACCACCACCTCGTCGACCAGCCCGCGCCACTGGGTGGCGAACATGCCGATGGTAGCCGAGCCGCAGCCGACGCGCATGCGGTGCTCGACCTTGCCGTCGATGACCGGTGGTTTGCCGGCTTCAACGATGATCGCAGCGCCGCCGTCGATGGTGAGTGCGACGGGCTTTCGGTTGCAAAGATTGAGCAGCGCATCGCAGGTGGCGCGCCCTTCCGCCTTGGAGCCGCCGGTGAGGTGATGCACGCCGCCCAGCGACAGCATCTGCGAGCCGTATTCGCCCGTGGTGACATGGCCGATCGCCTCGCCCTCGGCGCGAACGGTCGCGGTTTCGGGACCGATATGGCGGTCGGTGTCGATCTTCACCTTGACGCCGCAATAGGAGAAGATGCCCTCCGTCACTATGGTGACGAGATCGACGCCCTCGACCTGCTGGCTGACGGTGAACGGGGCCGGCTTGTAGTCGGGATAGGTAGTGCCGGCGCCGATGGCGGTGACGAAACGGCGGCCAGAATTGACCAGTTCGCCGTTCCATTGCCCGCCCTCGGCGACAAACGGCACGACCGCGGCGCCGGTCTCGGCCGCGTGGTCGAGGATGGTCAGCGGATCCATGCGCACGATGCGGCCGCTGACATTGCCATAGCGGTCGCAGGCTCCGGTGCGGCCGTCAGCGATGTAGCACATGACCGGACAGGCATCGCAGCGGATCTTTTCCGCCACCTGCTTTTCGCCGGGGTCGTGGGTTTCGAAGCGTTCGGCAAGCTCGCTCATTGTGCCTCCTTGTCGCGGATGGCGGCGCGAATGCGGCTTGGTGTCGCCGGCACCTTGGTGACCAGGACGCCGGTGGCATGGCGGATGGCGTTGAGGATCGCCGGCGCTGTCGGGATCAGCACATGCTCGCCCAGACCCTTGGCGCCAAAGGGTCCTTCCGGATCCGGAACTTCTATCAGGATGGTCTCGATCGGCGGCACGTCGCCAATGGTCGGGATGAGATAGTCATGCAAATTCTCGGTGCGGCCGGGGATGTATTCCTCCATCAGCGCCATGCCGATGCCCTGCGCGATGCCACCTTCGATCTGGCCGTCGACCAGCAGCGGATTGATCGCCTTGCCGACATCGTGCGCTGCGGTGATTTTTATGAGCTTCACCGTGCCTAGCCTGAGGTCGACTTCGAGTTCGGCGACCTGCGCGCCATAACCATAGACCGCGTAGGGCTTACCCTGTCCCTTGGCATCGAGCGGCAGTGTCGGCGGGTCGTAGGTTTCCTCGGCACGGAAAACGAGCCCGTCGGCATCGGCCTTCAGCTGGGAAAGATCGATCCGCCTTGTCGCTTCACCCTCGCGGATGGCCAGGCTTGCCCCTTCGAGCGCGATCGCCGCCTTCTCCGACACATTGGCGAAGCGCAGGATTGCGTCGCGCAAGGCGCGGCCGGCCTTCTCGGCGGCCTTGCCGGTGACGAAGGTCTGGCGTGAAGCCGAAGTCTTGCCGGCGTCCGGCGTGATCGCGGTGTCGGCGCTTCTCAGCCGGAACTTTTCCAGCGGCAGGCCAAGCGCGTCGGCGCAGATCTGGGAAATGACCGTGTTCGAGCCCTGGCCGAGATCGACCGCTCCCTGATGCAGGACGACATCGCCTTCAGCCGAGATGCCGACCTTGATGGTCGACGGATTGGGCAGCGAAGTGTTGCCGCAGCCATACCAGCAGGAGGCGACGCCAACACCGCGCTTTTTTTCCGCATTGGCGGCATTGAAGGTGCTGGCATCGGCGAGCGCACGCGACCAATGCGGCCGTAGCGCTTCAAGGCATTCGGCGATGCCGACCCCGGATTCCAGTTTCTGGCCGGTAACCGTTTCGGATCCGTTACGAAGACAGTTTTTCAACCGGAAGTCCAGCCGATCCAGCCCAAGCTTCTCGGCCAGCTCGTCATAGAGGGTTTCCTGCATGATCGTCGCCTGTGGCACGCCGAAACCACGGAAGGCGCCCGAGATCGGACCGTTGGTATGGATGGCGCGGCCTTCGGCGCGATAGTTCGGCGTGAGATAGGGGCCGGAGGCATGCACCGGCACGCGGTTGGCCACCGTCGGCCCCCAGCTGGCATAGGCGCCAGTGTTGAAATCGCCTGTGAAGACCATACCGGTGACAAGCCCATCGGCATCGGCGCCTATGGTCGCGCTCATCTCGGCCGGGTGGCGCTTGGTGGTCGAGATCATCGATTCGTTGCGGCTGTAGGCAAGTGCGGCCGGCCGTCCGGTTTTCATGGCGACGAGGCCGATTAGAGGCTGCAACGAGACGTCGAGCTTCGAGCCGAAGCCGCCGCCGGTCGCGGTCGGCACAATGCGCACCTTGTCGACGGCAAGGCCGAGCACCTTTGCCGTTTCGTCGCGGTCCATGTAGGGCGCCTGCGTGCAGGCGACGACGACGAGCGTATCGCCATCCATATGGGCATAGCCGGCTTCCGGCTCGATATAGGCGTGCTCGACATAGGATGTGTCGATGCTGCCGGAAACAGTGAAAGCCGCGCTCGCAAGCGCCACTTCGGGGTCGCCGTGCTCAACAAAGCCAGAGGTGAGCAGGTTTGCCGGCCGATGTTCGTGGATCAGCTTTGCGCCGCCGGCCTGCGCTTCGGATGGCAGCAGAAAATGCGGCAGCTCGATCCATTTCACTGGAAAGTCCGCAAGGTCGAGATCAAGCATCGCCTCGCGCTCGCCGGCGACCAGCGCCACCGCCTCGCCGCGAAAGCGCGAAAAGTTCTCGGCCAGGGCCGGCTGGTCGGCAAAGGGACCGATGACGCCGAAACAGTTCTTTCCGGGAATGTCGGCGGCGGTGAAGATGCCGACGATACCGGGGTGTTTCTTCTTCCAGGCATCGAGATCGCCGAATGTGAAACGGGTGTGATAGTGCGGCGAGCGAACCACCAGCACGGCAAGCGCATCGGTCGGGAAGGAATCGCCACCGAATTTTTCGCCGCCGGTGACCTTGGGCAGACCGTCGAGGCGTATCGGCGAAGAGCCCACGGCGGAGCCGGATTGCGGCATGCGGTGGTCGAGATTTTCGGCTTGGCGCGAGGCGTCCATCACCGCGGCAATGATCTTGCGGTAGCCGGTGCAGCGGCAGAGGACGCCGCCCAGCGCATCCTGGGTTTCAGCCTCGGTCGGGCAAGGTTTCTTCTCCAGGAGTGCCGTTGCCGCGATCAGCAGGCCGGGCGTGCAGGCGCCGCATTGCGCCGCGCCATGGTCGAGGAACGAAGCCTGCAGCGCAGACAGCCTGCCGTTGGCAAGACCCTCGATCGTCGTCACTGCCGCGCCAGCCGCCGAAGCCGCCGGCATCAGGCAGGCGCAGACGGGTTCGCCGTCGACCAGAACGGTGCAGGCGCCGCAGTCGCCGGCGTCGCAGCCAACCTTGGTGCCGGTCAGGCGCAATTCGTCACGCAGCACCGAGGAGAGCCGGCGCAGCGGCGGTACGCAGACGCTGACAGCCGCGCCGTTGACCTCGAACGCGATGTCGGCGCGTTCAACGCTGATGCCAGGTTGAGCTTTGCTCATATCGGGCTGAGCTTTGCTCATGCCGCAGCCGCCTTGTCACCGGTCGTTTGCCCTGCAGCCGCAAGCACGGCGCGAACGACGATCTCGCGTGCCGCGTCGAGCCGGTATTCGGCGCTGCCGCGCACATCGCCGATCGGCGACAACTCGTCCATCAGTGCCGACTGGATTGCAGCAACCAGCCCATGATCAACCGGAAGGCCACGCAAGGCTGCTTCAACCCCTGAGAGGCGCTTGGCGACCGCCGAGCAGGAGCCGACGGCGACAGCCGTGTCGCTGACGATACCATCCTCGATAACGAGGCGCGCCGCCACCATGGCAATGGAGATGACGAGATAGCGCCGCGCGCCGAGCTTCACGAAGCAAGAAGTGCCGGCAGCAGCGAATTTCGGAATGCGAATGGCGGTGACCATTTCGCCCGGCCGCAAATCCGTGCGGCGGTTTCCGAGGATGAACTCTGGGACTGGCAGATGCCGTGTCGTCGTCACCGAACGCAGTTCAACCTCGGCGTCGAGCACAAGCAGCGCCGGCACGCCGTCGGCGGCCGGAGAGGCATTGCAGAGATTGCCGGCGATGGAGGCGACGTTCTGGATCTGCACGGAGCCCACTTCCCGCGCCGCCTGCTTCAGCGCATCGAAAGCCGCAGGCAGCGGATGGCGGACAAGATCTGTCCAGGTGGTGCGCGCGCCGATGACCCAATGGGTACCGATATCGGCGATACCGCGCAACGCCGCCAGGCCGTTAATGTCGAGGACGTTGTCGCGAAAAGGCTTGCTGCCTTGCGCCGGGTAGAAATCGGTGCCGCCGGCAAGGATGCGCCACGAAGCCTCGCCAAGCAAAGCGAGTGCTTCGTCGACGGTGGTGGGTTTCGCGTAACGGATCACGCTTTGCCTTCCAACAAGAGGGTGCCATCCCAGAAAATGGCCTTCCCGACGGATTTTCCCGGCGCGCCCGTACCAGCCAAATTCATTCGTATGCAAATGATATCAAGCCGGTGCGAATTGTCAAAGCCAGAGTTTTGCGGCGGCATCGCATCCGTGCCACGGCACGCATTTGTTACGCTCGCGCATGACCCCGAAAATCGGAACCGATTTTTCGGAAAGGATCATGCGCAAACTCAAAGTGCTACAGCGTCCTTTGCGCGTCCAAAGGACGCGCGGCGCTGTAGAGGTTGACGCAGGCGGCCATCTGGTCAAGTTTCTGCGTCCGGTCGCGCCAGCGGCCTTTCTTCCGCCGGAACCCCCACCGGAGCCCGAGCCCGAGACTGACGAGAAGGAGGCACCATGGCCGACGAAGCGCTTGTTGTCATCGACCTGCAGAACGACTTCTGCCCTGGCGGCACGCTGGCGGTGGCCGGCGGCGACGAGATCGTGCCGTTGGTCAACGACCTGATCCGGCGAACCGAGCATGTCGTGCTGACGCAGGACTGGCATCCCGCCGGCCATTCCAGCTTCGCCTCCTGCCATCCCGGCAAGCAGCCCTTCGAGACGATCGAGATGCCTTACGGCCATCAGACGCTGTGGCCGGACCATTGCATCCAGGGCAGCCTCGGCTCGGACTTTCATTCGGGACTCGCCTGGACCAAGGCGGAGCTGATTATCCGCAAGGGGTTCAGACCGGCGATCGACAGCTATTCGGCCTTCTTCGAGAACGACCATACGACGCCGACCGGACTTGCCGGCTATCTGCGCGAACGCGGCATCGATGCGGTGACGCTTGTCGGATTGGCCACTGATTTCTGTGTCGCCTTCTCGGCGCTCGATTCGGTCAAGCAGGGTTTCAAGACGACGGTGCGGCTCGACGCCTGCCGCGGCATCGACCTCAACGGCTCCGTCGAGGCGATGCTGAAGCGGATGCGCGAGGCCGGCGTCATACTTGAAGACCATTTGTCGGACTGACCGGACCGTGGAGCGTCAGGTAAAGATCCCATGCCCCAAGGCAGGACCATCGCCCGTGGGCAAGGACCCCCTCACCCGGATTGCCAACCGAATTGCGAAAGGCAATTCGGGGCAATCCGACCTCTCCCCAAGGGGAGAGGAGGTCGCCAGCGTTGACGCCAGCCTCTTCTCCCCGCCGGGGAGAAGATGGCCGCGCAGCGGCCGGATGAGGGGGCCTTTTTCATACGCAATCCCTCTCTGCTCTGTGGACGCTTTAACCGCAATCGCTGTGACGGCTGTCGCGATGCTGTTGCCTGCACAGGCGCTGGCGGCAGAGGAACACGGTTTGCCGGGCCAAACAATGCCGTTGTGGTGGGCACTGCCCTTCGCCGGCCTGCTGCTGTCGATCGCCACCGGGCCGTTGCTCTTCCACCACGCCTGGGAGCAGCACTATGGCAAGATCACCGCCTTCTGGGCGGCACTGGTGATCGTGCCGCTGGCAGTCGCCTTCGGCATCCCTTCAGCCACGGAAGCGGTGCTGCACGCGCTGCTCACCGAATATATGTCGTTCATCATCCTGCTGTTCGCGCTGTTCACCATTTCGGGCGGTATTCTCGTTGCCGGCAACATCCACGGCACACCGCTGGTCAATGCCGGGCTGCTGCTGATCGGCGCGGTTCTCGCGTCCATCATCGGCACGACCGGCGCCTCGATGATCCTGATCCGGCCGATCCTGCGCGCCAACGACAACCGGCCTTTCAACGCCCATGTCGCCATCTTCTTCATCTTCCTGGTCTCCAACATCGGCGGCTCGCTGACGCCGCTCGGCGACCCGCCGCTGTTCGTCGGCTTCCTGCGCGGCGTCGATTTCTTCTGGACGACAGCGAATCTCTGGCAGGAGACTTTGTTCGTCGGCGGCGTCGTGCTGGCCGTCTTCCTGGCGATCGACATCATCCTGCATCGCCGCGAGGGCGGCGCGCCGAAGATCAAGGATCCGACACCCGATACGAAAGTGCGCATCCGCGGCCTGGCCAACCTTCCGCTGCTGGCCGGCGTGATCGGCGCGATCCTGCTGTCTGCCATCTGGAAACCGGGCGTAAGCGTCTCAGTGCTGGGCGTCAGTCTCGAACTGCAGGACCTCGCGCGCGACGCCATCATCCTGGCGCTCGCCCTCCTGTCGCTTCGCGTCTCGTACAAGAGCCATCGCGAGGCCAACGGCTTCAACTGGGAGCCGATATCAGAGGTGGCAAAACTGTTTGCCGGCATCTTCATCTGCATCGTGCCGGTGGTCGCCATACTGAAGGCCGGTCATGACGGGGCGCTGGCGCCGCTGGTCTCGCTGGTCACCTCGCCGTCGGGCGAGCCCAACGACCTCGCCTATTTCTGGTTGACCGGCGTGCTGTCGTCCTTCCTCGACAATGCACCGACCTATCTGGTGTTCTTCGAACTCGCCGGCGGCGACCCGCAGCATCTGATGACCAGCTTCGCCTCGACACTGGCGGCGATCTCGGCCGGTGCCGTGTTCATGGGCGCCAACACCTATATCGGCAATGCGCCTAACTTCATGGTCTATGCCATCGCCCGCCATCGCGGCGTGAAGATGCCGGGCTTCTTTGGCTACATGGCGTGGTCGGGCCTGGTGCTGATCCCGCCATTTTTGATCGCCGGCTTTCTGTTCTTCAGGTAATCACCCAACGCCGACATAGCGGCGGACGGCCGACGGATCGGCGCGCAGTTGCTCGACGTCGACGGTCTCGCGGTTGCGGCCGTTTTCGATGAATGAAACACGGTCGGCGACCGACAGCACGGCATCGACCCGCTGCTCGACGAGGATGGTCGAAACGCCTGATACACGCAGCTTCGCCACCGTTTCGCGGATTTTCGCGATCATCGACGGCATCAGCCCTTCGGTCGGCTCATCGAGCAGCAGCACCTGCGGTTCGAGGCACAGTGCCCGGGCCATGGCCAGCATCTGCTGCTCGCCGCCGGACAGCGTGCCGGAGCGCTGTCTCAGCCGCTGGCGCAGCAGCGGGAAAAGGTCGAGCACGTTTTCGCGCGTCGCCTTGCCCTTGTTGCGCGTCATCAGGCCGATCTCGATATTTTCCGCCACCGTCATCTCGGCGAACAGCCGCCGGCCCTGCGGTACATAGGCGACGCCGGCCTTCGGCACCTCATGCGCGGGAAGACCGGTCAATTCCTCGCCATCGAGCCTGATCGAACCGGCGCTCGACGGAATCAGCCCCATGATCGCCTTCAGCGTCGTCGTCTTGCCGGCGCCGTTGCGGCCGAACAGGCAAAGCACCTCGCCCTTGTTCAGCGCGAGGTCGAGGCCGTAGAGCACCTGGACATCGCCGTAGAAGCAATCCAGCCCGGAGATGGTCAGCGCCCTTGTTTCTGTCATGGGGTCGCTCCGAGATAGGCGTCCTGCACCTCGGTGTTGGCCCGGATCTGCTCGGGCGTGCCTTCGGCCAGTATCTTGCCGGCGTTGAAGACGGTGATGCGGTCGGCAAGCTGCATGACGACAGGCATGTTGTGCTCGATCAGAAGCACGGTGGCGCTCCTGGCGATGTCGCGCACGAGTTCGATGAAATTGTCGATCTCGCTGTCGGCCAGCCCTTGCGTCGGCTCGTCGAGGATCAGCAGGCGCGGCTTCAGCGCCAACCCCATCGCCACTTCGAGCAGGCGCTGGTGACCGTAGGACAATTGCCCGGCCAGCATATGGGTGCGGTCGGCAAGGCCGGTGCGTTCGAGCGCCGCCATGACGCCGGTGCGGACCGCGCCCTTCGAGCGGCCGTCGGTGAGCGTGCGCTGCACCGGCAGCGCGACATTGTCGTAGACGCTGAGATTGGCAAAGACGCTGGTGATCTGGAACGTGTAGGCGACGCCAAGCCGTACCCTGGCATAGGCCGGCAGATTGGTGATGTCGGCGCCGTCGAAGACGACCATGCCCGAGGATGGCTGGATGCGGCCGCTGACCAGGCTGACGAAGGTGGTCTTGCCGGCGCCGTTAGGCCCGATGACGGCGCGGATCTCGCCCGGCATCATCGCGAAGTCGACATTGGCGACGGCGCGCAGGCCGCCGAAATTGCGCGACAGGCCCTTGGTGGTCAGCAGCGGCATCATGGCAACCATCCGAGCCAACGCTGGCGGATGGTGCCCAGGATGCCTTTGGGGAAAAACAGCACCAAAAGAATGAGCGCGATGCCAACGATCAAGAGATAGGCCGAGGTGTAGCCGCTGGTGATGTCGACGATGTAGTACATGAACAGCGTGCCGATCATGGGCCCTAACGTCGTGGCAGCACCCCCCAGCAGCACCCAGAGCAGCGGCAGGATGGAATATTGCACCGAAGCGAAGCTCGAACCGACATAGCCGAACAGCAGCGCATAGGCGGCACCGGACGCCGCACAGATGGTGCCTGAGATGACGACTGCGGCGAGCTTGTTGGAAAACGTGTCGTAGCCGAGCATCTTCGTGCGCTCCTCGTTCTCGCGGATGGCGACCAGCACGCGGCCATACCTGGAACGGACGACGGCGAGGGTGACGAGCAGCACGGTCGAAAACAGCGCCAGCGCGCTCATGTAGCGGACAGTCGGGTTGGTGAGGTCCAGCGATGTCGCGCCGAAGCCGAGCACCCGCGCCGGCTGCGGCACCACCATGCCCTGGTCGCCGCCGGTCCATGAAGCGAAATAGAGAATGACCAGGTAAAAGACCTGCGCGAACATCATGGTGACGATCATGAAGGCGACGCCGGAGGTACGCAGCGCCAGCACGCCGATGACCAAGGAAAGAGCCGCGCCGCAGAGGATGCCGGCGGCGAAGGCGGCCGGCACGCTCCAGCCGAGATGGATGACGGCGAGACCCGCGCCATAGAGCCCGGCGGAAAAGAACATGGCGTGGCCAAGGCTGAGCAGACCGACATAGCCGAACAGCATGTTGTAGCCCATGGCGAAGACAGCCAGCACCATGATGCGGGCAAGCAGGCCATGATGATAGTCGGGCAAGACGAAGCTCAAGGCGAAGAGCAAGGCGATGACGCCGAGATGCAGCGCATAGGGTTTTGCCGGCGAAGCATCCTTCATCGCGATGCCGTTCCAAACAGGCCCTGCGGCCGGAACACCAGCACCATGGCGACCAGCAGCGTGGCGATGATCTTGGCCAGCGTCGGCGAGAAGAACACCGAGATGATGCCGTCCGACAAGCCGATAAGCACAGCGGCGACAAGGGTGCCGCGCAGCGAGCCGAGACCGCCGATGATGACGACGATGAAGGAGAGCAGCAGCGGGTCCTGTCCCATCAGGTAATGAGCCTGGCTGATCGGCACGATCAGCACCGCGGCCACCGCGGCCAGCATGGCGCCGAGCGCGAAGACGCCGGCATAGACCCGGTCGACCGGAATGCCGAAGGCCTGCGCCGTCTCGCTGTCATATTGCGTGGCGCGCATGATGAGCCCGATCTTCGTGCGGGTCAGCACGAACCATGTCGCTGCAAGCAGCAGCGCCGAGGCCGCTATGACCGACAGCTTGTAGCCGGAATAGCCGAACCAGGGCAGCAGGATGCGATAGCTGAAGGGCGGCTCGACCGGCCGCGCCTCCGGACCGTAGAAGGTCAGCGCCAATTGCTGGATGATGTAGAGCATGCCGATGGTGGCGACGATGGTGGCTTCGGGATTGTAGTTGAGCCGGCGCAGCACCAGCCGCTCGGCGAACAGCGCAACAGCGCCGACGATCAGCGGCGCCAGCACGAGAGCGGCGAGGAAGCCGAGCGCCGGATGGCCAGAAATCGCCGTCGAGATCGCCCAGGCCAGCACCGCGCCCAGCATGAAGAACTCGCCATGGGCGACATTGACGACGCGCATGACGCCGAACACCAGCGACAGGCCAAGCGCCATCAGCGCCAGCACGGCGGAGGTGACGAGGCCTTCGAGGGCGGCGAGGAGGAGGTGAGGTCCGAAATGCATCCGTTAGGCACCGGCGGATGCGCGAGGCACCCCCCTCTGTCCTGCCGGCCATCTCCTGCTCAAGGGAGGAGATCGGATTTCATCTAAGGTTTCGCCAATTGCCAGGCTCGGCAGGTAGCCGCCTTCGCACAAACTGCCAATCTCCCCCCTTGAGGGGGAGATGGCCGGCAGGACAGAGGGGGGTGGCTTGGCTCCCATGCTTAAAGACAAAGCCGTGTCTAAAGCGCCTGCGTCGTGTAATCCCCTTCCGGCTCGTAAAGGCCGTCCTCGATCTTGGTCTTGTGGACGACCTTCAGCTTGCCGCCTTCGACCTTGGAGATGTTCTGGATGCCGAAGCACTGGTGGATCTTGCCGTTGAAGGTCTTTGGTCCCTGCGGATGCTCGTGTCCCTCGGCGAATTCGGTCAGGGCCTCGGTCGCCTCGACCAGCTTGGCGCGGTCTTCCGGTCCCTTGTAGCCAGCATCCTCCATCGCCTTCTTGACGACATAGAGCGTTTCCCAGCAGCCGAACATGTGCGCGGCGGTGGAGACGTCCTTGGGATCGCCGACGGCGGCGCCATTGTCGTCGATGCCGACAGCGGCGCGGTAGGCTTTTTGCGCGGCGGAATCGTCAGGCTGGGCGTAACGCGGCGAGCCTTCCCAGAAATGGCTCCCGTCGAGGAATTCGAGGCCGGGGCTGTTGATGTCGGTGGCTTCCAGCGAATCGATGAAGCCGAACAGCTGCGGCCGGTTGGAACCGTAGAACTCGCCAAGTTCCTTGACGAAGGTGAGTACCGCCGGGCCGACCATGACGTGATAGATCACCTCGGTCTCGGCCGGGATCTGCGGAAAATATTTGGTGAAGGAGGATTCTGTCGGCGGGATGGCGATCTGGGCGATGACCTCGGCACCTTGCGCCTTCAGCGCCGGCGGCAGGTAGTCGCGATGGTCGTAGCCGAAGGCAAAGTCGGGGAATATCTGCGTCACCTTCTTGCCTGCGTTCGCCGCGATCCATGGCGCCATCGCCTGGATCTGGCTCTTCACGTCGGTGATGCCGGGCTGGAAGACGTAGCGGTTGAGCTTGGTCGAGGCGACGTGGTGACCCTCGCTGACGACAAAGTAAGGCATCTTGGCCTCGCCGGCGGCCGGCGCCGAACCGATGACGACATGCGAAAACAGCGTGCCGAAGACGATGTCGGTTTTGTGCTGGGTGGCGAATTTACCGACTACCTCGGCGCCACGACCGGGATCGGTGCCGTCATCCTCGATGATCACTTCGACCGGCCGGCCGTTGATGCCGCCGGCGTCGTTGATCGCCTTGATCGCGGCCGCCGTGGTCTTCTCGTACCAGCGGCCATAGGCGGCGCCGATGCCGGTACGGTGCGACTGGAAGCCGATCTTGATTGGCGCCGAACTCTGCGCCTGGCTGTAACGCACGAAACCGGGCGCGACAGCGAGACCGGCGCCGGCGGCCAGACCTTTCAGCGCCGTGCGGCGGGTAAGACCGGTTTTCGAGAGATCGAAAGTCTTGCTCTTGTGCATGATGCCGTTCCCCTTGTTCAGCGTTCCGAGCGAAACGTCCGCTCATTTCCGGAAGTCGAAAAATTGCATGTGTACAAACTAAATCACCAAAGTACGGACACGGCAATGCCGGTTCCCTGGGGTAATCCCGGTTTATTTTCCAGCGCAAAAGCCTCAGCCAACCGTCGGCATGGCAAGCAGCCAGAGGCCGAAGACGGTATAGGCGATCATCAGCACGGTGAGCGGCAACTGGCTGAGCGCGGTGCGTGCAGGAACCGGGTGCAACCGCTAGGCGAGGCCGTGGGCGACAAGCACGGCGAGCATGTGGCCGGCGATGATGACGCCGGCCTGCAGATTCCACAGCCACCAGGCCGAGCCGGCGCCGGCGACCACGCCGGCTTCGATCTCCATGTCGGCGGTGCCGAACAGGTTCCAGCCCAGTGCAAACGGGTCGGACAGGGCAGCAACCGCATACTGGCCGTCGACGAGCAGCGCGCCACTCGAACGAATTGCCGATCTCCCCCCTTGCGGGGGAGATGTCCGGCAGGACAGAGGGGGGTGGGCGGGAACTCACGCTATCCGAGGTTTCCATCTTGACCGGCGGACGAACCAATCCGTCGGCCCCCTCAAACCTTGACCAACTGCTCCACGCGGTCCTTGGCGCCGAAGATCCGGAGATAGCGCTCGATCTCCTTCTCGTCGCCGGTCGCCTTGGCCGGGTTGTCGGACAGCTTGACCGCCGGCCTGCCATTGGCTTCGGTGACCTTGCAGACCAGCGAGATGGCGTCGAGGCTGTTGGTTTCGATCGGCGCGCAGTCTTCGAAATCATTGGTCAGATTGGTGCCCCAGCCGAAGGACATGCGCACCTTGCCGCGGAAATGGCGGTAGGTTTCCTCGATGGTCTCGACCTCGAGCCCGTCGGAGAAGATGAGCAGCTTCTGCTTGGGGTCCTTGCCCTTCTCGCGCCACCAGGAAATGATCTTCTCGCCGCCCTCGATCGGGGGCGCGCTGTCGGGGCGGAAGCCGGTCCAGTCGGCGACCCAGTCCGGCGCGTCGCGCAGGAAGGAGGCGGTGCCGAAAGCGTCGGGCAGCACGATCAGCAGATTGCCGCCATAATAGCGCTGCCAGTCCTGCAGCACTTTGTAGGGCGACTGTTTCAGTTCCTTTTCCGACTTGGCGAGCGCGGCGAACACCATCGGCAATTCATGCGCGTTGGTGCCCAGCGCTTCGAGGTCGTTGTCCATGGCAAGCAGCACGTTGGAGGTGCCGGTGAAGGCTTCGCCAATGCCCTCCTTCAGCGCTTCGACGCACCAGCGCTGCCACAGGAAGGAATGGCGCCGGCGGGTGCCGAAGTCGGAAATGCGGATACCGGGCAACGCCTTCAGCCGCTCGGTCTTGGCCCACATCTTGGCCTTGGCGCGGGCGTAGAGTACGTCGAGCGCGAAGGGCCCGAAGGCCCGCATGGCCGCGCGCGAGCGCAATTCGTTGATGATGGCGAGCGCCGGGATTTCCCACAGCGTCGTGTACATCCACGGGCCGCTGAAGGAGAGCTCGTACTGGCCGTCGCGCCTGGACAGCTCATAGTCGGGCAGGCGGAAGCCTTCCAGCCAGGCGAGGAACTCCGGTTCGAAGATCTGCTTGCGGCCGTAGAAATTGTTGCCGCCGAGCCAGATCATCTCCTTCTTGGAGAAGCGCAAGGTGCGGGCATGGTCGAGCTGGTCGCGCAGCTCTCCTTCGTCGATCTCATCGGCGAGACGCACCGAGGTGGTGCGGTTGATCAGCGAGAAGGTGGCGTCGACCTTGGGATACATGCCCCAGATCATCTGCAGCATCAAAAGCTTGTAGAAGTCGGTGTCGAGCAGGCTGCGGACGATCGGGTCGAGCTTCCAGGTGTGGTTGTAGACGCGCCGCGCTATATCGGTCTTAGCCATGTCTCGATGCCGCCTTCGCTGCTCGCTCTAGCTTTTTTGCTTAGCGCAATTCCCCAGGGAAAGCGCTAGGCGCTTTTCCCGGGAAACCGCTGCGCACTTTTCCTGGAATTGCTCCAAATGCCTATTAGCATTGAATTTTCGAAAGCGCTGCCCGCTTTGCGGGCTGGCCCGACAAAAAGAAAATCCTGCGGCAAGCACCGCGTTTCATCTGAAGCGGCCTCAGGAGGCCGGCTTGGCGCCGACGACCCTGAGCGCCGGGCGCTTGCGGCGGATGCCGATGCGGCCAGCCACCGGTGCGTCGGCGCGGCTGTCGGCCTGCTGTTTTTCAGCGAACAGCCAGTCGATGAACAATTGCACGATCGGCGTCGACTTCATCTCGTTGCGGCAGACGACGTAGAAATCATCGACCGCCGGCACCGACAGGCTGAACGGCGCGACAAGCATGCCCCTGGCGAGCAGCGCGCTTGCGGTGACGGAATCGCCAAGCGCCACGCCATGGCCGTGGACCGCGGCTTCGGTTGCCGTGCGGGCGTCGCCGAGATGGTGGCGGCGGCCGCGCTCCAGATCCAGCCCGTCGGCGGCCGCCAGCCAGGTGTGCCATTCGCGGCCGTCGTCGCCATGCAGGAAGACGTGATCGGCGAGATCGCGCACGGTGCGGATCGGGCGATTGTTGATCAGCGTCGGGCTGACCACCGGGAACAGTTCGAGGCCCGACCATTTGCGCATCCAGCAGTCGCTCCAGCTGCCGTTGCCATAGTGCACGCAGACGTCGATCTCAGGCGCGCGAATGTCCCTGGCGTCGTTGGAGGGGATCAGCGTCAGCCTGATGTCGGGATATTGCGCCATGAAGCTGCCCAGTCGCGGCGTCATCCAGAGCAAGAGCAGCGCCGGCACGCAGGACACCGAAAGCGTGCCGGCGCTGGCCGGCCGGGTCATGCGCTGGGGTGGCGGCGGCGATGCCGTCGAAAGCGGTCGACACCGCCGGCAAAAGTTCGGCACCGTGCGGTGTCAGCTTCACCCGCTGGCCGGTGCGTTCGAACAGCTTGACGCCGAGCGATTGTTCAAGCGCCTTGATCTGATGGCTGATGGCGCCATGGGTGACGTTGAGCTCGGCGGCAGCCTTGGTCAATGAGGCGTGGCGGGCCGTCGCCTCGAAGGCGCGCAGCGGATTCAGCGGAGGCAGACGCTTGGCCATGAGACCCAGGAACATTGTGAGATTTTCTCACAGTCGGCACCCTAACAATATCAATTGATTTTTCAATGCGGCTGCCCGACACTTTACCTGGAAACAGCATCAAGACGTGAAATCTGCAGGCAGCCAGCGGGACAGCGAACCGGCCGGATGACGGTCATCGCCAAGCGTTGCCGGCCGCACCGGATCAGCCATCGAGGAGGAGCGGACATGGGTTATAACAGCGGCAAGCTCGAAGCGTTGCGTCGCAAATATGGCGAAAGCCATGGCGGCGAGATGTTCGACCCGAAATTCCGCAAGGTCGCCGACAAGATCTTTTCCAAGAGCGGCACGCGGCTGGCGCCCTATTCCGGCATCCCGACCTTCCTCGCCGCGCCCTACCGGCAGATTGCCGCCGACAATCCGGATTTCGGCGACCTGCAGGTGGCGATGATCGGCGTGCCGATGGATCTCGGCGTCACCAACCGGCCGGGCTCGCGCTTCGGACCGAGGGCGTTGCGCGCCATCGAGCGCATCGGCCCCTACAATCATGTGCTGGAATGCGCGCCGACGCATGAGTTGCGTGTGGCCGACATCGGCGACACGCCTTTCCAGAGCCGCTACCGGCTGGAGACCAGCCATGACGACATCGAGCGCCGCACCAACCAGATCGTCGATGCCGGCGTGCTGCCCTTGTCCGTCGGCGGCGACCATTCGATCAGCCATCCGATCCTGAAGGCGGTCGGCAAGAAGGCGCCGGTCGGCATGATCCATATCGACGCCCATTGCGACACCAGCGGGTTGTTCGACATGACCAAGTTCCACCATGGCGGTCCCTTCCGCAACGCGGTGCTGGACGGTGTTCTCGACCCGACCCGCACCATCCAGATCGGCATCCGCGGTTCGGCCGAGTATCTGTGGGAGTTCACCTACGAATCCGGCATGACCGTGGTGCATGCCGAGGAGGTGACCGGCCTCGGCATCCCCGTCATCATCGAGAAGGCGCGCAAGATTGTTGGCGACGGTCCGACCTATGTCTCCTTCGACATCGACAGCGTCGATCCGGCCTTTGCGCCGGGCACCGGCACGCCGGAAGTCGGCGGCCTGACGACGCGCGAAGTGCTCGAATTGCTGCGCGGCCTCAAGGGCCTCAACATCGTCGGCGGCGACGTCGTCGAGGTGGCGCCGCAATATGACGCGACCACCAACACGGCGCATGCCGGAGCGCAGGTGCTGTTCGAAATCCTCAGCCTGATGGTGTTCAGCCCGGCTATATCAGGCAAGGGGGCCTGACCCACTGACAAATCGAAGGTGGCCGCCGCGCTGGAGCCGGCGGCCAACCTCAAACAAACAAGCTTCCAGCAGGGGAACGACAATGACACTTCACATGAAGCTCAAATCATCCATTGCCGCCGCGCTGATGCTCGCCGGCCTTGGTTTCGCCTCTCAGGCCAATGCCGACGCGGTCGGCGACATCACCAAGGCCGGCGCCATCAATGTCGGCATCTTCTCGGACTTTCCGCCTTTCTCCTCGGCCAGCGCCGATATGAGCATCAAGGGCTATGACATCGACGTGGCGCAGGCCATCGCCGATTCCCTGAAGGTGAAGCTCAACCTGGTCAGCGTCACCGGCCAGAACCGCATCCCCTATCTCACCGACAAGCGCGTCGACATCCTGATGAGCGTCGGCTACTCCAAGGAGCGCGAGCAGGTGATCGATTTCGCCGCCGCCTACGCGCCCTACTACATCGCCGTCATCGGCCCGGCCGCACTGGCGGTCAAAGGCAAGGAAGACCTTGCCGACAAGTCGATCGCCGTCAACCGCGGCACGCTGGAGGATACGTCGCTGACCGAGGCCGCACCGGCTTCGGCCGACATCCGCCGTTTCGACAACTACAATTCCGTCATCCAGGCTTTCATCTCCGGCCAGACCCAGCTGATGGTCGTCGGCAACGATGTCGGCGCCCAGGTGCTTGCTCGCCAGGAGGCGCTGAAGCCGGAGCAGAAGTTCCAACTGCTCACCTCGCCCTCGCATATCGGCCTCAACAAGAACGAGGACCGGCTGAAGCAGGCGGTCAACGACGCGGTCGCCAAGATGCTGGCCGACGGCAAGCTGGACGAAAGCTCGAAGGCCTGGCTGAAGACGCCGCTCAATCCCGACAACCTCAAGGATTGATCCAGAGCCTGTCCCATCCCGATTCCATCGGGATGGGACTCTATCTCTTGGGGATCATGCTCTAGGTGTGAGCGACAGGACCGATTGCGATGGGCTACGGCCTCGACTTCGGCTGGCTTGCCGGTGCGGCGGGCGCGATTGCGCGCGGTGCGGCCACGACGATCATGCTGATCGTCGTGACCACGCTGGCGGGCACGTTCCTCAGCATCCTCGGCGCGGCAGGGCGGCGAAACGGCCCTGTCCTGCTCAGACAAGCGATCGGCGTCTATGTCGAGGTGATGCGCAACACGCCGTTCCTGGTGCAGCTCTTCTTCATCTTCTTCGGGCTGCCCAGCATCGGCATAAGGCTCGATCCGATCCTGGCCGCCATGCTGGCGATGACGCTCAACATGGCGGCCTACACGATCGAGATCGTCGGCGCGGGGCTGGACGCGGTGCCGCGCGGACAGACGGAAGCAGCGCTCGCGCTTGGGCTCAGGCCGCGCCAGGTGTTCGTCAAGATCGTGCTGCCGCAGGCGCTGAAGGTGATCTATCCGGCGCTGACCAGCCAGATCATCATCATGATGCTGGAATCGGCTGTCGTGTCGCAGATCGCGGTGCGGGAACTGACCTATGAGGCCGACATGCTGCAGGCGCGCACCTTCCGCGCCTTCGAGACCTATCTGGTGGTGACGATGGTCTATCTCGTCCTGTCGATGGGGCTGCGCCGGCTGCTGGTATCAGGCGGGCGCCGGGTTCTGGGAGCCGGCGTGTCATGATCGAATTCACCTTCTGGGACATTTTGCGTAACCTCCTGCTGGCAGCGCGCTGGACCGTGCTTCTGTCGCTGGCGGCCTTTGTCGGCGGCGGCGTGGTCGGCATGGTCGTGCTGTTCTTCCGCATCGCTGAGAATAAATGGAGCCGGCGCATTGCCTCGGGCTACATCGCGCTGTTCCAGGGAACGCCGCTGTTGATGCAGCTCTTCCTGATGTTCTTCGGCCTGCCGATGCTCGGCCTGCGCATCGAGCCGTGGACTGCGGCAGCACTTGGCCTGACCTTTTTCGCCAGCGCCTATCTGGCCGAGATCTGGCGCAGCGGCGTCGACGCGCTGCCGCGCGGCCAGTGGGACGCCGGCGCCAGCCTTGGCCTGCACTATCTCCAGGAACTGAGGCTGATCATCCTGCCGCAGGCGTTTTCGATCACCCGCGCGCCGACCGTCGGCTTCCTGGTGCAGTTGGTCAAATCGACGGCGCTGACCTCGATCATCGGCTTCGAGGAGCTGGTGAGAACCTCCAACGCGATCAACAACGCGACCTTCGAGCCGTTCAAGGTCTACGGACTGGTCGCCTTGATCTTCTTCGTCATGTGCTTCCCGCTGACGCAGTATGCGCGCGCGCTCGAACGGCGGGCGGCGGTGCGCTGAGCGGGAGAGCATTTTATGCTGACCAACCAGACGACTAAAAGCCAGAAAGCTGTCCCCGCAGCCGCCTCTTTTGGGCCATTTGATGACGTTGGTGCTTTTTGACCCTACGCAGACGATCAATTGGCGACCGCCACGATGCTGTTTCACGGTTCAGCGCGGAAGCCAGCCAATATCGCTAGACCTACGTTGATAGCTGACAGCGATGATGCAACGACCACAGGATCGAGTCCGAAAGCTGCGGCGAAGGTCACTACGGCGGAAAGGATATGCAATGCTTGTTCGATTTTTGCGTTCATGTTTTGGGTCCTAAGATTGGACCCGGCCGGATCGTTGTCTTGACTGTGCACGTCGTTAATATGCCTATGCTCGGCCCGCGAAGCGTTCCTGAACTATCGCGGAAAGTTATCGAAAGTTACGGAATGGACCCCTTCGGAGTAATTTTCGGCAGGCTTGTCCGCGAAAAACGCGGCATCGAGGGGTTGTCGCAAGACGGTCTTGCCGGAAAATCCGGTCTGACCAAAGCGCGTATTTCAGAGATAGAGACAGGCAGGGTCGCAAATCCCCAGACAAAGACTGTGGATGCACTTTGCGTCGCGCTGGAGATCTCGCGAGAACAGCGCGCTGCCTGTCACCCCAATTCGGCATCGGGTTTACCCCCGCGCCTGCTGAAAATACTCGCGCGACACTTCGGGCGCGATATGCCGGAAGCCACAGAGGAGGAGCTAGAAACCTACCTGATTACAAAGGCCGAAGAATTCCGGCAAATGCAGCTGCGGCTTCAGAAATTGGCTGAGAGCGAAGGTCGGATATCCGAACTCATTGGAGCTGCCAATGAAGCCCTCGGAGAAGGTGGCTTCGAAACAGCGGACGACCTTCTGAAGGCAGCCGAGGCCGCCCAACTACAGTCGGCCACCATTGTGGCTTTGAAGAAACAGGCGGAGTTGCGGATCGCGCGAGGAAACGTCGCACTCCTCAGCGGCGACATTGTTTCAGCAGCCAGCCATTTCGAACTTTCGTCGCGTTATTTCTCAGGAGTAGACACAGGATCAGAAGCGGATAATCGGTCCGAATGCGCCATGTTGCTCCGCTACTATGCATATAGATACAGGAGCGCCGAGGCGCTTCATGAGGCGGCAAGTGCGCTGAAGCGAAATCTAGGCATTTGGACGCGAGATGCATACACAGAGAAATGGTGTCAGACCAAGAACGCGCTCGGTGGTGTGAGCTGGCGATTATCTCAGTTCGACGTCCCGAAGAACGCTCTGTCGCACCTGGTCGATGCAAAGAGCCACTACGAGGATGCACGTGCTATCTGCTCAGAACTGTTCCTTCCCAAAGCATTCGCTACAGCCGGGCTCGATCTGGCGAACGTGTACTCTAACCGTCGGTTCGCGAAATCGACTGAAGACTACGAGAGGAACCTGCAATTCGCTTTGAGCCTACAACTATCTACCCTGCGCTTTTTTTCAAAAACCGATGATCAAAGAGAGTGGGGTATAGTTCAACACAACATTGGCTGCTCTTATATAGGTCTTTCAAACATCCGAACTGATGAGAATAAATCGGTCGCCGATACGGAGAATGCGATTCATCACCTCGAACTGTCTTTCGACGTGAGGAATCCTGAGGACAGCCTTCAATATTGGGTAGCATCCTGCCGGTCCCTTGGAGAAGCGCTCCTGAATATGTCGACTTACTCTGTCACGAGGGATAGTGCCCACTATGTTCAGCGGGCGTCGAAAATTCTGAGGGAGGCAGCCGCAAGATTGTCCCACAGCGAGCACCCGCATCAATGGGCGGAAATCCAAGCGCAGCTCGCAAGATGCAGCGAACAGAGACTCGCGTAAGTGTGACGATGTCCGCTTCTGGGCGCTAAGCGGACATTTCGTAGCTAGCCGATCTGCCGTCTAGTAGTCGCGGCCACCCGGCAACCGGCAGCCCGCTCGCCTCAATGACCAAACGCCAGCGGCGGCGCGATGCGGTCGCGTCGCAGCCAGCGGGCCATGAGCAGCGCCGCCACCACCGCCAATCCCGACGACAGGCCGATCCAGATGCCGACGCCGTTGAAGCCGAAAGGGAATGCCAGCAGCACGCCGAGCGGCAGGCCGACGCCCCAATAGCCGATCGCGGCATAGATCATCGGCACCTTGGTGTCGTGCAGGCCGCGCAGCATGCCGCTGGCCACCGCCTGTGCGCCGTCGAAAATCTGGAACAGTGCGGCAAAAGCCAGGAACGACACGGCAAGCGCGATCACTCTCGTGTTGGCCGGATTGCCGAGATCGATGAAGGCGCTGATCAGGAGATGCGGCCACAGGATCATCACCAGCCCCATCAACGCCATGAAGGAGACGCCGATGACAAAGGCGGTCCAGCCGGCGCGGGAAACGCCTTCCGGATTGCCGGCGCCATGGGCGAGCCCGACGCGCACGGTCGCGGCCTGGTTAAGGCCGAGCGGAACCATGAAGGAGATCGACGCGATCTGGATGGCGATGGCGTGCGCGGCAAGCGAATCCGCGTCGATCAGGCCCATGAGCAGGGCCGCCGCGTTGAAGATCGTCACTTCGAAGGCAAGGATGCCGGCGATCGGCAGGCCGAGCCGCAGCAGCCCCTTGAAGCGCGGCCAGTCGGCCCGCCAGAGGCGCCCGAACAGGCGGTAGCGGCGAAACTTCGGCTCCAGCATCGACACCAGTGCCATGCCGGCGAACATCAGCGTGCTGGACAGCGAGGTGGCGAGGCCGGAGCCGGCAATGCCCATCGCCGGCACGCCGAGATTGCCGAACATGAACACCCAGTTGAACAGGGCGTTGCAGACAACGGCGACGAAAACGATGACCAGAGCCCAGCCCGGCCGCTCCAGCGCGGAGATGAACGAGCGCAGCACGATATAGCCATAGAAGGGCAGCACCGCCCATTCCAGCCAGCGCAGGTAGATGCCAGCCTGCTGCGCCAGCGCCGGCTCCTGGCCCATGGCCAGCAGAATTGGCTCGCCGTGCCAGAGGAAGAGCCAGATCGGGATCGAGATAAGGATCGCCAGCCAAAGACCCTGCCGCACGGTGCGGCGCAGGTCGCGCACGGAATGGCGGCGACGGCCGAGTTCGGTCGCCATCATCGGCGAGGTTGCCAGCATCAGGCCGAGCCCGAAGATCATCGGCATGAAATAGAGATTGGCGCCGAGCGCGCCGCTGGCCAGCGTGTCCGGCCCCAGCCGGCCCATCATCATGACGTCGGTGGCGGTCATCGCGGTCTGGCCGAGATTGGTCAGCACCATCGGCCAGGCGAGTGCCAGCATCGCCCTGATTTCCTGACGCCAAAGATTTTCCGGCGCGCGAGCGCCGGCTTCTACCGCAGTCATTGTTACGCCTATCCGATTGCGGCGCGTCGGCCGAAAAGCCGGAAGCCGCGTCTCAGCGCGGAAAATGGCCGTGGTCGGCCCAAATTCCGCATTAACGGCATGGCTTGTCCATGAAATGAGCCGCGATGGCAAGAGGCTGGTATCGGCAAGGGTTAAGCCAGCAAGCGGAGCGGTCCCCAAACTCGCACTTTGGGCGCGCCGCGGAAGCCGCTATGTTCGGGTCACCGGCAGTCCTGCCGAAACTGCCATCGAAAGGCATGCGGATGAGCGCGTTTGCGGAAATCACCCTGGTCCGGCACGGCGAGACCGAATGGAGCGCGTCCGGAAAGCACACGGGACGGACCGACATACCGTTGACGCCTGCCGGCGAGGAGGCCGCCCGTCGGCTCGCCGAGCGCCTGTCAGGCCTGTCGTTCCAGGCCGTGTGGTCGAGCCCGTCGCAGCGCGCCTTCAGGACCTGTGCGCTGGCCGGCTTCGGTTCGGCCGGGTTGAAAAAACCTGATCTGGCGGAGTGGGATTACGGCGCTTACGAAGGGCTGACCACGAAGCATATTCTTGCCGAGCGTCCCGGCTGGCGGCTTTTTCGCGACGGCTGTCCGGACGGCGAGATGGCTGAGGATGCTGGCGCGAGGGCGGACCGGATCGTCGGCGAACTGCGTGCCGTCATAGGCAACGTTCTGGTGTTTTCAAGCGCGCATTTCCTGCGGGTGCTGGCGGCGCGCTGGCTCGGCCTGCCGCCGCAAGACGGCGCCCTCTTTGTCCTGGATACCGCCAGCATAAGCGTGCTCGGCTACGAGCACGACCTCGGCGAACCGGTCGTCCGGCGCTGGAACCAGAGATAGCGGCGAAACTACCTGATCTCGTCCAGCGCCTGCCTCTGCCGGTGCATTTCGAGGAATACAAGGTAGTCGCGGTCGAACCGGCCGCTGGCTACCGGATTCGACAGCCGCTTCTTGCCGCCCTGCTGCATGGCGACGCAGGCGGCACTCAAGTCGGGAAAGAGCCCGGCGGCGGTGGCTGCGACCATGCCGGTGCCGAGCAGCACCGCCTCGTCGGCCAGCGGCTCGACCACGGTGCAGCCGGTGGCGTCGGCATAAAGCTCCATCAGCAGCGGATTCTTGGTGTGGCCGCCGGTGACATGCAGCGTGTCGATCAGATAGCCGTTCTCGTTCAGCGCCTCCAGTACATGGCGCACGCCAAGCGCGATGCCGACAGCGGTGCGCCAATAGAGCTTGCACAGGCTGTCGAAGGAGGAATCGAGCGTCAGCCCGCTGATAACGCCGACCGCGTGCGGGTCGGCGAGCGGCGAGCGGTTGCCGTGGAAATCCGGCAGCACATGCAGCCTTGCCGCAAGGTTTTCGCCGTCGGCGGCGCGCAGTTCGGCGACACGCCGGGCGATCCTGGCATGCATGGCGGCGTCCGGTTCGCCGCCGGCGCCATGCCAGCGAATAATGTGGTCGAGCAGCGCGCCAGTGGCCGACTGGCCGCCTTCCGACAGCCAGAGGCCGGGAAGGGCCGCGCCATAATACGGACCCCAGACGCCGGCGAAGGGCTGCGGGTCGGGCGACATCGCCATGACGCAAGAGGATGTGCCGGCGATCAATGCCAAGTGGCGGCCGATATTCTTCTCATCACCGGCGAAAGCACCGAGCACGCCGAGCGCGCCGGCATAGGCGTCGATGACGCCGGCTCCCACCCGGCACTTTTCGGTCAGGCCAAGCTCCGCAGCCGCTTCCGCCGAGAGCGCGCCTATATCGGTACCAACCGGGCTTGCCTTCTCCGGCAGGTTGCCGTGCTGGAAGAGATCGCCGAGCCCTACCTTTTCGAAGAAATCGCGACGCCAGCCGGTTTCCTCATGCGCCAGATAGGTCCATTTGGCGGTCAGCGTGCATTGCGAGCGGGCGAGCGATCCCGTCGCTTTCCAGGTGAGGAAATCTGTGAGGTCGAATAGGTAGCCGGCTTCATTCCATGTTCCGGGCAGGTTGCGCTTCAGCCACATCAGCTTCGGCGTCGCCATCTCCGGCGACATGACGCCGCCGATATAGTCGAGCACGGCATGGCCGCTTTCGGTGCATTCGTCGGCCTCGGCTATGGCGCGATGGTCGAGCCAGACGATGGTATCCCAGCGCCTCTCGCCGGTGACGGACACGCTGAGCTGGCCGCCGTCCCTGTCCCGCACCACCAGCGAGCAGGTGGCGTCGAAGGAGATACCGACAATATTTTTCGCCGACACGCCCGATTTTTCGCGGGCGGCGCGTACTGCCATACAGACCGCCGACCAGATGTCCTCGGAATTGTGCTCGGCGTGATCGGCCTTGGGCTGGTTCATGGCGATCGGATGCTCGGCGCGGCCGAGCAAGGTGCCTTTGGTGTCGAGAATGCCCGCACGGGCGCTCCCGGTGCCGACATCGACCGCGCAAACGAAACTGTTGGTCAAGATGCTTTTTCTCTCGCTCCCAGGCCTGCAATCAGATCGGGCAATTGCAGCATGTCAGCGAATATAAAGTCCGGTTCACTCGACGCAAGCCGCGCTTTCAAAGCCGGGTTGCCGGCATGCGAGCCGCCGGTGAAGGCAAATACGCGCATGCCCGCCGCCCGCGCCGCCGCGATGCCGGCCGGACTGTCCTCGACGACGAGGCATTTCCTCGGATGTGCCCGCATGCTGGCTGCAGCGTGGAGGAAGATGTCGGGCGCGGGTTTGCCACGCGCGACCATGGTGGCGCTGAACAGATGCGGCTCCATGAGTCCGAGCAGCCCGGTGACGTCGAGTGCGTAGCGGATGCGATCGAGCGTGCCGGACGAGGCGACGCAGTATGGCACGCCGAGCCTTGGCAGTACTTCCATGATGCCGGGTATCGGCTTCAGCTCCTCGCGAAATTTGCGCATCAGCTCGACGCGCATCGCAGTCAGATGCCCGTCGGTGATGTCGAGCCCGAAGTCGCGGCCGAGGATTTCGCGGACGCTCTTCATGCTCTTGCCAAGGAAATGCTCGTAGGCCGCATCCTCGCCGACCGCGCCGCCGGCGAGAGCGATCATGCCGAGCAGTGCCGCGACCGACAGCGCCTCGCTGTCGACCAGCACGCCGTCACAGTCGAAGATGACCAGCTCGGGCGCCATGGCAGTGGCCGATCTCAGAGCTTGCCGGCGAGATACTGCGTCAGCGTCGCACGCGCACCATTCGCCCAGAGCAGCGTGAGGGCACGCGCGAAGGCCCCGGCGAACGGCGCCGAGCGGCCGACATCGCCATAAATGTCCTCCATGGCAAGCCAGGCGGCCGGCGCATCCTTTGCGGCTTTTGCCGTCGCCAGCAGCCGGTCCCAGCTCGGATCGTTGGGCTCGATGACGGCGCCGCTATCCGTCGTGCCGAAGCAATAACGGCACCACAGCGCCGATTCGAGCGCGAGACCAGCGACACTCTTTCCCGCCTTCAGCCGGTCGGCGATGGTCGGGATGATGAATTTCGGCTGGCGGTTGGAGCCGTCGAGACAAAGCCTGCGGATGGTGTCGCCGATCTTCGGGTTGGAGAAGCGGCTCTCGATGAGCTGGTAATAGTCTTCCAGCTTCGTGTCCGGCACCGGCGGCACCGTCGGGATGATCTCGTCGTGCTCGAGCTTGGCGAGAAAGCCGCGCACCAGCGGTTCCTGCATCGCCTCATGGACGAAATGGATGTCCATCAGCCCGGCGGGATAGGCAATGGTGGCATGGCCGCCATTGAGGATGCGGATCTTCATAAGTTCATAGGGCGCCACGTCTTCCACGAACTGCACGCCGACCTTTTCCAGCGGTGGCCTGCCGTCGGTGAAATGGTCCTCCAGCACCCACTGCCTGAAAGGTTCGCAGAACACCGGCCAGTTGTCCTCAAGGCCGAACTCGCTGGCCAGGATGCCGCGCTCGCGGTCGGTGGTGGCCGGCGTGATGCGGTCGACCATGCCATTCGGGAAGGCGACGTGCTGGCCGATCCAGTCGGCGAGATCCTCGTCGATCAGGCGGGCGAGGCCGATGACGCCATCGGACGTGACGTGGCCGTTGTGGGGGATGTTGTCGCAGGACATGACCGTAAACGGCACGATGCCGTCGTCGCGGCGGCGCACCAGGCCGGCAAGGGTAATGCCGAAAACCGTCTTCGGTGTCGCCCCCGGCTGAGCATCGGCAACGATGTCGGGATGGGAGGGATTGAACAGGCCCGACGCGGGGTCGATGAAATAGCCGCCCTCGGTGATGGTCAGCGAGACAATCCTGATTGCCGGATCGGCAAGCTGCTCGATGATCGCCTCGGCATCGCCCGGCATCAGGAAGTCGATCATGACGCCGGTGACGCGGGCGCTCATATGACCTGAGTCCTGCTCGACGACAGTGGTCAGCCAATCCTGCTCCGCAAGTTTGCCGCGGCCGACCTTCTCGCCGGCGAATACGCCGGCGCCAATAATTGCCCAGTCATGGCCGGCACCCGAATTGAACAGGTCGTCGAGATAGACCGCCTGATGCGAGCGGTGGAAATTGCCAACGCCGAAATGCACGATACCGGCCTTCAGCGCTGCGCGATCGTATTTCGGGCCAGCAATCTTGGCAGGAAGATTGGCGAGGATTGAAGAAGAGAGTTTCACGGTCATCTGCTTTTACCCTTTGGCGGGACGGCTCTTCTCCCCGTGGAGGGACGGGGAGAAGAGCGCCCTCACCCCCTCAACTCATCCACTGGCCGCCATCGACATTGTAGGTCTGGGCGACAATGTATTCGGCATCATCGCTGGCCAGGAACACGGCCATGCCTGTCAAGTCCTCCGGCTTGCCCATGCGGCCGTAAGGCACGCCTTCGCCGACCAGCCGCCTCTTCTCGCCCTTCGGCCGGTTCTCGTATCTGGCGAACAGCGCATCGACCTCGTCCCACATATCGCTGTCGACGACGCCGGGCGCGATGCCGTTGACATTGATGCGGTGCTTGATCAATGCGAGCCCGGCTGACTGGGTGAGCGAAATGACGGCGGCCTTGGTGGCGCAATAAACGGCGACCAGAGGCTCGCCACGCCGGCCGGCCTGGCTCGCCATGTTGATGATCTTGCCGCCCTTGCCCCTGGCGATCATCGAGCGGCTTGCCGCCTGCAGCATGAACAGCGTGCCGGCAACATTCACCGAGAACAGCTTTTCGTAGCTCGCCCTGGTGATCTCCACGATCGGCGCCAGGTCGAACAGAGCGGCATTGTTGATCAATATGTCCAACCCACCGGTCCTGGCCTCGACCGCCTTGACCGCCGCCTCGATCGAGGACAGATCGGCGACGTCGAGCCTGACCGCATAGGCATTTTTGCCGATCTCCGACGCGGTTTTTTCCGCCGCTTCGAGATTGATGTCGGCAATCGCCACCGTGGCGCCTTCGCGAATATAGGCTTCGGCGAAGGCCTTGCCGATGCCGCGCGCCGACCCGGTGATCAGCGCCGATTTGCCCTTCAGCCTCACTGCGCCATCGCCTTTCCGTCAGCACCGAAGCGGTGCAGCTTCGCCTTGTCCGGAGTGAGATAGATCGTATCGCCGTGACGGACGGCCAGTTCGCCGTCGGCACGTACCGTCAATGGTCCGACGCCGTCGGCTTGCACGTGAAGGAAGGTGTCGGAGCCGAGGTGTTCGGCGACGCCGACCGTGGCTTTCCAGTCGCCCGAATTGGTCGAGATGTTCATGTGCTCGGGACGGATGCCGACGGTCCTGGCGCCATATTTGGCCGCCGGCGCACCTTCGATCAGGTTCATCTTGGGCGAGCCGATGAAACCGGCGACGAACAGGTTGCGCGGCGTCTTGTAAAGCTCCATAGGCGAGCCGACCTGTTCGATGTTTCCGGCATTGAGCACGACGATCTTGTCGGCCATGGTCATCGCTTCGACCTGGTCGTGGGTGACGTAGATCATCGTCGTCTTGAGTTGGTGGTGCAGTTCGCTGATCTCGAGGCGCATGGTGCCGCGCAGCGCCGCGTCGAGATTGGACAGCGGCTCGTCGAACAGGAAGGCCGAGGGCTGGCGCACGATGGCGCGGCCGATGGCGACGCGCTGGCGCTGGCCGCCGGAGAGCTGGCCGGGGCGGCGTTCGAGATAGTTGGTGAGGTTCAGCACGCGCGCGGCGTCCTTCACCTTCCTGTCGATGGTCGCCTGGTCTTCGCCGGCCATCTTCAGCGGAAAGGCGATGTTCTTGGCCACCGTCATATGCGGATAGAGCGCATAGGACTGGAACACCATGGCCAGCTTGCGCTTGGCCGGCGCTTCGCCGGTCACGTCACGGCCGTCGATGTCGATGTTGCCGCCGCTGGTGTCCTCCAGCCCGGCGATCAACCTGAGCAGCGTGGACTTGCCGCAGCCCGACGGCCCGACGAAGACGACGAACTCGCCGTTCTCGATCACCAGGTCGATGCCCGGGATGATGACCGTCGACCCGAAGGACTTCGAGACGTTCTTGAGCGTGATGTTTCCCATGGTTTCCTCCCCGAGGGGTTATTTTTCGCCAGATGCTTCGAGCAAGGTCCCTATTTCACGGCACCAAATGTCAGGCCGCGCACCAGCTGCTTCTGGCTGAACCAGCCCATGATCAGGATCGGCGCGATTGCCAGCGTCGAGGCCGCCGACAGCTTGGCCCAGAACAGACCTTGCGGGCTGGAGAAGGAGCTGATGAAGGCGGTGAGCGGTGCTGCCTCGGTGGTGGTCAGCCGGATGGTCCAGAACGCCTCGTTCCAGGCCAGGATGATGTTGAGGAGCATCGTCGAGGCGATGCCCGGCACCGCCATCGGCGTCAGCACGTAGACGATCTCGTTCCACAGCGAGGCGCCGTCCATGCGCGCCGCTTCGAGGATCTCGCCCGGGATTTCGCGGAAATAGGTGTAGAGCATCCACACCACGATCGGCAGGTTGATCAGCATCAGCATGATCATCAGGCCGATGCGGCTGTCGAGCAATCCGGTGTCGCGGAAGATCAGGTAGATCGGGAACAGCACGGCGACCGCCGGCATCATCTTGGTGGACAGCATCCACATCAGGATATCCTTGGTGCGCTTGGTCGGCGAGAAGGCCATCGACCATGCCGCCGGTATGGCGACAAGCAAGGCCAGGATGGTCGATCCGACCGATAGCAGCACCGAGTTCAGGAAGAACTTGAAATAGCCGCTCTGCGCCTGGACCTCGGAATAGCTTTCCATGGTCCCCGACGGAAACAGGTTGAAGCCCTGGATCGCCTCCTGTTCCGACTTGAACGAGGTGATGACCGTATAGAGGATCGGGAAGAAGATCAGCAGGGCGACGATCCAGGCGGCCGCGGTCGCGATCGTCTTGTGCTGGGGTGTGACTGCACGTGCCATGGTCAGGTCCTCCCGTATCGGCGTTGTTGGCGGCAGGGTCGACCCCCACTCCGGTTTGCTGCGCAAACCACTCCCCCGATCGACGGGGTAGAGGAAGGGCGCGGCTTCGATGCAGGCGTTTCCTCTCCCCCGGGCAGCGGGACGGAGTGGGGGTGGTTCAGCGCACGTAGCATCGTCTCCCCCTTACTTGTCCAGGTTCTTGCCGACGGCGCGCATGGCGAAGAAGGCAACGATGTTGGCGAGAATGACGGCGATCACGCCACCGGCGGACGCCTGGCCGATTTTAAATTCGAGCAGCGCCTTCTGGTAGACGAGGAAGGGCAGGTTGGTGGAAGCGTAGCCCGGGCCGCCATTGGTGGTGACGAGGATTTCGGCATAGACCGACAGCAGGAAGATCGTCTGGATCAGGATGACGACGGTGATGGCTCGCGACATGTGCGGCAGCGTCAGATAGATGAAGCGGCTGACGAAGCCGGCCCCGTCCATCTCGGCGGCTTCCTTCTGCTCGCCGTCGAGCGACTGCAGCGAGGTCAGTAGGATCAGCGTCGCAAATGGCAGCCACTGCCAGGCGACGATGATGATGATCGCGGTCAGCGGATATTGCCCGAACCAGTCGATCGGCTGCCCGCCGAAGAAGCGCGCAATGTCGGCAAAGACACCGTATTGCGGATGCATGATCATGTTCTTCCACACCAGGGCCGCGACCGGCGGCATGACGAAGAACGGCGAGATGACGAGGATGCGAACGATGCCTTGTCCCCACATCGGCTGGTCGATCAGCAGCGCCAGCATAATGCCGCCGATCACCGTGATCAGGAGCACGGCGACGACGATGGTCAGCGTGTTGAGGATCGACTGCAGGAAGGCCGGGTTGGAATAGAAAAGCGCGTAGTTGGAGAAGCCGACGAAGCCATCGCGGATCGGATTGAGCGGATTGTACTGCTGGAAGGAGAACCACAGCGTGAACAGCAGCGGCACAATCATCCAGACGAACAGCAGCACCACGGATGGCGCCATCATGAAACGGGCAAGCGAGCGGGTCTGCTGAGTAGCCATGACGGTCACCCTTCAAAGGTCAGCCACAATTTTTCAAGTGGTGAGGGCGGCCGCCCGAACTGGGACTCGGGCGGCCGCCCTGGCTGGTCACGGTGGAGCCGGTCGTGATGCGCTACCGGCTTTCGGCACCGGGAGGAGCCTTACTGGATATAGCCGCCCTCGGTCATCGCCGCGGTGGCGGCGTCCTGGGCCTGCTTCAAGGCATCGTCGACGCTCGATTGGCCGGCGAGTGCGGCCGAGAAGAGCTGGCCGACGGTGGTGCCAAGTCCCTGGAACTCGGGGATGGCGACGAACTGGACGCCGACATAGGGCACCGGCTTGACAGTCGGCTGCTTCGGATCGGCGGCGTTGATGGAGTCCAGCGTCATCTTGGCGAAGGGCGCTGCCTTCTGGTACTCGGGATTGGCGTAGAGCGAGGAGCGCGTTCCGGGCGGAGCGTTGGCCCAGCCTTCCTTCGAAGCGACGAGTTCGGCATAGGCCTTGCTGGTCGCCCATGACACGAACTTCTCCGCCGCTTCCGCCTTCTGCGTGCCGGCGGGAATGGCCAGCGACCAGGCCCACAGCCAGTTGCCGCGCTTGCCGAGCCCGTTATCGGGCGCCAGCGCATAGCCGACCTTGTCGGCGACCGTCGAGTTCTTCGGGTCGGAGACGAAGGAGGCGGCGACCGTGGCGTCGATCCACATGCCGCATTTGCCTTGCTGGAACAGCGCCAGGTTCTCGTTGAAGCCGTTGGACGATGCGCCCTCCGGGCCGTCGGCCTTCATCAGGTCGACATAGAACTGCAGCGTGTTCTTCCATTCCGGCTGGTCGAATTGCGGCTTCCAGTTCTCGTCGAACCAGCGGGCGCCGAAGGAATTCGACATCGCGGTCAGGAAGGCCATGTTCTCACCCCAGCCGGCCTTGCCGCGCAGACAGACGCCGTTCACGCCATTGGCGCGGTCGGTCATCTTGTCGGCGGCCTGCTTGATGAAGTCCCAGGTCGGCGCGTCGGGCATGGTCAGCCCTGCCTTCTCCATCAGGTCCTTGCGGTACATGACGAAGGAGCTCTCGCCGTAAAAGGGCGCGGCATAGAGTTTGCCGTCGACCGAAAGGCCGCCTGATATGGCCGGGATGATATCCTTGGTGTCATAGTCGTCGCCGAGCTTGTCGAGCGGCAGCAGCCAGCTCTGCTTGGCCCAGATCGGCACTTCGTAGGTGCCGATGGTCATCACGTCGTACTGACCGCCCTTGGTGGCGATGTCGGTGGTGACGCGCTCGCGCAGGACGTTTTCCTCGAGCGTGACCCAGTTGAGCTGGATGTCTGGATTTTTGGCAGTGAAGTCGTCGGTCAGCTTCTGCATGCGGACCATGTCGCCGTTGTTGACGGTGGCGATGGTGATGGATTCGGCATGCGCGGCGAACGCGAGGGCGCTGGCCGACAACAGGCCCAGGGTGAGCGTGCGAAGTTTCATCAAAATCCTCCCATAAACCAAGTTGAGCATTTGCCTTGGCTATGGGCAATTACTCACTCTCTGTTAATTATGTCAAGCCGGATTCGTTGCTGCAGCGCAGCACAAGGGTTGCCGCCGACACCTTGCGCCAGACGCTTTGAAAACATCGGGGGATGGTATCGAAAGAGCCCGCCGCAAAACGCCGGACTTCGGCGATCGTCCAGCCCGAAGAAACATCTTGCCTATTGCCGAGCGATCTCGGCCAGGATCCAGTCGCGAAAGGCGCGGATCTTCGGCACGTTGCGCCGCGCCTGGGGATAGACCAGCCAATAGGCGTGCCCGTCGTCGCCGACCAGGTCGAAGGGCTGGATCAGGCGGCCATCGGCAAGCTCGGCGTTGAACAGCGCCCTGGTCACGATCGCCACGCCCTGCCCGGCGATGGCGGCGTTCGCCTCATAGGCCTGCGCGCCCATGCTGCTGCCAGGGCGCTTCGCCAGTTCCTCGACCGGTAGGCCAGCGGCAGCAAACCAGTCCCGCCACCAGATGTCGCCAGGATCGAGTATTGGCAAACGCAGCAGGTCGGCCGGCTCCTTGACGCCGCCGATGCTGGCCGCGAGCTTCGGGCTCAGAACCGGCGTGAAGTCCGCATTGAAAAGCTTGTGCACCTCGACGCCCGGCCATGTGCCACCGCCGGAGCGGATGGCGATATCGATGTCCTCGCGGGCAAAGTCGACGACCCTGTTCGACGTGTCGAGACGCACTGCCAGCGACGGATGCGCGACCTGGAAGGAGCCGAGATGCCGGGCCAGCCAGTTGGAAGCAAAGGTCAGCAGCGTCGAAACGTACAGCACGCCGTCGGCGCCGCTGCGCGCAGCGGCATAGGCTCCGCTCAAAAGGGCGAAGGCCTCGCTGACCGCCGGCGCCAGGCGCTGCCCCGCCTCGGTCAGCACGATCTGCTTGGGCTGGCGCAGGAACAGAGGGGCGCCGACGCGCTCTTCCAGGAGCTTGATCTGGTAGCTTGCCGCAGCCTGCGTCATGCCGAGTTCCTCGGCCGCCTTGGTGAAGGAAAGATGCCGCGCCACTGCCTCGAACACCCTGATCGCCTGCAGCGGAGGGAGCTGGAAAATCTGTCGCGCTTCAAGATTCGGCATAAGGCCTCCTTATGGGCCGTGATCGACGTTTGATTGGCAGCAACGCGTCGTCGGGCCGATATTCGTGGTCGACGATCCCTTTTTCCAGACATAGCGAAGGCAGACGATCATGACCACGGTACAGGAAAAACTGCTTCTCACACCAGGCCACGGCTGGTTTTCGCGGTGGATGCGCGGATTTGCACGGCACACGGCGAGGAAACGGGCCTATCTCGACATAAGGGAACTACCGCCGCATCTGCAGCGCGACATGGGTTTTCTCGATGGCAACGACCCATATGGTCGGCGCCAATAGCTTTGCTGGGTTTATCCCCAATCAGCCTGCCAGCAAGGCAGCGGCGGTGTTCTCATCGGTGATGAGGCCGTTGACCAGCCGCCGGTTCACCGCCGCAAGGATGCCCGGCAATTTGCGTTCCCCCATGGCGAGCGCGATCACCAGCGATTTTTCGCGCGACGGCAATGCCGCCGACGACACCCTTTCATTGGTGATGCCCTCGATCATCCGGCCTTCGCGGTCGAATACCCAGCCGACGATTTCGGCGACACCGCCTGCCTTTTGCAGCGCTTTCAACTCGCTTTCGGAAATGAAGCCGTCCTCATAAAGCGGCGCCCTGGGGCCGAGATCACCGATGCCGACGAAGGTGACGTCGGCCTCCGCCGCAAGCGCCAGCGTTGGCTGAATCATTGGCTGGTTGAGCAGCATATCGCGTTCCTCCGGCGAGGAGGCGATAACCGGCAGCGGCATCGGAAAAGAGCGCGCCTTGACGCGGTCGGCCATGGTGAAGATGACGTTGTAGAAAGCGGCCGAACCGTCGGGCGAGATGTTGCCGGTCAGCGACACCACCTTGTGCTGCGGGCATTCCATCGGCGGCAATTGCTCGATCGCCGCCTTCAGCGTGCGGCCGGTGCCGATGGCCATGACGATCGGCTCCGGCGACCTGAGCCGCCGCTCGATCTCGGCGGCGGCCGCCTCGGCAACGCCGATGATGGTGGAGGACGAAGCAGGATCGCTCGGCACCACTTCGACCAGGTCGAGCGCGAAGCGTGACTTCAGCCGTGCCGCAAGGTCGAGGCAGTTGGCGATCGGATGATCGACACGCACCTTGATCAGCCCTTCCGACACCGCCAGCGACACCAGCCGTTGCGCGGTTTGCCTGGAAATACCGAGCGTGGCGGCGATCTGGTCCTGTGTGTTGCCGGCAACATAATAGAGCCAGCCGGCGCGCGCCGCGTCGTCCAGCCTGTTGCTGCCTTCCTGCCGCGAATTCAAAGTCCAGCCTCCCAGGCTCCGCCTGCAGCGGAGTACTTTTCACTCTTGCAGGGAATTCGCCGGCGCGCAATTGTCTATTGCCGGAGCAATTGCTTGCATCGCTCGGCGCGCCCGTAATGGGCAATCGCCTCACCGCCGCCGCCGATAACAGGTCTCGACGGTTTATCTCCCGGCGCAAACCCGTTATGGGGATCGAAAGAGGGATTCTTGCATGACGCCGAAAGCGGTTTTCTGGGACATGGACGGAACGCTGGTCGACAGCGAGCCGCTGCACGAGGCGGCCTTGGTGGCGGCGCTGCACAGTGTCGGCATCCCGCCCCCAGCCAATTTGCACCAGCGGGTGCTCGGCGTCGCCGCCTGGCCGGTCTATGAGATGCTGCGCGACGAGTTCGGCCTCGACCTGCCTTTCGACGCCTGGATCGTACGCAAATACGACCACTACCTGCCGATGGCCGAGACGCTGGTGCCGCGTCCCGGGGCGATCGAGATCTTCAACGAACTACGCGCACTTGGCGTGGAGCAGGCGGTGGTGTCCAATTCAGACCGGCTGATCGTCGACGCAAACTTGAGCGCCGTCGGCCTTTCCTATCCAGGCATGAAGACCATCAGCCGCAACGACGTGCGCGAGGGCAAGCCGTATCCCGAGCCGTTCCTGCGCGCCGCCTGGCTGGCCGGCGTAGATCCGACGCAAGCGGTTGCGGTCGACGACAGCCGCACCGGCGCCATGGCCGGGCTGGCGGCAGGGATGAAGACGATGTTCTGGCCGGAGGCGCCGATGGAAGGACCGCCCGGCGCCATCGTCATCAACAGCGCCGAGGAATTGCGGGGCGAACTCGGGCTTAAGTAGTCAGTTCCGGTAAACCGGCTCCTGCTCGTCGAGGATCGCTTTCAGCTCTGAAAGGTGCCTTTCGGCCTGGCCGGGATAGTCTTCCTGCTCGCGCGCCGCCTTCTCGGCGATCTCGTCGGAAAGCACGCGCAACGGTCGGCCTGTCCACAGCGCCTTGATGTAGGTCTCGGCGGCGCGCTCGAAATAGAACATGCGGTTGAAGGTGTCGGCGACGCTGTCGCCAATGATCAGCACGCCGTGATTGCCCATGACCATCACCTTGACCTTCGGATCAACGAGAAGCTGCGAGCAGCGCTCGCCCTCCTCCTCGAAGGCCAGCCCGCCATAATGGCCGTCGACGACATGACGGTTGAAGAAGATCGCCGAGTTCTGGTCGATCGGCGGCAGCGTCGAGTCGGCCAGCGAGGCGAGCACAGTGGCGTGAATCGAGTGCACATGCATGACGCAGCGCGCATGGGCCACATTGCGATGGATGGCGCCGTGCAGGCCCCATGCCGTCGGATCTGGCGCATTGGGGCCGGAGAGCGTGTCGGGATCGTTGGCGTCGATCAAAAGCAGATCGCTCGCCTTGATGCGCGAGAAATGCACCTGGTTGGGATTCATCAGGAATTGCGAACCGTCTTCATTGACGGCCAGCGAGAAATGATTGGCCACCGCCTCGTGCATGTTGAGCCGAGCCGTCCAGCGGAAGGCGCAAGCAAGATCGACGCGCTCCTCATAGAAGGGCAGATTGGTCAGTATTTCCTTCTGCAGGCGGGCGATGCTCATCGAAAACCTCCGTCAAAGAATGAAGGATGCCGCGCACTGCCGACGCGCGCAACCGGTTTCGTTTGGTGCAGACGAGCGTCGTTAGCTTACGCGGCAGTGCTTGTGGCGGCGCCGGCCCGCAGCCCGCCCTGTTCGACGATGAAATCGATCACCTCCTGCAGGCCCTTGCCGCGCGACAGGTCGGTAAAGCCGAATGGCCGCTTGCCGCGCATGCGGGCGGCATCCGCCTCCATGACATCGAGATTGACGTTCACATAGGGCGCGAGATCGCTCTTGTTGATGACCAGGAAGTCGGAGCGGGTGATCGCCGGCCCGCCCTTGCGCGGGATTTCCTCGCCCTGACAGACCGAGATGACATAAAGTGTCAGGTCGGCGAGATCCGGCGAGAAGGTGGCGGCGAGATTGTCGCCGCCGGATTCGATGAAGACGATGTCGAGATCCGGGAATTTCCTGTTCATCTCGGCGATCGCCCGCAGATTGATCGAGGCATCTTCGCGGATGGCGGTGTGCGGGCAGCCGCCGGTCTCGACGCCGACGATGCGGTCCTCCGGCAGCGCCTGCAGCCTGGCCAGCATCATGGCGTCTTCCCTGGTGTAGATGTCGTTGGTCACGACGGCGATGGAGAACTCGTCGCGCAGCGCCTTGCAGAGCTTTTCGGTAAGCGTCGTCTTGCCGGAGCCGACGGGGCCGCCGATGCCGATGCGAAGAGGACCATTGGTCTGTGTCATGCGGAAAATCCCGTGATGGCAAGAATGGCGAAACCTGCCCCGATCAACAGGCAGAGCGGCGAATAATAGCTGACATCGAGCCGAGCGAAAGGCTGTTCGGGCGCCAGCCGCCGCCACCAGGGCGTGAAGCCGGCAATGCCGCGGCCGAGGAAAACCAGCGCAATGAGCAGCGATGCGGCGGCAAGCCCTGGCTTGGGAAAGGGCGTGGCAAACACACCCTCCAGCGCCATCGGCCACAGCGTCGCCAGGCCGAGACAAGCGGCGACGGCAAAGCAGGCGAAGGGCGCCGGCATCTCGTCGACGCCGCGAAAGCCGACCACGGCGCGAGCGCAGGAGGCAGCATCCCTGCCCGGCCAGATGCCGCCGATGCCCCAATAGACATGCAGCGTGGTGATCAGCAGCAGGACCAATGAGAGAACGAAGGCAAGCACGATCATGAGCGAAATAGCCGGGAATACTGGGTTTCGTGCTTCATCGCCATGATGTCGGAGACGAAGGCGCAGCCGCCGAGGTCGTCAAGCGTCGAATTGGAGGCGCGGGACGCGGTTTCCAGCGCCAGCGGCTCGAAGCCGGCGAGCAGCGCC
This sequence comes from Mesorhizobium metallidurans STM 2683, assembly GCF_000350085.1. Classification (GTDB taxonomy): domain Bacteria; phylum Pseudomonadota; class Alphaproteobacteria; order Rhizobiales; family Rhizobiaceae; genus Mesorhizobium; species Mesorhizobium metallidurans. The sequence continues at coordinate 81,966 of NZ_CAUM01000020.1, forward strand.
GTGGCTTCCGTCTGGCCGACGACGCCGAGCCTGATCGCAGCCTGGACGAGATTGGAGAAAAAGGCCTGCAGGAAGGCCGACAGCGCGTCTGGCAAGGCGATGCCGTTGCCGCCGGCCACCGCACCGACAGCGACGCAATAGGGGCATTCGGCCGGCAGACGTTCCAGCACCTGGCACGGCCAGGCCGAGGCCGCCTTCAGGAAGGCCGCGCCTTGCAGCATGGTCTCGGTGTGGCGCTCGCGCGAGCCGGCCAGGGCCTCGGCAAGTGCCGCGATCCCGTCGAGGTCGTCTTCCTCGCGGGCGCGCCGCCAGCTTTCGGCGAACAGCACCGCGTCGTTCCAGCCCGAGCCTATCTCGACCAGTGTGTCCAGCCACGCGGCAAGGCTTTCGCTGTCGGCTACCAGCCCGTCATGCACGGCGCGTTCGAGACCATGGCTGTAGGAAAAGCCGCCGACCGGGAAAGCTGGCGACAGCCATGCCATCAGCCGCAACAAGGCGATGCCGGAAGGCTGGTCAGTCATGGTGGTGGTCATGCGAGTGATCGTGCGAATGAGAATGCGACTCGCCATGGGCATGCGAATGCGCTTCGGCATGGCTGTGTGCCTCGGCATGGGCATGACCATGGCCGGAATAGGCGCCGCGCACCGGCACGAACGGTTCCAGGACATCCGTGACCGTGGCGCCGAGCCCTTCCAGCATCGCCTTGATGACGTGGTCGCGCAGGATGAGGATGCGGTTCGCCTCGATGCTTGCCGCGAGATGACGATTGCCGATATGCCAGGCGAGCTCGGTGAGATGAACCGGGCTCAAGGCGCGGATATCGTAGAGCGGCTCCTCGGCGGCGATGATCTCGACATGGCGGCCATCCTCGAGCACCAGCCGGTCGCGATCGCCCAAGGCAACCGGCTCGGGCAGGTCGACCAGCACCTTGTCGCCGCCTGAAGTCTCGATGGCGCGGCGGCGCAGATGCCGTTCGTCATGGGCAAGCACGACACGATCATATGGCGTCACTGCTCCCGCCTCGCCGGCGGTCAGCACGGAGACGGCGCGCGGGAATTTGGTGAAGTCGGTGCGGATGTCGAGCTTCATGTAAATCTGCCTTTCCAGGAGCCTAGACCATCCTGCCCGTCAGCCCAATGCCGCTTAGGCGATCGTGTCGAAGAGCCGCAGGATGAACGATATCTGGTAGATCAGCGTGCCGGCGACGAAGGCGATGTGAAAGCGGCGGTCGCGCACCAGGATGGCGACAATGCAAAGCACGACGAAAACCGGTGTGCGGATCAGATACTCAATCCCGAAACGGGCGAAATGCTCCTGGCCTTTGAGCAACGTGTCGATCACGTCGAGCAGATAGGTCGTCGCCAGCAGGCCGAAGAACCAGGCGCGGCGCGAATAGAAGAAATCCTCGTAGCTGGTGTAGTCGAGCATCGAATCCGGGAACAGCAGCGCGCACAGCATGAACAGGGTGACGGCGTAGAAGATGATGAACAGGTACTTGCCGAAGGTCCAGGTCTCGAGGGTGTAGAGGCCGAATTCCCACCACCAGAAATGCACCAGCAACAACAGCATGGATGCGACCCAGGCCAGATGCACGGAGTAGATCCGGTACTGGCCGGGATGCTGGACAATGCGGGCGAGCCCCGACAAAAGGCGGGTGACGCCGAGACCGATCACCATGCCCATGACGATGCGGATGTGGGGGAATATGTCGTGGGCGGAGACTAGTTGTTGCTCCATAGGCGGTCAGTAAGGCCATTCAACGCTGGAAGTGGTGGTTCATTCGCGAACAAGCTGGTCCGACGTCCATGGAGTGCCGGGGAAAAAGTCCTGATTCAGCACGTCTGCAATCTGATAGGGACAATCGGTAGGAAAATCCCTTTCGTGCAACCCCGTCTCGTCAGCCGCATTCAGCCTCGCCATCTTGAATTCTCGTATAAGCTGCTGCCCCGGATAACCCTTCAGGCTTGGGCTTTCTTCAAGCAGGTTTTCGATCCGAAGGCGCTGCTCGCGGATTGTCAACAACCATCCCGTTTTGCGTTTCGCGGGCTGAAATTCCCATTTGAGAAGATGCAGCAGTAAAGTGCCTAGCCTCTTTGAAATTTCTCTCTTGTCGCTTCTCCCCAAGCTCTCGATCTCGTCCGCAAGATTTTCGCGATCGAGGTCGGAAAGACGACCTTCGCGCAGCAACGCGCCTTGTTCGGCACACCACTGAGCATAGTCGGTCTCGTAGGGTGTAGACTTATGCCGACGTTGGATTTGGATCTTGTTCATGACTGCATAATGCGCCGTTTTCGATGCCAAGCCAATCACTGGGTGAGTCAGCTCATAATCCGGCATCAAAACAAAAAATACCTTTGCGCCATCGGCAGCACGGTCGCCGGCTCGCAGGTGAGCAATTCGCCGTCGGCGCGGACCTCGTAGGTCTCGGGATCGACCTCGACATGAGGAGTGGCGTCGTTGAGCACCATAGAATGCTTGCCGATGCCGCCACGGGTGTTTTCGACCGCGACCATGGCCTTGTCGACGCCAAGCCGGCCTTGCAGGCCTGCGTCGAAAGCAGCCTTGGAGACGAAAGTCACCGAGGAATTGGTCAGCGCCTTGCCATAGGCGCCGAACATCGGCCGGTAGTGCATCGGCTGCGGCGTCGGGATCGAGGCGTTGGGATCGCCCATGGGTGCGGCGGCGATCGAGCCCCCGACCAGCACCATCTCAGGCTTGACGCCGAAGAAGGCCGGGTTCCACAGCACGAGGTCGGCGCGTTTGCCCACCGCCACCGAGCCGATCTCCTTCGACAGGCCATGCGCGATGGCGGGATTGATGGTGTATTTGGCGATGTAGCGGCGGACGCGGAAATTGTCGTTGTCGCCGGTTTCCTGCGGCAGCGAGCCGCGCTGGCGCTTCATCTTGTCGGCGGTCTGCCAGCAGCGGATCGCCACCTCGCCGACGCGTCCCATGGCCTGGCTGTCGGACGAGATGATCGAGAAGGCGCCGATGTCGTGCAGGATGTCTTCCGCCGCGATGGTCTCCTTGCGGATGCGGCTTTCGGCAAAGGCGATGTCTTCGGGGATCGACGGCGACAGATGATGGCAGACCATCAGCATGTCGAGATGCTCGGCCAGCGTGTTGACCGTGTAGGGCCGCGTCGGATTGGTCGAGGACGGGATGACGTTGGGCAGGCCGCAGACCTTGATGATGTCAGGCGCATGGCCGCCGCCGGCACCCTCGGTGTGGAAGGCATGGATGGTGCGGCCCTTGATCGCCGCGACGGTGTTTTCGACAAAACCGGATTCGTTCAGCGTATCGGTGTGGATCATCACCTGCACGTCGTAATCGTCGGCGACCGACAGGCAGCAGTCGATGGCTGCCGGCGTCGTGCCCCAGTCCTCGTGCAGCTTCAGCGAGCAGGCCCCGGCGAGCACCATTTCCTCGAGTGCCGCCGGCAGCGAGGCGTTGCCCTTGCCCGACAGGCCGATATTCATCGGGAAGGCGTCGAAGGACTGGATCATGCGCGCCATGTGCCACGGCCCCGGCGTACAGGTTGTCGCCAGCGTGCCGTGCGCCGGGCCGGTGCCGCCGCCGAGCATGGTGGTGATGCCCGACATCAGCGCCTCCTCGATCTGCTGCGGACAGATGAAATGGATATGCGCGTCGAAGCCGCCGGCGGTCAGGATCTTGCCCTCGCCGGCGATGATCTCCGTGCCGGGGCCGATGATGATGGTGACGCCGGATTGCGTATCCGGGTTGCCCGCCTTGCCGATTGCCGCGATGCGGCCGTCCCTGAGGCCGATATCGGCCTTGACGATGCCGGCCACGGCATCGACGACTAGGGCGTTGGTGATGACGGTGTCGACCGCGCCTTGCGCGCGCGACACCTGGCTCTGGCCCATGCCGTCGCGGATCACCTTGCCGCCGCCGAATTTCACCTCCTCGCCATGCAGGGTGAAATCCTTTTCGACCTCGATGAACAATTCGGTGTCGGCGAGCCGCACCTTGTCGCCGACGGTCGGGCCATACATCTGGGCATAAGCGGCGCGGGTAATTCTAGCCATCAGCAATTGCTCCCGAAATAAGGCCCGAAGATGCGACTTGTCGAAGCCCGGCCCACATTGTCGCCATCCTATGGTCACGCAATGACCCGCTAGGCGACACCTTGCGATCCCATTTACCCTTTGAGGTGGCCGGGTCATCCCAAACCGACCGTTTGCCAATCGATGGAAAGGAAGATCCATGCGCAAAACGATATTTCTCGCAGCCGCCGCCACGCTGACGCTCGCGACCGCCGCCTACGCCCAACAGCAGCCCGCGCAGCCACAACCCGCTCAGCCGCCGGCCGCGCCGGCTCCCGCGGCGCCCGGCCCACAATCCGCGGCGCCGACCATCCAGACCGTCAACATCGTCGACATCAAGGAACTGCCCGAGGCCACGCAGACGCAGGTCAACCAGGTGATTGCCCAGCGCGGCGACGCCGGCCTGCAGAAACTGCGCAGTTCGATCGACGCGACACCGAAGGTCAAGTCCGCGCTTGAAGCCAAGGGGCTGACCTCGGCGCAGGTGATCGCCGCCAGCATGAGCAATGATGGCGCGCTGACCCTGATCACCAAGAAAGCCAGTTGACGACAGGCCGTGGCGGGCCGGCGCAAGGTCGGCCTGCCGCGTCGAGGAGGGAACCTTCTCCGGGCAGGATTCGTTTCGACCTTTTGGCGCTGAAACCAAATTCGACAAGGAGCCCGAGAGCGAACGATGGCGATCACCACCCTTCCCGACGCCAAATGGCTTCATGCGACCGCCGCGGCGGCGTTTCTCGCGGCGAGCGTCCCACACACGGCGCTCAACGCGCAAGGTCTCGATAGCCCTGATACAGTCGACCGGATCGTCGGCTCGGAGGTCAGGCAGGAAGAGACCAAAACAGCTGTGGAGGCCGGCAAGGTCGCTAGTGCGATCGACCGGACGCGCGAAAACATCGGCACGGTGCGCAAGACATCCAAGCTCGACAAGGTCGATATCGTCTTCCTGACCGATGCAGCGCGCACGGAGGGCGGCCCGCCGCCGGCGATCGAGAGCAAGGTCGAGCAATATCGGGACGACATTGCGGAACTGCGCAAGGAGATCGAGGCGAATGCGCTGCTGTTCAACGCCATCGACTCGCGTCGCGTGACGACGGAAGACGTTCTCGCCGTCGAATTCGACGATCCCGGAAGGATCGTCATCTATGCCGCGGCCAAGCCATCCAACTGAACCGCCCCGCGCCGTCGATCTCACAGGGCGCCCATGATCTTCTGCTGAAACCCGTAGACTTCGCGCTTGCCGCCGAGCGGCACCAGCGTAACGTCGCGCTCCTGGCCGGGCTCGAAGCGCATGGCCGTGCCGGCGGCAATGTCGAGACGCATGCCCCGCGCCCTGTCGCGATCGAATTTCAGCCCCTCATTGGTCTCAAAGAAATGGTAGTGGCTGCCGACCTGGATCGGCCGGTCGCCGCTGTTGGCCACTTTCAAGGTGACGGTCGGCTGGCCCTTGTTCAGCTCGATATCGCCACTCGCCGTGATGATTTCGCCCGGGATCATCGCCGGCCTCACAGAACGCCGAAGACGAGGCCGACGCCGCCGGCGGCACATGCACCGCCGGCGACGCGGGCAAGGCCGCGGGAACGCGCGCCGAGACCGAGGCCGGCAGCGATGCCGACGGCATGGAGCGCTGCTGTGGCGACGGCAAAGCCGGCCATATATTCCAGCCCGCCGGCGTTTTCCGGCACCTCGGTGCCGTGGGCATGACCATGGAACAGCGCGAACAGGCCGATGATGGCAACACCGGCCGAAACGGGAAGATCGACAGCCAGCGCAACCAGCAATCCCAGCGCCACGACGGAGGCCAGGATACCCGGCTCGACGAAGGGCACCGGCACCTGCAGCATGCCGAGCGCGCCACCAACCAGCATGACGCCGACGAAAGCGAGCGGCCAGGCCCAGATCGCCTTGCCGCCCTTGAGCGCCGCCCACAGGCCGACGGCGATCATCACCGTCATGTGGTCGAGGCCGGAAAGCGGGTGGAAGAAGCCAGCCGCGAAGGACGATGTCGTGCCGATGCCGACATGGGCATAGGCAGGCATGGAGGCTGCCAGAAGCAGGATCGCCGAGAGGGTGGTACGTTTCATCGGAGCGGGGATCATCGATAAGCCTTCTCTACTGGGGATCATGCCGGTCAGGCGGCCTTGCGGGGCCCGCAGCCCTCGGCCTTGAGCACGCGCTTGGTCGAGGCTGGATATTTCTTCAGCATCGCCGCCGGGCGGATCGGGCGCGGCGCGAAATTGCCGCCGCAGTTCGGGCAGACGCCACCCAGCACATTTTCCACGCACTCGGCACAGAAGGTGCATTCGAAGGTGCAGATCAGCACGTCCGTCGCCTCTGGCGGCAGGTCCTTGTCGCAGCATTCGCAGTTGGGGCGCAGCTCAAGCATTTTTCCTCTCCTCACCTTATCGGTTCGTGCACAGTCACCAGCTTGGTGCCATCGGGAAACGTCGCTTCGACCTGAACGTCGTGGATCATCTCGGCAATGCCTTCCATCACCTGCGCACGGCTGACGACATGGGCGCCGGCCTCCATCAGCTCGGCGACGGGGCGGCCGTCGCGGGCGCCCTCGACGACGAAGTCGCTGATCAGCGCGATCGCCTCCGGATGGTTGAGCTTGACGCCGCGTTCGAGCCGCTTGCGCGCCACGATAGCCGCCATGGCGATAAGCAGCTTGTCCTTTTCTCTCGGCGTCAGGTTCATGCGCTTTCCCGGATGGCATCGACAAAGAGTGGTGTAATCGGAATCAGAGTGACCATAATTTGGGCAGACCCGCCCGTCCGTTGAGCAATTCGACGAGCGGAACCAGCCGCTTACGGAGCTGGTAGCCGTCCGCGGCGAACAGCCTCGCAAGAAGCTTGCCAGATTTCTTCACGCTCCAGGCACTGGCGTCGCCCTTACTGCCAATGATCTGCCTGGCCGGGTCGAGCAAGGCCTCCGCGCGCGGCGAGACCATCAGCAGCGTCGCCATGGCGATGGCGCCGCCGGCGACCGCGGGACGACCGAGAGCAGCCGCAATGCCGGGTCCGATACGGAAATCCTCGGCATGAACGAGCACCTCGTCCTGGCTAACCCGCCAGTGGTCATGGAAACTGCCGTCGGTGGCGCTTTCGCCCATGGCGAGGCGGCCGAAGACGGTCGCCTCGAGCAGCAGCGCCTCGGCGCCGGCGGCAAGCTCCACATCGAGCCCGCGGGCAAAGGCCGATCGGTCAAAGACAATGGTCTCCTGCGGCAGCCAGGCAATGCGCCCTTGCTCGCCGACGCTCAGCCTCACTCGCACCTCGGCACGGCCGGACGCCGCGCGATAGACCTTCTCGCAGGCCTGGGTCGTGATGGTGGCGGAAGCACCGGCGCCGACATCGATCTTCCAGCCGAGGCGGTCGCCGCCGGTCAGTCCGCCGGCGGTGTTGATCAGGACGGCTTCCAGCGGATCGGCCGAGACAGCCGGCATGCGGATCTTGGCGGAACCATCCTGATAGAGGCGCCGCAGGCGCGTGCGGTCGCCATTCCTGTCGCAGGCAAGCCGCGCCATTCCAGCGACGCGCTGGGCCGGCAGCACCGTAGTCAGGCCATGTTCGATCGTGTCCATGACGCCAACGTTAAGCACTGCCGCGGCTTTGTCGATATATAGCTTGTTGCTTGACAACGTTTCGGTTTCTATAGAGGGAGCCACCTTGGAGCGGTCATGCAGCGCCTGATGGGGTAAAAGGGCGACCACGATTCGAATCCGGGGAAAAAAGGGGCGCTGATCCGTTGGCGTCGGGAAACGACAAGGTTGGGGAAGAAACCGAATGGCTGATCAGCTGGCAACGGACATCATCGCGAAGATCAAGGCTCACGCCGAGCCCGGCGGCGAAGAAATCACCACCAATACCGAGCTGACAGCACTGGGCATCCATTCGCTGGAACTGACGGAGATCATCTTCGATCTCGAGGAAGAGTACGGTATCGAGATCGAGATGAACACGGTGGACGCCTGGAGCAACCTGAAGAACGTCGGCGACATGGTCGAGGCGGTTCGCGCGCTGATCGCGAAAAAAGCCTGACTGAATGCACAAGCGCGTTGTTATTACCGGCATCGGCGGCATTTGCGGGCTCGGCACCGATGCATCCGCGATCTGGAGCGAAATGCGCGCCGGCCGCTCGGCCATTGGTCCGATCGTCAATTCGGAACTGTATGACCTCAAGGTCAGGGTCGGCTGCGAGATCAAGGCGCTGCCCGAGCATGGCATCGACCGCAAGCAGCTGGTGTCGATGGACCGTTTCAGCCTGCTGGCGACGATCGCCGCGCGCGAAGCCGCGCAGCAGGCCGGATTGACGCCGCACGAGACCAATACCTTCCGGATGGGTACCATCGTCGGCGTCGGCGTCTGCGGCTGGGAGGCAATCGAAGAGAATTATCGCGCCATCCTGATCGATAAAAAGAATCGCGCCGGCATCTTCACCGTGCCGAAGGTGATGCCCGGTGCGGCGGCCGGTCATGTCAGCATGAATCTCGGCCTGCGCGGACCGGTCTTCGGCATCACCTCGGCCTGCTCTTCGTCCAACCACGCCATCGCTTCGGCGGTCGACCAGATCAGGCTCGGCCGCGCCGATGTCATGGTTGCCGGCGGCACCGATGCGCCGCTGGTCTGGGGCATTCTGAAAGGCTGGGAGGCGCTGAGGGTGCTGTCGCCCGATACGTGCCGGCCGTTTTCGGCCGATCGCCAGGGCCTGGTGCTCGGCGAAGGCGCCGGCATGGTGGTGCTGGAGACCTATGAGCATGCGATGGCGCGCGGCGCCGAAATCCTTGCCGAGGTAGCCGGCGCCGGCCTTTCAGGCGATGCGTCCGACATCGTCGCGCCGACCGTCGAAGGGCCGGAGGCGGCGATGCGCTTCTGCCTCGTCGATGCCGGGCTCAATCCGGAAGATATAGACTATCTCAACGCGCATGGCACCGGCACCAAGGCCAACGACCAGATCGAGACGGCAGCGATCAAGCGGGTCTTTGGCGACTATGCGCACAGGCTTTCCATTTCGTCGACCAAATCGATGCACGCCCATTGCCTTGGCGCGTCGGGCGCGCTGGAACTGATCGCCTGCGTCATGGCGATCCGCGAAGGCATCGTGCCGCCGACGGCCAATTTTCGCGAAGCCGACGCCGATTGCGATCTCGACATCACGCCGAATGTGGCGCGCGAGCGCAAGGTGCGTACCGCGATCAGCAACAGCTTCGCCTTCGGCGGCACCAATGCGGTGCTGGCGTTCAAGGCGGTCTGACCACAAGCACCGTGCCATGATCCCCACAGGCTGAAACTTTTTGTGCGCATATTGATCGCGCCTGGCGCTGTAATAACTCTCTTTCGCCATGCCCGCGCCGGCCGGCATAAAATCCCGCCCAGGAGTTCCGATGACCGACCTGTCTGCTTTTCCAATCGCCACGCGCTGGCCGGCCCGCCATCCCGACCGCATCCAGCTTTATTCGTCTCCGACGCCGAACGGCGTGAAGATTTCTATCGCGCTGGAGGAGCTCGGCCTGCCCTACGAGGCGCATTTTGTGGACATCGGCAAGAACGAAAGCTGGACGCCGGAATTCCTGTCGCTGAACCCGAATGGCAAGATACCGGCGATGATCGACCCGGACGGCCCCGGCGGCAAGCCGATCGGCCTGTTCGAATCCGGCGCCATCCTGCTCTACCTCACCGACAAGACCGGCAAGCTCATCCCAGCCGACCCGGTACGGCGCTACGAGACGATCCAGTGGGTGTTCTTCCAGATGGCCTCGATCGGGCCGATCTTCGGACAAGTCGGCTTTTTCAACAAATTCGCCGGGCGCGAGATCGCCGACAAGCGGCCGCTGGAGCGCTACCGTGACGAATCGCGGCGGCTGATCGGCGTGATCGACACCAGGCTGAAGGGCCGCAGCTGGATCATGGACGACGACTATACCATCGCCGATATCTCGATGCTCGGCTGGGTGCGCAATCTGATTGGCTTCTATGAGGCGCGGGAACTCGTCGGTTTCGACGACTTTCCCGATGTCGCGGCATGGTTGGAGCGCGGCCTTGCCCGGCCGACAGTGCAGAAGGGGCTCACTATCCCTGCGAGAGACCAAGGCTAAAAACGTAGGTGGCCTATTTTGCCTTGGCCCTGGCTTTGGCGCCGCCCTTGCCCATGACGGAAGCAGCAAGGGAAGCTGCGCCCCGGGCCGTGGCGACAACCGCGCCGGCGGCAACATTGGCCGTGGTCCTGGCCGCCCGCATGGCGCTACCCGCCATGGACCCGCTGGTTGCCGGCTTTTTGGACTTGGTGGGTTTTGGGGCGGGTTTTGCGGCTGCCTTGGCGGCGGATGGCACCACCTTCTTCGGCGCTGCCTTGCCGAAAACCGGCTTTGCATCCTTGGAGCGCGCGGCGATCGCCGGGCCGGCGCCTGTCTTTGATTGGACTGCCTTGCGCTTCGCGGGCGCGGGTTTTCTGGTTGCCATCGGACGGTTCCCTGATGTCGGCAAAATATGCCGGTCCGGAATAACGACCGGAAAGTCTTAAGGTTCCGCCACGAACATTCCTAAAATCGGGCGTGATCGCCGATCACCAGATCGGCTTGCCGGCGGCGGGCAAGCACGCGGTCGATGTTCGGCATGTCGTTGGAGGCGATCCAGGCGCGGGCATCCTCGTCGGAGCGGCCATGGCCGTGCCATCGCTCGAGCAGCCGGCGCTCGAGCTCGGCGCGCGGCACATCGACAAAGATCGAAAAATCGAACAACGGCGCCAGTCGCGACCAGGGTTCCTCGTCGAGCAAGAGATAGTTGCCTTCGACCAGGATGAACTTGGTCTCAGTGGCGACGATCGAGGCGGCGGCGCGCGACAGTTCCATGCTGCGGTCGAACACGGGAATCGCGATATCCGGCTCGCCGGCGCGGATGCGCTTCAGCAGCGTCTCGAAGCCGGCAAAATCAAAGGTTTCAGGAGCCCCCTTGCGTGCACGCAGGCCGCGCCGCTCGAGCACGATGTCGTCATAGTGGAAGCCGTCCATCGGCACGACTTCCGCTGTACCTACCGGCAGCAGATCATGCAGGCTGGCCGACAATGTCGACTTGCCGGCGCCCGGCGGGCCAGCGATGGCGACGATAAAGCGGCTCGCCTTGCCGGCGCGCTTGAAGATGGTGGCGGCGAGATGGGCGATCTCGGACATCAGATTTTTCTGGCCTGGATTCGTGAGACAATTTCGGCCGCATCTTGGCGGCAATTCGCGGAAATTTCAAACCAGCCACGCCTTCAGGCAGGAGCGGACCGGCCGATCCGCAGGAAATCGTTGTCGAAAGCAACGTCCCGTGTCGTGCCATCGGCAGCCAGGATGCGCATCTTCCCCTGCCCGGTCGCGATGTCGCGCGGCGGCTCGCCGCTATTGTGCGACCCTTGCCGGGTCTCCGGCAGGGCACCGATGACATGGCGGAACGAGAGGCTGCGGCCTTCGGCAAGGGCAAAGGCGGTCGCCACGCCTTCCCGCTTCAACCAGTTGCCGCCAAGCGACGCGGCATGGCCGAGCGCCGTGCGCCCATCCTCGATGCCGAGCACGCCACGATGGCGGCCACTCCACGGCGCGTAGTCGCGCCCGCCATTGCTAATCCAGAGCATGGTGACCGGCAGTTCGGCCGGGTTCTTCAGCACCAGCACCAGATCCTGTTCGGCATGCCGCGCCAGCGCGGTCCAGCCCATCCCGTCATGGTCGGCCTCGACCAAAATGAGAAAGTCCTCGCGTTCGATGTCCATGCGGTAGTCGCTGAGATCGAGCGTGCCGCCATCGGCGGCAGGAAAGCGCGTCAGGTCGGCTGAACGGGCGGGATAGGCGAGGCGGAAGCGGCCGCGCGCCGGATCGGGCTCCAGCGGATCGTCCGGCGTGGCGGCAAGCCGCTTCGGCGAAAAGGCGAGCCTGCCGCCATTCTTCATTGCCGTCATCGGATGATGGGCAACGGAAATTGCGCCCGCACCACCGGAAAAGACGTGCTCCTGGTAAAGAAAGGGATGGCCGTCGCGCAAGGTCAGGGTCTTGTCGACCGCCGCGCCCATGACTTTGCGGCGCAGCCGGAAGGTGGCCCGCCAGCCATCGACTGTTGCCTCGGAGACAACGACATCCCAAGGGCTGTTGGCCGTCCAGCCATGCAAGGGTGCTGCCTCGACATCGCTGCGCGAAAACGGCGCGCAGAGGAAATCGCCGGAAAGGTGCACCGTGCCCTCGGGCAAATCTTGCGGCAGTGTCTCGCGCGGCTCGCCGATCCAGGGCGCGCGATGCAGCGGCTTCAGCCGGCGGCCGTCGATGTCGACCGTCATGTCGGCGAGATGGCCGACCGCAAGATCGACCGACACCGAAATACCCTTTGCCTCGATCGTGACAATGTCCATGCGCACCCGCCGATTCTGTCTCGCCAGCAAAACCCGGTCAGCGCGAGTTACGCAAGCGTTGCCGCCGGCATTTCACATCAGGGTGGCTGATAATCCCAGGCGGGACCGGCATTAACCAAATGGACGCGGCAACCGGGTTAGGCTAGGTTCCGTCCGTCTCAGCAACAGCCTGCCTTCAGAACAGACCATCTTGTCCCACTCGCGTCTCTTTCCGCTCATCCAAAGATTTGTCGCGGCGTTCGCGTTGCTGGTGCTCGTTGCCGGCTGCACGACGACGCCACCCGACAGCATGCTGGCGGTGCCGGCGGCGCCGCAGAAATATGCCGCGATCGTCGTCGATGCGAGGACCGGCCAGACGCTGTTCGAGGTGAATTCGACCGCGACGCGCTATCCGGCGTCGCTGACCAAGATGATGACGCTCTACCTGCTGTTCGAGGCGCTGGATTCAGGCCGCGTCAGCAAAGAGACGCAGATTCCGGTCTCGGACAATGCCGCCAGACAGCCGCCGACCAAGCTGCGCTTCAGGCGCGGCGAGACGATCGATGTCGATTCGGCGATCCGGGCGATCGTCATCAAATCGGCGAACGATGTGGCGGTCGCGGTCGCGGAATATCTCGGCGGCAGCGAAGAGGCGTTCGCCGGCATGATGACGGCCAAAGCCCGCCAGATCGGCATGCGCGGCACCGTCTTCCGCAACGCGTCCGGCCTGCCGGACGGCGACCAGCGCACCAGCGCGCGCGACATGGCGGTGCTCGGCATGGCGCTGCGCGCCCGCTTCCCGCAGCAGTTCCACTATTTCTCCGAAAGCGACTTCATGTTCCGCGGCCGGCTGGTGCGCGGCCACAACGACATGCTCGGCCGGGTGCGCGGCGTCAACGGCATCAAGACCGGATATATCAGGGCCTCCGGCTTCAACATCGTCACCTCCTACGAGGCCGACGGGCGCCGGCTCATCGTCGTGGTAATGGGCGCCGACAGCGCGCGCCAGCGCAACGACCATGTCGAGGCGCTGATCCAGCGCAGTCTCTCGCCGACATCGATTGCGTACACGAAGCTGATGTTTGCGCAGGAGCAGTGAGAGGTGATGGTCCGCGTAGCGGACGAAAAGCCAATTGCCTGGTTTCGAATGACGAACGCCCTGAGCCTGCGAAGGGTCGCGCAGTCGCCGCGGGGCGGCCGGATGAAGGGGCCCCACATGCGATCGCCACAGGCTGGAAGCCACAACTTCAAGTGCCGGCCACTTGCCCGTTGAAGCCTGCCCCGGCTTCCGCTAAGAAGCCGTGACTGGCCGGTTCACCGGCTGGTTCGTTTTCCGGATCGCCGATCCTGAAGGCACCCGTAGCTCAGCTGGATAGAGCGCTGCCCTCCGAAGGCAGAGGTCACAGGTTCGAATCCTGTCGGGTGCGCCAATCTCTCAGTTGTACGGCCCGGAGACATAGGTTACAGTTTGTACCTAAGACAT
>NZ_CAUM01000019.1 GCF_000350085.1 Mesorhizobium metallidurans STM 2683
AAGGGCGTCTTCTTCACGCTCAAGGAAGCCGCGCGGCGTGTGAGGGACGGCGGGCGCATCATTGTTGTATCCACGGGAGGAACCAAGATGTTCTTCCCCGATCAGTCCCTCTACCTCGGGAGCAAGGGCGCTGTCGAACAGTTCGTCCGCTGTCTCTCCTGGGAGCTCGGTACTCGTCGCATCACTGTGAACGTCGTCTCTCCTGGTCCGACGGAGACGGACATGATGCAGGACCGCTACCGCGACCGCGCTGCCGCCATATCGCCGTTCAACCGCGTCGGAGACCCGAAAGATATCGCGGACGTCGCCGTGTTCCTCGCGAGCGATGCCGGGAGGTGGGTGACTGGCCAGAACATCGGGGCTGGTGGCGGAGCCTTCTGATTTTGAGGCTCGAAAGTTGCCACCGCGCCTGAAGTCTTGAAGTGGCGTCTATCACCGTCGCGCCTTGGCTGCCGGGGCGCCGTGCTGATACGAACGCCGAACGCCGTCAGATACCGTCTCTTCTACGACAACGGACTTCGTTCGGTCTGGCCTAGCGTAGCGGATCGCAGGAAATCGCAGATTCGGCGGAAATGGCGCATCCTCCTGGAGAAAATGGGCGCCCTTCACCATGACGGTTTCCTGGTTCGGCCAGGCGCGGCAAAACTCCCGCTGTGCACCGATCAGAAAGCCAGCGGGATCGGCGTCGATGAAGAGCTTTGGGATTGTGCTGGTGGAGAGCCACTGCGCATAGTCCTCGACGATTGCGACGACATCGGCCGGTTCGCCAGCGATCGGCAGATCGCGCGTCCAAGCAAGCATGGGCATGCGCGCGGAGCCGGGATTGCGATAGTGGCGCCGATAGACCTCGATCGCCTCCTCAGCGATATGGCGGAGTGGCAGCAGATACTCGATGAAGAGGTTCTGCCGCAGGATCAAATCTTCGCCCCGTTCGCTCCGCTGACCTTGGAAGAACGCGCGGGTGGATTCCGGCCATTCGTCCCAGGAGCGGAAGGGCCGCACGATCCCTTCCATATAAGCGACCGCCTTGACCCGTTCGGGATTACGTCGCGCCCAGTCGAAGCCAAGCGCCGACCCCCAGTCGTGGACGACGAGGATCACATTCGAGGTGAGGCCCAATGCCTCGAACCAGGCGTCGAGGTAGCGGCGATGGTCGACGAAGCGGTAGTTCCCGTCCGGTGCGTGGCCGGAATTGCCCATGCCCACATAGTCCGGTGCAAGGCAGCGCCCGTAGGGCAGGAGATACGGGATAATGTTGCGCCAGAGATAAGACGGCGTCGGATTGCCATGCAAAAAGACGATCGGATCGCCTTCGCCCACGTCCACATAAGCGATGTTGGCGTCCAGAGCTCCGCACGCTTTCGGTACGAAACTTCCTCAGTCGAGATCGGGGGGTGGGTCATCGGGATCCTCCTAAATTCGGACTGCGGCGCCTGCCGATCAACATGTTAGACACTATCTAACGATAATAGCTGGTGTTAGTTGCATAAACCAGCAAAATGTTTATGCTGGTGTCTATGAGGCTCTCCGAGAAATTCCCGGTTCCGGGCGACGTCGCGCTGCTCTACGACTTCGTGAATTCGATTGACCTGCGGCAGTATGTGGAGCGGGGCGTGGCGCATGAGCCCGGCGACGAACTTGCAACCCCCGCACAGCTGCAGAAATGGCTTCAGGCGCGCGGCCTTCTAAAACGCGGCGCAAAGATCTCGCAGGCCGAGCATCGCGAGGCTCTTGAGCTGCGCGGCGCGCTGCGGAACTTCCTCTCCGCGACGCCGACTGAGCGGGCCATTACTGCACGCCTGCTTGAGGCCCTGGCCGCCCGGTTTCCTCTTGGGGTCACGGCTTCTCGGGACCGAGGGCTTGATCTGCGCCCGATCGCGCGGCGCGCAACCAGCGGCCTTGGCGACGTTCTGGTCGAGCTTGTGCGGCTTTCGGACAGCGGCAGGCTCGCACGCGTGAAGACTTGTGATTCCGACGAGTGCCGGTGGATCTTTTATGATCGCTCCAAGCCCAGCAACCGCCGATGGTGCTCATCGGATCGATGTGGAAACCGTGAGAAGACGCGAACCTACCGCGACCGTCAGCGGCTCGGCGTGTGACAATCCCCAAAAAGATTGCAGGAATCTGACGGGGCCAGATTTTCCAACTAACGAGCGGCAAGTTCGCCATCCCGGGCGGCGCCTACAATCGCACGCCTCAGCCATATGTGCCTGGGAGCGTCTTGGTGGCGCGCGTGCCAAACGAGACTCATCGGGAATTTTCCAAGATCGAGGGGTGGAGGCTGCGAAACAAAGCGTCCCTTGGCCGCGCCCACATGCGCCAGGCTCAACGGCAAGGTCATAACTAGGTCCGACCCGGCAGCAATCTCCATTGCCGCGAAGAAGTTTGGCGCACGCACCTTCACCCGTCGCTCCCGCCCAATGAGAGCAAGCGCCGCATCGACGGGCGCCGGCCCAATGCCAGTGATGCTCACCACCATATGGTCCAGCGCCAAGAACCGGTCGAGCGTGAGCTTTTTACGGGCGGCTGGATGCTCTGCGCGCATGAGTGTTACAAGCCGCTCATCATACAATCGGCGTCGGTGGATCCCTGGCGGCGCTTCGTCGATCAGCCCAACCGCCGCGTCAGCGACATCGTCTTCCAGCGCCTGAATTGCATCTGAGCCAAGCGCTCGGACATTGAGATCAAGGGCAGGCGCCTCATCCGAAAAGCGGGCGAGCAGATGCGGCATGAGCACCGCAGCCTCCAAATCCGCCATCAGGAGCCGAACATCGCCCGTCGCCGTCGCGGGATCGAATGGGCTTAGCTCTAGCATCTGGCTAATGCCGGCCAACGTGCTGCGCAGCATCGGACGCATGTCTTCCGCGCGGGCGCTGAGGAAGTAGCCGCCCGGCCCGTCGACAAGAAGGGCATCCGCAAACAGCGCGCGCAATCGCCCCAGCGCCCGACTCGCGGCCGGCTGGCTCATCCCGAGCCGGCGAGCAGCCCGCGTGACGTTTTTCTCGTCCAGCAACGCCTCAAGCATCACCAGAAGGTTGAGATCGATCCGACGAAAATCCACTTCACGCATGATCTCTATATAGTTCATGCATTGGACACATGGAAGGGTGACGCGTATTTGTCTTCAGACGGCGACAGCCAACAATCGGAGGACAAGGCGATGCATGTGGTGTTTGGAGCGAATGGACGAGCAGGTGGAGAAACAGCGCGCGCGCTCATCGAACGCGGCGAGGCAGTGCGCGTCGTTCTGCGTCGGCCGGAACAGGGGGAAAAATGGACAGCGCTCGGCGCGGAGGTGGCCGTCGCAAGCATCCTCGATGCGGACGCCGTGGTGGCTGCGCTGAAAGGAACCTCAGGAGCATTTCTGCTCAACCCCACGCCGATCAGCGGCGATCCGCACGCGCATACTCAAGAGGTCGGCACTGCGTTTCGTCGCGCGCTTCAGCACGCGCAGATACCCAAGGTTGTCGTCCTGTCATCGATCGGAGCACAGCATGCCTCAGGCACCGGAGTCATTTCCACACTTAACCAGATCGAGGCGCTGCTGGAC
Source organism: Mesorhizobium metallidurans STM 2683 (assembly GCF_000350085.1). Lineage (GTDB taxonomy): Bacteria > Pseudomonadota > Alphaproteobacteria > Rhizobiales > Rhizobiaceae > Mesorhizobium > Mesorhizobium metallidurans. The sequence continues at coordinate 3,551 of NZ_CAUM01000019.1, forward strand.
GGAATGGCCCCGGCGGTCACCTTCCTGCGATCCGGCTATTTCATCGAGACTTGGAGTGAGGTCGCGGGCGTAGTTATGGCGGAAGGCATATTGCCGACCTTTATCGAGCCAACTCGGGCAATTCCGATGGTAAGCACAATCGATGTTGGCCGTGCGGGAGCTGCCCTTCTTTGCGAAAGCTGGATTGGAAAGCGGGTCGTTGAGCTTGGCGGTCCCGATGACTTCAGCGCCGACGATGTGGCGACTGCCTTTGCCAAGGTTATCGGCCGTCCCGTGAAGCCAATGTTCGTTCCGCCCGGGGAGCGTGCAGCCATTCTCACCAAGGAAGGCATCGACGACAAGTTGGCGGAAGCTTTGCTCGGCATGTATGAGGGCATCGCCGATGGCCATTTCGCACGCGAGAAAGGAAATGAGCAGCGTCGGGGCAGCGTCTCGCTGACTGCATCCGTCGAGCGCATCGTCTCGACACTTCCAGCAGCATGATCGGGCAGCCGTGCCGTAAGGCGGTACGAAGGCAGCGTCCGCGCGAGACGGGTGGTGTAAAGCGCGAAGTCGGAGCACGGCAGCGTGATGCGGCGTGGAATAGCGTGGAAATGGCGCGCCCGAAGAGATTCGAACTCCTGACCCCCAGATTCGTAGTCTGGTGCTCTATCCAGCTGAGCTACGGGCGCGCAACAGGCCATGCTTGGCATAGCCCGCGATCCGATCCTGGCGACCGGCCGCGAATGTGGAGTGTTCCCTAGCGACTGAATTTCCGAAAAGCAAGCGATCCGGCAAAAGTTTTGCTGTTCGCGCATTGGCCGGTTCCTTGTTCCGCGCAATTGCGGACGGAAGACCGTTATGCTCCCCGGTCAGGGAATAGCTCCCCTCAAGCCGGGCGGCGCAGGCCGCTGCGGGCCTGGTCGAGCCGGACCGGCTGGTCGGGAATGGTGACCGCGAAGGTGGTGCGGCCGCCAACGCTTTCGACAAGCTCCACCGTGCCGCCATGGGCGCGGATCAATTCATAGGCGATCGCCAGGCCAAGGCCGGTGCCGCCGCTGCGGGCCGAGCCGCGAAACGCGGCGAACAGGTTTTCGCGCGCCTTCGGCGGCAGGCCTGGTCCGGTGTCGGTGACGATGATGCGGCTGACGCTGCCCAGGCGCTCGGCCGACACCGCCAGCCGGCGCACCAGGGCGCTCTCCTGGTCCGCCGCCATCGCCTGCACGGCGTTGCGGCACAGATTGGTGAGCACGCGGAACAGCTGGTCGGAATCGGCGTCCACCTCGAAGGCCAGATCGACGGCATTGACGAATTCGATGCCGCCTTCGGTGTCGAGCAGGCCGTGGACGTCGTCGACCAGCTGGCGCAGCCGCAGCCTGCGGCGCGAAGGCGGCGGCTCCTGCGTGCGGCCATAGGCGAGCACGCCTTCCGAATAGGACACGGCACGATCGAGCGCGCGCAGCAGTTTCGGCGCGAAGGCCTGCACCGTAGGGTCCCTGACCTGGCGCAGCCGGTCCGATATCAGTTGCGCCGAGGCCAGGATGTTGCGCATGTCGTGATTGATCTTCGACACGGCGAGGCCAAGGTCGGCTAGGTGTTTCTGCTCGGCGAGCATCTTTTGCAGCCGCTCCTGCATCTGCGAAAGCTCGCGCTCGGCGACGCCGATCTCGTCGGCGCGGGCGGCAGGGCGGATGATCCGCCCGGGATCGTCGGGCGCCTCGGAGAAGGCCAGCATCGAGCGCGTCATCGTGCGGATCGGACCGATCATGATCAGGTCTATGGCGGCATAGACCAGCATGGCGGTGAACAGCGAGATCAGCAGCGAGACGAAGGCGACGTTGCGCGAATAGATCAGCATGGCCTTGCGCAGGCTGTGATCGGGCATGATCAGTTCGAATTCCTTATCGCTCTCGCCGACGGGCCCGAACACGCGCAGCATGCGGTTGCCGCCGAAAAACAGCGTGTCCAGGGCGCCGGTCATGCCTTGGACCATGCCGGTGTTGGCGATATCGATATGTTCATCGACCTGCGGCGGCATCTCGGCCACGACCAGGAGCCGCGAGACGCCGCCGTCGCGCACGGCGATCGCCCTGGCGCCGATCGCCATCAGCACGTCGTTCTGGGCGGCGCGCGACAGCGAGGCGGGGTCGCCCTGCACCAGCACGATCGACACGGCGGCGGCGGTGCTCAGCCTCTCTTTCAGCCAACTCACACGGTAGCTGGCGATCCAGGGCAGAAAAATAAGCACTTCGGCCAGGAGCACGAAGACGATGGTGAGCAGCAGCAGTTTTGTCGACAGGCCACGCGACAAGGGCACTGTGCGGGGGGGCACGCTGCGAGGCGCCGTCCCGGCGGCGGCCTTCGCCGGATCGATCCTTTCATCCGCGGTTGGGATTTCACTCATGCTGCGCTTGTCTTCACGATCACTTGACCAACCGAGATTAGGCGATTGCGGCTTTTTTGCCAAATTCATCCTTGGTCGAAACGTTGCATCGGACCAGCAAGACTTCGGCCGCCGGCCTGACGGCGCCGGATTGACTTCCAAAATCCTTCTTTCTATAAGCCCGCTCACGCTCGGGCCATTCGTCCCGGCGCGGTTTCGATCGCGCCAAAACCGGCCCGGCAAAGCTCCTGTTACAGAGTGACAGAATCAAGAAGGGCCGCACCCCGCGGTATTAAAACAAATGAAGCGTACCTACCAACCGTCCAAACTCGTCCGCAAGCGCCGGCACGGTTTCCGTGCCCGCATGGCCACCAAGGGTGGTCGCGGCGTCGTCGCAGCTCGCCGCAATCGCGGCCGCAAGCGGCTCAGCGCCTGAACGGAAGACGAGATCGTTGCCCGCCACCGGCAAGCCAGTGGGACCAAAACCCAAGCGGCTTCTGAAGCGCGCGGAATTCCTGGCCGTCCGGCGTGGCGAAAAGCGCCGCGGGCGGCTTTTTCTCGTCGAGGTTCTCGACCGCGGCGACGATTTGTCGCCGCGCGTCGGCTACACCGTCACCAAGAAGGTCGGCAACGCCGTGGTGCGCAACCGCATAAGGCGGCGGCTGAGGGAAGCCGTGCGCACGCATGCGGCCGATGACATGGCGCCTGGCAATGACTATGTCATCGTCGGGCGTGAAGATGTGCTTGCCATTCCGTTCGGCCAGTTGAAGGCCGAACTCTCCCGCCGATTGCGCGGAACACGATAGGCCAGGGCTTTCGATGGAAAACAACCGGAACTTCTTCATCACCATCGCGCTGTCGGTGCTGATCCTGACGCTGTGGCAGGTGTTCTACATGAACCCGCGCGTCGAAGCCCAGCGCGAGGCGGCCCGCATAGAAGAGCAGCGGGTGGCAGAGCAGAAGAAGGCGGCCGAAGGCGTCAATCCCGGCGGCACGGGAACGCCGGCGCCGCAGGGATCGATTCCGAATGCGCCCGGCGGCGAAGTGGTGACGGCGGCCGGCCGCGATCAGGCGCTGGCGGCCACCTCCCGCGTCAAGATCGACACGCCAAGCCTCGAGGGTTCGATCAACCTCACCGGGGCACGCCTCGACGACCTCAGGCTCAAGCACTACACGGAGACAGTCGACAAGAACTCGCCCGAGATCGAGCTGCTCAATCCGTCGGCGCTGCCCACTGGCTATTTTGCCGAGATCGGCTTTGTCGGCAACGACAAGACCGGCGCGGTGCCAGGTTCGGACACGGTGTGGAAGGTCGACGGCAATGCGACACTGACTCCGGCGAGCCCGGTGACGCTGACCTATTCGAACGACAAGGGCCTGACCTTCAAGCGCACCTTCTCGGTCGACAACGACTATATGTTCACCGTTTCCGACACCGTGCAGAATTCAGGCGCCGCCGCCGTCTCGCTGTTCAACTATGGCCGCGTCACCCGTTTCGACAAGCCTGCCGTAGCCAGCATCTATGTGCTGTTCGAAGGCCTGATCGGCTTCACCGGCGAGGAAGGCCTGCAGGAACACAAATACGCATCCATCGAAAAGGACAGGGAGTTCAAGCCGGGCAAGTCGACCGACGGCTGGCTGGGCATCACCGACAAATACTGGGCGGTTACGCTGGTACCGACCGAGAAGCAGCCGTTCCAGCCGCGCTATGCCTATTTCGAGGATGGCCGGCCCCGCTATCAGTCCGACTTCCTCACCGACCCGATCAATGTCGACGCCGGCCAGTCGGCGACAGTCGAGACCGCGGTCTTCGCCGGCGCCAAGGAGGTCGGCAAGATCAATTCCTATGCGGAAGACCGCCGCATCAAGCGGTTCGACCTGTTGATCGACTGGGGCTGGTTCCACTTCATCACCAAGCCGATGTTCTGGCTGATCGACACGCTCTACAAATTCTTCGGCAATTTCGGCCTGGCGATCCTCGCCACCACCGTCATCGTCAAGGCCGCCTTCTACCCGCTCGCCAACAAGTCCTATGCGTCGATGGCGAACATGAAGAAGGTGCAGCCCAAGATGCTCGAAATCCGCGAGAAATACGCAGACGACAAGATGAAGCAGCAACAGGCGATGATGGAGCTCTACAAGACCGAGAAGATCAATCCGATCGCTGGATGCTGGCCGGTGGCGCTGCAGATCCCGGTCTTCTTCGCGCTCTACAAGGTGCTCTACATCACCATCGAGATGCGACACGCACCGTTCTTCGGCTGGATTCAGGATCTGGCGGCACCGGACCCGACATCGATCTTCAATCTGTTCGGCCTGATCCCGATCACGCTGCCGTCCATGCTGATGATCGGCGTCTGGCCGCTGGTCATGGGCGTGACGATGTTCCTGCAGATGCGCATGAACCCGACGCCGCCGGACCCGACGCAAGCCGCGATCTTCACCTGGATGCCGGTCATCTTCACCTTCATGATGGCGGGCTTTCCCGCCGGCCTGGTCATCTACTGGGCCTGGAACAATCTGCTGTCGATCATCCAGCAGGGCGTGATCATGAAGCGCCAGGGCGCCAAGATCGAGCTGTGGGACAATCTGGTGGCCATGTTCCGCAAGAAACCCTCGCCCGCGGAATAGCGGGCACCCCGATCCCCATATTAAATTTACAAAAACCCCGGTTGGTCCGGGTTTTTGCTGTGGGAGGTCACATTTGCCGGCGGCGAAACTTTGGCTTGCCACGTTCCGTCGCTGCTCCGGTGTCATACCACGGTGACGGCTTCCGGCGCGCTGGCGCCGGTGTGTTTGGGAGACCGCACCGGCGACCGGGGTCCTGTGATCCTTCACGGGATCCCGGTTTATCTCGCTCCGAATCGCGCTATTTTGGGCTTGCCTGAAAAGCCACGGAGCCAGGCCATGAGCGGACCCAATCCAAACATCAAGCACCCGATCCCGATGCATACGCGCGTCGGCTTCCTCAAGGGACTGGTCAATGCACCGAACATCGAGATCGGCGACTTCACCTACTACGACGATCCGGACGGGCCCGACAAATTCGCCGAGCGATGCGTGCTGCATCATTATCCGTTCATCGGCGACAGGCTGATCATCGGCAAGTTCTGCGCCATCGCCGAGGGCGCGCGCTTCATCATGAACGGCGCCAACCACGCCATGTCCGGCTTCTCGACCTACCCGTTCAACATCTTCGGCCATGGCTGGGAACAGGGTTTCGACCCGAAGATGTGGTCGAAGGAAATACGCGGCGACACGGTGCTCGGCAATGATGTATGGATCGGCATGGAGGCGGTGATCCTGCCCGGCGTCAAGATCGGCCACGGCGCCATCGTGGCGGCGAAATCGGTCGTCACGCACGACGTGCAGCCCTATGCGATCGTCGCCGGCAATGCGGCCAAGGTGGTGAAAATGCGCTTCGACGACAAGACGATCAGGCGGCTGTTGATGGCGGCCTGGTGGGACTGGCCGGTGGACAAGATCAGCCGCAACCTCAATGCCATCAGAGGCGCCGACATTGCTCGCCTGGAGGCAGCGGTTTGAGCGCGCCAGGCAACACGACACGTGACAAGACCGTGGTCCGCACCGAACTGTTCACGCAAGCGTGGATCTTTATCCGCGGCGTGCCGTCGATGAAGTTCCTGCCGCCGGAAGGGCCGCCGGAGATCGCCTTCGCGGGCCGTTCGAATGTCGGCAAATCATCGCTGATCAACGCGCTGGTCAACCAGAAGGGGCTGGCGCGCACCTCCAACACGCCGGGGCGGACGCAGGAGCTCAATTATTTCGTGCCGGACGGATTTTCGGGCGAAGGCGCCGACCTGCCGCCGATGGCGCTGGTCGACATGCCGGGCTACGGCTATGCGAGCGCGCCCAAGGAAAAGGTCGACGACTGGACGAAGCTGGTCTTCGACTATCTCAAGGGCCGCGTCACGCTGAAGCGCGTCTATGTGCTGATCGACGCCCGCCATGGCATCAAGGCCAAGGACGACGAGGTGCTGTCGCTGCTCGACAAGGCGGCGGTGTCCTACCAGATCGTGCTGACCAAGACCGACAAGATCAAGGCGGCCGGCGTGCCGCGATTGATCGAAGAGACCCTGGCGAAAATCAAAAAGCGGCCGGCCGCGTTCCCGTTCGTTCTGACGACATCGTCGGAAAGGAGCGAGGGCCTGGAAGACTTGCGCGCGGCGATCGTACTTGCTGCCAATGGCGGCTAGTGG
>NZ_CAUM01000018.1 GCF_000350085.1 Mesorhizobium metallidurans STM 2683
TCGAGCCCTCGACAAGGGTTCAATTCAAGTTCGAGGAAACAGCGGCTCTGAGGTAATTCGCGATCATGACGGAAGGCATTGACGGAGACAGTAACGATCAATTTATATTCGATCCAGATGTAATGAAGGTCTTCTCTAGAGATGGCTCCGTCAACGTTCTGGCAAAGCAAGCATTCGGAGGAAAAGAGTCCGAGTATATGGCATACGGGTATGCCATCGAGTGGAGCGGGGGCGTATCTTGCTTCTGGGCCCAGATCGATTACGTCAGGGATGAAGCGGGTTCTGTTGTTACGATAGATAAAGCTGGTCGAGCCTATGGCATAGTGTGGAGAGATGTAAGGCTCCATGGGTTCGTGCAGGATCTCATGACTAGGCAAGCGTTTAGGTCAGAAGTCATCACTGATGATAGAGCTTACCAAGCTTTTGGCAGGTTGGTGGCAAGCTTCCTTTGCGTTAACCGGGTTCTGAGACACAATCCTCCGGTGAGGTTCATTTCTTTTCACCGTTCGGAGCATTTCGAGCCGCGTGAAATAAAGGTTGCTTGACATACCGGGACCAAAAAGCCGCACCCGTGATAGGGTTTGGCTGTGCCGGAGCTTTAACACTCTCGACGTAACCGATCGGCGAGTCGGCAAGCGGCTTTCAATCTCCGGCCGGCAATGTGTGGCCAAATGGAAGCATCTGGCCAGCTTTTGCCTTGCCGGGCGAAGGGGGCTCTCGACTCCCCTTCCGCCTTTACCTAGTTTGCCCGGCGACTACGGCGCTGCGTCGATTGGACGAACGAAGGACGCTGTAGCACATGATTTGGCGCATGATCCCCAGCGAAAATCGATTCTGATAGTCGCTGACGCGGACCTTTGGTTCGGGGTCATGCGCTGTTACAGGGCGGCGGCGCATGAGAAAACTTATCCTCGTCATTCTCGGATTGACGCTGGCGGCAGCCATGTTCGGCGCGCAAGCGGCGACTTTGGTGCCGCCGGGTAACCGCAACGCCGAGCAGCCCGACATACCGGGCGCCTCCAGCCGGCGCACCCAGGCCACCAACACCACCTTCCAGGCAAAGTACCGCAAGGTCTATGCATTGCTCCAGAACGATGCCGGGCTTCGCGGCAAGATCCGCCAGGCAGCGGCGGCCTATGGCATCGACCCGATGCACATCGTCGGCGCCATCGTCGGCGAGCATACCTATAATGTCGACGCCTACGACCGGCTGCAGACCTACTACGTCAAGGCAATCTCCTATCTGTCGAGCAAGCTGGCCTTCGCCTATGGCGGCGAGGACATCACCGATTTCGTGCAACGGCCGCAATTCCAGAAATGCGCCGGCAAATCGGACAGCTACGATCTGTGGGAGTGTCGCGAGCAGGTGTGGAACGGCTCGTTTCGTGGCAAAACCGTCGGCGGGACAAGCTTTCCCAACGACCGTTTCGGCGCGACTTTCTTCCAGCCCTATTATGCCGGCCAGACCTTCGGCCTCGGCCAGCTCAATCCGCTGACCGCGCTGCAGATGAGCGATCTCGTGCATCAGGTTTCCGGCCTGCCGAAGCTCGACGTCGGCGATCCGAACGCGGTCTACAAGACCATCATGGATCCGGACCTCACGCTGTCCTATGTCGCGGCGACGATCAGGAAATCGATCGATGCCTATAAGGACATTGCCGGCTTCGACATATCGGGCAATCCCGGCATTACAGCCACACTCTACAATGTCGGCAATCCCGAGCAGCGCGCCTATGCGCTGAAAGCCGAGAACGCCAAGCGCCGTGCCGCCGGCGAACCGGAGAAGCTGCCGGAGGAAAATTACTACGGCTGGCTGGTCAACGACAAACTGCCGGAGTTAAAAGCGCTGTTCTAGCGCCGTTGGCTTCCGCCGATCTCAGGCACCGGACCTCGACATTCTCGGCAGTTCCGGCACTTTACATCGGCAGCCGGGCGCCTAGTTCTAGTGTTTCGCACCGCGCACCTTTGCGTGGATGGTCGAAAACGGGGCCGTGAACTCTAGGCCGGTCCCTCAAAAACTCCCAAAGGACGGCTGTCATGACACAAGCCAAGAATGGCGACACCGTGCGCATCAACTATACTGGGCGCCTGACCGACGGCACTCAATTCGATTCTTCCGGCAATGAACCGCTGCAATTCACACTGGGTGAAGGCCAGGTGATCCCCGGTCTCGAAACCCATGTCGATGGCATGGAGGTCGGTACGAAAAGCACCGTCACCGTTCCCGCCGACGCCGCCTACGGACGCCATCGTCCCGAAGCGGTCATAACCATCGACCGCGCCAACGTGCCGGAAAACATCAACGTTGATATCGGCACCCGATTGCAGGCCCGCACCCGTGAAGGGCGTGCCATGCCAGTAACGGTCGTCGGCGTGGACGATGCCAGCGTCAAGCTCGACGGCAATCACCCGTTGGCCGGAAAGAACCTGGTGTTCGACGTTGAACTGGTCGAGATCGTTCAAGCGGCGTAGTTCCGGCGTTGGCACGGGTGTCGGATTGAAAACCGCGCTGGCTCAGGCCGCCAGCAGCGACTTGAGCTTGACCGTTTGCGAACCGAGCGCTTCAGGCGCCGGCTTTGCCCGCCTGGCGATCAGCATCTCGGCCAGCCTGATGTCGCGGGCGACCGCATTGCCCGGGCCGATGCCGCTCGCCGCCACCAGCCTTCCGTCCTCGGCCAGATGGAACAGGATGAAGGCGCCGTCGTCGAGGTCGCGCCGCACAGTGGAGCGGCCTTCATCCGAGAGCCCCGATATCTGCAGGGTTAGGCCATACTGATCCGACCAGAACCATGGCACGGCGGCGTGGGCCTCGCCGGCGCCGAGCATGTTCCTCGCCGCCAGCGCGCCCTGCTCCTGGGCATTGCGCCAGGCCTCCAGCCGCACGCGGCGGCCATAGACGGCAAGTGGAAACGAGCAGCAATCGCCAGCGGCGAAGATGTCGGGGTCGCTGGTGCGAAGCTCGGCGTCGACAGCTATGCCGTTATCGATCGTTAGCCCGGCTTCCGCGGCGAGCGAGGTCACCGGCACGGCGCCGATGCCGATCACCGCGAGGTCGGCGACGATGTCGCTGCCGCCGGCAAGCGTGATGCGCACGTCAGTGCCGTCGTCGGCGACGGCCGCGATACCCTGGCCGGTGAGGATCTTCACGCCTTCGGCCTCATGCGCCTGGTGGATGATATCGGCGATTTCGGCCGGTACGCCGCGCATCAGGATGCGCGGCTGCGCCTCGATGACGGTGACCGAAGCGCCCAGTTTACGCGCCGCTGCGGCGAGTTCGAGGCCGATGAAGCCGCCGCCGATAATGGCGACGCGGTTTCCGGCCTTGAGATGAGCGCGAATGGCCAGCGCGTCGTTGAAGGTCCTGAGATAGACGCAACGCGGTCCGAGGCCCGGCATCGGCAGTCTGCGCGGCAGGGAGCCGGTGGCCAGCAATAGCTTGTCGTATGGCAGGGTCGAGCCGTCCGACAGACGCACGCTGTGCGTGGCGCGGTCGATGGCGACGGCCTGAACCGAATGGATATGCCGGATCGATCTCTCTGCCAGGATTTCGTCGCTGGCGATCGCCTTGATCGCGGGCGCATCGCCAGTCATCGCTTCCTTCGACAGCGGCGGCCGCTCATAGGGCAGATGCGGCTCGTCGCCGACCAGCGTGACCGGCCCGTCATAGCCGAGATCGCGCAGCGCCAAGGCAGCCCGCCCGCCGCATTCGCCGGCGCCGATGATGAACATTCCCGCCTGCATGACCATCACCCGAGCTGAATGAGGATTTTGCCGGCATCGACCTTGACCGGATATGTCCTGAGGTTGACGCAAACCGGCGCCCCCCTGGCCTGGCCGGTCTTGTAGTTGAAGCGGCCATTGTGCTTGGGGCACTCGATGATGTCGTCCAAGACCAGCCCGTCGGCCAGATGCACCTTCTCATGCGAGCAAAGGCCGTCCGTCGCGAAATACTCGTCGTCGGGGCTACGATAGATGGCGAAGGTGCGGCCGCCATGATCGAACCGCATCACGTCCTCTTCGTCGATGTCTCCGGCCTCACAGGCCTCGACCCAGTCGCTCATCGGTCCTCCCGGCAGAATTTTTGTCGGTCAATTTGCCAGCCTGATCAGTTTGTCAGGCGGCGCGTGTCATTCCGCTGCGGCCGCCACGGCGGCGTTGTCGTTATGGAGTTCCTCGCGATAGGGCTTCGCCGTCGGCGGCAGCTCGCGCTTGAGGAAATAGTCCTCGTTGCGCAGCTGGCGCAGGAAGACAGGTATCATTTCGCGGTAGCCGGCCAGGATCGATCGCGTCGGCGCCGGCAGATCATGCTTGATCATCTCATGCAGCCGGGGCAGCGCGTGATAGGGCACCATCGGGAACATGTGATGCTCCACATGGTAGTTCATGTTCCAGTAGATGAACCGGCTGATTGGATTCATCAGCACGGTACGGCTGTTGAGACGGTGGTCGATGACATTTTCGGCGAGGCCGCCATGCTGCAGCAGGCCGGTCATGACATGGTGCCAGGCGCCGTAAAGCCTGGGCAACCCGACCAGCATCAAGGGCAGGAACGAACCCATAGAAAATGCCAGCGCGATGGTCGCGGCATAGATCGCCGTCCAGATGCGGGCAATGCGGATCGCCTTCGGCTGCTCCTGCTCGGGAATGAAGGTCTTTTCCGCCGGGCTGATAATGCCGGCCGCATTGCGCAGCATGTCGCTCATGGCATGCCAGGCATCGAGAATGCCGAAGAAATTGAGCACGACGCGCAACAGATCCGGTGGGCGCATCACCGCGATCTCCGGGTCACGGCCGACGATGATCGTGTCGGTGTGATGGCGGGTATGGCTCCAGCGCCAGGTCACCGGATTGCGCATGATCATGAAGCAGGCGATCTGATAGACCGCGTCGTTCATCCACTGGGTCCGGAAAGCGGTGCCGTGGCCGCATTCGTGCCAGCGCGAGTCGGTCGAGGAGCCGTAGAGCACGCCATAAACGAAGAAGAACGGCACGCACCACCACGTGCCCCAGAACCAGGCGCCACCGGCGCCGCTCAGGATCAGCGCGGCGAGCCAGATGATGGTGTCGCGGATCGCCGGCCCGTCGGAGCGCTGCATCAGCTCCTTCATCTGCTTGCGCGGGATGTCGGTATGATACCATTCGGCCGCCGCCAGCCCGTTGTCGACGGCGAGCTTGGCGTCGCGGCCGATCAGGCTGTAGTCGCGCCGGGACGGTGCTGCGTCCAACGTTGCGTCCATGGGAGTGCCTCCACCAGCGCCCTGCGATCCGCCCCGACTAATCCCGGGCCGCGGTCGCAAGCCTCGTAGGCTAGAAATAACGCTAAGCCATGATAGGCTCAATATCACAAAGATAGTTTCTATCATTTCCCATCAGAATGATATAAATTGCTTTGGCAAGCGGAGAGACAGCCATGCCAAAACGGCCGACCATCACCGATCTGGCGCGCGCCTCCGGCGTCAGCGTCGCCACCGTCGACCGGGTGCTGAACAATCGCCTGCCGGTGCGCGAGGAAACCGCGCGCCGCGTCTACGAAGCCGCCACCAGCATCGGCTACCACGCCGCCGGGCTGATCAAGCAACGGATGCGCCAGGAACTGCCGGAATACCGGCTCGGCTTTCTGCTGCTGAGGGGCAATGACGTTTTCTACAGCGATTTCGCACGCGAGCTCGAACTGGCGGTTTCGCAATCGCAGCGCTTCCGCGGCGTGGCAACCATCGACTTCGCCAGTTCGCTGGCGCCCGACGAGATCGCCGCCCAGATGCGCAAGCTGGCGGCGAAATCCAGGGCCGTCGCCCTTGTCGGTCCGGACCATCCGACGCTGACGGCAGCCGTGGAGGCGCTGAAGGCAAGAGGGCAACCCGTCTTCTCGCTGCTGTCCGACTTTGCCGCCGGTATCCGCGAGGGCTATGTCGGCCTCGACAACCGCAAGGTCGGTCGCACCGCGGCCTGGATGATCGCCAGGGCGGCGAGGAAGCCCGGCAAGGTCGCCCTCTTCGTCGGCAGCCATCGCTTCCATGGCCACGAGCTGCGCGAGATCGGCTTCAGATCATTCTTCCGCGAGCATGCGCCGGAGTTCACGGTGATGGAGACGCTGGTCAACCTGGAGGCCAACCAGGTGACGCACGATGCGATGATCGATCTTCTGGCGCGCTACCCGGATCTTGCCGGCTGCTACGTCGCCGGCGGCGGCATGGAAGGCGCGGTCTCGGCGCTCAGGGCAGCGAGGCCCGTCAATATGCCGGTGGTCGTCTGCAACGAGATCAACGCCGAGTCGCGCGCCGCGCTCGCCGACAACATCCTGACCATGGTGATTTCGACGCCGCTGGCAGCACTGTGCCGCGAACTTGTCGGACTGATGGCGCATGCCATCGAGGCAGGCGCTGCCAATGCGCCGGGCCAGACCTTCCTGCCCTTCGACATCTATCTGCCGGAAAACATCTAGGTCAGACAGAACATCCGGGTTCAGAAAGGCGCCGCGATGCGTCGACAATAATGTGAACCATCAACCTGATGGAAACTTGCATAGGCCTGCCGGTCCGTAAGCCGGACCCTATGAAAAATCCGGCATCCCGCTTCGGAATCTCCTTGACGCCCTTACGCGAAATGGAATAAATATTTCACCAACTAGGCATTTTGGTTCTTTCGTTCCGGAACATCTGTTTCAAACAGAGGGCTTGGCGTTCCAGCCAGTGCGAAAAAACGTCATCCGGAGCAGAGGGCAAGCGGGAGAGATTCCCCGGGAGAGCGGGGATTCCGGGTAGATCGGTGCAGCCGGACACCAATCATGTGGAGGAGAATAAAATGAAAAAATTGCTTTTGGGCGTCGCCATCATGGCGCTGATGAGTTCGTCCGCCTTGGCAGCCAAGGTCGGCGTGTCGATGGCCAAGTTCGACGACAATTTTCTCACCGTGCTGCGCAACGGCATGATCGAGCAGGCCAAGGCCATGGACGGCGTCGAGTTGCAGGTCGAGGACGCGCAGAACGACGTCGCCAAGCAGCTCGACCAGATCAAGAACTTCGTCGCCTCGGGCGTCGACGCGATCATCGTCAATCCGGTCGACACCTCGGCCACCCAGGCGATGTCGGATGCCGCGGCCGCGGCCAAGGTTCCGCTGGTCTATGTCAACCGCGAGCCGGTCAATGTCGACACGCTGCCGGAGAGCCAAGCTTTCGTCGCCTCGAACGAGGTCGAATCCGGCACGCTCGAGACTCAGGAAGTCTGCCGCCTGTTCACGGAAGCCGGCAAGAAGGAAGCCAATGTCTATGTGATCATGGGTGAGCTTTCAAACCAGGCCGCGGTGCAGCGCACCAAGGACATTGACGATGTGATCGCCAAGCCGGAATGCAGCTTCATCAAGATCATCGACAAGCAGACGTCGAACTGGAGCCGTGACGAAGCCCAGAACCTGATGACCAACTGGCTGTCGACCGGCAAGCCGTTCGACGGCGTGATCGCCAACAATGACGAAAGCGCCATCGGCGCCATACAGGCGATGAAGGCCGCCAATATCGACATGAAGTCGGTTGTCGTCGGCGGCGTCGACGCCACCCAGGACGCGCTTGCCGCGATGCAGGCGGGCGACCTCGACGCAACCGTGTTCCAGGATGCGGCCGGCCAGGGCGCGGGCGCGCTGGATGCCGCGCTGAAGCTCTCCAAGGGCGAGAAGGTCGAGCGCAAAGTCTACATCCCGTTCCAACTGGTCACGCCTGCCAACATCGACAAGTTCCTGAAGAAGAACTGAGGCAAGGCTTCGATACGGGGCGGCGCATCAAACCAGAAGAACAGCGCCGCTCCTAATTTCCTCCCGCCCAGCGGGCGGGAGGATGAATGCGATTAGAGCGACGTGCGTCCATTTGGACGCTTTCCGAAAATCGGTTCCGGTTTTCGGGCCGATGCGGCCGGAGGAAAAGAACTTGGCACAGACATCTCATGGCGTCGGCGGGCTCAGCTATGATGCGAAGAAGCGCGCATGGCCTGCCGAATTCAACGTCTTCCTGGCGCTCATCATCCTCGTCGGCGCTTTCGAACTGATCGGCCGGGTCTTTCTTGGCGACAGCTTCCTGTTCAATACCCGCGACAATGTCGATGCGATCTTCAACGAGGCGCGCCTGCAGATCATCATCCTGCAGGTGTCGATCGTCGGCATCATCGCCATCGGCGTCACGCAGGTGATCATCACCGGCGGTATCGATCTGTCCTCGGGCTCGATCGTCGGCGCCACGGCGATGATCGCCATGAGCTTCGCCCAGGTGGCGACGGTCAACGGCAACCCGAACCCCAAGGCGATGTTCCTCGCGCAGGGCTGGACCGACCTGCCTGTCATCGTGCCGCTAATCGTCGCGATCGGCTGCGGCCTGCTGGCCGGCCTGACCAACGGCCTGCTGATCGCCTATACGCGCATCCCGCCATTCATCGCCACGCTCGGCATGATGGTGACGGCGCGCGGCATCGCCAAATGGTGGTCAAAGGGACAGCCGATCTCGTTTCCCACCGACAGTTTCGCGGCAATAGGCAAGGGCCTGATGCCGGTCATCATCTTCATCTCGCTGGCGATATTGTTCCAGCTGATCCTGAGCTACACCAAATACGGCAAGCACTGTTATGCCATCGGCTCCAATGAGGACGCCGCGCGCATGTCCGGCATCAACGTCAAGAACCACAAGATCCTTGTCTACGCCATCGCCGGCATCCTCGCCTCGCTCGCCGCCGTGGTGCTGTGCTCCAAGAATCTCACCGCCCAGGCCGGCATGGGGGTGATGTACGAACTCGACGCGATCGCCATGGCGGTGATCGGCGGCGTCTCGCTGTCGGGCGGCCGAGGCTCGATCATCGGCACGGTGATCGGCTCGCTAATCTTCGGCGTCATCATCTCCGGTTTCACCTTCCTGCGCCTCGACGCCTACTACCAGGAGATGGTCAAGGGCGTGATCATCGTCGGCGCGGTCGTTCTCGACCAATGGCGCCAACGCCAGCGAGCCATAGGAGCCTGACCATGTCGGACATCGTTCTCAAGACCGAAAACCTGACCAAGCGCTATGGCGGCGTGCATGCGCTGGAAGGCGCTGACTTCGAGCTGCGCAAGGGCGAGCATGTCGCCATCATGGGCGACAATGGCGCCGGCAAATCGACCTTCGTGCGCCAGATCACCGGCGTCGAACAGCGCACCGACGGCAAGGTCTGGTTCGACGGCAAGGAAGTGAACTTCGCCGGCCCGATCGAGGCGCGCGAGGCCGGCATCGAGACGGTGTTCCAGAACCTGGCGCTCGCCGACGATCTCGACGTGCCGTCCAATCTGTTCCTCGGCCGCGAAAAGGTGCTGTTCAATCTCGGACCGTTCTCGATCCTCGACCGCAAATATATGCGCAAGGCGACCGAGGCGGCGCTGGTCCGCACCGCAGTCAAGATTCCCAACCTCAACAACACCATCCGCCACATGTCGGGCGGCCAGCGCCAGTGCGTGGCGATCGCCAGGACCGCCACCTTCGCCTCTAAGCTGATCATCATGGACGAGCCGACGGCAGCGCTTGGCGTGCAGGAGACGGCGCAGGTCGAAAACATCATCCGCACGCTGAAGGCCAATGGCGAGCCGCTGATCCTGATCAGCCACAATATGCGCCAGGTGTTCGACCTGGTCGACCGCATCGTCGTCTTCCGGCGGGGCAAGATCGTCGCCAATCTGCGCAAGCAGGACACCGACGGAAACGACATCGTTGCCTACATCACCGGCTCCAAGACCGGGGAGGCGGCGCTTGCGGCCTAGCACCGGCGCAACAGCGGGTCTTCGGCTGCCTGCTGTTCGTTAGAACACCACCCGCGCTTCTCTGCCTGACAGGCGCGGGCTCGCCACGTTCGAATCATTCTTAAAGGAATTCCAGATGACTATCCGCTTCGCTCTTCTCGGCGCCGGCCGTATCGGCAAGGTCCACGCCCGCGCTGTCGGCTCCAATCCGCAGGCCAAACTGGTTGCGGTGGCGGACGCCTTCGAGAAGGCGGCGACCGATCTGGCATCGGCCTATGGCGCCGAAGTGCGCAGCATCGAAGCCATCGAAAAGGCGGCCGACATCGACGCGGTCGTCATCTGCACGCCGACCGACACCCACGCCGATTTGATCGAGCGTTTCGCCAAGGCCGGCAAGGCGATCTTCTGCGAAAAGCCGATCCACCTCGACGTAAAGCGCGTGGAAAAATGCCTGGCCGTGGTCGACAAGGCCAAGGCCACCTTGATGGTCGGTTTCAACCGCCGCTTCGACCCGCATTTCGCCGCCGTGCGCAAGGCGATCGACGACGGCGCCATCGGCACGGTCGAGATGGTGACCATCACGTCGCGCGATCCCGGCCCGCCGCCGCTCGACTATATCAGCCGCTCGGGCGGTATCTTCCGCGACATGACCATCCATGACTTCGACATGGCGCGCTTCCTGCTCGGCGAGGAGCCGGTGGCGGTCAGCGCGCATGCCTCGGTGCTGGTCGACAGACAAATCGGCGAGGCCGGAGATTTCGACAGCGTCAGCGTCATCCTCGAGACCGCTTCCGGCAAGCAGTGCGTCATCTCCAATTCGCGCCGCGCCACCTATGGCTATGATCAGCGCATCGAGGTGCATGGATCGAAGGGCATGGTTGCCGCCGAGAACCAGCGGCCGGTGTCGATCGAACTGGCCAACGACAAGGGCTACACGCGCCCGCCGCTGCACGACTTCTTCATGACCCGCTACATCGACGCCTATGCCAATGAGATCGCCGCCTTCATCGCGGCTGTGACATCGGGCAAGAAGGCGGCGCCGAGCGGCAAGGACGGGCTTGTTGCCCTGGAACTGGCGGACGCGGCGCTGAAGTCGGCGAAGTCCGGCAAGACCGTCCGCCTCGACTAAGGTGTGTTGATATTCAGGTGATGCCGGCCTGCAAACGGCGGCTTCCTGCGCTTCCGGTGCTCACGTACCCAACAGTACGCTCCGCTCCGGTTCTCGGAAACCACCATTTTCGGCTCGGCCTGACCTGAATCTGAACACACCTTGGGCTATTTGGTATCGAACACAGGAGCAGAGCGATGAACGGTTCCGCCGATCGCAATTCCGAGACACGCGCAATCGTTACCGGCGGCGCGCAAGGCATCGGCTTTGCCGTCGCCGCTGCATTGGCCGACGAGGGCTGCCGGGCGCTGGCGCTGATCGGCCGCTCGCAGGAGAAAGGCGACAAGGCCGTCGCCACCCTCAAGAAGTCAGGCGTCGACGCCATCTTCATCGGCGCCGACGTCGCCAAAGTGGCCGACTGCAAGCGCGCTGTCGACACTGCGATCGGCCATTTCGGCACCATCAATGCGCTGGTCAACGCGGCGGCCACCTCGGCGCGCGGTTCGCTGGTCGAGACCAGCGAAGAGCTTTTCGACACCATCTTCGCGACCAATGTGCGTGGACCGTTTTTCCTGATGCAGGGCGTGGTGGCGCACCTGCTGGACAAGAAGGCGCCGGGATCGATCGTCAATGTACTGTCGATGTCGGCGCATTGCGGCCAGTCGTTCCTGACGCCCTATTCGACCAGCAAGGGCGCGCTGATGACGCTGACCAAGAATGTCGCCAATGCCTATCGCGGCAATCGCATCCGCTGCAACGCCGTGCTGCCGGGCTGGATGGACACCGAGGGCGAGGCGATCGTGCAGAAGAAATGGCACGATGCGCCCGACAACTGGCTGGAAAAGGCCGAGGCCGCGCAGCCGATGGGTCAATTGGTGAAGCCGGACCAGCTTGCCCGGCTGATCAGCTACATGGTCAGCCCGCAATCCGGCGTCATGACCGGGTCGCTGGTCGACTATGACCAGAACATCGCCGGGTCGTCGCCGGAATGACGCCGGCGAGTCTAGCGGAACGCCCATCACTTCGTCATCCACGGGCGGAGCAAGGAGCGTAGCGACGCAGCGTAGACCCGAGGATCCACGCCGTGACTTCAACGCGTTGCCGCGGTGCAGAATTCTGCTCCGCTGCGCTCTTCGGCTAGCGTCACGGCATGGATCCCAGGGTCTCCGCGACGGAGCTTCGCTCCTGCTTTACCCTGGGATGACGAAGTTCGGGCGGCTTCAGCCAATCGCGAATGGGCTGGAGTAGACCTGCTCCTCATCAGACACGTGACAAGCGCCTCGGCTTCGACTATATGAGCCTCATGATCAACCCGACCGCCACGTATTGGTACTTTAGGAGCTCGCTGGCGGCGGGAGGATTGCGCTCGATCTGAAGATTGCAGCATCGAAATCCGAACAGCCGCCAGACCTGGCGGCTTTTTTGTTTCAGCCGGCAGGTCTCCCAATCAGGAGCAGAAAGCCGTGTTGACCACCACAGACGATCTTCGGGTCAAGGAAATCAGGGAACTGAGTACGCCGGACCAGGTGATGCGGGAGATCCCGCGCACGCTGACGGCGACGCGTACCGTTGCCGCCTCACGCAACGCCATCCATTCCATCCTGACCGGCGCCGACGACCGGCTGGTGGTCATCGTCGGCCCCTGTTCGATCCACGACCCGGTCGCCGCCGTGGACTATGCCAGCCGTCTGGCCGCGCTGCGCGAGAGCCTGGCGGACCGGCTGGAGATCGTGATGCGCGTCTATTTCGAGAAGCCGCGCACGACGGTCGGCTGGAAGGGCCTGATCAACGATCCCGACCTCGACGACAGCTTCAACATCGACAAGGGGCTGCGGATGGCGCGCAACGTGCTTTCGGCGGTCAACAATCTCGGCCTGCCGGCGGCGACCGAATTCCTCGACATGGCCACGCCGCAATACATTGCCGACCTCGTCGCCTGGGGCGCGATCGGCGCGCGCACGACCGAGAGCCAGATCCATCGCGAGCTCGCATCGGGCCTCTCCTGCCCGGTCGGTTTCAAGAATGGCACCGACGGCAATGTGCGGATCGCCGCCGAGGCGGTGAAATCCGCCGCCCAGCCGCATCATTTCATGGCGGTGACGAAAGGCGGGCGCAGCGCCATTGCGACAACCACCGGCAATGAGGACTGCCATGTCATCCTGCGCGGCGGCATCCAGCCCAACTATGACGCGGCGAGCATCGCGG
Source organism: Mesorhizobium metallidurans STM 2683 (assembly GCF_000350085.1). Taxonomy (GTDB): domain Bacteria; phylum Pseudomonadota; class Alphaproteobacteria; order Rhizobiales; family Rhizobiaceae; genus Mesorhizobium; species Mesorhizobium metallidurans. The sequence goes on from NZ_CAUM01000018.1 coordinate 13,055, forward strand.
CGGCCAGTGCGGAACTCGGCCGGACCGGCGTGGCGCCGCGGCTGATGATCGATGTCAGCCACGCCAACAGCTCGAAGAAGCCGGAGAACCAGCCGAAGGTGGCGGCCGACGTGGCCGGCCAGGTGGCTGCGGGCGACGAGCGCATCATCGGCGTCATGATCGAGAGCAACCTCGTCGCCGGCCGCCAGGACGTTGTATCAGGCAAGCCGCTCGTCTATGGCCAGAGCATCACCGATGGCTGTATCGACTGGGCGACCACCGAGACCGTGCTGCACGGTCTTGCCGACGCCGTCGAACAGCGCCGATCGGCGCGCCAGGCCCTGATATCAAGCCGCCCGGGGGCCGCCTGACGCCGAGGAGTTATCGCACATCCACCCAACGCTTTTCCTCGAACGAGCGCGCCATCGCATGCACGGTGCGCTCGATCTCCAGGCCCTCGTCGAAGTCGATGATGCGTGCCGGCTTGCCGGCCAGCCTGGTCAGCAGTTCGCGGCACTCGATCATCTTGAGGTCGTTGAAGCCGAGGCCGTGGCCGGGCGCCGGCACGAAGGCGTCGTAAGGCTTGTGGTGCGGCGCCACCAGGATGGTGCGGTAGCCCTGCTCTGTCGGGCGGTCTGATGTGAGATAGAGCTGGAACTCGTTCATCCGCTCCTGGTCGTAGAGGATCGAGCCCTTCGAGCCGAATATCTGGATGGCGATGCGGCCCTTGCGGCCCCAGGCCGAACGGTTGACCAAAAGCGTGGAGGCGACGCCGTTTTCGAGACGCATGAGCACGCTGGCGATGTCGTAGGTCTCGACCGCGCGGCGACCGCCGGAAGCGAGTTTGCGGTCGGCATAGGGCTTGGTCATGTCGCACATGACGCGGGCGACGCGGCCGAACAGCACCGAAACCAGCGACAGCGGATGCACGGCGAAATCGTCGAGCGCGCCGTAGCCGGAGGCCGCCTCGTGCTTCCAGAAGAACAGCGCCTCCGGATCGGCCATGAAATCCTCGTCCATCTCGATACGCAGAAGGTTGACGTCGCCGATGATCTTCTCGTCGAGCAGCGCGCCGATATGGCGGATGGCGGGGTTCTGGATGTAGTTGTAGCCGAGCGCCGCCACCTTGCCGGACTTTTTCGCTGCTGCCGCCATGGCTCGCGCTTCGGCGAAGCCCGGTGCCATCGGTTTTTCGCACCATAGATGCTTGCCGGCTTCGAGGATGGCGATGGCCATTTCGGGATGGAACTGGTTTGGCGTCGTCAACGAGACGATATCGACCTCGGGGTCGTTGACGACGGCGCGCCAATCGCCTGAGCCTTTGGCGAAGCCGAACTCGCCTGCCTTGCGTTTGGCAAGCTCGTCATTGATCTCGCCGAGATGGACCAGCCTCGGCTTGGCCACGTCGGGAAAGACGGTGCCGACGGCGTTCCAGGCGATGGCATGGCACTTGCCCATGAAGCCCGTGCCGATGAGGCCCACTCCGACCATTTCCGTCATCTCCAAATGCAAAGGGAAAATTCGTGTGGATGAATTAATCCATTTCTTTTGCAAATGGAACGTGTGACTCATTTTTTATGGCCTTCTTGCACAAGCCGGCTATGATGAGGCAGGAGAGGGAATACCAATATGGCCTTGGGCGGAGCGACGATGGACGAACGGGTCCCCCGCGATTTCGAGACGTTGCGCGCGACAATCCTGGAGCGGCGCCAGAGCCTGCCCAAGCGTATCGCCCAAATCGCCGCCTATGCGCTCGACAATCCTGACGACATTGCCTTCGGCACCGCCGCCAGCATCGCCGCTTCGGCGGGTGTCCAGCCTTCGACGCTGATCCGCTTTGCCCAGCAGCTTGGCTTCGACGGCTTCACCAGCCTGCAGCAGGTGTTTCGCGAGCGCCTGCGCGAGCGCAATTCCTCCTATGACGAAAGACTCGCGGCATTGCGCGCCAAAGCCGAAGAGGGCGCCGGCCATCGGGCGATTTTCGACGGCTTCGTCGCCGCCGCCAGCACTTCGCTCAGCGACATTTCGCGCACGCTGAACGAAGCGCATTTCGAAGAGGCGATCGCCCTTTTGGCAAAGGCCGAGACGATCTATGTGCTGGCCAAGCGCCGCTCCTATCCGGTCGCCTCCTACATCGCCTATGCGCTGGGCAAGCTCAAGATCCGCAACCAGCTGATCGAGTCGGCCGCCGGCCTGAACGCCGAGATGATCGGCTTTGCCACGCCGGCGGATGCCGTCATCGCCATCAGTTTTTCGCCCTATGCGCCGGCGACCATCGAGGAGACGCGCGCCATCTCGGACCAGGGCGTGCCTATCGTGGCCATCACCGACAGCTCGTTTTCGCCGCTTGCCCAGTTCGCCAAGGTCTGGTTCGAGGTCGCCGAGGCCGATTTCGGCGGCTTCCGCTCGCTGTCGGCGACGATGGCGCTGGCCATGGCGCTGACCGTTGCCGTCGGCGAGAAGCGGCGCGACACGGGCAGGAAACGCAAGGTCTAGATAACCTCCACGGCCACTTCGCCTCTTGCCACAAGCCGCGCTGCGTCGCGTGCGGGCGGCGACCCGAACTGACGGGCATACTCCCGGCTGAACTGGGAAGCGCTCTCATAGCCGACGGCGAAGGCGACCTGTGCCACGTTGCCTGGCTGGGCGACCAGCAGATGGCGGGCCTCCAGCAGCCGGATCTGTTTTTGATACTGGATCGGGCTCATGGCCGTCGCCGCCTTGAAGTGGCGATAGAATGCGGCGTTGCTCATATGGGCAATTTCGGCCAGATCCGCGACCCGGATTGGCTGATGGCAGTGCGCCCGGATCCAGGCGATCGCCTGGCCTATCCGCGCCAGATGGCCATCGGCGTGCGCAAGCTCACGAAGCTTCCCGCCTTGCGGGCCCTGCAGCAGCCTAAACAGCATCTCGCGTTGGAGCATGGCCGCCAGCACAGGAATCTCCGCTGGCCTGTCGAGCAACCGCATCATTCGACGCAACGCGTCGACCAGTTCGTCATTGACGGGAGAGGTGGAGAAATCGTCGCCGCCGAGGACCGGCTCGTGCTCGACGAGAAGTGCTGCGACAGCCTGCAGATCAAGGGTGAAGCCGATGGCCAGATAGGGACGCGCGGCGCTCGCTTCGACTATCTGGCTGATGGAGGGTGTGTCGACAGTGTAGATGAAATAGCTGGCGCGATCGTAACGAAGCGTCCGGTCGCCGATCAGAACCGTCTTCGCGCCTTGCAGCACGAACAATATCCCCGACCCCCACACGCCCGGCAATGGTGGCGTGGTGACTTCGCTGCGGCCGATCGAAACGCGGGGGATCGCCGTTGGTGTGCGTCGGCCGCGCGCATGGCGGCCGGCGATATCGATCAGTTCCCGTAGTGCCTCGCTCATGGCGCCAGCATCGCGCATCCACGCGGCCGGCGCAACCAGCGTGAGAGGATTAGGCAAGAGCAGGAGAGGTTTCGGCGCGCGGCGTCCCCGGCGGCGCGCCATCTTGGGTCTTCGACATGGATAGAAGGAGACATCCAAAATGACGACATCGAAAAGCGCAGTGGTGACCGGCGCCAACAAGGGCATCGGCCGCGAAATAGCCCGGCGACTGGCGGCGGCGGGCTTCAAGGTCTGGCTCGGCGCCAGGGACGCCGGACGCGGCACGGCGGCGGCGCAAGCCTTGCGCGCCGAAGGCCTGGACGTTCAATGGCTTGATTTGGACGTTACACAGGACGAAAGCGTGGTGGCTGCCGCTAGAGTTGTCAGTGCGGAAAGGCCCTGCCTTGACGTGCTGGTGAACAATGCCGGTGTCGCTATCAACTACGACCCGCCGCCGAGCCAGCAGCGTGTGGCCGACATCCAGGCGACTTATGACGTCAACGTCTTCGGCCCGATCCGCGTGACCCAGGCCTTCCTGCCGTTGCTTGTTGCAGCGCCGGCTGCCCGCATCGTGATGGTGAGCAGTTCCACCGGGTCCATCGGCCGCGCGCTCGATCCCGCCACCGCGAACCACGCGGTCAACTTGATGGGTTACGGCAGCTCCAAGACGGCCTTGAACGCCATCACCGTGGCCTTTGCCCGGGAACTCGCGCCGCAAGGCATCAAGGTCAACGCCGCGGCGCCCGGCTACACCGCCACCGATCTGAACGGGTTTAAAGGCCACCGAACGGTGCAGCAGGCGGCCGAGATCGTCGTTCACCTGGCGACCCTGGGCGCTGATGGTCCGACCGCCGGCTACTTCAACGACGATGGCCCGCTTCCCTGGTGAATCGGTTTCCCGTGGGATACCAATCTGGCGCACGGCCGGGGCCAGATCCATTCCCGTGCGCCTTTGCATCGCCACTTTTCAGCAAAGGAATGCTCGTTCCATATTGACTATGGATTGGAATTATTATTTCATATTGCTGGCGCCACGCTGCCGCTCGCGCGTGTCACCCAAAACAACGTGTTGCCATGACAACAAGGCCGACGGGAGGTACGAATGGGCGAAGCCGTGGACGCGAAACATGCGCCGCTCGACATTATCGCCATCGGCCGCGCTTCGGTCGACCTCTATGGCCAGCAGATCGGCTCGCGCCTGGAGGACATCACCTCCTTTGCCAAGTCTGTCGGCGGCTGTCCGGCCAACATTTCGGTCGGAACGGCGCGGCTCGGCTTGCGCTCGGCGCTGCTCACCCGCGTCGGCGACGAGCAGATGGGCCGCTTCATCCGCGAGCAGCTGAAGCGCGAAGGCGTATCCGTCGACGGCCTGAAGACCGATCCCGACCGGCTGACCGCGCTGGTGCTGTTGTCGGTCGAGGAAGAAGGCGTCTCGCCGATGATCTTCTATCGCACCGACTGCGCCGACATGGCGCTTTCGGAAGACGATATCGACGAGGCGTTCGTCGCCTCGGCGCGCGCCATTGTCGTCACCGGCACGCATTTCTCGCGACCCAACAGCGATGCCGCACAGCGCAAGGCGATCCGCATCATGAAGGCCAGGGGTGGCAAGGTGGTGTTCGACATCGACTACCGCCCCAACCTCTGGGGCCTTGCCGGCCATGCCGAAGGGTTCGAGCGCTATGTCAAATCGGACCGGGTCTCGGCGCAACTGAAGACGGTGCTGCCCGACTGCGACCTCATCGTCGGCACCGAAGAGGAGATCATGATCGCGTCGGGCGCCGACGATTGCCTGAGCGCGCTGAAGACCATCCGCTCGCTGTCCCCGGCCACCATTGTGCTCAAGCGCGGCGCCATGGGCTGCATCGTCTATGACGGGCCAATCAGCGACGATCTCGAGGACGGCGTCGTCGGCAAGGGTTTTCCGATCGAGGTCTACAATGTGCTCGGCGCCGGCGATGCCTTCATGTCGGGCTTCCTGCGCGGCTGGCTCGGCGGCGAAAGCTTCGCCACTGCGGCGACCTGGGCCAATGCCTGCGGCGCCTTCGCCGTATCGCGGCTGCTCTGCGCGCCGGAATATCCGACCTTCGAGGAATTGCAGTTCTTCCTCAAGAACGGCAGCAAGCATCTGGCCCTGCGCAAGGACGAGGCGATCAACCACATCCACTGGGCGACCACGCGGCGGCGCGACATTCCGGCGCTGATGGCGCTGGCCTGCGACCACCGTGTGCAACTCGAGGACGTCGCCGCCAAAGCCGGCGCCGATGTCTCGCGCATCCCCGCCTTCAAGGTGCTGACGGTCAAGGCGGCGGCGAAGGTCGCCGCCGGCCGCGCCGGCTATGGCATGCTGCTCGACGAGAAATACGGCCGCGACGCGATGTTCGAATTCGCCCGCCACCCCTTTGCCTGGCTTGGCCGGCCGGTCGAATTGCCGGGCTCGCGGCCGCTGCGCTTCGAATTCTCGCAGGACATCGGCTCGCAACTGGTCGAATGGCCGGTCGACCACTGCATCAAGTGCCTGTGCTTCTATCATCCCGACGATCCCGCAGCGCTGAAGGAAGAGCAGCAGCAGAAGCTGAAAGGCCTGTTCGAGGCCGCGCGGAAAGTGGGCCGAGAACTTCTCATCGAGATCATCGCCGGCAAGCATGGCAAGCTCGACGACACGACGGTCCCGCGGGCGCTGGAGGAGCTCTATGCGCTCGGCATCAAGCCCGACTGGTGGAAGCTCGAACCGCAGGCCTCGGCCAGCGCCTGGGCCAGGATCGAGGCGGTGATCGTGAAGAACGATCCATGGTGCCGCGGCGTCGTGCTGCTCGGGCTGGAGGCGCCGCAGGACGAGCTGGAGGCCGCCTTTGCCGCCACCGCCAAGGCGCCCATCGTCAGGGGTTTTGCCGTCGGTCGCACCATTTTCATCAATGCCGCCGAACAATGGCTTGCCGGCAGGATGTCGGACGACGAGGCTATCGCCGACATGGCGTCTCGCTTCGAGAAACTGACCGACGCATGGCTTGCCGCGCGTGGCCGCAAAGCAGCATAAGAAGGCGCGGCATAAGGACTGCGGAGGAAAACAGCATGACCAAGACAATCCGCCTGACGATGGCGCAGGCGCTGACCCGTTTCCTGTCCCGCCAGATGACCGAGATCGACGGCAAGAAGATGCCGATCTTCGGCGGTGTCTGGGCGATCTTCGGCCATGGCAATGTCGCCGGCATCGGCGAGGCGCTCTACCAGGTCCGCGATGAATTGCCGACCTTTCGCGCCCATAATGAGCAGGCGATGGCGCATGCGGCGATCGCCTATGCCAAGGCCAGTTTCCGCCGCCGCTTCATGGCGGCGACCAGTTCGATCGGCCCTGGCGCACTCAACATGGTGACGGCGGCGGCACTCGCGCACGTAAACAGGTTGCCTGTCCTGTTTCTCCCCGGCGATGTCTTCGCCAACCGCCTGCCCGATCCGGTGTTGCAGCAGGCCGAGGATTTTTCCGACGGCACGGCGACGGTCAACGACTGCTTTAAGCCCGTGTCGCGCTTTTTCGACCGCATCACCAGGCCGGAGCAGATCATCCCGGCGCTCAATCGCGCCATGCAGGTGCTGACCGATCCGGCGGAATGCGGCCCGGTGACGCTGTCGCTCTGCCAGGACGTGCAGGCCGAAGCCTATGACTATCCCGAAAGCTTCTTTGCCGAGCGGGTCTGGCATCAGCGCCGCCCGCGCCCGGATCGTGGCGAATTGGCCGCGGCCGTGGCGACGCTCAAGGGTGCGAAGAAGCCGCTGGTGATCGCCGGCGGAGGCGTGCTCTATTCGCAGGCTTCCGGGGAACTGGCCAAGCTCGTGCAAGGCGCCGGCATTCCGGTCTGCGAGACGCAAGGCGGCAAATCCTCGCTGCCGGACGATCATCCGCTCAACATGGCGGCGGTCGGTGTCACCGGCACCTCGGCAGCCAACCGGCTGGCGGAGGAGGCTGACGTGGTGCTTGCCGTCGGCACCAGGCTGCAGGATTTCACCACCGGCTCCTGGGCGCTGTTCAAGAATTCCGGCAAGACCATCATCGGTCTCAACGCCCAGGTCTTCGACGCCGGCAAGCACTGGGCGCTGCCGCTGGTCGCCGACGCGGCCGAAGGGCTCGCCGAACTCGGCGCGGCGCTGAAGGGCTGGAAGGCGCCCGCCGCCTGGACCGACAAAGCGGTGAAGGGCAAGACGGCATGGCAGGCCGACGCCGGCAAGGTGACGGCCTCGACCAATGCGGCCTATCCGTCGGACGCGCAGGTGATCGGCGCCGTGCAGCGTGCCATGGGCGCCGGTGTAACGCTGCTTCACGCCGCCGGCGGCCTGCCCGGCGAGTTGCACAAGCTCTGGCAGGCGGGCGCGCCCGGCTCCTACCATGCCGAATACGGCTTCTCGACCATGGGCTACGAAATAGCCGGCGGGCTCGGCGTCAAGATGGCCAAACCCGATGAGGAGGTGGTCGTGATGATCGGCGACGGCTCCTATTTGATGCTCAATTCCGAGATCGCCACCTCTGTGATGCTTGGCCTCAGGCTCACCATCGTGCTGCTTGATAACAGGGGCTATGGCTGCATCAACCGGCTGCAGATGGCGACCGGCGGCGCCAACTTCAACAATCTCCTGAAGGACGCCCGCCACGAGGTGATGCCCGACATCGACTTCGCCGCGCATGCGGCAAGCCTCGGCGCCATTGCCGAGAAAGTGTCGTCGATCGCCGGGCTGGAAACGGCCCTGGCAAAGGCGAAGGACAACAGCAGGACGACGGTGCTGGTCATCGACACCGACCCGCTGGTGTCGACCGATGCCGGCGGCCACTGGTGGGATGTCGCCGTGCCGGAAGTCTCGGTGCGACGCGAAGTGAACGCCGCGCGCAAGAAATATGAGGAAGCTGTGGGCAGCCGGCAGGGCTGACCCCAGCATCGCCTCGCAACGAACTAACACTGGAGTGACGACTTGAAAGCCAAACTGGGCATGTCCCCCATCGCGTGGTGGAACGACGACCTTGCGGAACTGAGCGATGACGTGTCGCTGGAGGAATGCTTGGCGCAATCGCGCTCGGCAGGCTTCACCGGCATGGAGATGGGCCGGCGCTTTCCCAACGATCCCAAGGTGATGCTGCCTATCCTGAAAGAGGCCGACGTCACCCTTTGCGGCGGTTGGTTCTCCGGCACGCTGGTCGATGAAGACATGGCGAAGAACAAGGATCTCATCCAGCCGATGATCGATCTGTTCAAGGCCGTGGATGCGCCTTGCATCGTCTATGGCGAGGTCGGCCGCTCGATCCAGGGCGACCGTTCGAAGCCGCTGGCCACCAAGCCAAAGCTTTCCGGCGACGAGATGAAAGCCTATGCCAGGCGCCTGACCGAATTCGGCGAGTGGTGCGCCGAGCAAGGCATGCCGCTCTCCTATCACCATCATATGGCGGCGGTGGTCGAGACCGAGCCGGAGCTCGATGCCTTCATGCGCCATTCGGGCGAAGGCATTCCGCTGCTGCTCGATGCCGGCCATCTGGCCTTTGCCGGCGGCGATGTGCTGCGCGCCATCGACAATCATCACCGGCGCATCAATCATGTCCATGTCAAGGATGTGCGCATGGGTGTGATCGACAAGCTCGACCGCACCAGGCAATCCTTCCTCGATGCGGTGGCGCTGGGCGCCTTCACCGTGCCGGGCGATGGCTCGCTGGATTTCGGCGCCATCGTGCAACGGCTGGCGGATCATGGTTACGAAGGCTGGTTCGTGGTCGAGGCCGAGCAGGACCCGAAGAAGAATCCACCGCTCAGGATGGCCGAAGTCGGCTACAAGGAGCTGATGCGGGTGATGACGGCCGCAGGGTACACGGTTGAAACACAGGGCTTCCCCAATGCCTGATTGCGGTGGTTCTCGGTGAAGCAGGCTTGCTGTAGGTTGATCCGATGAAGGATTCAGAGCACCCATTCTTTCGGCCTTTGTGGCGGCGCGTCGCCATCGTCGCGGTCTGCCTGATCTGGGCGGTAATCGAATTCGCCTCCGGCACACCGTTCTGGGGCGTGATTGCGCTCGGCTTCGCCGGCTACGCCGTCTGGCAATTCTTCTACCTCTACAAGCGGGCGGACGAGAGCAAGCCTCCGGTCGAGCCAAAGGAATAGAGCGGTCCATGGCGCAGAAGGCTTACGGGTCGGGCACTGCGCACATGACGGGTCGCGTGCGTTGGAGATTAGCTGAAACGCCTCTCGCTTCGTCATCCTGGGGCGGAGCAAGGAGCGAAGCGACGCGGCGCAGACCCCAGGATCCATGCCGTGACATCAAAACGCTGCAACATTCCAGAATTCTACCGCCGCATTCATCGATGAGAGTCGCGGCATGGATCCTAGGGTCTCCGCGACGGAGCTTCGCTCCTGCTACGCCCTAGGATGACGAAGTTGGAAGGCTTCGGCCCAATCTCGAAGATTTGCGACGGTCCTTTCAAACAAGCGGCTTGGCTTCACAGGCCTGTAGCTCGTCGAGCCCATGGAATAGGAGAGACAAAATGTCGAGACTGCTCGTCAAAGCCAACAATGGCCATGGCCGCGTCGCCCATGTCACGCCAAAAAGCGCCGGCTGGACCTATGTCGGCTTCGACCTGCACCGGCTGAAGCCCGGCGAGAGCGCCTCCGGCCAGACCGCAAACCGTGAAGTCTGCCTGGTGTTCGTCACCGGCAAGGGCAAGGCGATGGCCGGCGGCAAGGATCTCGGCCTGCTCGGGGAGCGCATGTCGCCCTTCGAAGGCAAGCCGTGGTCGGTCTATGTACCGGAAGGTTCGGACTGGTCGGTGAGCGCCGACACCGATCTCGAACTCGCCGTCTGTTCGGCGCCCGGACTTGGCGGCGGCCTGCCCGTCCGCGTCATCGCGCCGGACGATCTCGGCCAGGAGGTGCGCGGCAAGGGCACCAACACGCGCTACGTCACCAACATCCTGCCGGAGGGCAAGCCGGCCGACTCGCTGCTGGTGGTCGAGGTCATCACGCCGGGCGGCCATACGTCGAGCTATCCGCCGCACAAGCACGACCGGGACAATCTGCCGGCCGAATCCTATCTCGAGGAAACCTATTACCACCGCCTCAACCCGCCGCAGGGCTTTGCCTTCCAGCGCGTCTACACCGATGCCGACAAGAATGGCGAGCGCGCCTTGGATGAGGCGATGGCGATCGAGGACGGCGATGTCGTGCTGGTGCCCGAGGGCTACCACCCCTGTGCCGCCTGCCACGGCTATGACCTCTATTATCTCAACGTCATGGCCGGGCCGAAGCGGACGTGGAAATTCCACAACGCGCCGGAGCACGAATGGCTGATGAAGGCCTGATCGATCGTTTCCAAGACCGCATTGATTGGTCCAGGGCGAAAAAATCGTCGGCTAACGATCCTATCCGGTCGATTTGCCATCGAAAATGCTGCAAAGCTTCGTCAATTCGTCATGCAAATCGCCTATGGCAGCGGTGCTGACGAGGACTTTCGATGCGCTACGCTATCTATTTCACCCCCCGGCAGGACGAGCCGCTGGCGCGGATCGCCGCCAACTGGCTCGGCCGTGACCCGTTCGGCGCCGCGACCAGGCCGGTCGAGGCGGTGGGCGATTTGTCGGCGGCGGAAGTCGCCTTTCACACGGCTTCGGCGCGCCGGTACGGTTTTCACGCGACGCTGAAGGCGCCTTTCCGGCTGGCAGCGAACGAGACGGAAGCCTCGCTGCGCGCCGCACTCGACAGCTTTGCCGAAGCAACGCCCGTGGTGATGATCCCCCGCCTTGTCGTCAGCCAGATCGACGGCTTCTTCGCGCTGGTGCCGGAAGCGCCGCTGCAGGCGCTCAATCGCTTCGCAGGCGATGTCGTGCTCGCCTTCGACCGCTTCCGAGCGCCGCTGAGCGAGGCCGAAATCGAACGGCGCAGCCCCGATTCGCTGAAGCCGGACGAGTTCCGCAACCTCTGCCAGTGGGGTTATCCCTATGTCTTCGAGACTTTTCGTTTCCATATGACGCTGTCCGGCCGGGCCGGGCCACAGGAAAGCCTTCGTCTTCGCGCAGCAATCGAGCGGCTGTTTGCCGAGGTCCTGCTGCGGCCGGTGCCGGTGGACGCGTTGACGCTGTTTGTCGAAACCGAGCCCGGCGCGCCGTTCATGGTGCTTTCCCATCACGCGCTGGGGCGTCGCCCGGCCAGAAAAACTGCTTGAGATCAAGGACTGCCTGAAATGACCGCCGAGACCGTTCTTACCAACGCCCGCATCGTGCTTGCCGACGAGATCGTCGAGGGCTCGCTGGCGCTGCGCGAAGGCCTGATCGCCGCCATCGAACCCGGCGCCAGCCGGAGCGGCGAGGACATGGGCGGCGACTACATCATCCCCGGACTGGTCGAGTTGCACACCGACCATCTCGAAGGCCATTACGCACCGCGGCCGAAAGTGCGCTGGAACCCGATCGCCGCCGTGCTCGCGCATGACGCGCAGGTGGCGACCGCCGGCATCACCACGGTGCTCGACGCCTTGCGCGTCGGCATGGACGAGGATGCCGACCTGAGCTCCGACGACATCCGCAAGCTGGCCGACGCGATCGAGGACAGCGTCGAACAGGACCGGCTGAGGGCCGACCATTTCATCCATCTGCGCTGCGAGGTTTCGGCGCCGGATTGCCTCAGGGCTTTCGCCAATTTCGAGACCGACGAAAGGGTGAAGCTGGCGTCGCTGATGGACCATGCGCCGGGACAGCGCCAGTTCGTCAATCTCGACACCTACGCCTATTACTACCAGCGCAAGCTGAAGCTGACGGATCGCGACTTCCAGAAATTCTGCGAGAAGCGGATGGCGGAATCGGCGATGAATTCAGGCCCTAACCGTGTCTTCATCGCCGCCGCCTGCCACGAGCGCGGCATCGTGCTGGCGAGCCATGACGATGCCACGACAGGGCATGTCGACGAGGCGATCGAGCAAGGCGTGCGCGTCGCCGAATTCCCGACCACCGAGGAAGCGGCAAGGGCTTCCAAGCAGGCCGGGCTCGGCGTGCTGATGGGTGCGCCGAACGTCATGCGCGGCGCCTCGCATTCCGGCAATGTCTCGGCCCGCGCGCTGGCCGGCGACGGGCTGCTCGACATATTGTCGTCCGATTACATTCCCTTCAGCCTGATCCAGTCCGCCTTCTTTCTCGGCGATGTGGTCGAGGGCATTTCTCTGCCGCAAGCGGTGGCGATGGTGTCGAAGAACCCGGCCGAGGCGGTCGGCCTCAGCGATCGCGGCGTCATCGAACCCGGCCGGCGCGCCGACCTCGTGCGCGTGCGCGTCGATGACCATGTGCCTGTCGTGCGCACCGTCTGGCGGCAGGGCCGTCGCGTCGCATGATGGTGTCGGCGTTGATCGAGCGCGAATTGTCGGCCGCGGCGTTTCCGATCCGCGAGGGCGTCTTCGTCGCTGTCGTCGGGCCGAGCGGCGCCGGCAAGGACACGGTGATCGGCTATGCCCGCGCCCTGTTTGCCGAGGAAAGCCGGCTGGAGTTCGTGCGCCGGGTCATCACCCGGCCGAGCGACGCCGCGAGCGAAGATCACGACACGCTGGCCGACGCGGCCTTTGCCGAGGCCGAAGCCGACGGCGCCTTCGCCATTTCCTGGGAAGCGCATGGCTTGCGCTACGGCATCCCGGCTGAAGTCGACTGGTCGGTCGCCAATGGACGTGTCGCCATCGCCAACGTCTCCCGCGCCATCATCCCGGTTCTACGCGAGCGTTACGCCAACCTGGCGATCGTCGAGATCACCGCTTCACCGGAAATCCTGGCCGAACGGCTGGCCATGCGCGGTCGCGAGTCGCGTGGCGAAGTCCTGGCGCGGCTTTCGCGCAGCGCCAATGTGGCCCTGTCCGGGCCGGGCGTCACCTCGATCGACAATGGCGGTCCGCGCGAGGCCGCAGGCGAGCGTTTCGCCGAGGTGCTGCGCAAGGCGATGGCCTTCTCGGACATGTCAGGCCTGATCTAGGATATGTCGATATTCAGGTGATGCCGGCCTGCAAACGGCGATTCCTGCGCTTCCGGCCTTCGCCGGCCAAAGCCACTCATGAGCGGTCTTGGTAGTTAAGGCTACGGCCGGCGTAGGCCGGTGCTCACGTACCCAAATGTACGCTCCGCTCCGGTTCTCGGAAACCGCCATTTTCGACTCGGCCTGACCCGAATCTCAACACATCCTATGGCTGTCGGAACACTCATTCCGCAGGCGCTCCGGCGGCGCCCTTGCGGGTGGCGTCCAGCATCAGCCGCCGGGCGCGGAACACGCCCCATTGCTGGTCGACCAGCACGCCGATCAAAATCACCCCGCCCATCACCGCGAAGTTGAGCGAGGAGGGGATGCCGAGCAAATTGACGAGATTCTGCAATTCCTGCAGCAGCACCGTGCCGAGGAGGACACCGATCAGCGAGCCTTCGCCACCGCGCAGCGAAAAGCCGCCGAGCACGGCGGCGGCAATGGCGTAGAGTTCATAGAACTGGCCGTGGCTGGCTGGCGATATCGAGCGTGTATACATGGCGAAATAGATCGCAGACAGCGCCGTCAGCACGCCGCAGATGACATAGGCCGCCATGACGACGCGGCCGGTGCGGATGCCGGAATATTTTGCTGCTTCCTCGTTCTTGCCGATGGCATAGAGATAGCGCCCGAACACCGAGCGGTGCAGCACGACCCACATGACGATGGCGATGACGATCAGCGCGATGAAGCTGTTCGGCACGCCATAGCTGCGCCCGGCGGTCAGGAATTCGAGTTCGGGAAAATTCTGGCCGAAGGCGAAACCCGCGGTGCCGTCGCCGGTGTAGAAGCGCGCCACGCCGCGATAGATCAAGAGGCCGCAGAGCGTGACGACGAAAGGCTGCAATTTGAGCCGGGTGATCAGCCAGCCATGCGCCAGGCCGATGATGGCGCCGAGCACGATGATCAGCACGAAGGCCAGTGGCCACTCCATATCGCGCACGGCGATGAAGTCGATGAACAGCGTACCGAGCAGCGCGACCACCGATCCCACCGACAGTTCGATGCCGCCGGTGATGATGACGAAGGCCTGGCCGATCGAAAGTATGCCGAACAGGCCAATCAGGTTCGAGGTGTTGGCAAGGTTGATCGGCAAGAGGAAGCGCGGGTTGATGATCGCCACCACCGCTCCCACCACCAGGATCAGGATCAGCAGGCCGAGATCTTTTTTGCTCATCGTGTTCTCCCCAATGACTGCCTAAGCAGATTGCGCAGTTCTGCGAGGCCTGCGGCAAAACTATCTCGGCTTCTTGCCCACGGCCAGCAGCAGCACATTTTCCTGGCTGAAGTCGTCCTTGTCGAGAATGCCCGAGATCTGGCCCTCATGCATGACGGCGATGCGGTCCGAGACCCCGATCACTTCCTCCATGTCGCTGGAGATCATCAGCACGGCGACGCCGGCGTCGGCCAGCGCCCGCATCAGCCCGTAGATCTCGGCCTTGGCGCCGATATCGATGCCGCGTGTCGGCTCGTCGAGGATCATGACCTTGGGGTTCATCGCCAGCCATTTGGCGAGCACGACCTTTTGCTGGTTGCCGCCCGACAGGGTGCCGGTGCGCGTCGCCACCGAGGGCGCCTTGATGCCGAGATTGTTCTTCTGCTTCTCTGCGGTGGCGGCCTCGGCGCTGGCCGAGACCAGCTGATGTCTTGCATGCGCCGGTAGATTGGGCAGCGAGATGTTCTGGGCGATCGACAGGTCGAGCAGGACGCCGTTCAGCTTGCGGTCCTCGGGGACGAGGAAGATGCCATGCGCAACAGCGTCGGCGGCCGACCCCAGCGCCATTTGCTGTCCGTCGAGCTCAACGTTGCCGCCAAAGCGCTCGTCTATGCCGAACAGAACGCGCGCCAACTCGGTCCGGCCGGAACCGACCAGGCCGGCGAGGCCAAGGATTTCGCCATGCCTGACGTCGAGATCGACCGGCCGGTCGGGATAGGCGCCGGTGCGCACCGCCTTGGCCGACAGCGCGACGGAGCCGGGCGCACGCGCCGCTTCCGAGGCCTTCTCGCGCTCCTTCAGCATGCGCCCGATCATCAGCTTGACCATCTGGTCGTGATTGATGGCGCTCTTCGGCAAGGTACCGGCCAACATCCCGTCCCGCAGCACAACGACGCGGTCGGCGACCCGTTCGACCTCGTGCAGGCGGTGCGAGATGAAGATGACGCTTATGCCCTCGGTCTTCAGCGCCTTGATGACGTCGAGCAGCTTGTCGGTCTCGGCGATCGGCAGGCTGGAGGTCGGCTCGTCGAGGATGACCAGCCGCGCCTTGATCGACAGCGCCTTGGCGATCTCGACCATCTGCTGCTGGGCAAGCGACAGGGTCGATACCGGCGTGTCGGCCGAGAAATTGGCGCCGACGCGTTTGAGCAAGGGCGCCACCTGCGTGCGCAATCTGGCGCGATCGACCAGCCTGAGCGGACCGCCGCGCAGCGGCTCGCGGCCGAAGAAGATATTGGCGGCGACGTCGAGGTTTTCGAACAGATTGAGTTCCTGGTGGACGAAGGCGATGCCCGAACCGAGGCTGCCTTCGACGGTCAGCCCGTCATGTGCGACCCCGTCGACAGTGATCGTGCCTGTATCCGGCCTGGTCACGCCGCCGAGGATCTTCATCAGCGTCGATTTGCCGGCGCCGTTTTCGCCGACCAGGCCGATGACCTCACCGGGCCTGACCTCCATCGAGAACCCGTCCAGCGCCACCACGCCGGGATAGGTCTTGCGCACGCCCTCCAGGCTCAGGAACGGAGCGGTCGTCGATGCAACGATGGATGTGTCGGAATAATTCATCACGCCTGACAGCAGCCGGTAGGCCCCAAAACGAGCCCTTGTGCAGACTGACGGGCCTGGTGAGGCCCGTCAATATGAACGCCGGCTCAAGGCGAACCCTTAAGCCGGCGCAACTGCTTGGTCTTACTTGCCCGCCATCGCCGCAAGGCTCGCGGCATAGCCGTCGACATCGTCCTTGCCGATGATCTTGGTCGGGATTATGATCAGCCCGTCGGCCGGAATGCCCGACTTGTCGCCCTTGAGATAGGCGGCCATCAGCTTCATGCCCTGATAGGCCCATTCGAAGGGCTGCTGCACGACGGTGGCCGCCACCGTGCCTTCCTTGACGCCGCCCAGCGTGATCGGATCGTCGTCGAAGCCGACGACGGTGATCTGGCCGAGCTTGCCGGCGTCGCGCAGCGCTTCATAGATGCGCGGCGTGTTGTAGGAATAGAAGCCGATCATGCAGGTGACGTCGGGGCTGGCGACCAGCGCGTCCTCGACATTCTTCTTGGCGCGGGCCTGGTCGATGTCGTCGCCGCGCACGTCGACCAGTTCGATCTTGGTGCCGGCGAGCCCGTCCTTCATGCCCTGGATGCGCTCCTTGGCATTGTCGGCGCCGAGCAGGCCGACGAAGCCGAGGCACTTGCCGCCGTCGGGCATCGCCTTCTTGGCGATCTCGGCCGCCTGCTTGCCGGCATCGACATTGGACGAGCCGATATAGGCGACGCGCTTGGTCTGCGGGGCATCGCTGTCGGTGGTGAACAGCGCCGTTTCCGAGGCGATCTTGTTCAGCCCGTCGGTCGAGGTCTTGGGGTCGACGGCCGACACCATGATCCCCTTGACGCCTGCGGTCACCAGGTCGTCCATCAGCCGCTGCTGGATGGCGACCGACGACTGCTCGGGATATTTGAGCTCAAGATTATAGTCGGGCAGTTCGCCCTGCGCCTTCTTCACGCCGGCTTCCGCCGCCTTCCAGAAGTCGGACGCGCCGTTGACGACGAAGGCCAGCGTCGGCTTGTCCTGGGCACGCGCGATTGCGCTCGCCGACAGGCCGAGCAGCAGAGCCGCCGCGGCGACGGATGCAGTTCGCATTACAGATTTCATGTTCAACCTCCCTTTTGGCACAGTCATTTCTGCTCTGAATTTGTCGATTGCGGCCTGGACGCCTCTCCCAAGGGTTGCGGCAGCGAAAGAACGCCGCCAGCCGCGATCGGAACTCTAGACACACATTTGTCGTTCGTAAATAGTCCGATTTGTCTGACATTTCGTGATTGTGGGGCGTCCCTCTCCGGCCTTCTCCCGACCGCTTCGGCACGTCGCACGGTGGTTTCGCAGCGTCCCCCTCGACCCTGAGATAGGACACGCGAATTGACACTAGATCGCTTGCGGCTATTAGTAAATAACTATTAGTTATGAGATGGAAATCACCCGCTGGGCATGAGGAGGGGGAGCAGCGGAATCGCAACGGAGGAGGATTATGGCGATCGGCTGCCGTGCCGCAGCGCGGCAAATCTGGGAATCTGTACAGACTTTGTTTGTCGTGTGGCGGCCGGTGCGTGGTCAGCACCGCCTGCTAATAATGATCAATTGCACCGCATTTTCCATAAATGCGTCACGCCGGGCCGCTTGCCGTCGCGCGTGGCTTTTGCATAAGAACGCGTGGCTTTTGCATAAGAACAGGCCGGGATTGGGGAACATGCTGACATGAGCGAACCGACGGATGCCCTCGAAGCCACCAGGCGCCGCAAGCCGGCGGGCCCGAAGGGCCGCGTCACCATGACCGACATCGCCAGGGCCGCCGGCTGCTCGCAGGCGACGGTGTCCTTCGTGCTCAACGACACGCCAGGCATCAGGCTGTCGCGGCAGACCCGCGAGCGGGTGATCGAGGCCGCGCGGGCTCTCGGCTATGCGCCGCCCGCCTTTTCCGTGCTGCGTGCCCCCGTCGCGCCGTTCGAAGGATTGGACGAGGTTATCGGCTTCGCCGTCGACCAGCTGGCCACCAGCCCCGAGGCGGTGGTCGCCATCGAGGGCGCGCGCCAGGCCTCATGGAATGCCGGCAACGTGCTCCTGGTTGCGCAAACGATGGGCGATGCCGTCATGGAACCGCGCGCCATCGCGGCGCTGACCAAGCGAGGGATTTCGGCGCTGATCTACATGACCATCTTCACCCGCGAGATATCAGCGCCCGATTTTCTCCACGGCCTCGATATCCCGGTCATCCTGCTCAATTGCTATACGTCGGACTATGCCTTCCCCGCCGTGGTGCCAAGCGAGATTGCCGGCGGCCAGAGCTCGACCCGGCATCTGATCGGCCATGGCCACCGCCGCATCGCCACCATCACCGGCGAGCCCTGGATGCAGGCGGCGCAGGACAGGCTGAAGGGGTACCGCAGGGCGCTGGCCACCGCCGATATCCCGTTCGATCCGGAGCTGGTGGTCGAAGGCGACTGGTCGGCAAGTGCCGGCTATGCGGCGACCGTCAAGCTGCTGGCGCTGAAGGACCGGCCGACCGCCATCTTCTGCCAGAACGACCGCACCGCCATCGGCTGCTACGAGGCGCTGAAGGAAGCCGGCCTGCACATCCCCGGGGATATCTCGGTCGTCGGCTATGACGACGAGGAGATCGCCCGCCACCTGTTCCCGCCTTTGACGACATCGATCCTGCCGCATATGGCGATGGGGCAATGGGCGATCGAACAGCTCGAGGTTCCCGCGCCGCCCGGCCGCGGCCGCTATCCCATCACCAAGCTCGAATGCCCGCTGGTCGAGCGGGAATCGGTTGGACCTGCGGCGGGGTGACTGCGCATTCGCAGGGACTGGCAGCCGGTTGAGGCCCTGCCCCCACCCGCGCCGAATTGCGAAACTGTGCCGAATTGCCTTGATGAATTTTAGGGAGACCCGACTCCAATCTTGTCCCCATCGTCAAGCGGCCTCCCGCGGGTGCATGTTTTGCCGATTGGCATACGGTTCGCGCCGCCCTGGCTATGGTAAAAGCTGGAATGCAAGGGAACAATCGAAACAGCCCCGATGGAACCAAAGCCAGATCCACATCGGCAATACGCCAGGAGTAGATTGCAATGACTTCCAAGCATCGCCCTGGCCCGCCGCGCGATTTCATCGGCTATGGCCGGCGACCGCCGCAAATCACCTGGCCGGACGGACGCCTGGTCGCCGTCAATCTCGTGGTTTGCTACGAGGAAGGTTCGGAATATTCGCTGTTCGAGGGCGACAGCCACAGCGACGGCTGGGGCGAATATCCGTTGTCGGGCGCCGGCCGGCATCCGCGACCTCGGCACCGAGACGCATTTCGAATATGGCAGCCGCGTCGGCATCTGGCGGATCGCCAGGCTGCTCGAACGACACGGCGTCCACGGCACGATCTCCAGCTGCGCCGAGGCGCTGCGGCGCAATCCGGAGGTGACGGCCTGGCTCAGCCAATCCGGCCATGACGTGCTCGGTCACGGCTTGCGCTGGACCGAACAATGGACGCTGAGCCGCGACGAGGAGCGTGACCATCTGCAGCGCGCCGTCGCGCTGTTCGTCGAACTGCTCGGCGAGCGCCCGGTCGGCTGGAACAGCCGTTCCTTTCCCAGCGTCAACACGCGCGACCTGCTGGTCGAGGAAGGCGGCTTCCTCTACGATTCGGATCCGTGCAACGACGATCTGCCGTATTTCGTCCCGGCCAAGGGCGGACGTCTCCTGGTCGTCCCCTACTCCAAGACCTTGAACGACAGCCGGTACCTGGTCAGCCCCGGCTATGTGACGCCGAAGGATTTCGTCGACAATGTCGAGAGCTATCTGGACTTCCTGATCGGGGAAGCCAGGGAGGAAGGAGGGCGCATGATGACGATCGCCGTCCATGCGCGATGGACGGGCCAGCCGAACAGGGCCGCCGCACTGGAGGGCGTGATCGAGGCGGTTCTGTCGAGGCCCGAGGCCGGCTTCATGCGCCGCAACGACATCGCCCGCTACTGGCTGTCGCTGTTTCCGGCCGAGGGCGATACGCCATGATCGCCCGGCCTGCCCGATTTGATCTTGTCGTGCGCGACGGCCTGGTGGCGGCCGGCGACGCCACGGTGCGGGCCGACATCGGCATTCGCGACGGATGCATCCGGGCTGTCGCGGAGCGCCTTGAGGATACCGCCCAAATCGTCGAGGCCAAGGGGCGCCTCGTGCTGCCGGGCGGCGTCGATGCGCATTGCCATATGGACCAGCCAAACTATGGCGCTGTCTGTGCAGACGATTTCCGCAGCGGCACGCTCTCGGCGGCCTGCGGCGGAACGACGACGATCGTGCCGTTCGCCATGGCCCATGCCTCGGACCCGGTGGCCGAGACGGTTGCCGCCTACCGCCGCAGGGCCGAAGGCCAGGCCCTGATCGACTACGCCATTCATCCGACGATCCAGGCAGCGAGCGCGCAGACGCTGGAGCAAGACCTGCCCGCGCTGATCCGCAACGGCTACGCCTCGCTCAAGATCTTCACGACCTATGACGATTTCCGGCTCGGCGACGCGGAGATCCTGGCGATTTTCAAAGTGGCAGCACAGCATGGCGCGCTTGTCATGGTGCATGCGGAGAACGACGCCATCATCGCGATGCTGAAAAAGGACCTGCTGAGCAAGGGCCTTGTCGCTCCCCGCTTCCACGCCAAGGCGCGACCGCCGATCGTTGAAAGCGAGGCGATCCACCGCATCGCCAGCTTTGCCGAACTGACAGGCGCCGAGGTGCTGATCGTCCATGTGTCCAGTCGTGTCGGCCTCGAAGAAGTAATGCGTGCGCGCGCCCGAGGCGTCAGCATCCATGCCGAGACATGCCCGCAATATCTGCTTCTCACCGAGAAAGACCTCGATCGCGAAATTGTCGAAGGTGCGAAGTTCATGTGCAGCCCGCCGCTGCGGACCGTTGCCGACCAGGAGGCGCTGTGGGCCGGCATGGCGCGGGGCGACCTCGCCATCTATTCCTCCGACCATTCGCCCTACCGGCTGACGGGACCCGGCAAGCTGCAGCATGGTCCGCAATCGCGGTTCGACCAGATTGCCAACGGCATGCCCGGACTGGAGCTGCGGCAGCCGCTGCTGTTCAGCGAAGGGTATCTCAAAGGCCGCATCAGCCTCGCCCAGTTCATCGCGCTGAGCTCCACGAATGCCGCCGAGCTGCATGGCATCGCCCCGCAGAAAGGTTCGATCGCCATCGGCGCCGACGGCGATCTCGCGATCTGGGACCAGGAGCGGGAGACGACCGTCACGCCGGATCTGCTGCACGACAACACCGGTCACACGCCCTATGAGGGCATACGGATCCGGGGTTGGCCGGTGACCACCATCGCGCGCGGCGAGGTCATCGTCGACGACGGGCGCGTGCTTGGCACAGCCGGACGCGGCCGCTTCGTTCCGTCGAGGGCAAGGGTTGCCTCATGAACCGGCTTGTCATCATAGAGCGGTTCATCGTTTCACGGAAACGCAGAGCCGCTCTATCTCTTTGTTTTGACGCAATTCCCAAGGGAAAGCGCTACGCGCTTTTCCCGGGAAAACCGTTTCACACTTTTCCTGGAATTGCTCTAGAGGAGCGCCGGATCCCCGGCTTGGCATGACCGCATTCGACGTGCTTCTGCGCGGCGGCCAGATGGTCGACGCCGACGGCATCCAGCGCCTCGATCTCGGCTTCAGCGACGGCAGGATCGCGGCGCGGCTCGCGCCAAACGAGCCGGCGGAGGCCGCGCGCATCGTTCGGGTAGACGGCAAGTTCCTCCTGCCTGGCCTCGTCGATGCGCATGTGCATCTGCGCGAGCCTGGCATGGTCTGGAAGGAGGATTTTGCCAGCGGCACGCTGGCGGCGATCACGGGCGGAGTGACCACCGTGCTGGTGATGCCGACCGACGATGCATGGACCATGTCGGCAGCGGATTTCAGGGCCAAGCGTGCGCTGGCCCAAGGCCGGATCTTTTGCGATGTCGGGCTGCAGGTCGCGGTTGGCCGCGACCATTTTGAACTGGCCGAGCTCGCCCGTCTCGGCGCGACCTCTTTCGAGATCTTCACCTCGGATGTCCCTGCCGATTTCCTGCACGCCTCGACGGCCGAGATGCAGGCGGCGGTCGAGGCGGTCCGGGCGGCGGGCGGGATAGCAGCCATATCGCCGGGCGATCAATCCATCCTCGATGCCGAACTCGCCCGGCTGACGCCGGGGCGCAGCACGGCGGCGGATTTCGTGCGCAGCCGGCCGGGGCATGCCGAGGCGCAAGGCATCGCCCGCGCCATCCTGGTTGCCGCGCAGGCCGGGGCTCCCATCCACATCCGCCAAAGTAATTCGCGCCAGGGCATGGCGACGTTCCGCCGCCTGCGCGACCTCGCCGACGTCTCGATCGAAACCAGCCCGCAATGCCTGATGTTCACGGCGTCGGACTACGACCGGCTCGGACCCGCGGCCAAGGCGTCGCCGCCCTGGCGCGACGCTGCCGACCGGGAGGCCGTCCGGGCCGCGGTGGCCGACGGCGTCATCGACATCATCGTCACCGACCACGCGCCGCATCTCATGACTGAGAAGCTGGCGCTGGCGGAGGATTTTGCCGCCGTGCCCGGCGGCTTTCCCGGCGTGCAGACCCTGCTGGCGACGCTGCTCATCCTGGTCGATGACGGGTTGATCGGCCTGTCCGACCTCGTCAGGCTGGCCGCGTCGCGCCCGGCGGAGCGCTTTGGTCTTGGCGCCCGCAAGGGCCGCCTGCAGGCCGGGTTCGACGCCGATGTGCTCGTTCTCGATCCGAACCGCCGGACCACAATCAGGGGGGCCGATCAATTGAGCAAGGCGGGCTACACGCCTTTCGAGGGAATGAGCACGTCCTTCTTTCTCGAGCGCGTGTTCCTGCGCGGGCAGGACGTGTCGGAGCACGAAGTATCGGGGAAATCCGGTCTCGCCGGCAAAGCGCGGGGTGTTGTCGTCGCGGCGGAAAGGTGATCTGGGGCAAAAAGCGGAAGCCGAGCATGACGCAGAGCGCGAACACATGATCGGTCGCCGCCGGTGTCGACATAATGGGTTTCAATTGCGCGATCTCAAGGATCGCAGGCAGGCGACTTTCGACCTTCGCTAGGCGAGATCGCTGTAACCATGCAAACTTTAGGTGGTCACGCCCAGTCGTAGGGCCCAGCGCCGGCCATCGAAACTAAATTCGGTGCATGATAGTGGCGGAGTGTCGATCCGCCAGAACGACAGCACGGGCGCGTCGAGAACGCAAAGAATGGCGGCGCGGACAAGTGGCCCATGGGTCACTGCAACCGTTGTACCCGGCATCATCGCCATGTCGCTCAGGAATGCCGTGGCGCGGTTACACAAGTCCTTAATCGACTCGCCGCCAGGCGGAGCGAACAGCGGGTCGGATGCCCACGCTTGTAGGACTCCCGGTTGCTCCGCCTCCAGTTCTGGTAGTGTGCGGCCCGTCCAGACACCATAATCCTGATCGCGCAATGTCTCTGATACCGTGGCATGTAGGCCTAAGATTTCCGCGGTCTGTCGCGCCCTGAGCGCGGGGCCACATAAAGGCCGATCCGACAAATTCGAAAGCCTGCCGCGTAGCGCAACCGCCAGGCGTATCGACTTGGCCTCTAGCGGGTCGTCGCAAGGGAACGCTGCTTTATGCATGGACGCGGTGATGCCACTAGAGACCAACTTTAATCGGGAAGTTTTCAACTTAGCGTCTCCAAAGGTGCGGGAAGATGAAAGGCACTTGCCGACGACTCATTGACACGCCGCAAACGCGAGTTATAGCATTGCGCATTCCTGGGGGCGAAGCCGGCAATCCGGCACGGTCGCGCCACTGTGACCGGTTCGCGGCGATTAACTGCGAACCGGAAGTCAGACCGCTCGCGGGAGCCACGTTCTTTCTAGCCGGGACGCTGTATCCCCAAGGAGAAAATTATGTCTGACGTGACAATGTTACCTGTCTTCGAGCCGGCCCCAATACCGGTAAAGGAAATTCTGCCTTGGGCGTTGTTCGGCGGGCTTATCCTGCTGATCGTCATCTATTTTGTGAGCGCGGGCCAAAGCCTGCCCGGCAACGAAATGATCGTCCATGAATTTTTTCATGACGGGCGCCATCTTCTCGGATTCCCCTGCCACTAAAAAAGGTTCGCGCCATGATAGGTAAGTTGTTGATGCGCGGCCTCATCATCGGGCTGCTGGCAGGCATTTTGGCCTTCCCGGTGGCCCGTATTTTTGGCGGGCCGCCCGTTGAAAGCGCCATTGCGATTGAGGAGCAGAACAGCGTCGCAGCTGGCGGAGGGCACGGCGAAGCCCCGCTTGTCAGCCGTGATGTACAGCGCACATTGGGGCTTGGCTCAGGGCTCTTGGGATACGGAGCAGGCATCGGTGGCATTCTGGCGCTTGTGTTGGCGTTCGCCAATGGCCGTCTCGGGGCAATTAGCCCGCGGGCTGCGGCAGCGACTGTTGCTGGCCTCGGGTTCGTATCGGTGGTTCTGGTGCCCGGGTTGATATATCCAGCCAACCCGCCAGCAGTGGGCGACCCCGAGACCATCAGCTATCGCTCACAGCTATTCGGTCTAACCTTGCTTCTATCGATCGCCGCCATGGTTGTCGCAGTGTGGCTTGCGCGAAGGTTTGCTGGCTCGTTCGGAAGCTGGAACGCCGCGATCATTGCGGCACTAGGTTACTTGGCCTTCGTCGGAATCGTGCGGCTGGCGCTGCCCTACATAAACGAGGTGCCGGATACATTCCCAGCTACGGTATTGTGGCAGTTCCGAATTGCGTCGCTACTCATCCAAGGGGCTCTATGGACGGTGATCGCGATCGGATTGGGAGTGTTCACAGAGCGAGAATTTTTGCGTCCAGGGCCTGGCCCGCAGCGTGCCAATCTCGCTCTTCGCTGAAGCTGGATTGTGACTTCGATACAGTCGACAGCACGGATGCGCTGTCGATCGGTTTCATCTGTTGGCCGAGCCCGATCCTTACAACTTAGGAGTTCCGCTACACATCGGTCGCCAGTAGTCTATCGTCAGTCGAATAATCAAACAGCTCGCGAGGATAGCTGGCGAGAATTGGAAATTGTGTCCTCCAATCGTGCCTGCTCTGCGCCACGAGCCAATCACAGGTCTTGCCGACCGAACCCTGATAGGTCGTCACAGGAGTGTAGCCTAATATTGCCACTGCATCGGTGTTCAGCGTAAACGGGGCCGGAACCGACCACGGGGTTGAGCCGATCATGGCATTGCCCTTGTCGTCTCCGACATCGAGCGGCAGGAACGTGCCTTCATAGGCTAAATAGGCCTGATCGGCCCGAAGCTGCGATTTTGGCCAAGTTGACGAACTGTTCGGTCAGCGGCGCGGGCTAGGAGCATCCGAAGCCGGTCGGCCCGCCGAAACACGCTGTTAACATCGTTTGCGGGTGACCGGATGTCGGCCGCAGTTCCAAAATGTAGGATGCCGCCCGCTGTCAGCGGCGGAAATGAATTTCCTTCGGATTGCGCTCCTGTGCACGGCCATGATCGGCCTGGCAGGGAGCCCCCGGTTCATTGCGAGGGACAAAACTGCCTCCCGCCCGCAGAGGATCCTGTCCGGGAATGCAAGGGGCAAGATTGCACGCCGGCTCCACCGATCGAAAGGGTCAAGTGAGCAGCTTCAGCCTGGCCGCGGCTCATAAGTGGTTCTTTGCGGAATCGTGCTGAGGTCCAAAACACCTGGCGATTGAATCGATCATGCGCCGCTCCCGCCGGCTGCCGGTCATTCTCGCGTCGCTGACACGTTGAAGAGGCGACTCCATGGATCGATTCCGTAGATCAGGTTCAAGCACCCGCCTCGGGCGGGGTATCAGTGGAAGCCAGCTGCGGCGCAGACTGATCACGCCTGACCAGACTATACCTACGTTTCGAGATCTCCCCAGCGTTGTGGCCTGCACGTCATCTCTTGCGGGCCACGATATAGGGACGGTTGTCGTTGCCCTTGGTTGCGTGGCATTCAGTGGCAAGAATGTCGAAGCCTGCGGCGCATATATGCTGACCCAACTCCGCCGCCCGGAAAACGCCGGCATAGGGGGCCTTGCCGATCGCGCGCATCGCGGGCAGCAAGGCAAGGCGGATGAGTGGATTCATATCCCCGACGCAGGGTGTCTTGGAGATGAATAAGCCTTCCGCCGCAAGCAAGGCATGGATGCGGGGCAGCGTGCCGGGCAGGTCGCGGACCAGATGGAGATAGTTGAACCCCAGCACGGCGTTAAACTGCACCGCCTCAGGCATAAGGGTGTCCGCGGTCATGGTGCGGAAGGCAAGCGCCGGGAGGAGGCCGGCGGTGCGTTTCTCCTCTGCAATTGCGATCATTTCAGCTGAAATATCCGTCGCAAGATAGCTCTGCACCTCGCCTGCAAGACGGAGCGCCGTTGTTCCTGTTCCGCAGCCCAGTTCCAACACCCGGTCGTCCGGTCCCAACAGGGCACGGGTCCGGTCCAGCGTGCGCTCGTATCCGGCATGATCCACAATCGCGGCCGTGGCATACTTCCGCGAAGTCCGGTCCCAGAAGTGGGCGTCGCTCGCTGTGCCCATGGTGGGGTGCTCCTTTTCAAGGCGATGAGGATCCGCGCGGTTCCGGCAAACGCGCTTTGACGGGCGAGCTTCTAACGCCAAGGGTAATTTACCTTGGCAAGAAAGTAAGCTTTCGACCGAAAGGGGGTATCGTGGCCAATGACAATTGAAATTAATGGCGCGCCAGCGTTGATGAAACTGATAACTACGTTTCCGCTGGAGCGCTATGATATTCTAACCGTCTGGCCGCAGGTCCCGCCGCGAGCATCCCATACTCGCCAATGCCACTATGATTGATCGCAGAATCGCTCTGTAGGCGAGGGCGGAATAGGGTGGAGAACCGCAGTGATTTCGTGACGAACAGCAGGAGCATTTCAGAGCCAATTCGCAAGAGAAGGAAGTGGGAAACGATGATGCCTGCGAAGCGGCATCGCCACTTTGGCCAGCTTTGCTGACGGCTCCGAGAGATAACACGCGATCGAGGAGATAGGTAATGGAGACGTCACTTGAACAAAAGAACGCGTTAGTCACTGGAGGGGTGCGCGGGATCGGACGCGCGATTGCGCTTCGACTATCAACACAGGGCGCGCGCGTCGCGATCGGCTATGTCAAGAACGACGCACGCGCGGACGAGGCGCTGAAGGCCATCGGCGAGGCAGGCGGACAGGGTGTCGCGATCAAGGCCGATCTCTCACTGCCGCGCGAAGTCGCCCGGATGTTCGACGAGGCTGAGCAGAAGACCGGACCTTTGGACATCGTGGTCGCCAGCGCGGCCGACATGATGGTCAAGCCTCTCGTGGACTGCACGGAGGAAGACTATGACCGAATCTTCAACACTAACGCT
>NZ_CAUM01000017.1 GCF_000350085.1 Mesorhizobium metallidurans STM 2683
CCGACGTGGCGTAGTTCTGGGTGCCGAAACCGGCGACCACGACAAGCACGTCGGTTGGTTCAGCCGCATCGAAGCGGCCGCTGACCGCCACCGGCAGTCCGCATGTGGTGACCGGCGCCTCGCCGGTTACCGAGACCAGTTTGAAATCGAAGAGGATCTCGCCGGAAATGCGGTTGGCCGCACGCAACGGATCGACGGCCGAGGCCACGCACATGATCGACGAACCTGAGAACACCAGAAACGTCACCTTGAGCGGCAAGCGCTCAGAGCGAAAGATATCAGGTTTTTCGCTTTTGATCATGAGTACTTCGTAAAACGCAAAACAGTTTCCGGCAAGTCGGGCATTGTTATGGTCTGTCTCGAAT
Source organism: Mesorhizobium metallidurans STM 2683 (assembly GCF_000350085.1). Classification (GTDB taxonomy): domain Bacteria; phylum Pseudomonadota; class Alphaproteobacteria; order Rhizobiales; family Rhizobiaceae; genus Mesorhizobium; species Mesorhizobium metallidurans. The sequence goes on from NZ_CAUM01000017.1 coordinate 366, forward strand.
GGGAGGAAGTTTCATGCCGCTCGCGATGAACCGTGAGGTTTTCATAACCTGTGCCGTGACCGGGTCCGGCGGCTCGCAGGACCGCAGCCCGCATGTGCCGCGCTCGCCCAAGCAGATCGCCGATTCGGCGATCGATGCGGCAAAGGCGGGTGCGGCGATTGTCCACTGCCATGTGCGCGATCCCGAGACCGGCAAGCCCAGGCGCGACGTCAATCTCTACCGTGAGGTGACCGAGCGCATCCGCGCGGCAGACGTCGACGTGGTGCTGAACCTGACCGCCGGCATGGGCGGCGACATGGTGTTCGGCTCGCCCGAAGCGCCGCTGCCCCTGAACGAAAAGGGCACCGATATGGGCGGCGCCACCAATCGCGTGGAGCATGTGCGCCAATGCCTGCCGGAAATCTGTACGCTGGATTGCGGCACGATGAATTTCGCAGAGGCCGACTATGTCATGACCAACACGCCTGGCATGCTGCGCGCCATGGGCGGCATGATGACGGCGCTCGGCGTCAAGCCGGAGATCGAAGCCTTCGACACCGGGCATCTGTGGTTCGCCAAGCAGTTGGTCGAGGAACAGGTGCTGAAGCCGGATGCTCTGGTGCAGCTCTGCATGGGCGTGCCATGGGGCGCGCCTGACGATCTCAACACCTTCATGGCCATGGTCAACAATGTGCCGTCGACCTGGAACTGGTCGGCCTTTTCGATCGGCCGCAACCAGATGGCCTATGCCGCCGCCGCGGTGCTGGCCGGTGGCAATGTCCGCGTCGGGCTGGAAGACAATCTCTGGCTCGACAAGGGCGTGCTCGCCACCAATGCGCAGTTGGTCGAACGTGCCGCCAGCATCGTCACCAATCTCGGCGCCAGGATCCTTGGACCGGAAGAAGTGCGCCAGAAGCTGAACCTGACCAAGCGCGCGCCGATAGCGGCATAAATTATTCGCTGGGAGGTCGACATGACTACTGTCAAATTCACCGCGATGAAGGATGGCGACAAGGACGACTACGAATTCCTGACCGCCCATGAAATCGACTATGCCGCAAAGACCGGCGAGCGGCTGCTCGATGCGCTGGTCCAACTCGACGAGGGCCTGTCCGGCTACAAGATCACCCGGCTCGGCCATTCGCTGCAGGCGGCCACCCGCGCGTGGCGCGACGGCGCCGACACCGACTGGATCGCCTGCGCGCTGCTGCACGATATCGGCGACATCCACGCGCCCTACAATCACGACGAATATGCCGCCGCCATCCTGAAACCCTTCGTGCGCGAGCAATGCACCTGGGTGGTGGAGAAGCATGGCGATTTCCAGCGCCTCTATTATGCCCACCATCTCGGCGGCAATCCCCATGCCCGCGACCGCTTCGCCGGCCACGCCTATTTCGACGATTGCGACCAATTTTGCGAGCGTTGGGACCAGTCGAGCTTCGACCCGGACTACGAGACGCTGCCGATCGATTTCTTCCGGCCCCTCGTGCTCGAAGTGTTCGCGCGCAAAGCTTATGACCCGGCCATGATCCGCGCCGGCGAGCGCGTGCCTCTCGTCGATCCAGCAATTGCCAGGACAAGAACCGGAGCCTCCGCATGAGCATCATCAACAAGGCAGCCGCCATCGGCGGCGGTGTCATCGGCGCCGGCTGGGTGGCGCGTCTGCTCCTCAACGGCATCGACGTGTCGATCTTCGATCCCGACCCGCAAGCGTCGCGCAAGGTCGGCGAAGTGATGAAGGGCGCGCGCCGCGCCTATAAGCAGATGCTGCCCGGCGGCCTGCCCAAGGAAGGCAAGCTGACTTTCGCCAAGACGATCGCCGAGGCGGTGGCCGATGCCGATTTCATCCAGGAAAGCGTGCCCGAAAGGCTCGACCTCAAGCACAAGGTGCTGGCCGAGATCGACACGCATGCGCCGGCCAACGCCATTGTCGGCTCGTCGACCTCAGGCATCAAGCCGACCGACATGCAGGTGGCGATGAAGAAGCATCCGGAACGGCTGGTGGTCGGCCACCCGTTCAACCCGGTCTATCTCCTGCCGCTGGTCGAGATCGTCGGCGGCGAGCAGACCTTTCCGGAGGCGATCGAGGTCGCCAAGGAGATCTATGCCTCGATCGGCATGAAGCCTGTCGTCATCCGCAAGGAGATCGAGGCCTTCGTCGGCGACCGCCTGCTCGAAGCCGCATGGCGCGAGGCGCTGTGGCTGATCAAGGACGGCATCTGCACCGTCGAGGAGCTCGACGATATCATGCGCTATGGCTTCGGCCTGCGCTGGGCGCAGATGGGCATGTTCCAGGTCTATCGCGTCGCCGGCGGCGAGGCCGGCATGCGCCACTTCATGGCACAGTTCGGGCCGTGCCTGAAATGGCCGTGGACCAAGCTGATGGATGTGCCGGAATTCAACGACGAGCTGGTCGACCTGATCGCCACCCAGTCGGACGACCAGGCGCATGGCCTGTCGATCCGGGAGCTGGAAAAGATCCGCGACGACAATCTGGTCGCGATCATGGAGGCGCTGTCGAAGCAGAACAAGGGCAAGGGCTGGGGCGCCGGCGCGCTGCACAAGGACTATACGAAGCAGTTGGCCAAACTGGCGGCGAAGACGCCCGTAGCCTCCAAGGCAGCCGCAAAGGCCAAGGCGACCAAGCCGGTGAAGAAGGCAAAGGCCGAAAAGGCGAAGAAGAACAAGAAGAAAGGCTGAGACGATGGATTTCGGTCTTTCGGAGGAACAGAAGCTCATCGTCGAGACGACACGCGCCTTCGTCGAGAACGAGCTTTACCCGCATGAGCGCGAGGTGGAGCGCACCGGCGTGCTGCGCCGCGAGCTGATCGAGGAGATAAAGGCCAAAGCGATCGAGGCCGGGCTCTACGCCGCCAACATGCCGGCCGATGTCGGCGGCGCCGGGCTCGATACGGTGACCTGGCTGCTCTACGAAAAGGAACTCGGCCGCGCCAACTACGCGCTGCACTGGACCTGCGTGGCGCGTCCGTCCAACATCCTGTTGGCCGGCACGCCTGAGCAGCGTGAAAAATATCTGTTTCCTTGCATCCGCGGCGAGAAATGGGACTGCCTGGCGATGACCGAGCCGGGTGCCGGCTCCGACCTGCGCGGCATGAAGGCGACCGCTGTGCAGGATGGCGACGACTGGGTGCTGAACGGCACCAAGCACTTTATCTCCCACGCCGATCTCGCCGATTTCGCCATCGTTTTCATGGCCTCGGGTGAGGAAGAAACCTCGCGCGGCAAGCGCAAGAAGATCACTGCCTTCTTCGTCGACAAGGGCACCAAGGGCTTTGCCGTGCGCGACGGCTACCGCAACGTCTCGCATCGCGGCTACACCAACGCCATCCTCGAATTCGACGATTGCCGGCTGCCGGGAGCCCAAGTGCTCGGCGAGGTCCACAGGGGTTTCGACGTCGCCAATTCATGGCTCGGCGCGACCCGCCTGCAGGTCGGCGCCACCTGCCTCGGCCGCGCCGAGCGGGCGCTTGGCCATGCCATCGAATATGCCGCGCAGCGCCAGCAGTTCGGCCAACAGATCGGCAAGTTCCAGGGCGTTTCGTTCAAGCTCGCCGACATGGCGACCGAATTGAAGGCCGCCGACCTGATGGTGTTCGAAGCCGGCTGGAAGTACGATCAGGGCACCGTCACCGATCAGGACATGGCCATGGCCAAGCTGAAGGCCACCGAAATGCTTGCCTTCGTTGCCGACGAGGCGATCCAGATCCATGGCGGCATGGGGCTGATGGACGATCTGCCGCTGGAGCGCATCTGGCGCGACGCCCGCGTCGAGCGCATCTGGGAAGGCACGTCGGAAATCCAGCGCCACATCATTTCGCGGGCACTCCTGCGGGCGGTTGGGGGCTGAACAGCGCAATGTTCGCATTCCTTCGCGCCCCCCTCTGTCCTGCCCTCTTTGCCAAAACTTGGCATCTCCCCCTCAAGGGGGGAGATCAGCCATCATCTCTGATTTCGCCAATTGCCACCGTTCCGGGTCTCGAGCCGACAGCAAAGCTGCCAATCTCCCCCCTTGAGGGGGAGATGCCCGGCGGGGCAGAGGGGGGTGCTCATGCACAAGCTTGAGCGTCTTCTGCGCCCCAGATCGATCGCCGTGTTCGGCGGCGCGCAGGCGGCCGCTGTGGTTGCCCAGTCGATCAAGATGGGCTTTGCCGGCGAGATCTGGCCGGTGCATCCGACCAAGGACGAGGTTGCCGGCCGCAAAGCCTATCGTTCCGTGGCCGAGCTGCCCGGCGCGCCGGATGCAGCCTTCGTCGGGGTCAACCGGCATCTCACCATCGAGGTGATCAAGGCGCTGGCCGAACGCGGCGCCGGTGGCGCCGTCTGTTTTGCTGCCGGCTTCCTTGAGACGGAAGCCTATGACGAGGACGGCGAGCGGCTGCAGGCCGAACTGGTCGCCGCCGCCGGCCAGATGCCGATCATCGGGCCGAACTGCTACGGCCTGATCAACTATGCCGACGGCGCGCTGCTGTGGCCCGACCAGCATGGCGGCATCAGGCTGGCCGAAGGCGGCAAGGGCGTCGCCATCATCACCCAGTCGTCCAACATCGCCATCAACATGACGATGCAGAAACGCGGCCTGCCGATAGCCTTCCTGATGACCGCCGGCAACCAGGCGCAGACCGGGCTTTCCGAAATGGCGCTTGGGCTGATCGAGGACGAGCGTGTCACGTCGCTTGGCCTGCATATCGAGGCCTTCGATTCAGTAGCCGGCTTCGAAAGACTGGCGGCGCGGGCGCGCGAACTGAAAAAACCTGTTATCGCCATGAAGGTGGGCCGCTCCGAACAGGCGCGACAAGCGACGGTGTCGCACACCGCATCGCTCGCCGGCTCCGACGCCGCGTCAGGCGCCTTCCTGAAGCGGCTCGGCATCGCCCGCGTCGATTCCATCCCCGCCTTCATCGAGGCGCTGAAATTGCTGCACGTCACCGGACCGCTGCCCGGCTACCTCCTGTCGTCGATGAGTTGTTCGGGCGGCGAGGCTTCGGTCATGGCCGACAGTGCCGAGGGCCGCTGGGTGAATTTCCCCGTGCTCACCGACAAGCACCGCGCCCATGTCAAATCGACGCTCGGGCCGCTGGTCGCGGTCGCCAACCCGTTGGACTACCACACCTTCATCTGGAACAACGAGCCGGCGATGACCGCCACCTTCACCGCCATGGTGTCGGGCGGCTTCGACCTCAACATGCTGGTGCTCGACTTCCCACGCCCCGACCGCTGCTCGGTCACCGACTGGTGGGCGACGCTGCGCGCCTTCGAGTCGGCGCTGAAGACCAACAAGGCGCACGGCGCGATCGTCTCTTCGCTGCCGGAGAACCTGCCGGAGGAATACACCGCCGAACTGATGGCGCGCGGCATGGTGCCGTTGTTCGGTATTTCCGAGGCTCTGGACGCCGCCCAGGCGGCTGCTTTCATCGGCTGGGCGTGGCGCGAACCGCAGGCGCAACCGATCGACACGTCAGCCTCCGGCGCGCCGGCCGGCGATCATGTAACGCCCGACGAGGCGGAGGCGAAGGCGCGGCTGATCGAGGCCGGGCTTTCGGTGCCCAAGGGCGAACGCGCCGGCAATGCGGTCGAAGCGGTGATCTCCTCGATGGCGCTCGGCTTCCCGGTGGCGCTGAAGGCGTTGGGCGTCACCCACAAATCCGAACTCGGCGCGGTGCGGCTCAACCTCAAGGATGCTGAATCCGTCAGCGCCGCCGCCCACGATCTGTTACCGCTCGGCTCCGGCCTCTATGTCGAGCGCATGGTGCGCGACGGCGTCGCCGAGCTGATCGTCGGCTTCACCCGCGACCCGATGTTCGGCGCGGTGATGACGCTCGGCACCGGCGGCGTGCTGGTCGAATTGCTGCGCGACAGCGTCACGCTGATGCTGCCGGCGACGCGCGACGACATCGAGGCGGCGCTGCGTGGCCTGAAACTGTTCCCGCTGCTCGAAGGCTATCGCGGCCGGCCCAAGGCCGATGTCGCGGCGGCCATCGACGCCATAGCAGGCATTGCCGCCTTCGTGCAGAAGAATGCCGGCGAGATCGAGGAACTCGACATCAATCCGCTGATCGTCTGCGCGCAAGGCAAGGGCGCCTGGATCGCCGACGCGCTGCTGGTGCTGGGAGAGAAAAAGCATGTCTGATGTCATTTCGACCCGCCGCGAAGGCACGATCCTCGAAGTCACGCTCGACCGGCCGAAGGCCAACGCCATCGACCTCAAGACGTCGCGGCTGATGGGCGAGACATTCAAGGCGTTCCGTGACGACCCCGAGCTGCGCGTCGCCATCGTCAAGACCGCCGGCGACAAGTTCTTCTGCGCCGGCTGGGACCTGAAGGCCGCGGCCGGCGGTGACGCGGTCGATGGCGACTATGGCGTCGGCGGCTTCGCCGGGCTGCAGGAGTTGCGTGACCTCAACAAGCCGGTCATCGCCTGCGTCAACGGCATGGCCGTCGGCGGCGGCTTCGAACTGGCGCTGTCCTGCGACTTGATCTACGCGTCGGACCATTCCTCCTTCGCGCTGCCCGAAATCCGCGCCGGCACCTTGGCCGATGCGGCGACGATCAAATTGCCGAAGCGCATCCCCTATCACGTTGCCATGGACCTGTTGCTTACCGGCCGCTGGATGGATGTGGCGGAAGCGCATCGCTGGGGCCTTGTCAACGAAGTGCTGCCCAAGGAAAAGCTCGAGGAGCGCGTCTGGGAGATTGCCCGGCTGCTGGCCGGCGGCCCGCCGCTGGTCTTCGCCGCGATCAAGGAAACGGCGCGGGTGGCCGAGGCGCTGACCTTCCAGGATGCGATGAACAAGGTGACGCGCCGACAGTTGCCGACCGTCGATGCGCTGTATGGATCCGAGGACGGCATGGAAGGTTTTCGCGCCTTTGCCGAAAAGCGCGACCCGGTGTGGAAGGGGAAGTGAATAACAGGCCAGTATCCATGACCGACTACAAAACCCTCATCGACGCAGAGACCTGGGCCTTCATCGAGAAGACCAATTCCTATTACCCGCCGGATACGATCGACTACACGATCGCGCGGCAGCGCGAGATCTACGACCGCATGTGCCGCGAATTCTTTGCCGGCTACCCGGAGGGCGTCACAGCCGAAACGACCGCCATTGCCACGCCTTCGCACACCATCCCGATCCGCATCTACCGGACGCCGGCGACGGAAGCGGCGGCGATGGTGCTGTATTTCCATGGCGGCGGTTTCATTCTCGGTGGGCTGGACAGCCATGACGATGTCTGCGCCGAGCTTTGCGCCCGCACTGGCTTTGAGGTGGTTTCGGTCGACTACCGGCTGGCGCCCGAACACCTTCATCCGGCCGGCTTCGACGACGCCGTCAGCGCCTTCGAATGGGCGGCAACCACCTACAAGCGGCCGATCCTGCTTTGCGGCGACAGCGCCGGCGGCAATCTCGCCGCAGCCGTCAGCCATGCGACGCGCGGCCATGCGCGAAAACCGATCGGCCAGGTGCTGATCTATGCAGGGCTTTTCGGCGACCGTTCAAAGGGGTCCTATGTGACGCATGCCGAGGCGCCCATGCTGACGACCCGCGATATCGAATTTTACAGGCACATCCGCACTGGCGGGGTGGACCGAACCGGCGAGATCACGCTGTCACCGCTGGCCGACGCCGATTTTGCCTATCTGCCACCAACCGTGCTGATCACCGCCGAATGCGACCCGCTGTCCTCCGACGGCGAAGCCTATCGCGACCGCATCGTGGCGGCGGGCGGGCACGCCTATTGGTTCGAGGAGCCGGGGCTGGTGCACGGCTATCTCAGGGCCAGGCACACGGTCGGCCGGGCGCGTTCGAGCTTTACCCGGATCGTCGAGGCAGTGTCGGCTCTGGGACGAGGCGAATGGATCTGGTGAGATCTTATCCCACCGCGCGCGCCGCCGCCCGGCCGGCGGCGCGCCCTGAGAAAATACAGCCGCCGAGAAACGTACCTTCCAACGCGGCATAGCCATGCATGCCGCCGCCGCCGAAACCGGCGACCTCGCCCACGGCATAGAGCCCTTCTACCGGCTGGCCGTCGGTGTCCAGCACGCGGCTGTCGAGATCGGTCTGCAACCCACCCAGCGTCTTGCGGGTCAGGATGTTGAGCCGGACCGCGACCAGCGGGCCATTGTCCGGATCGAGCATCTTGTGCGGCTTTGCCGTGCGGATCAGCTTGTCGCCGAGATAGGCCCGCGCGCCGCGCAACGCGGTGATCTGCATGTCCTTGGAGAAGGGATTGTCGAGCTGCCGGTCACGGGCGCGGATCTCGCGTTCGACCTGGGTCAGCTCGAGCAGCGGCTCGCCGCCGGCCAGCGCGTTCATGCGGGTAACCAGCGCCGGCAAATCAGGCTCGACGATGAAGTCCTCGCCTTTCTCCATGAACGCCTTCACCGGACCCGGAATGCCTGACGTTGCGCGGCCGAGCACCTGGCGCCAGCTTTTGCCGGTCAGGTCGGGGTTCTGTTCGGAACCCGACAGTGCGAACTCCTTCTGGATGATCTTTTTTGTCAGGATGAACCAGGAATAGTCGAAGCCGGTCGCCATGATGTGGCTGAGCGTGCCGAGCGTGTCGAAGCCGGGATAGAGCGGCACCGGCAGGCGTTTGCCGCGCGCGTCGAGCCACAGTGACGACGGGCCGGGCAGGATGCGGATGCCATGGCCGGTCCAGAGCGGCGCCCAGTTCTTGATGCCCTCGACATAGTGCCACATGCGGTCGCGGTTGATGATGCTGCCGCCGGCCTGCTCGGCGATCGCCAGCATGCGGCCGTCGACGTGGTCGGGAACGCCGGTGATCATGCGGCGCGGCGGCGAACCCAGCCGCCGCGGCCAGTTCTTGCGGACAAGCTCGTGATTGGCGCCGATGCCGCCGGAGGCGACGATGACCGCTTGCGCCTTCAGCTCGAAATCACCTGAAATGTCGCGCGAACTCTTGCGGCCGCGCTCGACGTCGCTTGAAGCGAGTATGTCGCCGCGCACGCCGGTGACGACGGCGCCTGTCCGGACCAACTCGTTGACGCGGTGACGGAATTTGAAGCGGATTAGCCCTTGGCTTTCGGCCTTGCGCACGCGCCGGATGAAAGGCTCGAGCACGCCGGGGCCGGTGCCCCAGGTGATGTGGAAACGCGGCACGGAATTGCCGTGGCCGACGGCATTGCCGCCACCGCGCTCGGCCCAGCCGACCACGGGAAAGAATTTTATGCCGCGCTCGGTCAGCCATGAGCGCTTCTCGCCGGCGGCAAAGCCGACATAGGCCTCGGCCCATCGGCGCGGCCAGGAATCTTCCGTGCGATCGAAGGCGGCGGTGCCCAGCCAGTCCTCGAGCGCGAGGTCATGCGAGTCGCGGATGCGCATGCGCCGCTGTTCGGGCGAATCGACGAGGAAAATGCCACCCAGCGACCAGAACGCCTGGCCGCCAAGCGACTGCTCCGGCTCCTGGTCGAGGATGATGGTCTTCTTGCCGGCTTCGGCCAATTCGGTCGCGGCGACCAGCCCGGCGAGCCCTGCGCCGACCACGATCACGTCCGCATCGTCAGGCATTTTGTTGGACCATGATCCTTTCCGAAAACCGGTTCCCACTTTTCGCTGACGCGGACCTTCGGTTCGGGATCATGCTCAGCCTAAACCTTCTCCCAGCCGTCCTTCTCGCCGGCACGGAAGATGGCGTCGATGACCTTCTGGTTGAGCACGGATTCTTCCAGCGTGAAGACGCGGTCCTTGCCGCCCTGTGCCGCCCGCGCGAAGGCCTCGACCTCCAGCCGGTACTGCTGCGTGCCGGGGAAGCGGAACACCTGCGCCTCGCTGTGGTTCTGGTTGTGCAATTCGATGCGGTGATGGTCATAGAGGCCGGCATTGAATGGCGAGAACACTTCGATGAAGCCCTTCTCGCCGTGGAACACCATCACCTGCCGCGCCGCCATCTGCGTCGACAGATAGAACGACAGTTCGAAGGCGCCGAAATCGGCGCGGATCGAGGAATAGATGTCGGTGCCGAATTTCTTGTCGCGCTCGATGGTCGCCTGCACCCGCAACGGCTCCTTGCCGGTCGAAAAGCGCGTCGACACCGTCGGATAGACACCGATATCGGGCAGCGCGCCGCCGCCAAGGTCGAGCTGGTTGCGCATGTTGGTGGGATCGACATTGTAGTAGGAGAACGCGCCCTGGACATGGCGCAGCCGGCCGATGGCGCCGCCGGCGATGAGGTCGCGCACCTTGATCCACTGCGGATGGTAGACGACCATGAAGGCCTCGCAGACCAGCACCTTCCTGGCGTCGCGCAGCTTGATCAGCGCCGGAATGTCCTTGGCATCGAGCGCCAGGGGCTTTTCGACCAGGACATGTTTTCCTGCCTCGATCGCCTTGGCCGTCCATTCGACATGCTGCGAGGTCGGCAACGGGATATAGACGCCATCGACCTCCTTGGAGGCGAGCAGTTCCTCATAGGAACCGAAGGCATGACGCGCGCCGAAGCGCTCGGCCAGCGCACGCGCTTTCGACACATCGCGGCTGGCGATCGCCGACAAAACGCCGTTCTCCGCCTCGACCATCGCGGGCAAAAGATGCTCGCGGCCGATCTTGGCCGTCGACAAAACACCCCATCGGAACATCAGGCTTCCTCCATCTCGATTGCAGGACTGGAGGTTTGCCCTAATTCAGGAGAAAAGCCAATGCGGGAGCGTGGTGGCGAACAGGAGCGACCTCCCTCGGATGTCGGCGCCAACACCAGCGAACGTCCGGCACCGCAGGAAGATGTGCTCAGCCTCTTTTGCCGGTCAGCGTCATGTCGAAGTTCACGATGTTGGAATAGATCGGCGTGCCGACATCCATGCCGTAACGCGACCTGAGCACCTTGCCGGTGACGCGGAACTTTATCGTGCCGGCCTTGAGGCCGCCAAGTTCGGCCGTGAACTTTTCCGGAAAGGTCTTGCCGCGCGCCGTTAGCCGCCCGGTGACGAGGGCTGACGTGTCGCCGGTGCGTTTGACGCTGGTCGAGCGGAACTGGATTTCCGGACTGTTGGCCGCATCGAAGACGGCGTCGGAGCGAAGGAAGGCGTCGATCCGGCTCTGGCCGGTGCCGACGCTTTCGGGAAAGATGGTGAGATCGACCCTGGAGCGCCCGACGTCGCTGCTGTCGATGCGGATTGAGCCCTTGAAGCGGGCGAAGGCGCCGTCGAGCCCGCCACCGCCGGCCTTGCCGACGGAGAAGCGGATGCTGGAGTTCGCCGGGCTGATCGTGTAGCTGCCGGCGGCGTCGCTGAGCGCGACCGCCGCGGAAACAGGCACGGCAAGGCAAGCGGCAAGAGCCGCAAATCCGAAGATGCGCGCGTACATGGGTTTTATCCTTCTGGAGACACGCATTGTCAGCGTCCTCGCTCCATGAACGAATGGACCGCCTGCTCTATTCCGCGCCTCGATCTGACGAAGGCATGATTATGCGCTCCAGCACAGTATCCTTCAGCCAGAAATGATGGCGCAGCGCAGCCAGCGCATGCAGAATGACAAGCGCGATGCCGGCATAGGCGAGATACCAATGCGCTGCCGCCCAGAAGTTCTCGGCCGCGTCTGACTCTGCAAGCGGCAGGTTGGGCATCACGAACAGGTTGAACGGCATGCTGGGGATTTCCAGCATCGACACAGACACCAGCGCCCAACCGGACAGCGGCAAGGCGAGCTGAAACCCATAGAGCGCAAAATGCGCCAGCGGCGCGGTCCGGCGCTCGAAAGGGCCTACCGAACGCGGCAGGGCAGGCGCCGCATTGCCGATGCGCCAGGCGATGCGCAGGATCACCAGCCCGAGCAACAGAAAGCCCAGGGATTTGTGCAGCTGGATCAGCTCGAAAGCGGTGCGCTGGCTGGTCAGCCGCACCATCACGAAGCCAAGCCCGAACTGGCCGATGAAGAGTGCTCCGATCAGCCAGTGGAGGATGATCGCTGCCCAGCCATAGCGGGTCGGGGTGTTGGTGATGGACATGGACATGGGACGTGAACGAATGCCGAGGCCGCCTTCTTCCACCCCTCCTTGCGGGCAGGATGGCTACCCGCTCACTTTGAAGAAATCGACAAAGGCCCTGAGTGCCGGCCGCATCTGGCGGCGGCTTGGGTAATAGACGAAGAAACCGCCGAAGGGTTGGCACCAGTCCTCCAGCACGCGAATGAGCCTGCCATCGGCAGTCGCCTCGCGGACATAATCCTCGAACAGGAAAGCAACGCCGGCGCCGTCGATGGCCGCATTGGCGATCAGATGGTCCTCATCGAGGATCAGCGGCCCTTTCACCGCCAGTTCGATTTCCTCGCCGTCCTTCTCGAATTCCCAACGGTAGAGGATGCCGCTGGAGAAGCGGAAGCGGAGGCAGCGGTGGTCGGCGAGATCGTGCGGATGCGATGGCTTGGGCATGGTCGCGAAATAGGATGGCGCACCGACGACGGCGCCACGAATGTCGGGGCCGATGCGCACCGCGATCATGTCGCGCTGCAGGCTCTCGCCGAGCCGCACGCCGGCATCGAAGCCGCCTTCGACGACGTCGGTGAAGCGGTCCTCGATGACGATCTCCAGCACGATGTCCGGATAGGCCGCGGCAAAGGCGCCGAGCCTTGGCGTCAGCGCCAGATGGGCTGCGGTGCGCGGCACGGTGAGCCTGAGATTGCCGGCCGGCCGGTCGCGCGCCTCGACCGCCGATTCCAGCGCAAGATCGATCTCCGACAGCGCCGGGCGCAGACGCTCCAGCAATTGCGCGCCCTCTTCCGTCGGGGCGACGCTGCGCGTGCTGCGCGCCAGCAGGCGAACGCCGAGCCGCGCTTCCAGGCTGGAGATCGCGTGGCTGACTGCCGACGGCGCGATGGCCAATTCCCTGGCCGCGCCGCGAAAGCTGCCGCATTGGGCGACAGTTGCCAGCACCGCGAGCTGGGAAAGGTAGGTTCGGTTCATTGATCTATTTCTTGGAGCAGCCCGTGCAAATGAGAGCCGATTATCGAACAGGAAGCAAGGCGCTATTTCATTGGCATCACAACAAGGAGACGCGTGATGCAAACCCGCAAGCTTGGTACTGAACTTGATGTTTATCCCGTCGGCCTCGGCTGCATGGGGATGAGCTTCGGCTACGGCGGCCAGGAAGAGAAGGAATCGATCGCCACGCTGCGCCGCGCCGTCGAGATCGGCGTCAATTTCTTCGACACGGCCGAAGTTTATGGCCCCTACGAGAACGAGATACTGCTCGGCAAAGCACTGAAGCCGGTGCGCGACCGGGTGACGATCGCGACAAAATTCGGCTTCAGGATCCTGGACGAAGGCAGCGGCACCGAGCGCATGGCCGGCGTCGACAGCCGTCCGGAACACGTCAAGGCGGTCGCCGAGGCGTCGCTGAAGCGGCTGGGCACCGAAGTCATCGATCTCTACTACCAGCACCGTGTCGATCCCAATGTGCCGATCGAGGATACGGTCGGCGCCATGGCCGAACTGGTGCGCGATGGCAAGGTGCGGGCGCTGGGCCTTTCGGAGGCGAGCGCGGCGACCATCCGCCGGGCGCATGCCGTGCATCCAATCGCGGCCGTGCAGAGCGAATATTCGCTGTGGAGCCGCGATCCCGAGGAAGACGTGTTCGCCGTCTGCCGCGAACTCGGCATTGGCTTTGTCCCCTACAGCCCGCTCGGCCGAGGCCTTTTGACCGGCACGATTGCCAAGCCGGACACCCTTAGCGCCGGTGACTGGCGTCTCGGTTTGCCGCGTTTCCAGGCCGATGCGATGGCAGCCAACGCCAAGGTAATCGCCACCCTGGAAAAGATGGCGGCGGAAAAGGGCGTGGCGCCGGCGCAGCTGGCGCTCGCCTGGGTGCTGCACCAGGGCGATTTCATCGTGCCGATCCCCGGCGCGCGAAAAATCCGCCATCTGGAGCAGAATACGGCGGCGGCCGAGATCGTGCTGAGCGCGGCCGATGTGCGGGCCATTGGCGATGCGCTGTCGCCGGACAAAGTCGTAGGCAAGCGCTATACGGAAGAGCTGCTGGCGCTGGTGAATGGGTGAGCATGTATCTCGAAGGGGGCGCTCCGGCGCCCCTTTTTGCGTACCGCAGTGCAAAAAGGTTGCGAGACGTTGGCGCGAGGCACCCCCCCTCTGTCCTGCCGGACAGTCCGGCAGGACAGAGGGGGCGCCTCGCGCCAACGTCTCCAGAGAATACCAGCCTCACCACGGCACGACTGTGATCTCCGGCCAGTTCTCCCTGGCCTGAGCACCCTTCGTCTCATGCGTCTGCCGATTATCCATCACCCGGTTCGGCGTGATGCGAAACGCGAAGATATCATCGAGGCCGAACGGCGCCACCAATTGGAGCTGGCTGTCATTGTCCATGCGGACGCCGACCGCATGGGTCTGCGAGGCGAAAAAGCCGAGCGAGTGGCTGGAGCTTGTATAGCGGGGGCAGGCACGTCCGAACTTCAGGGGGTACCATAGATGCACCCGCGCCTGATTGCGGATCTCGACCGGCAGCGGCAGGCCGGCGAAGGCTGGAGCGGCGCGGGCAATCACGCCGTCCTCGGCTTCATACGACAGGTCGCTCTCGTCGAAATAGAACAGGTCGACATCCCTGATGCCGTAACCCGACGGCTTGCCGGTCAGATGGTTCCAGACGCTGTTGTAAAGCGCGCCCGAGACAACCAGCCAATCGGGCAGATCGAGCCCCCGCGCCCGCTTCAGCGTCTCGCCGAGCAGCGGGTCGGCGGAGACGATGTCGAGGAAGGCCGTCCTTTGCCTTTCGAAGGAGAGCCCTGAGTAGCGAAGATGGTCCATCGCTCTTTGGAGAGCGATTCGCCATCTGCCGGCAATCCCCTTCATGCTCGCAGCACGCCGCCCGTCTGCTTGCCGACATTCTCGACGATGCGCCTGGCAAGCGCCTCGAAGTCTTCGTCGGTCAGTGTCTTCTCGACCGGCTGGATCGACACTTCGATGGCGATCGACTTCTTGGCGGCCCCTAACGAGGCGCCTTCGAAGACGTCGAAGACGGAGACGCCGGTGATCAGCTTCCTGTCGGCGGCAAGGGCGGCGCGAACCAGCATGCCGGCCTCGACCGCCCTGTCGACGACGAAGGCGAAATCGCGCTTCACCGCCTGGAAAGCGGACAGTTCCAGCTTAGGCTTGGTTTTTGTCGGCTTGGCCTTCGGCTCCGGCACGGCGTCGACAAAGACCTCGAAACCGCAGAGCGGGCCTGAGACGTCGAGCCCTTCCAGCGTCTTGGGGTGGAATTCGCCGAACGTGCCCAAAATGACCTTCGGCCCGAGCTTGATCGTGCCGGAACGGCCGGGGTGGTACCAGGCCGGGCCGCCGGCCTCGATCTGCAGCCGCTCGACCTGCGCGCCGCAGGCCTCGAGTGCGGCGATCGCGTCGGCCTTGGCGTCGAACACGCCGACCGGGCCTGAATTGCCGGCCCAGCTACGGCCGGAGCCGTCGAGCTTTGCCGTGCCGCGCCGCACGCCGGCGGCGACCCGCCGCTGCTGGTCGGCACCATCGCCCTCATATGTGCCCGACACTTCGAACAGCGCCACATCGCCAATGCCCTTGTCGACATTGCGCTGTGCGGCGGCGATCAGGCCGGGCAGCAGCGAGGGCCGCATGTCGGACATGTCGGCGGCAATCGGGTTGGCGAGCTTCAGCGCCGTCTGGCCGCCACCGAACAGTTCGGCATGCCTGGCCGGAATGAACGACCAGGTGACAGCCTCCATCATGCCGCGCACGGCGAGCGCCCGCTTGGCCGCGCGGGTACGGATCTGCAGCGTGGTCAGGATTTTCGCGTTGACCGCGTCGTGAGAACCGAGCGGCTGGGCCAAGATGTTGTCGACGCCGTGGATGCGCATCACCTCCTCGACCAGGTCGGCCTTGCCGTCGACATCCGGCCGCCAGGAGGGGACCTTCACGTCGACGATGTCGCCCGAGCCCTGCGGCTCGAAGCCGAGGCGCGACAGGATGTCGAGGCTTTCCGCCCTCGGCACCTCGATGCCGGTCAGGCGCTCCACTTCCGACAGCGGGAAGGCGACGATCTTGTCGATATGGCCGGCATATCCGGCCACCTCGATCTCCGTCGGCGTGCCGCCGCAGAAATCGAGCACCAGTTTCGTCGCCAGCTCCACGCCGGGGACCATGAATTCGGGGTCGACGCCACGCTCGAAGCGGTAGCGCGCATCGGTGATGATGCCGAGCGTGCGGCCGGTGCGCGCCGTAGTGATCGGATCCCAGAGTGCCGATTCGATCAGCACGTCTGACGTGTTCTCGTCGCAGCCGGAATGCTCGCCGCCCATGACGCCGGCGATCGACTCGACGCCATCCTCGTCCGCGATGACGCATATTTCGGGCGTCAGCGTGTATTCGCGGCCATCCAGCGCCCACACCTTTTCGCCGTCCTTCGCCCTGCGCACGGTCAGGTTGCCGGCGACCTTCGCGGCGTCGAACACATGCAGCGGCCGGCCGCGGTCGAAGGTGACGTAGTTGGTGATGTCGACCAGCGCGCTGATCGGCCTGAGACCAATGGCCAGCAGCCGCTGCTGCAGCCATTTCGGCGATGGGCCGTTCCTGACGCCCTTGACCAGCCGCAGCGCAAAGCCGGGGCAGAGCTCGGGGGCCTCTATGCTCACCTTGACCGGGCACATGCCGTTGCCGGCATGCGGCATGATCGCGCCGCCGACGAGCCGGCCAAGCCCGCTTGCCGCAAGATCCCTGGCGATGCCATAGACGCTGGTTGCGTCCGGCCGGTTCGGCGTCAAATTGATCTCGATCACCGGATCGTCGAGATGCGCATAGGCGGCGAAGCTGGTGCCGACCGGCGCATCGGCAGGCAGGTCGATGATGCCATTGTGCTCGTCTGACAGTTCCAGCTCGCGCTCGGAGCACATCATGCCGTGGCTCTCGACGCCGCGGATCTTGCCGA
This sequence comes from Mesorhizobium metallidurans STM 2683, assembly GCF_000350085.1. Classification (GTDB taxonomy): domain Bacteria; phylum Pseudomonadota; class Alphaproteobacteria; order Rhizobiales; family Rhizobiaceae; genus Mesorhizobium; species Mesorhizobium metallidurans. The sequence continues at coordinate 17,260 of NZ_CAUM01000017.1, forward strand.
CGGTCAGCGTCATGTCGATACCGGGAACATAGGTGCCGGGCGCAGCGAAAGCGCCGATCAGGCCCGCGCGGGCGTTCGGCGCGCCACACACCACTTGCACCGGCGCCTTGCCGTCACCGGTATCGACGGTGAGCACGCGCAGCCGGTCGGCGTCGGGATGCTGCACCGCCGTCAGCACTTTGGCGATGACGAAGGGCTTCAGACCAGCCTTGTCATCGACATGTTCGACTTCGAGGCCGATCGAGGTCAGCCGCTCGACGATCTCCGCCAGCGAGGCGTCGGTCTCGAGGTGATCCTTGAGCCAGGAGAGGGTGAATTTCATGACTGTGTTTCCGAAGGTCTTGCCACGCTGCTCTTGAGATGGCGCGGCAGTGAATCTGGCATGTGGAGAAAGGGAAGCTGCTCGCGCACATGGGCGTGGTGCGTCGGCTTGAAATAGGCTGGCATGTCCATGGCGCCGAGCATGAAGTAGATGTGGTCCTCCAGCCGCTCGTCGACATAGGCGATGGGCGAGCCGCAGATGCCACAGAAGGAACGCGTCACTGGCCCGTTCTCGAACATCTTCAATGCCTTGCCGGTAAGGGCGACCTGATCGTTCATGAAGCCGACAAAGGCCGATACCGGCGCGCCGCTGGCCCGCCGGCAATCGCCGCAATGGCAATAGCTGACATGGTGCGGTTCGGCCGAAGCCTCGAACCGCACGGCGCCGCAGCGGCAGCCGCCGGTGTGCGGCGCTGTCATGTGCTCAGTCCTCCGAACAGCGTCGGCATGTCGAGCGGCCTGAAACCGTAATGCGACAGCCAGCGCACATCGGCGTCGAAGAAGGCGCGCAGGTCCGGCATGCCGTATTTCAGCATGGCGATGCGGTCGATGCCCATGCCCCAGGCAAAGCCCTGATACTCGTCCGGGTCGAGCCCGCCATGCCGCAGCACATTGGGATGGACCATGCCGCAGCCGAGGATCTCCATCCAGTCGGAGCCTTCGCCGAAGCGCACTTCGCCCGGCCGCGAACGATCGCATTGGATGTCGACTTCGAGGCTGGGCTCGGTGAACGGGAAGAAGGACGGGCGGAAGCGCATCTTGACCTGCGGCACCTCGAAGAAGGCCTTGCAGAACTCCTCCAGCACCCATTTCATGTTGGCGACATTGGCTGATCTGTCGATGACCAGCCCCTCGACCTGATGGAACATCGGCGAATGGGTGGCGTCGGAATCCTGCCGGTAGGTCTTGCCGGGGATGACGATGCGGATCGGCGGCTTCTGCCGCTCCATGGTGCGGATCTGCACCGGCGAGGTGTGGGTGCGCAACAGCTTGCGCTCGCCCTTCTCGTCCGGCTGGAAGAAGAAGGTGTCGTGCATCTCGCGCGCCGGGTGTCCCTCGGGGAAATTCAGCGCGGTGAAATTGTAGTAGTCGGTCTCGATATCGGGGCCTTCGGCGATGGCGAAACCGAGATCGCCGAAGATGGCCGCAATCTCGTCGATGACCTGGCTGATGGGATGGATGCGGCCGCGCTCGGCCGGCGACTGGCGCACCGGCAAGGTCACATCGACCTTTTCGGCGGCCAGGCGGGCGGTGATCGCCACATCCTTCAACTCGGCCCGACGTGCGGAAAGCGCCTCGGTGACGCGGTTCTTGAGGCCGTTGATCGCCGGACCCTTGAGCTGGCGCTCCTCGGCGCTCATCGCGCCCAGCGTCTTCAGCATTTCGGAGACCGAGCCCTTCTTGCCGAGCGCCGAAACGCGCACGGCTTCGATGGCCTGCTCGTCGGCCGCCGACGCGATGTCGGCCATAAGGGAATTCTCTAGAGTTTCCATATCGCTCATGTTCCGGGCCTGATGGGAAGCAAAGAAAAACCCGCGCCAGCCGTGCCAGCGCGGGTTCCCCAAATCAGAATTGCGAATGCTTGGGAAGCGCTGGTCTTAGGCGACAGCGCTTTCAAAAGCGTTCGGCGTGGTGTTCTTGAGGTATTCGAGCGCGACCTTGGCCTTGGCCACGAGAGCGGCGAAAGCCTGCGGCTCGTGGATGGCCATGTCCGACAGGATCTTGCGGTCGATCTCGATGCCGGCCTTGTTGAGGCCGTCGATGAAGCGGCCATAGGTCAGGCCGTGCTCGTGGGTCGCGGCATTGATGCGCTGGATCCACAGCGCGCGGAACGAGCGCTTGCGGTTCTTGCGGTCGCGGTAAGCGTATTGCAGCGACTTTTCCACCGCCTGCTTGGCGATGCGGATGGTGTTCTTGCGGCGGCCGTAGAAGCCCTTGGCGGCTTTCAGGACCTTCTTGTGCTTGGCGTGCGAGGTGACGCCTCTTTTTACGCGTGCCATGTCATGATCTCCTTAAACGTGTCCGGACCGAATGCCCTAGAGGCCGTTCGGCAGAAAATTCTTGATGACCTTCTTGCCATCCGGTTCAGCCAGAACCATCGTGCCGCGGGCATTTCGAATGAACTTGTTGGAACGCTTGATCATGCCGTGACGCTTGCCGGCCGCAGCCGACAGGACCTTACCCGTACCTGTGATCTTGAACCGCTTCTTGGCGGCCGATTTGGTCTTCATCTTGGGCATTTTGCTACTCCGTTTATATGCGCACGATCGCGCTTTTTGTTCGCTTCAGGCCGACCAAAGCCCGAAAAGCAAATGAAACCGCCACGGCATGCCCTGCCGGGCGGTTTTTTGGGAACGGCGGTCCTATACGTCAAAGCCGGCGGCTGTGCAACACCTCAGGAGAGGCGACGTTCCGCCCCGATTACGGGAAGCGAAACAGCACTGGTAGTATGCCCGACTGCTGCGCGCCGTCGATCAGTTCGAAGAATGGCAGCGCCACCAGGAACACCAACCCGTCCAGCAGCGTGGTCCGCAGCAGGCGCGGCTTGAAGCTGCCGGTGTCGCCCTCCTCATAGAGCGACAACTTCGGAAAGAAGCGCGGCACCTTCGCCAGATAGGCCTGGTATGGCGCGCCGAGTACCTCCTTGAGGTATTTCTCCTCGCGCAGGATGACGATGTAGAAGGCACCCGCGCAAAGTAGCCCAAAGCCGATCGTGGCCGCGATCGAGCCGATCTGTGCGCCGACGCCGGCGGCTGCCAAGGTGGAGAAGACATAGAGCGGGTTGCGGGTGATCGAATAGGGTCCGCCGGTCACCACCTCGGAGGATTTGCGCCCGCCGATATAAAGCGTCGACCACAAACGCCCGGCGACGCCGAGAAAGATCAGCAGGACGCCGACCATCTCGATCGCTTCGTGCACAGGGGCGTCGGGAGGGAAAATCGACTGGCCGAACAGCAGCGCCGCGAACATCGCCACGATCAGAACGGCAAGCACCAGCCTGCGCATATGCTGGTAGCTGCCGAGCCCGTGTTTGACTTGCGCGTATCTGACTTCACTTGCCATGTCGGGAATCCGATCGTCGAGGAACTTTGCCGCGAACGTCTGGCCAAGAAAACAGGCACCCCGCCGATCGCCGGGACGCCTTGCACCATGATTCAGGCGGATTTAATGCACAGCCAAAAGCCTGCCGGTTTTGGGATAACAGCGTTAGCGCGGCGCCAGCACCATCATCATCTGGCGGCCTTCGAGCTTCGGTTCGGCCTCGACCTTGGCGATGGGTGCGACTTCCTCGCGAACCTTGTTCAGAAGCTGCATGCCGAGTTCCATATGCGCCATCTCGCGACCACGGAAGCGCAGCGTCAGCTTGACCTTGTCGCCTTCCTCGAAGAAGCGCCGGACGGCCTTCATCTTGGTCTCGTAGTCATGGCTGTCGATGTTCGGGCGCATCTTGATCTCCTTGATCTCGATGACCTTCTGGTTCTTGCGCGCCTCGGCCGCCTTCTTCTGATTGGCGTATTTCAGTTTGCCGAGATCGAGGATTTTTACGACGGGGGGCACCGCGTTGGGCGATATCTCGACCAGATCGAGCCCCGCCTCTTCGGCGAGCAGCAATGCATCGTTGATGGAGACATCGCCTCGGTTCTGGCCTTCGGCGTCGATTAGCTGGACCCGGGGAACCCGGATGTCACGGTTGGAGCGCGGCCCATCCTTGGTGGGCGCCGCTGCTTTGAAAGGTCTGCGAATGGTCGTGTTCTCCTTGAGCCGTTTCGTTCAGGGTTTTTCAGTTCGTATCTGTGGACGCGCCAATGTGGTGAGCGCGCGGCCGGAGTCAATAGCACAGCATTCTCAGGAAATCACCTGATTGCAGATCTGCACCAAGCAAAGAAAGACCGACAGCACTTTTCGCCGCCCCCTCGGCTGTGCCAAAAGACCGGCGTGAAGGAACCAGCCATGACCCCTCCGGTTTTTCTCGACGTCGACGGATTGAGCATCGCCGTCCGGCAGACGGCAGGAGCCGCGCCCGGCATCGTCTGGCTCGGCGGCTACAAATCCGACATGCTGGGCACCAAGGCCGAAACGCTGTCGCAATGGGCGGATGGGCAAGGCCGCGCCTTCCTGCGCCACGATTATTCCGGCCATGGCGAATCCGGCGGCGCCTTTGCCGACGGCACCATCTCGAAATGGCTGGCCGAGAGCCTTGCGGTGTTCCGCCATTACACCAAGGGCAAGCAGATCCTGGTCGGCTCCTCGATGGGCGCCTGGATCGCGCTGCGGATGGTCCAGGAATTGCGCAAGGCCGGCGAGAACCGCATCGCCGGCCTGGTGCTGCTGGCGCCGGCGCCGGATTTCACCGCCGAACTGGTCGAGCCGGTGCTGACCAAGGCGCAGAAGCGCGCTCTCAGAGAGAAGGGGTTTTTCGAGGAGCCGTCGGACTATTCCGCCGAGCCTTACGTCTATACGCGCGCGCTGATCGAGGACGGGCGCAACAATCTGGTGATGACCGGGCCGATCGACACGCATTGCCCGGTCCACATATTGCAAGGCCTGGCCGATCCCGACGTGCCGTCAAGCCATGCGCTGAAACTGGTCGGCCTGCTGCCGGCCGACGACGTGACGCTGTCGCTGATCCCCGGCGGCGACCATCGCCTGTCGCGGCCGCAGGATCTCGACATGCTGGTGCGGGCGGTGGACGCCATGGCGCGGCAAGCAGGCTAGAGGACGGGCAGGCTAGAGGACGGGCAGGCTAGAGGACGGGCAGGCTAGAGAATGCGCATTTCCATTCCGCTATCCGCCTTCGTCGCGGCAATCGTCGGCTTCGGCGGCACGCTGGCCATCGTGATTGCCGCCGCCAAGGCGGTCGGCGCGACGCAAATCGAGACCGCAAGCTGGGTGACGGCGCTTTGCCTGGCCATGGCGATCGAGAGCCTGTGGCTGTCATGGCGCACGAAAATGCCCATCATCACCGCCTGGTCGACGCCGGGCCTGGCGCTGATCGCGGCATCGAGCGGCTTTTCGATGGGGGAGGCGGTCGGCGCCTTCATCGTCACCGGTATCCTTTTGATCGCCACCGGCCTGTTTAAGCCGCTGACGCGACTGATCGCCAGGATTCCGGCCTCGGTCGCGTCGGGAATGCTGGCCGGCATCCTCGTCAGCTTCGCCACAAATGCGGTGAAGGCCATTCCCGTCGATCCCTGGCTGATCCTGCCGCTGATCGCGGCCTTCTTCGTCATCAGGCTGTTCAATCCGGCGCTGTCGGTGCTGGCGGTGCTGGTCGGCGGCGGTCTCGCCGCCTTTCTCACCGGCCGGGTCGGCGGCCTGCCGACGCCGGAATTGTCGACCCTGACGCTGGTTGCGCCGCATTTCTCCGTCACGGCGCTGATCGGGCTTGCCCTGCCGCTCTACCTCGTGACCATGGCCTCGCAGAACCTGTCCGGCCTCGCCGTGCTGAGGGCAGCCGGCTACCATCCGGAGCCCGGCCCGCTGATCGGCGTCACCGGCCTGTTTTCGCTGCTGACGGCGCCGCTCGGCGCCTCGACCACCAATCTGGCGGCGATCTCGGCCGCGATCTGCACCGGGCCGGACGTGCATCCCGATCCGGCCGAGCGCTGGAAGACCGGTCCCTTCTATGCGCTTGCCTATCTCGTCTTCGCCCTGTTCGGCGCCTCGCTGGTGGCGATCTTCGCCGTTTTGCCGCAGAGCCTGATCGTGCTGGTCGCCGGCCTGGCGCTGATGGCGCCGCTCGCCAACGCGCTGTCGATCGCGCTCAAGGAAGAAGGCGAGCGCATGGCCGCCACCGTCACCTTTGCCGCCACCGCCTCGGGGCTGACGCTGTTCGGCGTCGGCGCGGCGTTCTGGGGCCTGGTCGCCGGCCTGATCGTGCTTTTCCTCGAAATGCTCAAAAAGCGATAATCATTTCAGCCGCTTGTCCGGTTTTGGCCGGGACTGTCTTGAATCGCCGTTTTCCCCTTCCCATTTCGATTCCACGCAGCCGTATCTGGCTGTCTCCAACTGAAGGAACGGGAGAAAATGAACACATCTGCATTGATCCGTCCGGCCTGGACGCCGGCGACCATCGCGCTGATGGTGATCGGTTTCATGGTGTTCTGGCCGCTCGGCTTCGCCATGCTCGCCTACATCATCTGGGGCGACCGGCTCGACGGCTTCAAGCGCGACGTCAACCGCGCCACCGACGGCATCTTCGCCGGCTGCCGCCGCGGTTCCGACAAGGCCGCGCGCTGGGGTCATGGCTCCGCCCGCACCGGCAATGTCGCCTTCGACGACTGGCGCGAAAAGGAACTCGAGCGCCTGGCCGAAGAGCGCCGCAAGCTTGACGAAATGCTGAGCGAGTTCGACGATTATGCTCGCGAGCTGCGCCGCGCCAAGGACCAGGACGAGTTCGACCGCTTCATGGCGAACCGCAACAAGTCGACGGCCCCGACCACGACAACGGGAACGACCAAGACGACTGGGCCGACGACGCCCAAGCGCAAGGGCTCGAACCTGCTTGACGACTGAGGCTGAGCGACAAGCCTTGGCATGATGAACGGCGTCGCGCGAGCGGCGCCGTTTCTTTTTTGTTCTCTTTTCGAGTTCGCACCTCTAGTCGTTTTCCTCGAATCGCGTATCGTCCGGCCATGACCATCGGCTTCTTCCGCAACCTGACCAAGCCCAAGCCTGCGCCCGTCGTGGAACGCGAGCATTGTGTCGCCGGCCGCACGCTGCCGCTCAAGATCGTCGAGAGCGACCGCGCACGGCGGCTGACGCTGCGCATCGATTCCGGCGGCCGGGGCCTGCGCATCACCGTGCCGCCGGGCCTGCGCCGGGGCGAAGTGGAAAAATTCCTCGACCGCCATCAGGACTGGCTGGAGCAGCGGCTGGCCAAGGTGCCAAACCGGCCGCAGGTGCGGCCAGGCATCAAGATCCCGGTGCGCGGCGTGCCGCATCGCATCGTCCATGAACCGGCAAAACGCGGCACCGTCAGCATCTCGCGCGACGAGCGCGGTCCGCTGCTGATCGTGCATGGCGAGCGCATACACCTGCCGCGCCGCATCGCCGATTTCCTCAAGCGCGAAGCCAAGCGCGAGATCGAACGGCTGGTGGTCAAGCACACAGCCACGATCAACAAGCGCGCCAAGGCCATCCGCTTCAAGGACACGTCGAGCCGCTGGGGCTCCTGCACCTCCGACGGAAATCTGTCCTTCTCCTGGCGCATCATGATGGCGCCGACACCGGTCATCAACTACCTCGTCGCGCATGAAGTGGCGCATCTCAAGGAGATGAACCACGGCCCGAAATTCTGGAAACTGTGCGAGCAGCTTTGCCCCGACACCGAGCGCTGCAAGGACTGGCTGAAGCGCAATGGCGGCGCGCTGCAGGCGATCATGTTCGATTAACGCGGTCGGACCAGTTCTAGCCGGTCCGCTCAATCGTCATTCGCGGCGTTGAGGTCCTCCGGTCGTAAGCCTTCATCGCCATGGCGCGGCCAGGGCAGGAAGTTCCTCTGGAAGGCATCACTGCCGAAATAGTCGAGGGCGCGGTGCGCCTCGGCGCCGTTGAAGGCTGCCTTGTCCATCAAATGCGCAATGACCTCGCGTGCCTGCGCGACCTTCTGCCTGAGTTGGGCGACGGTTTCGTCTGCCATGGTTTTGCTCCCGCCTGTTATCTGTAGGAAGGTAGCGCTTTCCACCCCGGCGGCAAATGGCGGCACGCCCGACGCCTACGGGAGCGTTGATGCCTTAGGCAACCACTCTTCCATGAATTCGAGAAATGCCTGGACGCGCGGCGCGCGAAAACGCCCCTTCGGCGTCAGAGCCCACAGCGAAATCGTGTCCGAGCGATTTATATCGGCCAGAATTTCCACAAGCCTGCCCTCGCGAACGGCTTGCCCGACGACAAAATCGGCGAGGCGGACAATGCCATGGCCCTCGATCGCCATATCGAAAAGCATGCCGACATTGTCGCAGGCGAAATTTCCCTTGGGCAGGAAGCGCACGACGCCGTTTTCGGTTGCGATTGGCCAGGTCGTGGGCGAAAGCTGGCCCGATAGCGCAATGCAGCTGTGCCCTGCCAGGTCCATCGCTGAAAGCGGTGTTCCGGCTCGCTGCAGATAGGATGGCGCGGCGCAAATCAATCGGCGCCCTTCCGCCAGTTTGCGGACCACCAGATCAGACCCGGCGGCCGGGCTACCGCGTATGACGACGTCGGCTTGCTCGGCAACAGGATCAACGAGCCGGTCGGTCAAGGCGAGGTCCACCGAGACTTCGGGGAAACGTTGCAGAAAAGCCGGCAACGCATGCAACAGCGCCTGTCTGGCGAATCCAGTGCTGGAATTGAGCCGCAAGTGGCCCTTTGGGCTGCTGCGGGTCGACGACACATCGTCCTCGGTTCGGCCAATGAGCTCCAGTACGTCGCGCGCACGTTCAAGATAGAGCGCGCCTTCCGAGGTCAGCGCCAACCGTCTCGTGGTGCGTGTCAGCAGACGAACGCCGAGCCGGTCTTCGAGACGTGACACCAGCTTCGACAGCGCGGACGGCGTAACGCGCAGCTCCATGGCCGCCTTGGCGAAGGAGCCAGTATCCACGATGCGCACAAAGGCGGCCATTTCATCCGACGCAGCCATATTCATGAACCAGGATCACGAGTGAGTTATCAATCTAACTAATTATGTGCTCCAAAGGAAATGATAATCAGGTCGAATGCCTGCTACTCCCCGGCGATTGCCGCCGATCAACTATGACCAGATCAGAACGGCTGCGGCGATTGAGCGCCGCAGGGCGATCGACGAATTTTATCGGGCAATTTACGGACGAATCCGGTCTGCCGTTCGAAGGCTGTTCTCGACTCTTTTGCCGTTTCGTGCCAATCCCCGCGCCATGGCGCTCGACATCAAGATATGCGGGTTGAAGACCGACAAGGCATTGGCCGCGGCATTGGCCGGCGGCGCCAGCCATGTCGGCTTTATTTTCTTCGCCAAAAGCCCGCGCTTTATCGATCCCCTGGAAGCCGGTCGTTTGCGTGAGGCAGCGATCGCCAAGGCCAAGGCGGTTGCCGTGACGGTCGATGCCAGCGACGCGTTCCTGGACGAGATCGTCGGAAAAATGCGCCCCGACATGCTGCAGCTTCATGGCTCGGAGACGCCGGAGCGGCTGGCCGAACTCAAGGCGCGTTACGGCCTGCCTGTCATGAAGGTGCTGCCGATCAGCGAGGCGGCGGATCTAGAGCGGATAAGGCCCTTCGTCGGCATTGCCGACCGTTTCCTGTTCGACGCCAAGCCGCCTAAAGGTTCGGAACTGCCGGGCGGCAATGGCATTGCCTTCGACTGGCGCATTCTGGCCGGTCTTGACGCCGGCGTCGATTACATGCTTTCCGGTGGGCTCAACGCCGCCAATATCGGCGATGCCCTGAGACTAGCCAACCCGCCCGCAATCGACATCTCGTCCGGCGTGGAAAGTGCCCCGGGCGTCAAGGATCCGGCGCTGATCGAACAGTTTTTCCGGGCCGTCAGAGCCGCGCGGAATACCCGCGCAGCCTGAAGGATAGAACCCGGAGTATGTCCGGAAAAGTGGAAACCGGTTTTCCGACAAGGACATGCTCCAGAACAAGAAGTAGGAGATCGGCGATGGACAAGCCGGCGACACCCAATTCCTTCCGCACCGGACCCGACGAACAGGGCATGTTCGGCATCTTTGGCGGCCGCTTCGTCGCCGAGACGCTGATGCCGCTGATCCTCGACCTGGAACGGCACTGGAACGAGGTCAAGAACGACCCGGACTTCAGGGCCGAACTGACTGATCTCTCGACCCACTATGCCGGGCGGCCGTCGAAGCTTTATTTCGCCGAAGGCCTGACCCGGCATCTTCGCGAGGTTTCCTCGGCGAAGGGCCGTGGTGGCGGGGCGAAAGTCTACTTCAAACGCGAGGATCTGAACCACACCGGCTCGCACAAGATCAACAATTGCCTTGGCCAGATCCTGCTGGCCAAGCGCATGGGCAAGAAGCGCATCATCGCCGAGACGGGTGCCGGCCAGCATGGCGTCGCGTCGGCCACGGTGGCGGCGCGGTTCGGCTACCCTTGCGTGGTCTATATGGGCGCCACCGACGTTGCCCGCCAAAGCCCGAACGTCTTTCGCATGAAGCTGCTCGGCGCCGAGGTCAGGCCGGTGACTGCCGGCCACGGCACGCTGAAGGATGCCATGAACGAGGCCTTGCGCGACTGGGTGACCAATGTCGAGGATACCTATTACCTGATCGGCACCGCCGCCGGCCCGCATCCCTATCCGGAGCTGGTGCGCGACTTCCAGTCGGTGATCGGCACCGAGGCGCGCGCCCAGATCCTCGAGCGGGAAGGCCGGCTTCCCGACACCATCATCGCCTGCGTCGGCGGCGGCTCGAACGCCATCGGCCTGTTCCATCCGTTCCTCGACGACAGGCAGGTCCGCATCATCGGCATCGAAGCCGGCGGCCGCGGCCTCGACGGCATCGAACATTGCGCCTCGATGAATGCCGGCGCGCCCGGCGTGCTGCACGGCAACCGCACCTATCTCCTGCAGAACGCCGACGGCCAGATCATGGACGGCCACTCGATCTCGGCCGGCCTCGACTATCCGGGTGTCGGTCCCGAGCATTCCTGGCTGCGCGATAGCGGCCGCGTCGAATATGTGCCCATCCTCGACGACGAGGCGCTGGAGGCATTCAAGCTGACGACGCGGGTCGAAGGCATCATTCCGGCGCTGGAATCGGCCCATGCCATCGCGCATGCGGTCAAGATCGTGCCTGACATGGACAAGGACCAGATCGTCATCGTCAACCTGTCCGGCCGCGGCGACAAGGACGTGCACACGGTGGCCGACATGCTGGGCATGGAGATCTGATATGACCACCCGCATCGACCGCCGCATGGCGAAGCTCAAGAACGAAGGCCGCCCGGCGCTGGTCACCTATTTCATGAGCGGCGACCCGGACTACGACACCGCCTTGTCGATCATGAAGGCGCTGCCCAAGGCAGGCGCCGACATCATCGAAATGGGCATGCCGTTTTCCGATCCGATGGCCGACGGCCCGGCGATCCAGGCGGCCGGCCTGCGCGCGCTGAAAGGCGGCCAGACGCTGGTCAAGACGCTGAAGATGGCGTCGGAATTCCGCAGCGCCGACCAGGAAACGCCGATCGTTCTGATGGGCTACTACAATCCGATCTACATCTACGGCGTCGACCGCTTCCTCAGCGACGCGCTGGCCAGCGGCATTGACGGGCTGATCGTCGTCGACCTGCCGCCGGAAATGGACGAGGAACTCTGCATTCCGGCGCTCAAGGCCGGCATCAACTTTATCCGGCTGGCGACGCCGACCACCGACGACAAGCGCTTACCCAAGGTGCTCCAAAACACCTCCGGCTTCGTCTACTACGTGTCGATGACCGGCATCACCGGTTCCGCACTGGCCGACACCGGCAAGGTGGCGGCGGCGGTCAAGCGCATCAAGGGCCATACCGACCTGCCGGTCTGCGTCGGCTTCGGCGTCAAGACCGCCGAGCAGGCGCGCGTGATCGGCGCCAATGCCGATGGCGTCGTCGTCGGCACCGCGATCGTCAATGCGGTCGCCAATGTACTGGGGCCGAAGGGCGACAAGACCGCCGACCCGGCCGAGGCGGTCGCCACGCTGGTCAGCGACCTTTCCCAGGGGGTGCGCGCGGCCCGCCTTGCTGCCGCCGAATAATCTTCCTAGATCAGGTTTTGTGCATGTCGTTATCCCAAAACCGGTTCCCACTTTTGGGCGACATGCACTTCTCGTCAGGACAGGAGCCGAAGCGATGAACTGGATCACCAACTATGTCCGTCCGAAGATCAATTCGATGCTCGGCCGGCGCACCGACATGCCCGAGAACCTCTGGATCAAGGATCCCGAGACCGGCGAGATGGTCTTCCACAAGGATCTGGAGCAGAACCAGTTTGTCATCCCGGCCTCCGGCCATCACATGAAGATCTCGGCCAAGGAGCGGCTGAAATACTTCCTCGACGACGGCAAATACGAGACGCTCGACAACCCCAAGGTGGTGCTGGACCCGCTGAAGTTCCGCGACGAGAAGCGCTACACCGACCGGTTGAAGGACGCCAAGACCAAAACCGGGCTGGAGGATGCGATCGTCAATGCGCTGGGCACCGTCGAAGGCCTGCCGGTGGTGGTCACGGTCCAGGATTTTGCCTTCATGGGCGGCTCGCTCGGCATGGCGGCGGGCGATGCCATCGTGCATGCCTTCGAGGTCGCCTTGCAACGCAAGCGGCCGCTGATCCTGTTCGCCGCTTCCGGCGGCGCCCGTATGCAGGAAGGCATCCTGTCGCTGATGCAACTGCCGCGCACCACGGTCGGCGTCGACCGGCTGAAGGAGGCCGGCCTGCCCTATATCGTGGTGCTGACCAACCCTACCACCGGCGGCGTCACCGCCTCCTACGCCATGCTGGGCGACGTGCACATCGCCGAGCCCGGCGCGCTGATCGGCTTTGCCGGGCCGCGCGTTATCGAACAGACCATCCGCGAAAAACTACCCGATGGCTTCCAGCGCGCCGAATATCTGATGGAGCACGGCATGGTCGACATGGTGGTGTCGAGGCTGGAGATGCGCGAGACAATCGCGCGACTCCTGAAGATGCTGCTCAAGGTGCCACAGGAGCAGAAGCCGCTGGAGCCGGAAATCCTGCCGCCGGCGACGATCCCGGCTGAAGCACGGCCGCAGGCCTGACGCGACATTCTTGGCCGCGCATGATTCTTTCCGGAAATCGATTCCGATTTCCGGGGTCATGCGCCTAAAGCGCGTAGTATTTGAACGGATTCATGCAGCGCGCTTTAGGTTCTTGTTTTTACGCATGTCGTTGTCGCAAAACCGCTGCGCACTTTTGCGCGACATGCGCTAGGATTCTCCCATGACAACGCTTGCCGCCGACCGTGAAATCGAAAGCCTGATGGCGCTTCATCCGAAGGGCTTCGACCTTTCGCTGGACCGTATCTCCAGGCTGCTCGAGCGGCTGGGCAATCCGCAGGACCATCTGCCGCCGGTCATCCACATCGCCGGCACCAACGGCAAGGGCTCGTGCGCCGCCTTCTCGCGCGCGTTGCTGGAAGCGGCCGGCCATCTCGTCCACGTGCATACGTCGCCACATCTGGTGAACTGGCATGAACGCTACCGGCTGGCCGCCGATGGCGGCGGCAGGCTGGTCGACGATGATGTCTTCGCCGAGACAATAGCGCGCGTCGCCAAGGCCAATGAAGGCCAGACGATCACCGTCTTCGAGATCCTCACCGCCGTCACCTTCCTCTTGTTTTCCGAGCATCCGGCCGAAGCCGCTATCATCGAGGTCGGGCTTGGCGGCCGCTTCGACGCCACCAATGTCATCGACAGGCCGGCAGTGTCGGTGATCATGCCGGTCTCGCTCGACCATGAAGCCTATCTCGGCGACCGGGTCGAGCTGATCGCCGCCGAAAAGGCCGGTATCATCAAGCGCGGCTGCCCGGTGGTCATCGGCGCGCAGGAGAGCGACACGGCGCTGCAGGTGCTGATCGAAACCGCCGAGCGGCTGGACTGCCCGACCTTCGTCTATGGCCAGGATTTCCTCGCTTTCGAGGAAAACGGCCGCATGGTCTACCAGGACGAGGACGGGCTGATGGACCTGCCGCCGCCGCGCCTGCCGGGGCGTCATCAGTTCGCCAATGCAGCCGCGGCGATCGCGGCGGTCAAGGCCGCTGGCTTCGAGATCAGCCACCGCGCCGCCGAAAAGGCGATGGCCACTGTCGCCTGGCCGGGCCGCATGCAGAAGCTGCCGCAGGGCCGGCTGACGGATCTGGCGCCGAAGGGCGCCGACATCTGGCTCGACGGCGGGCACAATCCGGGAGCAGGTATCGTTGTCGCGGAGGCCCTGGCCGAACAGGAGGAAAAGAACCCGCGGCCGCTCGTCCTGATCGCCGGCATGATCAACACCAAGGACCAGGCCGGCTATTTCCGCGCCTTCAAGGGCCTCGTGCGGCATGTCTACACGGTGCCGGTGAGCCTCAGCGAGGCCGGCGTGCCGAATGACGAACTGGCGATCCGCGCCACGGAGGCCGGCCTGTCGGCCGAGCCGGTCAGTTCCGTCGCCAGCGCGCTGATGCTGCTGCGCGACAGCTGGGACGGACAGCCGCCACGCATCCTGATCGGCGGCTCATTGTACCTGGCCGGCGCGGTACTGGCTGAAAACGGCACGGCGCCGATCTGATCTATTCTGCCGGACCTCCGGTACCAAGAGGCTAGAACGCGGGGCGATTGCTGCGTCATTGCGCGTCTCTCGACAGTCTGCCTTCGTCGTCGATCACCGCGAGCCGCGACGGCGGAGCATCGCCCCATTTCCATAGAACGAGGTTGAGATCAGTCTCGGCAGCGCCGGCCGCAAAGCTGCGAACGAGCAGGGCCTGGTAGCCTTTCGCGATCAATCGGCGCGCCAGAGCCTGCGTTCTTGCCTCTCCGCTTGCTTGCATCTCATCGCGCCAGGCGCTGTCAGAGAGCGCGGCTGCATCCAACCCTTCTTCCTTGAGCGCTGCCTCGTCCCGACTGTCGAAAACCTCCGTGATTTCGGCGTCGCAGGAAACGAGCGTCGTCGGCTGGAGATTGCCGACCTGGTTGGCCTCGCGTAGAGCAGTCATGACGGTCAGCGACGTATAGAGCGCCGGCGTGCCCTTCGGGTTAAACCGCCCGCCAAACAATGCGGCGCCCCGCCCTGAGAGCGGTTCACGTGCGTAGATCGGGTTGATCGCCCGAAACAGTTTGCCGCGGTAGTGCATCAGCGATGTCAGGCGTGAACGCCGGCATCGATCGCGTCGACATACTCAAGCACCTCCGAGGCTCGCCCGCCGCGCACAAGCTGCATCGCCGTCTGCCCCGAAAAGCCGGAGAGAGGTTCGGACCGGTACCAGGCATAGGCCACCAGCGCCGAGCCAAAGCGCGGTTCGACCTTGTTGATGATTTCAACCATCTCGCGCAGGCGGCGCTGCGTCTTGTCGGAACGGATGCGCTCCTTGCGCTGGACGGCGTCGCGGCCGAGCCCGGCAGTTCGGGCCACTTCCTCGCTAGTGGTGCGCAGTGCCTCGGCGATTTTGCGTGGGGCAAAGAATCCCCCGTCCGCGTACTGAACCAGAGCCATTTCAACCTGCCTTAAACGCATATTCTGACGCAATATAGCGTCAATATAGTTGGCATTCAAGGTTAGCTCTGCGACCCTGCCTCAACCGGCAATGTCGCGAGAATCCGCTCCGGAGGCTACTTCAGCTCGATCTCGATGAAGGCGTATTCGCTCTCATTGGCGCTGATGACGTCGTGCTCGACGCCCTCCTCGCGGAAATAGGGCGCGCCCTTCTTCATCTCGGCGAAGGATTCGCCATCCTTGGTCAGCAGCTTCAGCTTGCCGTCCATCAGCGGCACGATGACGTAGTCGTGGCCATGGCGGTGCCAGCCGGTGTTGTCGCCCGGCTGGAAGCGATATTCGGTGACGATGACGCGCTCATTGTCGATGAAGACGGTGGCCTTGGCGGATCCGGTCATGGGGTTCTCCTGTCTGTCTGAACAGAGGACATGGAGCGCCATAGTGCGAGGGCCAGAGCGACCAGTCGATGACGCCAAAGAAAAGCCCGGCGCGATGGCCGGGCTCCTTCAGTCCGAATTTCACAACGATCAGGCGAGATTGCCGTTGATCCAATGCGACAGCGCCGTCTTGGGTGCAGCGCCAACCTTGATATCGGCCCTTTCGCCACCCTTGAAGATCATCAGCGTCGGGATCGAGCGGACGCCGAACTGTGCGGCGAGCTCCGGATTCTCGTCGATATTGAGCTTGGCGATCTTGACCTTGCCGCCGAGTTCGTTGGCGATCTCCTCAAGCGCCGGCGCGATCATCTTGCAGGGGCCGCACCACTCCGCCCAGAAATCAACCACGACCGGCTCCTTGGCGTTAAGCACATCGGCCTGGAAATTGCTCTTGTCGACCTTGACGGTGGCCATGCGGAAATCCTTTCGATTTTTTCGTCGTACCAAATGTGGTGGTGATCGCATCTTTGTTCAAGCAGGTGTTGTGTCACGCTGCCGTGAGTCGGGCAAGGGCATCATCCATGACCGCGCCCGGCAGTTCGATCAGCCGCGGCGCCTCCGTGAACAGCAGCGCCGCCTGAACCTCGCGTCCGGGGTAAAGCGGCTGGAGCAAGGCGCGATAAAGCGCAAGCTGGAGCACATAGGCCGGTGGAACCTCGGCAATCGTCGCGGGCGCCGGCCGGTTGGTCTTGTAGTCGACGATCGACACTTTGCCCGGCATGACCGCCAGCCGGTCGATCTTGCCTGAGATGGAGCGCAGCCTGCCCTTCACCTCAAGGCTGCCCATGACCGAGACCTCGGCGCGTGAGGACGGCGAGAACAATTCGCCGAAGCGGGCATCGGTGAGGATGGCGGTCACCGAGGCCAGAGCCTTGTCGTGCTCGGCATCGGACCATTGCGCGCCGGCGCGCATGAGGTAGCGCTCCGCCGCATCCCGGCGTTCAGCCTCGGCGATGCCAGGCAGCATCTGCAGCAATTTGTGCAATACCAGCCCCCGCATCACTGCAAAGCCGGGCTCCGCCTCGGCATCCAGCACCGGCGAGCCCGTGTCGATCACGGCCTGCTTCGTCTCGTCGATCAAGGCCGAGGCGCCGGAGGGCGACAATGGCCGCGGCAGATCCTCATAGGACGGCAAGGGCTGAAACAGCGTCTTCGGCAATGGTCCGAATTGCTGCGCCTGCTGCGCCTCCTCGGCGGCCGCTTGTGCGACCGGCGGCAATTTTGTCACGTGAAAGCGATGTACGGCCTCGCCCGTGGCCGGGTGTTGCCGCTCGGTGCTTTCCAGCGCCCCGACCAGCGCGCGGCTGACGATCGAATGCCAGGTACCGGTGTTCGGCGCTCGCTTGCCGTGATAGCCGCAGACGATCAGCCGATCCTCGGCACGCGTCATGCCGACATAAAGCAACCGCCGGTATTCGTCGTCGGCCAGTTCGCGGGCACGGACCGAAGCGGCCCGCGAAAAGCCATTGGCGACATCGCTGGCCGAGCGCCAGAGATAGCCCTTGCCATCCCAACGTTCGCCCGAGCCATCGAACGGCATCAGTCGCGGCAGATGCTGGTCGCTGAAGGGGGCCGAGCCACCATCGACCAGGAACACCACCGGCGCCTCCAGGCCCTTGGCGGCGTGCACGGTCATGACACGAACCTCGTCGCGGGTCTGGTCCATCTCCCGCTTGATCTCGGGACCGGCATTCTCCAGCGTCGACAGGAAGGATTCCAGTCCCGGCAGGCCGGTCCGCTCCTCGGCCAGGCAGAAATTCAGGAACTCGTCGAGTATGTCGCCGGCTTCCGGCCCGAGCCGCGCGATCATCTTCCTGCGCAGGCCGTCGCGGGCGAGGATGGCGGCATAGAATTCGAACACCGGCTTGAACGCCGCTTCGTTGGACCATGTGTCGAGTTGGGCAACGATTGCGGCCAGGGCAATGCTCTCGCCGGCATGTTTCCTGAGCGAAGCGATCAACGGGAGACCGGGCAGCCGCTCGCCCGCCAGCCTGAAAAGCATCTCTTCCGAAACATCGAAGACCGGGCTGCGCAGCACTGCGGCAAGCGACAGATCGTCCTGCGGCTGAATGAGAAAATGGCCGAGCGCGATCAGGTCCTTGACCGCGATATGGCCGGGCAGGCTCAGCCGGTCGGCGCCGGCGACCGGGATGTCGCGGCGCTTCAGCGCGCGCGTCAGCGCATGGACGAAGCGGTCGCGCTTGCGCACCAGCACCAGGACGTCGCCGGGCCGAAGCTTCTTGCCGCGGCCTTCGATGACCTCGCCGCAGGCGATCCAGCCGGCAATGGTCGCCGCGACGTTTTCGGCAACGCGCACAGCCGGCGCATGGGCGTGGTCGACGGCTTGCGTCCAGTCGTCGGGCTCGTCGACGGCATCCGCGCCGATCGAGGGCCAGACCTCGGAATAGCCCGGTGCGTCGGTGCGGATCGCCTGGTGGCGCAGCGGATCGGGATCGTGGCTGATGCCGCGCCGCACGGCAGGGTCGGCGAAGACGCGGTCGACCGCGGCGAGCACGTCGTCGCTCGAGCGGAAGGACCAGGTCAGCTTGAGATCGGCGAAGGCGGCATCGGCGGCGCGCACCTTGCCGGCAAACAGCAACCTTGAGTCGGCGAAGGAGTCGGGCGCCGCGCCCTGAAACGAATAGATCGACTGCTTTTCGTCGCCGACGGCAAAGATGGTGCGGTGGACCGTGTCGCGCGCGCCTTGCCCGGCAAAGAATTCTTCCGCCAGCCGCTTCACCACATCCCATTGGTCGGGACTGGTGTCCTGTGCTTCGTCGAGCAGTATGTGGTCGATGCCCTGGTCGAGCTTGTACTGCACCCACGGTCCGGCGTCCGGCCGCGCCAGGAGATTGACCGTGCGGGTAATGAGGTCGTTGAAGTCCAGGAACCCACGGGCGCGCTTCAATTGCTCGTAGCGGGCGATCAGCCAGTCGGCGATGGTCAGTGCCGCACTTGTGCCTTCCAGCATCCTGAACAGGGCCAGCCGGTCCGAGATTTCGATTATGGCGCCGACTGCCGCCAGATAGCGTTCCGGCAGATCGGGCAACCGGTCGAGCAGCGCCTTCTTGAACGTCTTTGCCGGCTCATAGGGGGCGCCATCCGCGCGCAGGAAGGCCTTGCCCAACAATTGCAGCCGCCGGATCGGATCGTCCTCGGCAAAGGCAAGACGGGCATAGGGCAAGATGTTGTTCAGCACGATGCGGGCGTCGGCGGCTTCGGCAGCGCGGGCAAAGGTGACGAAATAGTCCGGCAGGAAACCCGGCAAGGGCCAGACGGACGCCGCGATATCGTCGGCGGTCTGGCCGGGGCGGAACCGGAACTCGTCGAACAGCGCCCGGAAGCCATCGCCGCCGGCAGCCGCGATGAAGGCGCGCAAACCGTCGCGCTTGCGCACGATCTCGGCAAGCAATGCGTCGAGCCCCGCCTCGCCGCCGCGTTCCAGCACGGCGGCGAAGGCCTCGGCCAGCCCGGCGTCGCCTGCGGCCGTGCCCGAAATCATGTCGCGGCGGGCGGCGGCGAACAGCGAGGCCTCCATCTGCGGATCGAGCATTTCGAAATGGGCCGGAATGTTGGCTTCCAGCGGGAACTGGTGCAGCACCGATTCGCAGAAGGCGTGGATGGTCTGGATCTTCAGCCCGCCCGGCGTTTCCAGCGCCTCGGCGAACAGCCGGCGCGCCCGGCACATGGTGTCGCGATCGAGCCGCCTTCCGTCCAGAGCCTCTATCCTTGCCGAGAGCTCCATATCGCCAAGCGCCGTCCATTCCGAGAGTGTCGAAAACACCCGGTTCGACATATTGGCGGCGGCGGCGCGCGTATAGGTCAGGCACAATATCTTCGACGGATCGGTGCCCTTGAGCAGAAGCCGGATCACGCGCTGCGCCAGCACATGGGTCTTGCCGGAACCGGCATTGGCCGACACCCAGGCGGAATTCCGCGGGTCGGAGGCCTTTGCCTGGCTAATGGCGGTGTCGGTCGGGATCGGATAGGCTTTTTTCACGCCTCCCCTCCCTCGTCGTCGGCATCACCACCGGCGGACCATTCGAGCACGCGGGCGAGATGGTCGTAGTCGCCATCGGTCTCGCCCTCGCGAAACGGCAATGCGCGTGACAGGTAACCGGTCGCCGGGTCGGCATAGTGGATCAGCAGATTTTCCAGCCGCGCCCAGGCTTCCTCGGCGAGATCGGCGGCGGTTCGCGGCTTGCGGTTGTATTCGAGGATGGATTCCTCGAACACCTCGCCATTCGGCTTCAGCCTGATGAAGGCCAGTTGCGACGGCTCGCACGCACCCAGCTCCCTGAAAGCGCCGCGCCTCAGCAACGCGCCTTCCAGCGCCAATTGTGGCGACAGTAGCGTGTGCGCCTGCGCCTTGGACGGCGAGGAGCCGGTCTTGTAGTCGAGAATGTCGGCCATGCCGCCGGCCAGCAGATCGATGCGATCGGCATAGCCGGACAGCGTCACGCCGGATTGGCCGACGCCGGTCTTTTGGGCGCGCTCCTCGGCATGTCGCCGGACTACGGCATCGGCGCGGCCACGCTCCCATTCGACGATGCCGCCGGCAAGCTTTTCGAAGCGCGGCCACCATACCGCCTCGACATCGGCCGGAAGGGCCGCCTCGGCGAAGCAGGCGCGGCCGGCGGCGATAAGGCCGGCCAGCGCCTCCGGTGCGCGCGGGTCGGCCACGTCAGCCGAGAAAAGATGCAGGATGGCGTGAAACAGCGTGCCGCGCTCGGCGGCGCCCGGATCGCGGATGAGCGGATCGAGCGGCATCAGGCCGAGGATCCTCCTGGCATAGATCGCGTAGGGGTCGCGGCGCAGCGTCTCGATCTCGGTGACCGAGAAATGGGTTGGCCGGACAGTCAGCGGCGGCTTCGGCTGCGGCCGCGGCGCGAAATCCCGCTTCTCGCCGGCATCGAGCGCGCGCGCCCAGGCCAGCAATTCGTCGCCGCGCCGGCTAAGCACCGCCGCATGGTCCTTGCCGATAAAGGTGAGGATGCGCTGCAGCCAGCGCGACGGCACCGCCGGCGCATCGCCGGAGCGGGCGGAGCGCGCCAGCACCACTTTGCTTGCGCCCATCGCCATCTGGAAATCATGGGCGGCAAGGCCGATGCGCCGTTCGGGCGGCTCGAGATCGATGCCGCTCTTCATCAGCCGCGACATGAAGCGGTCGCTCTCCGGCTTGCGCGGCCATACGCCTTCGTTCAGGCCGCCAATGACCAGCGTGTCGACGCTTTGCAGGCGGGCTTCCAGCGCGCCCCAGATGGCGATGTTCCGGTCGGTACCTTGCGCCGGCTTGACCGTTTCGGGCGCGATCAGTGCCTCCATCACGTCAGGCCATTCATCCGCGGCGAAGGAGAACGGCACCGAGGCGGCGACCAGTCCGCGCAGCAGTTCGGCGAGCTTTTCGCCGGCATCGCCCGCATAAAGGCCGCTCAGACTGCCATCCGCGGCACGGCCGAGATTCTCGAGGGCGACGACGCTGGCCCTGCTCAGCGCGGGAAGATCGGCGTCGCCCTCGCCGCGAAGCGCGATCAGCGGCGCCAGCGCGGCGGCAAGGCGGACAAGCAAATCGCGGGCGGCCTCGATGCTGTGCACGGTCAGGCGCGAGAACCAGAAGGGCTCGCGCTTGTCGCCACTCAGGCCGGTAAGGCGAGTTTCGAAGAGTTCCGCCAGCGATGCGATATCGGGACGTCCGGTGCCGCCGCGCAGCGCCACCAGTTCGATGATCTCCGCGGCATGGCGGACTTCCGTTCTTTCCAGGCCAAGGCCAAGCAGTGGATGCTTGAGCAGCGACAGCAGCGCGACCGGATCGCCGGGATGGAAGGCGGCCTGAAGTATCAGCCTGAGCAGGCCGGCGGCAAGCGTGCCGGCAAGCGGCGTGCCGCCGGAATCGTCGGCGACGACGCCGAAGCGCAAAAGTTCGGCCGCAACGCGCCGCGCCAGGGAACGGTCGCCGGTGACGAGCGCGGCGCGCCGGCCGGGCTCCTCGACGGCGCGTTTGAGCGCGACGGCGATCGCCACGGCCTCGTCGCGTTCGCTGGCGGCTTCGAGAAGCGTCACTTCGGCGAAGGCCTCGGCAATCTCGCCCGCAGCGAAGCCGAGCCGCGTCTCGGCCCACAATTCGGTGGTCTCGGCCGGCCGCAGGGCCTCGCCGACGAGCGCCGCGCGCAGCGCCAGCGGCTTTTCGGCAACCGCGATCTCCTCGACATCGCCGCGCAGCACGCCGATCTTGCCGATCAGCTTGGCCAGGCCATATTGCGGATGGCCAAGCAGAGCCGGGCGGGCGCCAGGTGCGGCAATCGCCTGGAAGGACGGCTCGTCCAGCATCGTGTCGAGGCCGGGCAGCACGACGGCGCCGCCGGGCAGGCCGGCGATCACGGCGAGCAGTTCGGCGGTGGCGGGAATAGATCCGGTGGAGCCGGCGGCGATCACCGGCCCAGCGGGCGGGTTGCGCTTCAGCCGCGCCGCTTCCAGCCTGATCAGCGCATTGCGATGCGCGGCGGGGTTGGAGCGGTTGCGCTCCTCCAGGATATCAGGCCAGTTGTCGGTGACGATGCCGAGGAAATCGAGCGTCACTTGCCACCAGCCGGCCAGATTGCCGGTCACCAGATCGGCTAACCTGGTCCAGTCCGTGCCTTCCGTCTCGATCTCGTCCATCAGCCGGGCCAGGTCGCGCGCCAGCCAGATGGCATCGGCGGCGGAGGCCGGCACGACGATCTCCTCGTCGAAAAGGGCCGCGACATGCGCCGGCAGTCGACGTTTCCAGGCGCGCACCAGCGGCGCCAGCAGCAGCAGGCGCTCGATCGCGGCAATCGGCGGCGCCAGATCGAGAGCGGCCGCCGCTTCGGCCTCGAAGGCAGCTTCGTCCTCGTCGAATTCGCCAAGCGGGCGGATCACCGGCAGGATCGCCGAACGACTGCCGAGCACGTCGACGAAGACGCCGCGCAGCGCGCGCGCGGCGCGGCGGGTCGGCACATAGATGGTGACATCGGCCAGCGCCAGCGGCTCGCCGTCGAAGCGGAAGCCCGGAACGAGCCGGCCCGAGAGCAAGGCCTCGGCCAGCGTCGGCAGGAACGGCGCTCCGGAGGGAATCGAGAAAACGCGGCGGGAGCCGCTCATACGGCTTTCGCCAGAGCAGGATGAATTGAAGTTGAACCGGTCATCCTGCTCTAGTTCTTTGTCTTTTCGCATGATCTTGCCCGAAAAGCCTGCAACTTTTCGGGATCATGCTCCAGGGCGCCGGCGACCGCCGCTTCCGCAAGCGGAATGGCGTCGGGCGTGCCGACCGTGATCCAACGGCCGTGCATCGCCATGCCGAACAGGCGGCCAGCGGCGATAGCGCTATCGAAATAGGCGTTGAGCGAATGCGGCCCGGCCGGCGCATCCTCGAACAGGCGCGGATGGACGATGGCAGCACCCGCATAGATCAGGCCCGCCGGATCGCCCTTCGAACGCCGCAGGGCGCCGTCCGGCGCCATCAGGAAATCGGTGCCGCCGCTATGTCCGGTCGCTGACTTGATATCCGCAAGCATCAGCAGAATATCCATTTTCGCCGCATCCCATGCAAGGGCAAGGCGGGCGAGATTGGACGCGCCGGCGTCGATCCAGAAGGTGTCGGCGTTGACGATGTAGAAAGGCGCCTTGCCCAGTTCCGGCAAGGCATGGACGATGCCGCCGGCGGAATCGAGCAGTCTTTCGCTTTCGTCCGATATGACCACCTTCGGAGCGTCGCGCCCGGCGACATGCGAGACGATCTGCCCGGGGAGATAGTGGACGTTGACCACGGCCTTGGTGACGCCGGCCTCGGTCAGGCTGTCCAGGCCCCAGTCGAGCAATGTCTTGCCTGATATCTTGACCAGCGGTTTCGGCATCGTATCGGTGATCGGCCGCATGCGCTTGCCAAGCCCGGCGGCGAGCACCATCGCGGTTTTAAGGTGCGCCGTCACAGCGGCCGTTCCTCCAGCAAGCCGTGCGCGACGTAGAAATCCCTGAGGCCGGCCAGCGCCGGATGCGCCAGCGCCCGCCTGAGATAGTCGCGAATGCGCGGCAGGTGCTTGAGATAATAGGGCTTGCCGTCGCGCTTTTCGAGCCGCACGAAAATGCCGAGGATCTTCGAATTGCGCTGCGCCGCCATGATTGCGTAGGTCTCGACGAACGCCTCCTCATCGAAGCCGCCGGCCGCGTGGCGCGCCGCGATATAGGCATCCAGCGTGTGCTTCTCGATGTCGGGCGATACTGTGACACGGGCATCCATCGCCAGCGAGGCAACGTCATAGGCGGACGGGCCGATCAGCGCGTCCTGGATGTCGACGATGCCAAGGCGGTCATGGCCGGAGCGGTCGCCGCGCCAGATGATGTTGGGTGAGTGAAAGTCGCGCAACATCAGCGTGTATTCGCGATCCCGCAGCCGGTCGAGAACCGCGTTCCATTCCCTGTGGTAGCCGGCTCGCAAGGTATCGCTGGCCGGGCCGCCGGTCAGCATCGGCACATACCAATCGACCAAAAGATCGGCCTCGATCATCATCGCGTCACGGTCGAAGGGCGGCACGTCGTGGAAGATGCCGGGGGCGGCTTGCATCCGCGCGGGCCAGGCCTTGCCATGCATCATGGCCAACAGTTCGGCCGCCGCCGCATAGCGCTCGGCGACCGGCTGACCATCGCTGCCAAGGAACCCTTCGGCGCCGAGATGCTCAAGCAACAAAAAGCCCTGGTCGAGATCCTCGGCGTGGATTTGCGGCACGCTGACGCCGGCGGCCAGCAATGCCTTGTCGATGGCGACGAAGGCCGTGACGGATTGCGCCGAATGGGCGATTGCCGCATAGGGCTTGCCGTCGCGGACCGGTGGCCCGAGCACCAGCCTGGGCGAGTTCATCAGGACACGCGGCGGCAGTCCGGCTAACGAAACGACCTCATAGGAGCGGGCCGAGGCGTCGCCGACGAAATATCGTCTTTGCGCGTCGCCCCAGCCGGCCTCGTCCAGAAAATCGCGCATGGCCAGCGATCGCGCCGCGCGCTCGAAGGCAGCGCCCTGTCCCGACAATCTCGCCAGGCGGCCCTCGCCCTGAAGGGCAAGTTCGATCAGCACCGAGGTCTCGGGCAGATAGGGCCCTGCCCGTTCCGGCCACTCGACCAGCGCAGCACCTTGCGCCAAAGCCTCATCGAAACCCAGTTCGTCGAGCTCTGACGCCGCGGACAAGCGATAGAGGTCGAAATGATGTACGGGAACGCGCGCCTCATAGCTCTGGACGAGCGTGAAGGTCGGGCTCGGCACGTCGAGGCCGGCGTCCTCGGCCATCGCCCTGATCAGCGCCCGCGCCAAACTCGACTTGCCGGCGCCGAGATCGCCCTTCAGCGCCAGCACGTCGCCGGGCCGCAGCGACATGGCCAGATCCTCGCCGAGCCTTGCGGTCGCAGCCTCGTCGGCGAGAAATCGCTCCAGCACCATGCCCGCCATCGAGCGCGCTACTCGGCCGCGGCGCGGATGCCCGGCGTGTCGGGAAAGGCACAGATGACAGTGGTGCCCTTGTCCTTGCCGGTCTCGATGCGGACGCTGCCGCCATGCAGTTCGACAAAACTCTTGACGATCGACAGGCCGAGGCCGGCGCCGCGCCGGCGGCCGCCATTGGTGCGTGGTTCGAAACGGCGGAACACCGAATCGAGCAGGTCCGGCGGCATGCCGGGGCCATCGTCATGAACGGAGAATTCCACGCCTTCGGCAAGCTGGCGGCAGGCGAGCGTGATGGTGCTCGCCTCCGGCGCGTAATTCGCCGCGTTGCTCAACAGATTGTAGAGGATCTGGCGGATGCGAATCTCGTCGCCATGGAAGGTTTTTGGCGCCGCGGCCGCATCGATCTTGAGCTTGATCGAATGCTCCTCCAGCCGGTCGGCCACCAGTTCGGCGGCGGCGGCGATGGTCCGGTCGATGTGAACCTCGGAGATGTCGAGCTGCATGATGCCGGCATCCACCGTCGCCAGATCGAGGATGTCGTTGACTATGGTGAGCAGCACCGAGGACGACGACCCGACATGCTCGACATATTCGCGCTGCTTCCGGCTCAACTGCCCGGTCGACGGTAAGGAAAGAAGCTCGGTGAAGCCGATGATGTTGGTGAGCGGCGAGCGTAGTTCATAGGAGACGTGCTGCACGAACTCGTTCTTGAGCTGGTCGGATTTTTCCAGCGCCTCGTTCTTGTCCTTCAGCGCCCGCTCGACATTGACGCTGTCGGTGACGTCGACGAAGGTCATCATCACCTGCCCGTTGGGCAGCGGGATCATCGCGTAGCGCAGCACGGTGCCGTCGTTCAGCTCGGTCTGGCCATGGCGGTCGCGGCGCTCGTCGTCGAAGCCGGTGATGGCGGCGACGAACCCGCCCCAGGGACTGCCGGCGGCACGTTGATCGCAGAAATCGCGGATCGTGGAAACGTGGACGTTTGGCTTGGCGGTGTCGGCGTCCAGCCGCCAAAGCGTCGCGAATGCCGGATTCGACAGTCTGAGCCTGCCGTCCGGGCCGAACACAGCCACGCCTTCGGCAAGGTTGTCGAGCGTCTCGCCCTGGACCCGCACCGCGGTCTGGTAACGGCTTTCGAGGTCCATCTTTTCGGTCAGGTTCTCGAACACCCAGGTGACGCCGCCCTTGGGCTGCGGATTGGCGATGACGCGGATGGTCTTGCCGTCCGGTAGATGCCACCAATGCTCCTGCGACTCGACCGCGCGATAGGCGCCGAGCAGGCTCTCCTTCCAGCGCCGCCATTCGGGCTGCTCGGCGATCTTGCCTTCGCTGCGCAGCCGGTCGAGCAACAAGGCGTTGTCGGGAGCGCTGTGCAGGAAGCCGCTGTCGAGGCCCCATAGTTTCTGGAAGGCCTGGTTGAAGAAGCGCAGCTTCTCGTCGGTGTCGAAAATCGCCACGGCGGTGTTGAGTTGGTCGAGCGTATCGGCATGGCTCTGCACGGTCCGTTCATATTCGCCGCGGATGGCTTCGATGGCGCTGGTGTCGCTGGCAAGACCCGCCGATCCGTCCGCGCCGGCGAAGTCGGTCACGGCGAACATGCGCCGGTCGCCCCCGATCACGGTGGAAAGCGTCTGCTCGAAGACGGGATGCGACTTGTGCTGCGCGGCGATCGCATCGCGCGCCTGGCCGCCCAGGAATTCCTTGGCATCGCGAACGGCGACTTCGGCGTTCTGCGCCTCGACGGCCTCGGCATAGGCGCGGTTGACCCACTTCAGCCGCCCGTCGGTGGTGCGCAGCCATGACGGCATGTTGAGCGCGTCGAGAAGGCCTATCATGGTGTCGTAATCAGCGGCGAGGCGCTGGTTCTCGATCTTCAGCCTGGCCTCGCTGCGCTGCGTTTGCGAGAGCGAGACGAAGCGCACAAGCACATGTGCCGCGCTCTTGCGTCCATGCACTTCGAGCGGCGCGCCGACCAGGGATTCGATGACAAGATCGAACGGCTTGGCCTTTTCGCGCAACCCCGCCACGGCATGTTCTAGCGCCGCCGCCGAGCGCGGCATCAACCAGCGGCCGAAGGCAAGGAAAGCGGCCCGGTCTTCCGGGGCGCCGCTCTCGAGCGGCAATGTGCCGATGATTTCAGGCTTCTTGTTTTCCGAGGCCCATACAACCACGCGCTGGTCGCGCGTGTTGAGCAGCGCCTCGGAACGCTGCAGTGCTGCGTTGACATCGGCGATGCGGGACCTCAGTTCGAGGTTTTCCGCCGAGGTGCGTGCCCGCTCGCGGATCAGAACGATGGCCGACAGGAGCGCGGCGCCCATGACGCCGACGAACACGGCGAGCTGCATGACCTCGACCGTGCTGACCGGCAGCGCGGCCTTGCGCACGCCAGTGGTTTCAGCATGCGCCGCAAAACCAAGCAGCGGCCCGGCAAGCGCGGAGGAAGAAAGCAATTTCGCGACGCGAATGCCAGCGCGCCACAAGAGGCCGCCGCCTTCGGCAGCGGAGCCGGTAACACCCGAATCGTTACGGCCGCCGGAAACGGCCTGTCCCGCGCAAAGCGGGTAATCCCCCGGCATGTCTTGGTCCTCTTCGCCGCCTGAATGCAAGACCGGCCTGATCGTGTGCGTCGGCCCTCGTCCCCGGACCGCGAATCAGCACCATAGCGCTTGCGCGAATCGGCGTGAAGAATCAATCAGCGCAAAAATAAGCCGGGCGAAAAGTCAATCGCCCGGCGTCAATATCTAGTGGTAATTTGCGCTGTGGTTAATAGCGGTAGTGTTCCGGCTTGAACGGTCCCTTCGGAGTCACGCCGATATAGGCGGCCTGTTCGCCCGACAGTTCGGTGAGGCGGGCGCCGAGCTTGTCTAGATGCAGGCGCGCGACCTTTTCATCGAGATGCTTGGGCAGGACATAGACCTGGTTCTCGTACTGGCCGGGCTTGGTGTAGAGCTCGATCTGCGCCAACACCTGATTGGTGAAAGACGCCGACATGACGAAGCTCGGATGGCCGGTGGCGTTGCCGAGATTGAGCAGGCGGCCTTCCGACAAAAGGATCATCCGCTTGCCGTCCGGGAAGGTGATCAGGTCGACCTGCGGCTTGATGTTGGTCCATTTCAGATTGCGCAGCGACGCCACCTGGATCTCATTGTCGAAGTGGCCGATATTGCCAACGATCGCCATGTCCTTGAACGACCGCATGTGGTCGAGAGTGACGACGTCCTTGTTGCCGGTGGTGGTGATGACGATGTCGGCCGTCGGTGCCGCATCTTCGAGCGTGACGACTTCGAAGCCGTCCATCGCCGCCTGCAATGCGCAGATCGGATCGACCTCGGTGACCTTGACGCGGGCGCCGGCGCCCTTCAGCGAGGCCGAAGAGCCCTTGCCGACGTCGCCATAACCGCAGACGACCGCAACTTTGCCCGCCATCATCGTGTCGGTGCCGCGGCGAATGCCGTCGACCAGCGATTCCTTGCAGCCATATTTGTTGTCGAATTTCGACTTGGTCACGGAATCGTTGACGTTGATGGCCGGGAACGGCAGCAGGCCCTTCTTCTGCAGCTGGTAGAGCCGGTTGACGCCGGTCGTCGTCTCTTCGGTGACGCCGCGGATCGCTTCCTTCTGCTTGGTGAAGAAGCCGGGCGAGGCCTTCATGCGCTTCTTGATCTGCGCAAACAGGATTTCCTCTTCCTCGCTGCCCGGATTGGACAGCACGTCCTCGCCGGCCTCGGCACGGGCGCCGATGAGGATGTACATGGTGGCGTCGCCGCCATCGTCGAGGATCATGTTGGAGGTGCCGCCATCGGCCCACTGGAAGATCTTGTCGGTGTAGACCCAATAGTCCTCGAGCGTCTCACCCTTGACGGCGAAGACCGGAATGCCCGCCTCGGCAATGGCCGCGGCGGCGTGGTCCTGGGTCGAGAAGATGTTGCAGGAGGCCCAGCGGATATCGGCGCCGAGTTCCTTCAGCGTTTCGATCAGCACCGCCGTCTGGATGGTCATGTGCAGCGAACCGGTGATGCGCGCGCCCTTGAGCGGCTTGGCCTTGCCGAATTCCTCGCGGCAGGCCATCAGACCCGGCATTTCGGTTTCGGCGATCTCGATTTCCTTGCGGCCCCAGCCGGCAAGCGAAATGTCGGCGACCACATAGTCCTTGCTACCCGTCATGGCAGTGCTCCGATCAAGAATTGTTTTTACGGATGCGCCCGCGCCGGAAGGCGTCGAAGGGCGCTAAGTGCCGGCCTGACTAGCAGATCGCCGGCCGCACGACAATGGGATATAAAGAAATCTTTATCCGTGCATGTCTTACGGAGATGTTAGACTTCCTCACCGAAGCGGGAAGCGACCAGCCGCTCCAGCGCGTCGATGACCTCCGCGGCCTGCGGACCGCTGGCGGTGACGCGGATCGAGAAACCGGGGCTCGCGGCCAGCATCATAAGACCCATGATCGAGGTGCCGCCGACCTTGACGCCATCCTTCTCGACATGGACCGTGGCATTGAAGCCGCTGGCGAGCTGAACGAATTTCGCCGAGGCGCGGGCATGCAGGCCACGCTGGTTGACGATCGGAAACTCCCGGACGATTTCATCCTTTTGCGACGACAGCGCGTTCATTTGCTGCTCAGGAGCTGACTGGCGACGTTGATGTATTTGCGGCCGGCGGCCTGCGCCTCATCGAGCGCGGCCGTCATGTTGTCGCCCTTGCGAATGCTGGACAGCTTGATCAGCATCGGCAGGTTCATGCCGGCAATGACCTCGGTGCGTCCGGACTCCATCACCGAAATGGCAAGATTTGACGGTGTGCCGCCGAACATGTCGGTCAAGACGATGACGCCCGCTCCCGTGTCGACGCGGGCAACGGCATCGACAATATCGCGGCGGCGCTGCTCCATATCGTCCTCGGCGCCGATCGCCACGGTCTCGAAATTGTCTTGTGGCCCGACGACATGTTCCACGGCATGGCGGAACTCGGCGGCCAGTTGACCGTGCGTTACAAGCACGAGTCCGATCATGCGTTGGTGGCTCCCGTCATCGCCGCTTCACAGGCGCTTTTTATGCTCGCCGGCCATTCCAGGCGGCGGGAGCGCTATCTTGTCGACGCGAGGCCCGTTGACAAGCCCAAAATTGCGCCGGCCCGGGCCATTTTGACGCATTGCAGCAAAAAATCGAAACCGGATCATAAAAAAGGCGCGATGGAGAGCCGCGCCATCACCGCCGGCAAGGCCGTGGCGGCGTTACGCTCGGCAAGGTCGATGCGCGGCACCGGACAGCCTGCCACCGGCTCGCTGATTTCCTCCTGGAAACGGGCCATTTCCGCCTTCGGCACCAGCCGGACATGCAGGTCGATCACCCCCCCCGGCTCGAACGGCAGCGGGCGCGGCATGAACCCAGGCACTTCGGCAAGACCGGCGATGGCCGCCGGCACGCGACAGACCAGCCGCCCGGCGTGGGTCACCGCGAGCAGCCTGTCGTCGCCGATAAGCCGCGAAAACAGCCCGCGTGCGCGGCAATGGTCCAGGAGCGTCAGCGCCAGCGTCGTCTTGCCCGAACCGGATGGCCCGGTGACGAGGACGCCACGCTCGCCGATCAGCAGCGCCGTGCCGTGAATGTTTTCAGCGTTCACAACAGCATCAGGCATGATCTCGTCCGAAAACCGGTCCCACTTTTCGGGATCATGTTTTTTGGATCAAGCATGATCTTGTCCGAAAACCGGTTCCCACCTTTCGGGATCATGCCTTGTGGATCAAGCATGATCTTGTCCAAAAACCGGTTCCCACTTTTTGGGATCATGCCTTTTGGATCAAGCATGATCTTGTCCAAAAACCGGCTCCCACTTTTTGGGATCATGCTTCAGCCTTCGGCCGGCAGCGTGACGACGAAGCGCGCGCCCTTGATCTCGCCGGGCTTGGTGCCGGGGATGTTCTCGGCGGTCAGCGTGCCGCCATGGGCTTCGACGATCTGCCTGGATATCGACAAGCCAAGGCCTGAATTCTGGCCGAACGCCTCGCCGGCCGGCCGGTCGGTGTAGAAGCGTTCGAAGATGCGCTCGATGTTGTCGGCCCGGATGCCTGGACCATTGTCGTCGATGGTGACGATGTTGACCTTGCCGGCGCGCTCCAGCGAAATAGCGATGTGGCCGCGTTCCTCGGGAACGAAGGAGCGGGCATTCTCGATCAGATTGGTGATGACCTGGCCGATCCTCAGATCATGGCCGGTGACGAAGTAGCCCTTGACGCCCTGCGGCATCTTGGCGACCTTGAGCTCGATCTCGACGGACTTCTTGTTGCGCGTGGTTTCGCGCGAGACGGCGACGAGGTCGGTGATGAATTTCTTCAGGTCGACCGTTCCCGCGTCTTCCCGCGCGAGCTCGGCGTCCAGGCGGGAGGCATCGGAAATATCGGTGATGAGACGATCCAGGCGGCGCACATCGTGCTGGATGATCTCCATCAGCCGGCCACGCGAATTGTCGTTCTTGGCCAGCGGCAAGGTTTCCACCGCGCTGCGCAGCGAGGTGAGCGGGTTCTTCAGCTCATGCGAGACGTCGGCCGCGAAACTCTCGATCGCCTCGATACGGGCATAGAGCGCATTGGTCATGTCGCGCACGGCGATCGACAGATTGCCGATCTCGTCCTGGCGGTCGGAGAAGTCCGGGATTTCCTCGCGGTTCTTGACGCCGCGCCGCACCCTGACCGCCGCCGCCGACAGCCGGCGCAGCGGATTGGCGATGGTCGAGGCCAAGAGCATCGACAGGATGGCCGTGACAAGGGCTGCGATACCGAAGACGCGCAGGATCGCCTTGCGCTCGGCAGCGACGATCTTGTCGATGTCGCCGCCTTCGGTCGATAGCATCAGCACGCCGAGGACGGCGCGGAAGCGCTGGATCGGCACGGCGACCGAAACGATCTGCTCGCCCTGTTCGGAAATCCGCACAATGGTCGACGGGCTGCCGGTGAGCGCCTTGACCACCTCGGGAAATGCCGCGCCATTGCCGCCTGGCTGCTCGTGGTAGACAGGCAATGCGGTGTTGCGGAAGAAGTCGAAGACGAATTTCTGGATCCGCTCGACGAGGTCGGGCTCTTCCTCCTCGACGGGGGGCAGGTCGTAGCGAAGGATCTGGCCGCGCGAATAGAGATGGCGGGAATCGAGCAACAGGTTGGCGTCGCGGTCGTAGATGCGGGCGCGCGTCCGCGTCGGCGAGATCAGCCGCCTGAGCACGGGGGCGACGCGCTCCGGATTGATCGGGAAATCCAGATTGTCGAGCTGGTCGGAGCCGGGACCAAGGCTTTCGCCGGCCTGCAGTTCGAGCAGCTTCTCCGGGTCGATGCTGATCGAATCGGTCTCGACCGTGGCCGAGGCGGCGATCGCGCCGGCGATGATCTCGCCCTGCGTCATCAGGCTTTCGACCCGGGCATCGATCAGCCCGTCGCGGAACGTATTGAGGTAGAGAATGCCGGTGACCAGCACGGCAAGGCCGGCGAGGTTGAGAAAGAGGATGCGCCGCGTCAGGCTGGAAAAGATATGATGGCCGAGGAACCGGCGCATCGGCACCGTTATCTTCGACAGGAACGCGGGCAGAATCCGCGACGGGCGCCTGGCAGCGCCCGCCCTTCTAACCCGCTCTACGTCCACTGCCATCGAATAGCAGTCCCTGTCTGGTGAATGGTAAATGGTAAATGGAAAAATGGGCGCCTAAGATAGGCCAGATCCATACCAGATCCATAAAGGACCCGCGCACTATTCACCATTCACGGCCTCACGCTTCGCGGAACCGGTATCCGACTCCGTAAAGGGTTTCGATCATCTCGAAGTCGTCATCGACGGCCTTAAACTTCTTGCGCAGCCGCTTGATGTGGCTATCGATGGTGCGGTCGTCGACATAGACCTGTTCATCATAGGCCGAATCCATCAGCGCATCACGGCTTTTCACCACGCCGGGACGCTGGGCCAGCGAATGCAGGATCAGGAATTCGGTGACGGTCAGCGTCACCGGCTCGCCCTTCCAGGTGCAGGTGTGGCGCTCCTGGTCCATGACAAGCTGGCCGCGCTCGAGCGAGCGGGCCTGCTGGTTGGGCGTCTTGGCCGCCGCCTCGCGGGCGCTGGCCCGGCGCAGCACGGCGCGGACCCGCTCGACCAGAAGACGCTGCGAGAAGGGTTTGCGGATGAAGTCGTCGGCGCCCATCTTGAGGCCGAAAAGCTCATCGATCTCGTCGTCCTTGGAGGTCAGGAAGATCACCGGCAGGTCGGATTTCTGACGCATCCGGCGCAGCAGTTCCATGCCGTCCATGCGTGGCATCTTGATGTCGAGGATGGCAAGATTCGGCGGGCGGGCCGCCAGGCCTTCCAGCGCCGACGCCCCATCCGTATAGGTCTCGACGCGATATCCCTCCGACTCAAGGGCGATCGACACCGACGTCAGAATATTGCGGTCGTCGTCGACAAGCGCGATTGTTGCCATTTCAAGCGGCTCCCTCATGAGCTGTCCCTTCTTTGGTAGAGAAGGGGCTTTTGCAGGACAAATTAGGTACAAAATGTGGCATAGGCTTCGTTCGCTGTCACCAGCGGCTTGCCGGCGGCCACAAGCGCACCTCGATATGGATTGGACGAACAAGGGTCGCCAATCCTTTGGGTAACCACCGAACTTTTTACACATATAAACGATTTAAACAACTTTCAAATTTTTTAAATCGATTAATGATTTGATATCATTCGGCTTTTCTGGTTCTGACCCTTATGGGTGCCGGAAATTCGCCGGCCAGGATGCGGCAAACGAAGAAGGAACACTTGATGTCGGAAGCCGGCAAACGCAATTCCGCATATGCGATCGATCGGATCGGCCTGAGCACCACTGGCATGGTGCGCTACAATTTCGAGGCGCCCGCCCTTTACGAGGAAGCGATCCGCCGCGGCGAGGCCCGGCTCACTGCCCATGGCGCGCTCGTCGCCGAGACCGGACAGCACACCGGCCGCTCGCCCAAGGACAAATTCATCGTGCGCGACGGCGCCACCGAGCCGCATGTGTGGTGGGACAACAACAAGGCGATCTCGCCGGACCAGTTCGACACGCTGCTTGCAGATTTCCGCGCGCATGCGGCGGACAAGAACCTTTATGTACAGGATCTGGTCGGCGGCGCCGACGAGGACCTGAAACTGCCGACCAGGGTCATCACGGAGCTTGCCTGGCACTCGCTGTTCATCCGCAACCTGCTGATCCGCCCGGAGGCGGCCGCGCTCGAGCACTTCGTGCCCGACATGACGATCATCGACCTGCCGTCGTTCCGCGCCGACCCGGCCCGCCACGGCACCCGCACCGAAACGGTGATCGCCGTCGATTTCTCGCGCATGATCGTGCTGATCGGCGGCACCTCCTATGCCGGCGAAATGAAGAAGTCGGTGTTTACCATGCTCAACTATTTGTTGCCGGCGAAGGGCGTCATGCCGATGCATTGCTCGGCCAATGAAGGTGCCGACGGCAGCGCCGCCATCTTCTTCGGCCTGTCGGGAACCGGCAAGACGACACTGTCGGCCGATCCCGCGCGTGCGCTGGTCGGCGACGACGAGCACGGCTGGGGGCCGCACGGCATCTTCAATTTCGAAGGCGGCTGCTATGCCAAGACGATAAAGCTTTCGGCGGAAGCCGAACCGGAAATCTTCGCCACCACCCGGCGCTTCGGCACGGTGCTGGAGAATGTCGTGCTCGACGCGGCCCGCGTGCCGGATTTCGACGACGGCAGGCTGACCGAGAATACGCGCTGCGCCTACCCGCTCGACTTCATCGCCAATGCCAGCAGGACGGGACGCGCCAACCATCCGAAGAACATCATCATGCTGACCGCCGACGCCTTCGGCGTGATGCCGCCGATCGCGCGGCTGACGCCGGCGCAGGCGATGTACCATTTCCTTTCCGGCTATACCGCCAAG
The DNA here is from genome assembly GCF_000350085.1 of Mesorhizobium metallidurans STM 2683. GTDB lineage: Bacteria > Pseudomonadota > Alphaproteobacteria > Rhizobiales > Rhizobiaceae > Mesorhizobium > Mesorhizobium metallidurans. The sequence goes on from NZ_CAUM01000017.1 coordinate 52,540, forward strand.
GTGGCGGGAACCGAAAAGGGCGTGACCGAGCCCGAAGCGACATTCTCGACCTGTTTCGGTGCACCGTTCATGCCGCGCCATCCCTCGGAATACGGCAATCTGCTGCGCGAGCTGATCGCCCGCCACGGCGTCGATTGCTGGCTGGTCAACACCGGCTGGACCGGCGGCGCCTACGGCACCGGTAAGCGGATGCCGATCAAGGCGACGCGGGCGCTGCTTGCCGCCGCCCTCAACGGCTCGCTGAAAACGGCCGATTTCCGCACCGACACCAATTTCGGTTTCGAAGTGCCGGTGGCGGTCGCGGGCGTCGATCCTACAATCCTCGATCCGAGATCGACCTGGACCGACAGATCGGCCTATGACCGGCAGGCGGCCAGGCTGGTCGGCATGTTCGCGGTCAATTTCGAAAAATTCGAGACCCATGTCGACGCCACGGTGCTGGGCGCGGCGCCGCGCCTGCAGGAAGCCGCCGAGTAGAGCGCTTCTGGCAGACTGAACGCATCGCAAAGGCCCGATGCGGGATCGGGAAGGCCCAACCCGGGAATCGGGCCTTTTCTTTTTTCATTTGCCGCGCCATGACTGCGGCATGAACGCCGACGACAAGATCATCATTGCCGACGATGCGGTGATCCATCCGGATGACCTGCACGAGGACTTCATCCGTTCCTCCGGCCCGGGCGGCCAGAACGTCAACAAGGTGGCGACGGCGGTGCAGTTGCGCTTCGATGCGGCCAATGCGGCGGGCCTGTCGGAGCGTGTGCGCGCGCGGACCATAAAACTTGCCGGCCAGCGCGCCACCAAGGACGGCGTCATCGTCATCGAAGCCGGCCGTTTTCGCACGCAGGAGCAGAACCGGGCGGACGCGCGGTCAAGGCTGACAACGCTTGTGGCCAAGGCCGCCGAGCCGCCGCCGCCGCCGCGCAAGAAGACAAAGCCGTCGAAAGGTGCGGTAGAACGCCGCCTCAAGACGAAAGCCGGACGGTCGACGGTGAAAAAGCTGCGCGGCCGGATCGCTGACGATTAGGACGCACAAAGCAGGCTCCAGCGACGTCGATTGCACGGTCGAAACAGCTTCCAATTCAAGGTTGCAAATGGCAAGTTCGGTGTCGGCCACAGCAAGGGAGACCACAGATGGGCATGTTTGATTTCGTCAAGGGCGTCGGCAAGAAGCTCGGCTTCGGCGGCGGCGATGAGGCGGTGCCGACCGCCGATACGCTGAAGAAGGAACTCGATTCACACGATCTCGGCACCGACAATGTGGAAGTCGTCGTCAAGGGCGACACGGCCGTGCTGAAGGGCGTGGTCAAGGACCAGTCGATCTTCGAAAAGGCAGTCATCGCCGTCGGCAACACGCTCGGCGTGTCCAAGGTCCAGGCTGACGAATTGCAGGTTGCCACACCCGAAGCCGGCGCGCCCGCAACGCCGGCCAAGGAACCGACCTTTTATACGGTCAAGAAAGGCGACAACCTCTGGAAGATCGCCGAAAAGAGCTATGGCAAGGGCAAGGGCGCGAAGAACAACATCATCTTCGAGGCCAACAAGCCGATGCTGACCCACCCGGACAAGATCTATCCGGGCCAGGTTTTGCGGATACCGGATCTCGACTAGAGCCAAGCACATCACCATTGAGAAGGAACGGCGGCTTTCGGGTCGCCGTTTTTGTTCGTTGGTGGCATTGTCCGCCGGATGAACCCGATGAAGCGACCAAGCTGATGCTCGTTTTGCCCAAAGGCGTCCGCCACATGCCCGGCTACCTGTCGCGCCCCGTTCAGGAGGCGCTGGTCGAGGAAGTGAGACGGGTCGTGCAGGAGGCTCCCCTGTTCGTGCCGGCGATGCCGCGCAGCGGCAAGGAGATGAGCGTGCGCATGACCAATTGCGGCGCGCTCGGCTGGGTCACCGACAAGGAGCGCGGCTATCGCTACCAGCCGACGCACCCGTTGACCGGAGCGCCCTGGCCGCCAATCCCGGAGGCGCTGCTGGAGCTGTGGCGCGAAGTGTCGGCCTATCCGCATCCGCCTGAGGCCTGCCTGGTCAATTTCTATGCGCAGGACGCGAAAATGGGGCTTCACCAGGACCGCGACGAGACCGATTTCTCGGCGCCGGTGGTCTCCGTCTCGCTCGGCGACGATTGTCTGTTTCGGGTCGGCCAGAACACGCGTGAAGGCGGCACGAAATCGTTCAGGCTGAAGAGCGGCGATGTCGTCGTGCTTGGCGGTGAAGGCCGCCTCAGCTTTCACGGCGTCGACCGCATCTATCCCTCGACCTCGGCGTTGCTCAGGAATGGCGGGCGGATCAATCTGACGCTGCGGCGGGTGACGGTGCCTGGCTAGCCTTCGCAATCGGTCACTTGTCGTGGCCTGCCATGGAACGGCCAGAAAAGATCCAGCGTTCGAGAACGACAAAGTTGACCAGCGGAATGAGAATGCAGGTGAGCAGTATCGGAACCGAAACTGGCAGGCCGAATTGCCCGACGAGAAGCGTCGGCAGAAGGTAGGCGACGGCAAGGCCGCACCCGGTCAACACGGCGAAACGCGGCGCCTCGAAGCGATGCGAACCGGCCGACATGAAGGTGAAGAACTTGTGGCCGAGATAGGAGAAGATCGCCGCGACCGCATAGGCGGCGAGAGAGGCCAGGGCCGGCGACAGATATCCCGACCCGGCGCTGGCGAAGAGACTGGCGCAAAGCGCGTAGACGACCGTGGCCGCAAGTCCGACCGAAGCGAATTTCAGCAGCCGGCGCGGCGCAAATGTGGTGCGCCAGGCGGAAACATCAGGCAGGCGTGTTGCAGGCATATCGATCACGGACCGCTCCCGGCCCCGCTGGAATTATCAGCCAGACGCTAGTCAGGATAGGCTAAGGCGCCGTTAACCCGTGTCGTTACAGCTTCCTCAGCGCCACTTCCTCGACAAGATGATTGGTACCTTTGCGCAGGATCAGATCGGCGCGGGCCCTGGTCGGCAGGATATTCTCGCGCAAATTCTTCAGGTTGATGTTGGCCCACAGACCTTCGGCGATGGCGCGGGCCGCTCCCTGCGAAAGTTGCGAATAGCGGTGGAAGAAGGAGTCCGGGTTGCGGAAAGCGGTCTCGCGCAGCCGCATGAAGCGGGCGATGTACCACTGATGGATCAGCTCCTCTTCGGCATCGATATAGATGGCGAAGTCGAAGAAGTCCGACAGGAAGGGCACGATCTTGCCGTCCTTCGGCAGCTTGCCCGGTTGCAGGACGTTGATGCCCTCGAAGATCAATATGTCCGGCCGGTCGATGGTCTGGAACTCGCCGGGAATGACGTCATAGGTCAGGTGCGAATAGACGGGCGCGCGGACACTACGCTGCGCCGACTTTATCCCCGACAGGAAACGCAGCAGCGCCCCGACATCATAGCTGTCGGGAAAGCCTTTTCGTTCCATGAGGTTGTCGCGGCGCAAGATCTCGTTCGGCAACAGGAAGCCGTCAGTGGTGACGAGATCGACCTTGGGGCTCGATGGCCAGCGCGCCAGCAATTCCTTGAGCACGCGTGCCGTGGTCGATTTGCCGACAGCGACGGAGCCGGCAATGCCGATGATGAAGGGCGTCTTGACCACGTCTTGCGCGTTGAAAAAGACCTGCCGTTGCCGGAACAGCAGCTGACTGGCCTCGACATGCGCCGACAAAAGCCGCGACAGCGAGAGATAGATGCGCTTGACCTCTTCGAGGTCGACCGGGTCGTTGAGCGAGCGCAGGCGGTTGATTTCATCTTCGCTGAGCGTCAGCGGCGTGTCGGCGCGGAATTGCGACCATTGCTCGGCCGAGAAGAAACGATACGGTGAATACTTCTCGGTGGGAGCGAGCTGGTCCATCGAGTTTCCTGCCCTCCGCAGCGATCAGCCCCGGTCCTGCCGAGACGCCTTTTCGGCGATACCCGAACGCCCGGTGCGGGTTTCGAGCTCTTTGAGCACGTCGCTTAGCGGAACACCTGCGATGCCGAGCACGACGAGCCAATGATATATAAGATCGGCACTTTCCGAAACGAGAGCCTTTTTGTCGTTGCGGACGGCAGCGATCACCGTTTCGACCGCCTCTTCGCCAAGCTTCTGCGCGGCCTTGTCGATGCCTTTGGCAAACAGTTTCGCCGTCCATGACTCCGGGTCGCCGGAATGGGCGCGTTGATTGATGATCTTTTCCAGCTCGGCGAGCGAAAATTGAGCCATGGCAGCCGTTTAAGACCGATGAACCGGCGAGTCCAGTCGCATCGGCAGGCCGGCTCTGGCCATATGCGCCTTGGCTTCGGCGATGGAGTAGGTGCCGAAATGGAAGATCGACGCCGCCAGCACTGCACCTGCGTGGCCGTCGCGAATGCCCTCGACCAGGTGATCGAGCGTGCCGACGCCACCGGAAGCGATGACCGGCGCGCGCACCGCGTCGGCCACCGCGCGGGTCAGCGCGATGTCGTAGCCGGCCTTGGTGCCGTCGCGGTCCATCGACGTCAGCAGGATCTCGCCGGCGCCGCGTTCGACCATCCGCCGAGCGAAGTCGACCGCGTCGATGCCGGTCTTTTCGCGGCCGCCATGGGTAAAGATCTCCCAGCGGTCGGCCTCGCCCTTGCCGGAAACCTTCTTGGCGTCGATGGCGACGACGATGCACTGGTTGCCGAACTTGTCGGCCGCCTCGGTGACGAAATCCGGGTTCTTCACCGCCGCCGTGTTGATCGACACCTTGTCGGCGCCGGCCAGCAGCAGCTTCCTGATGTCGGCGACCTGGCGAACGCCGCCGCCGACCGTCAGCGGCATGAAGCATTGCTCTGCGGTGCGGGCGACGACATCGAAGATGGTTTCGCGATTGTCGGATGAAGCGGTGATGTCGAGAAAGCAGAGCTCGTCGGCGCCGGCGGCGTCATAGGCCTTGGCCGCCTCGACCGGATCGCCGGCATCGACCAGGTCGACGAAATTGACGCCCTTGACGACGCGCCCGTTCTTGACGTCGAGACAGGGAATGACACGGGCCTTCAGCATCAGCGGCTCTCCACCGTGGCGAGCAGATCGGTGAGCAAAATGACACGGGCCTTCAGCATCAGCGGCTCTCCACCGTGGCGAGCAGATCGGTGAGCAATTGGCCGACCAGTGGCGGCACGTCCTCCTGTGCGTCGAATGCCGGGTCATAGGCCGAAATGGTGATGCCGACGACGGGCAGCAACCGGGCCATGTCGCAGACCGCCTGGCGCAACTCCGCAGGGGCAGGGCCGCCCGGATGCGCGTAACGGTTGGCCTGCAATTCTTCGGGGTTGTGGACATCGAGATCGAGATGCATATGCACTCGGGCCGCGCCAACGGTCTTTAGCCGTTCAGCGGCCTTGGCCACGCCCGGGCATTCCGTTCGAATGACCGGCAGCGTCGCCAGCAGTTCAGTCTCCGCAGGGTCGAGATCGCGGGCATTGATGAGCACGCAGCGCGAAGGATCGATCGCATGGAAGTCGGGAATCGCCGACGCCATCGGCCGCCAGCAGAGCCCCAGAACGGCGGCCAGCGCCATGCCGTCGAGAAAGCCGTATATCGATGTCTCGGGCGTGTTGAGGTCGCCATGCTGGTCGGCCCAGACGATCGCATCGGCCTCCTCGCCGGCGACCGCACCGGCGCTGGTCAGGCAGTTGCCTGCAAGAACGATCGGGAACCGTCCATTGTCGCGGGCAGCCCGAACTTCGGTTGCAACGGCATTACAGACTGCGAAGCCCGTTGCAATTTCGCGCTCCTGCGCGTCGCCGACCTTGCCTATATCCTTGACAGCGATGTCGTGACCGGCCAGCGTCATGGCTTCGATCAGCCCGCCTGATATCAGCGCATCTGGCCCCTGGCCGCAGCCGCCGTGAAAGTGGCCGCTGTCATAGGGCGCGAGGATGATCGAGAGTTTCATCGCGCCCTCGCCTTCTCCGGTCCAGACGTCAGGATCGCCAGCGCCTCGGCCGGATCGATGCGCCCGTCATAGAGGGCGCGGCCCGAGATGGCGCCTTCGAGTTTGCGCGCATCCGGCATGGTCATGCGCACGATGTCGGCGATCGAGGCGAGGCCTCCCGAGGCAATCACCGGGATCGACACCGCGTCGGCGAGATCGATGGTGGCGTCCCAGTTGATGCCGGTCAAAACGCCATCGCGGTCGATGTCGGTGTAGATGATGGCAGCAACGCCGGCGCCTTCGAATTTTCTGGCCAGTTCGATGACGCCCAGGCTCGAGGCCTCGGCCCAGCCCTCGACCGCCACCTTGCCTCCCTTGGCGTCGATGCCGACGGCGATCTTGCCCGGAAAGGCCTTGCAGGCCTGCCTGACCAGATCGGGATCGCGCACCGCCACAGTGCCGAGGATGACGCGGGCAAGCCCGCGGTCGAGCCAGTCCTCGATCTGCTCCAGCGTGCGGATGCCGCCGCCGAGTTGGACCGGGTTCCTGGTCGCCTTGAGGATGGCGCCGACCGCCGCGCTGTTGACGCTCTGGCCCTTGAAGGCGCCGTTAAGGTCGACGACGTGCAGCCATTTGAAGCCCTGCTCTTCAAAGGCTCGGGCCTGTGCCGCCGGATCGTCATTGTAGATGGTCGCGGTCGCCATATCGCCGTGCTTCAGGCGCACGCACTTGCCGTCTTTGAGGTCGATGGCCGGAAACAGGATCACTTTCAGGCGCCCTCGACGATCGCGAAATGGCCGGTCGAAGACGCAACGCGGTTCTGCAGCGCCGTCTGGTAGGCCGGAGACCGGTAACAGCTCAGAGCCGTCTCATAGGAATCGAACTCGACCACGACATGCCTGTCAAAATCCGATCCCTCGGGGTTCGTGACCTGTCCGCCGCGCACGAGATAGCGGCCGCCGAAGCGCGAGACGGCATCGCCAATGGCGTCACGATAGCGCTGGTAGCCCTCCGGATCGGTCACCGTGAGCATCACCAGCCAATAGCCCTTCTTGCTCATGATTCTCTCAAGGCCTCCAGCGCAGGAAATTGGTGATCAGCGCCAGGCCCAGCGCCTGGCTCTTTTCGGGATGGAATTGCGTGCCCACAAGATTGTCGCGGGCAACGGTGGCCGTCACCGCGCCGCCATAGTCGGCGGTCGCCAGAACCTCATCCGGCTTCGTCGCATCGAGGTGGTAGGAATGCACGAAATAGGCGTGCAATCCCTTGGCTCCGGTCGCAATGCCGGAAAACAACGGATGCTTGCGCCTGAGCTCGATCGTGTTCCAGCCGATCTGCGGAATCTTGAGCGCCGGATCGGCGGGTGTGATTTCCTTGACGTCGCCGGCGATCCAGCCGAAGCCTTTGGTCACCGTCTTTTCCAGACCACGCTCCGACATCAGCTGCATGCCGACGCAGATGCCGAGAAACGGCCGTCCCTTGGCGATCGCGACCTCTTCCACCGCGTCCCACATGCCCTCGACGGCGCGCAAGCCGGCCGCGCAATCGGCATAGGCGCCGACACCGGGCAGCACGATGCGGTCGGCGGCGCGGACGCGTTCGGCATCGGCGGTCAGGTCGATGGTCGCGGCGATGCCGGCTTCGTGCGCGGCGCGCTCGAAGGCCTTGGTGGCCGAGCGCAGATTGCCCGAGCCGTAGTCGATGATGGCAACCCGCATGTCAGGGCTTTCCCGGAATGTGGGTCAATCCCAGCGTCATGCCAGTCTGCGCCGGCCGGGCATAGGCGGCGTCCGGAACGATGCGCGGCGTAGGCGCCAGTTGGTCGGGTCGAGCGTCGGCTTCCAGCGCATAGCGCGTGTCGGCGTCGTCGAGCCTGTCGGCCTCGACGACGCCCCATTCATGCCAGCCACGGCGGCGCAGTGCTGCAATCCGCAAGGCCGCCCCCTCCAGCCCGACATAGAGCGATACGAGCAGCGACAAAAGCGATCCGGGCAGCCCGAGGCTCAGTTTTTCGGCAAGCATCGAAAGAGCTGCCATGGCGACAAAAGCCAGGGCCGCTTCTATCCACAAGCGATGCCAGGCGAGCCACAGCGGCGGCACCAGGAAGCCGAGCCAGGAAAAGCCGTCCCGGACAAAGGTCGTATCGGCCTTTTCGCCGCTCGGCGGTTCCATCACGACATAGATGGCCATCAGCCTATCCCTTCAGAGACCCCTTGGTGGAAGGAACCGCGTCGGGCTGGCGCGGGTCAGGTTCAAGGGCTGCCCGCAAAACGCGGGCCACCGCCTTGAAGCAGGTCTCGGCAATGTGGTGATTGTTGGCGCCATAGTGGTTGGTGACATGCAGTGTGATGCCGGCATTCTGCGCCAGCGCCTGGAAGAACTCGCGCACCAGCTCGGTGTCGAACGTGCCGATCTTCGGCGACGAGAAGGAGACGTTCCAGACCAGGAAAGGGCGGCCGGAGACATCGATGGCGGCCCGTGTCAGCGTCTCGTCCATGGCGAGATCGATCGAGGCATAGCGCATGATGCCGCGCCGCTCGCCCAGCGCCTTGGCCAGCGCCTGGCCGAGCGCGATACCCGTGTCCTCGACCGTGTGGTGATCGTCGATATGCAGGTCGCCCCTGGCCTTGACCGTCATGTCGATCAGCGAGTGGCGCGACAACTGGTCCAGCATGTGGTCGAAGAAGCCGACGCCCGTCGCGATATCGGACTTGCCCGAGCCGTCGACATGGACCGATACGGAAATATCGGTTTCCTTGGTCTTGCGGCTTATCTCGGCGGAACGGGGCGCCATGATCTTGTCCTTGTCCCAGGTTTGCACACTCTGGAGCTCAACCTGCTTGAAAACGAAAGCCTTCTAGCAGCATGATCCGGCGATTGCCAGTTGCCATGCGGGGCGGTAAGGCGCCTTGCGGATGGCCGGTTTGCAATCGTTCACCCCATGCATACATATGGCCAATCAAAGTCACTCGTACCGTGCCAATCGCCTTTGAAGGGATGGCGCGAATCGGAGCAGCACATGTCAAATGAACTGACCATGCACGCCACGACCATCGTAACGGTGCGCAAGGGCAGCAAGGTGGTCATCGCCGGCGACGGCCAGGTCAGCCTTGGCCAGACCATCATGAAGGGCAATGCCAGGAAAGTGCGCCGCATCGGCAAGGGCGGCAATGTCATTGCCGGCTTCGCCGGCGCCACCGCCGACGCCTTCACCCTTCTGGAGCGGCTGGAAGCCAAGCTCGAACAATATCCGGACCAGTTGACGCGCGCCTGCGTCGAGCTCGCCAAGGACTGGCGCACCGACCGCTATCTGCGCCGGCTGGAAGCGATGATGCTGGTTGCCGACAAGTCGGTTTCGCTGGCACTGACCGGCACCGGCGACGTGCTGGAACCCGAATATGGCGTCATGGCCATTGGATCGGGCGGCAATTATGCGCTGGCGGCTGCGCGCGCGCTGATGGATAGCGACAAGGATGCCGAGGAGATCGCCCGCAAGGCGATGCAGATCGCGTCCGATATCTGCGTCTACACCAACAACAATTTTGTTGTCGAAACGCTCGATGCCGCCTGAGGCGATTCTGCACTACGATTTTCGGCCGGTGACCGAGAAGGACCTGCCGATGATCGCCGGCTGGCTGGCCGAGCCGCATGTCGCGGAATGGTGGGATGATCCGGAAAAAGAGATCGCCGATATCCGTGAGCATATCGATAGCATTTCCGTCGAGCCGTTGATCATCGAACTCGACGGCAGGCCGATCGGCTATCTGCAGAGCTACGATCCGCATCTGGAGGACGGCCATCCCTATAGCGACCAGCCGTTCGGCACGCTCGGCATCGACCTGTCGATCGGCAGGCCGGAGCTTGTCGGACGCGGTCACGGCTCGGCCATTGTGCGGCAATTCGCCGAACAGCTCTTCGAGGAGGGCGCGCCGCGTGTCATCATCGACCCGGATCCCGCCAATGCACGGGCCATTCGCGCCTATGAAAAAGCCGGATTCCGGGCGATAGATCGGCGGCAATCGGAATATGGCGACGTCGTGCTGATGGCGATTGACGCCGAAGAGGGGCAATAGCAGCATGGGCACATCCGACGCCGACAAGACCCTGTCGGCCTATGAAGACAGTTGGCGGATGGGGCTTCTGCTTGCGCTGGCGCTGGTCATCTTTCAGGCCGGTGTCCTCTACGGCATGGGCCATCCGCCGATCTGCACCTGCGGTTATGTGAAACTCTGGCATGGGGTGGTGCAGAGCTCGGAGAATTCCCAGCATATTTCCGACTGGTACACGCCCTCGCACATCATCCACGGCTTCCTGTTCTATGCGCTGGCGAAGTTTCTGTTCCCGCGCTCGCCGATCGGACTGCGGCTGGCCTTCGCGGTGGCCATAGAGGGCGGCTGGGAACTGCTGGAGAACAGCCCGTTCATCATCGAGCGCTATCGCGCCGGCACGATTTCGCTCGATTACTATGGCGACAGCATCATCAATTCGGTGTCGGACACGCTGGCCATGGTGCTGGGATTTGTGATGGCGCGAAGGCTTCCTATATGGGTGATCGTCAGCCTCGCCCTGATCTTCGAACTGGGCACCGGCTACTTCATCCGGGACAATCTGACGCTCAACGTGATCATGCTGCTGCATCCGTTCGAGGTCATCAAGCAGTGGCAAAGTGGAATTTGAGTGATATGAGCACATTTTCTCCCCGCGAAATCGTTTCGGAACTAGACCGTTTCATCATCGGCCAGAAGGACGCCAAGCGCGCCGTGGCCATCGCCTTGCGCAATCGCTGGCGCCGCCAGCAGCTTCAAGGCCAGATGCGCGAAGAGGTGATGCCGAAGAACATCCTGATGATCGGGCCGACCGGCGTCGGCAAGACCGAGATTTCGCGCCGCCTGGCGCGGCTTGCCGGCGCGCCCTTCGTCAAGGTCGAGGCGACCAAATTCACCGAGGTCGGCTATGTCGGCCGCGACGTCGAGCAGATCATCCGCGACCTGGTCGAGATCGCCATTGGCCTGGTGCGCGAAAAGATGCGCGAGGACGTCAAGGCGCGCGCGCATGTCAACGCCGAGGAACGGGTGCTGGAAGCGCTGGTCGGCAAGACGGCGAGCCCGGCGACGCGCGACTCCTTCCGCAAGAAGCTGCGCGACGGCGAGCTCGACGACAAGGAGATCGAGATCGAGGTGGCCGATACCGGCAATGGCGGCATGCCAGGCTTCGAGATTCCCGGCATGCCGGGCGCCAATATCGGCGTGCTCAACATCAACGACATGCTGTCGAAGGCGATGGGCGGCAAGAAGACCAAGACGCGCAAGACGACGGTGAAGGAGTCCTACGCGCTGCTGGTCGGCGACGAGTCAGACAAATTGCTCGACCAGGACGAGGTGGTGCGCCGGGCGCTCGAATCGACCGAAAACGACGGCATCGTCTTCCTCGACGAGATCGACAAGATCGCCTCGCGCGAAGGCGGCATCGGCGCCGGCGTGTCGCGCGAAGGCGTGCAGCGCGACCTCTTGCCGCTGGTCGAAGGCACCACGGTGGCAACCAAGTATGGACCGGTGAAGACGGATCACATCCTGTTCATCGCATCGGGTGCGTTCCATGTCGCCAAGCCGTCCGACCTGTTGCCGGAGCTGCAGGGCCGGCTGCCGATCCGCGTCGAGCTCAGGGCGCTGGAGAAGGACGATTTCGTCCGCATCCTGACCGAGACCGAGGCCAGCCTGATCAAGCAGTATATCGCGCTGATGAAGACCGAGGGCGTCGATCTCGTCTTCACCGACGACGCCATCGATTCGCTTGCCGGCATCGCCGTCGATCTCAACGCCAGCGTCGAGAATATCGGCGCCAGACGCCTGCAGACGGTGATGGAGCGGGTGCTGGACGAGATTTCCTACGACGCGCCGGACCGCAACGGCACGGCCGTCACCATCGACGCCGCCTATGTGCAGAAGCATGTCGGCGACTTGTCCAGAAACACGGATTTGTCGCGATTCATCCTGTAAGCCAGAATAATACTGCTGGATAGGGTCGAG
>NZ_CAUM01000016.1 GCF_000350085.1 Mesorhizobium metallidurans STM 2683
GGCGGCGTCGGATCGACAGGTGGATTGTTGATGTCGCCCTCGGTCGGTGGCGGTGTCGGCGGCAATTCCGACTGCGGCGGCGGCGGCGCGGTCTCCGGCGGCACCGGTGGCGGTGGATCGGTCGGTTCGAGCGGCGGCGGCGCTGGCGCGGGCTGGGCTGGCGTGGTCAGCGCCGAGCGCAGGTACCAGTTCTCCTCGCTGCCGGCGCTGACGCCGCCCTTGAACAGATAATATTCGAAGGCGCCGGCCGCGGCCGGCGCATCGAGCGCAAAGGTCGTGGCGCCCGATGTGGCGCCGTTGATCGCCTCGACGACCATGATGCCGTCCTGCGTGGTCGAAGCGCCCGCCCCGCCGAAATTGATCACGGAAATTCCGGTCGAGCCGGACGCCGTTCCGCCCGACAGGATGAGCTTGTCGGAGTCGGAGCTGTCGTCGCCAAGCTCGGTCTGGATGAGCAGCAGACCGCCCAACCCGACATAATTGCCGGAGATCGTCAGGCTGTCGGCGGCACCTGTGGGGCCATTGGTCAGGTCGATGCGGCCGGCATTGGTCACCGAAGCCAGTTGGCCCGAGGTGAAGGCCTGGATCGAGGCATTGAAGCCGCCGCCGAACAAGGTGCTCGACGCGTCGACGTCGAGCGAACCCGTGCCCGTGCCGCTGTCGCCGAGCAGCAGATTGCCGTCCAGCGTCAGTTCGGTGTCGTTGGTGGCCTCGATGCTTTCCCAGTTCTGGACCCGGTCGATGCCGTCCAGCGCGACGTTGTCGAAGACCAGCGCATCGGTGCCGAGACCGCCGTTCAGCGCATTGGTGCCGCCGAGATTGGCATTGGTCAGATTGCTCAGCGTCGCGGTGTCGTTGTCGCCGCCGAGGTCGACAGCGCCATAGATGATGCCGCCATTGTTCCAGACGAAATTGTCGGTGCCGAAACTCATCAGCACATCGCCGCCGACAGAGCCGCCAGTCACCGTCACACTGTCGGTGCCGCCGCTGACGCTGATGTTGCCGCCGATCGTGCCGTTGGAAAGGATGATCGTGTCGTTGCCGAAGCCGGCGACGAGGTTGCGGTCGATGGTGCCGCCGGACATGTCGAAGAAATTGTCGTCGAGCTTCATGTTGACGCGGCCGATGCGGCCCCCGGTCATCACCGCATGGTCGCCATCGTCGAAAAAATCGACGATGCGGCCGTTCGACATGGTGAAGGTGTCGAGGCCGTCGCCCTGGTTGAGCGAGCCGATCTGGCCGCCGCTCATGTTGAAATCGTCGATGCCGGAGCCCTGCTGGACATTGCCGGCAACGGTGCCGGCGCCGATGGTGAAGAAATCAGCGCCGTCACCCTGATCGACGGCGCCGGTGATGGTGCCAGACTGCATGTCGATGCGGTCGGTGCCAATGCCGAAGGTGACGCTGCCGCTCACCTGCCCGGTGCCGGCGGCGGGAAAGGTCAGCGTGTTGTCGCCACTGGTGTCGGTAAGACTGCCGCCCGAATCGCCGCTGTCGCAGATGAAAGAGCTGTTTCCGGCGGACGGGACCAGCACGCAGGCGGCGAAGGCCGCGGAATTGGGCAGCAACGCAAACGACGTTGTGGCAAGAAGGTATATTAGCCAAGGATGAAATATGGTGGACTTGCGCCAGGGCAAAGCAACCGCCTTTCCGATGCCTTCAGCGCAACTGTCCGGAAGCCTGATTTCATGGCGCCGCATCGCGTCCTCCCCGAATCGCGATTTCAAGCCCCCCGCCCGATGCCGCAATGAAGCCACAATTCATCCGGTTTTACAAAGGCTAATCTCTATCTCATGGTTGATAAACTGCAAAGGATACTCAAATAGACGTTGCCTGACGCAAAGATGGCACAGTTGTGGCCCATGCTTTATGATCGCATTGGACCCAAGGCGCGTGACGTTTGAACGAACCTATGTGATGCGCTTTACTTCCCTGTTTTGTGAATCTCGCTATCCCGAAACCACTGCGCATTTTTGCGCGGCAGGCATTAAGGTCCGAGAGGCCAACCAAAAGAGCATCGCATGGCAGTCAGGGACGCATTCGGCCTGACATTTTCAGGCGCGACGGAAGCCGGGCTCTCACCCTACGGCCGGGCTGTCCAAGAGTTGCAATGCTTCATCGGCGACCCGATCGGCTCTGTCGACCGCGCGATCGCCGCAAATCCCGATTTCGTCATGGCGCATGTGTTCAAGGGCTATCTGTTTGGCCTCGCCACCGAGCGCGAGGCGACAGCGGTGGCCAGGACCTGCCACGAGGCCGCTCTGCCGCTTGCCGCAACAACGCGCGAACAGGCGCATGTCGCGGCCCTTGGCCATCTCGCATGGGGGCGCTGGCACGAGGCCTCGCGCATCCTCGAGGACATCGCCATCGACTCCCCGCTCGACCTGGTGGCGCTGCTGACCGGGCACCAGGTCGACTTCTTCACCGGCAATTCGCGCATGCTGCGCGACCGTATCGGCCGCGCTCTGCCCTCCTGGCAAAGCGGCATGCCGGGCTACCATGCCGTACTGGGCATGCAGGCCTTTGGGCTGGAAGAGATGGGCGACTATGCGCGCGCCGAAAAGCTTGGCCGCGCCGCGGTCGAGATCGAGCCGCGCGACGGCTGGGCCCAGCATGCGGTTGCCCATGTCATGGAAATGCAGAGCCGGCAAAAGGATGGCATCGCCTGGATGCGCGCCAACCCCGACGCGTGGACAAGGGAAAGCTTCCTCAAGGTGCACAATTGGTGGCATCTGGCGCTGTTCCACTACGATCTCGGCGAGACCGACGAGGTGCTGGCGCTTTATGACGGGCCGATCTACGGCGACGGTTCGCCGCTGGCGCTCAACATGGTTGACGCCTCGGCGATCCTGTGGCGGCTCCATCTCGCCGGCGTCGATGTCGGCGACCGCTGGGCGGCGCTCGCCGCCAACTGGCGCAAGGCCGGCGGTGGCAACTACGCCTTCAACGATGCGCATGCGATGATGGCCTTCGTCGGCGCCGGCCTGGACGCGCGGGCAAGCAGCTTGCTCGAAGTGCAGTGCGCGGCCATGCGCGGCGATGACGACAACGTGGCTTTCACGCGGGATGTCGGCCATCCCCTGACGCTCGCCATCAAGGCCTTCGGCGACGGCAACTACGCCGAGACCGTGCGCCTGATCCGGCCGATCCGGGCGATCGCCCACCGCTTCGGCGGCAGCCATGCGCAGCGCGACGTCATCGATCTGACGCTGATCGAGGCGGCGCTGCGCTCCGGCGATCGGGCGCTGGCAAGAGCCTTGACCGCGGAACGCGCACTGGCGCGGCCCGACAGTCCGCTGTCGGCGCTGTTTTCGCGACGCGCAGGCGATTTGTCCGAGAATTGACCCGCGACCGATCTTGCCTTAAAAACTGGTCGAGCCAGATTTTTTCGAGATCCGAAAAAATTAATGCAGTGGGAGGAAATCATGTATCTCGGGCTCGATCTGGGCACGTCGGGCGTCAAGGCGCTGTTGATCGATGCCGGACAGACCATCGTCGGTTCCGGCCATGGTTCGCTCGAAGTGTCGCGGCCGCATCCCGGCTGGTCCGAGCAGAATCCCGACGACTGGATCCGCGCCTGCGAAGAGGCGATCGCCGAACTGAAGGCTTCCCATCCAAAACAGCTTGCGGCGGTGAAGGGCTTCGGCCTTTCCGGCCAGATGCATGGCGCCACCTTGCTCGATGCCGGCGATAAGGTGCTGCGCCCCTGCATCCTGTGGAACGACACGCGCAGCCATGTCGAGGCGGCCGCGCTCGATGCCGATCCACGCTTTCGCAAGCTGACCGGCAACATCGTTTTTCCCGGCTTCACCGCACCGAAGCTCGCCTGGGTGAAGAACAACGAGCCCGGCGTTTTCGCCAAAGTGGCGAAGGTGCTGCTGCCCAAGGATTTCCTGCGGCTTTGGCTGACTGGCGAGCATATTTCGGAAATGTCGGATTCGGCCGGCACCTCCTGGCTCGATGTCGGCAAGCGGCGCTGGTCGGCCGAGTTGCTGGCAGCAACATCTCTCGACGAGGGCAAGATGCCGTCGCTGGTCGAAGGCACGGCCAAAGCCGGCGCCTTGCGCGGCGAACTGGCCTCGAAATGGGGGATGCAGGGCGGCATCCCGATTGCCGGCGGCGCCGGCGACAATGCGGCCTCGGCCTGCGGCATGGGCACGGTGGGCGAAGGCCATGCCTTCGTCTCGCTCGGCACGTCGGGGGTGCTGTTTGCCGCCAATGCCGCTTACCTGCCCAACCCGGCAAGCGCGGTGCATACGTTCTGTCATGCACTGCCCAACACCTGGCACCAGATGGGCGTCATCCTGTCGGCAACGGATTCGCTGAATTGGCTTTCCGAGATCACCGGCAAGAATGCCGGCGACCTGACCGCCGAACTCGGTGAGACGCTGAAAGCGCCGAGCGGCGTCTCCTTCCTGCCCTATCTCTCCGGCGAGCGCACGCCGCACAATGATTCCGCCATTCGCGGCTCATTCACCGGACTGGCGCACGAATCCAGCCGCGCGGTGCTGACCCAGGCGGTGCTCGAAGGCGTCGCCTTCGCCTTCCGCGACAGTTTCGAAGCGCTGGCCAAGGCCGGTACGACCTTGACGCGGGTGACGGCGATCGGCGGCGGCTCGCGCTCGCGCTACTGGCTGAAGGCCATCGCCACCGCGCTTGGCCTGCCTGTCGATATTCCCGCTGACGGCGATTTCGGCGCCGCCTTCGGTGCGGCCCGGCTTGGCCTGATCGCGGCGACAGGTGCCGATCCGCTCAGCGTCTGCACGGCTCCGGACACCGATGCGACCGTCGAGCCTGACATCGCATTCAGCGGCGCCTATGCCGAAGCCTACCAACGCTACCGTGCGCTTTATCCGGCGATCAAGGGCGCAACCGAATGAGTTGGGGCTTAACCCATCACTCTTTTCCAGGCGCCGGTGCTGCCCCTCACCTGCCTGCCGGCATCCTCTCCCCGTATAGTGACGGGGAGAGGGGTGCTGTCATCGGCGATTTCGCCAATCGCCGTCGTTGCAAGAAGGGCGCCGACGCTGCGGCCGGCCCCCTTCTCCCCGTCACTATACGGGGAGAGGTGCCCGGTAGGGCGATGAGGGGCGGCGCCGACCTTGGCGATTGGTGGTCTCCACCGCACCTTGTGAACTCACTGCGCCGGGACCTTGTCGAGGAAGCCGGTAATGTTCTTCAGGCGGCCATTCTCGATGACGCCGATATCGGTTCCCTCGATCACCGACTCAGTGCCCTCAGGCCCGAGATTCCACGAGAAGCGGATCGTGTCGGCAAAGCCGTCCGGCCGGCCTTTCAGCGAGAAGCGGAAGCCGGCAAAGCGCTGGTGCACGCCGTCGATCAGCGCGGCGACGCCTTCGTGCCCGTCGCCCTGCATGATCGGATCGCGGTAGCTGACATCCTCGGTGAAGGTCGCCTCGAGCAAGGCCTGGCGGCGGGCGGCGTCACTCTCATTCCAGGCGGCGACATAGTTTTGGGCGATCGTGTTGAGGTCGGTCATGGTCCGTCTCCTTTGTTGGGTGGCTTTGACACGACCTTTTTCACCCCAGGGAAGAACGAAACCAATTACGCCTGAGGTAATCAGGCAGAACTATCTCGGAGAGGACGAAATCATGAGCAGCGGATTTTTTGGCGACATCGGCAAGATCAAATACGAGGGGCCGGATTCGACCAATCCGCTGGCCTACCGCTTCTACAATCCGGACGAAATTGTCGCCGGCAAGCGGCTGGAAGACCATCTGCGCTTTGCGGTGGCCTATTGGCATTCCTTTGCCTGGCAAGGTGGCGATCCCTTCGGCGGCCAGACCTTCGACCGTCCCTGGTTCGCCAAGGCCGGCGGCATCGACACGATGGAGCTGGCGAAACTGAAGGCTGATGTTGCCTTCGAGATGTTCTCGCTGCTCGGCGCGCCCTATTTCTGCTTCCACGACGCCGATGTCAGGCCGGAAGGCAAGGACTTTTCCGAAAGTGCCGCACGCCTCGACGAAATCGCCGACTACTTTGCGGGAAAGATGAAGCAGACCGGCGTCAAGCTGCTGTGGGGCACGGCGAACATGTTCTCCAACCGCCGCTTCATGTCGGGAGCGGCCACCAACCCCGATCCGGATGTGTTCGCCTATGCGGCGGCGACGGTGAAAAGCTGCATCGACGTGACCAAGCGGCTGAAGGGCGAGAACTATGTGCTGTGGGGCGGGCGCGAGGGCTATGAAACGCTGCTCAACACCGACCTTGCCCGCGAGCAGGAGCAGGCAGGCCGCTTCCTCAACCTGGTCGTCGACTACAAGCACCGGATCGGCTTCAAGGGCACCATCCTGATCGAGCCGAAGCCGCAGGAGCCGACGAAGCACCAGTACGATTACGATGTCGCGACGGTCTACGGCTTCCTCAAGCGGTTCGGGCTGGAGAAGGAGGTCAAGCTCAACATCGAGCAGGGCCATGCGATCCTGGCCGGTCATTCCTTCGAGCACGAACTGGCGCTGGCCAATGCGCTCGGCGTCTTCGGTTCGATCGACATGAACCGCAACGACTATCAGTCGGGCTGGGACACCGACCAGTTCCCCAACAATGTGCCGGAGATGGCGCTGGCCTACTACCAGGTCTTGCTGGCGGGCGGCTTCAAGACCGGCGGCACCAATTTCGACGCCAAGCTGCGGCGCCAGTCGCTCGATCCGCAGGACCTTTTGATTGGCCATATCGGCGGCATGGACGCTTGCGCGCGCGGGCTCAAGGCCGCCGTCCGCATGGTCGAGGACAAAGCGCTGTCGGGACCGCTGGCCGAGCGTTACGCCGGCTGGAACAGCGCGGAAGCCAAGGCGATGCTGTCGGGCAAGCGCACGCTGGAGGAGATCGCCGAGCGGGTCGTCAGGAAGAAGATCGAGCCGCAGCCACGGTCCGGACGCCAGGAACTGCTCGAGAACATCGTCAATCGCTACGTCTGAGACATCGCGCTAGCGGATCTTCTGACTGACCCTGTTGCCGTGAAACGGCTTTGCGTGCGGGCGAAACCAACGACAAGGTTTTGCCCCGCATCGCCCTTCAATCGCCTCGCTCTTGCCTTCAAACAGCCGTCACGGACCTCGTATAAAGTGGCTCATGGCGGGAATCAGGAAGAAGGAGGCGACCCGATATGCAGCACGAACGCGAAATCGACGCCCTGCTCTCATCTGGCGAAGCCGGGTCGATCATCGACCGGCTGATGGCGCTGCCGCATCCCAAGGAAGGTGCGCGCGGCAAGAACGAATGGGATCGCGCGGTCGCCAGCCGCTTCGAGACCCATCTGGCGAGACAAATGCGCTCGCAGATCGAAGGCGCCGGCAACCGTCAAAACGCCGCGTAGTCCCGCTGGTACTACGCTCGCCGAAGCCTGACTGGCGCTTCGCCGAAAGCTCTTGAAAACGCTCTGGAAAATGCCGCGGCGGACGAGAAGCCCGTCCGCCCGGCAATATCGGCCATGGCAATGCGCGTGTCGATCACCAGCCGGCGCGCGGCGCCGAGCCGCAGCCTGAGATAGTAGGCGCCCGGCGTCTCGCCAATAGACTTGCGAAAGATGCTTTCCAGGGTCCGCGCCGTCACCCCGGCGCGCTTGGCCACCGCGGCAATGGTCAGCGGCTGGTCGACATGCGCTTCCATCAGCCGGATCGCTTGCGCCAGCCTGGGATCATAGCCGTCGAGGCGGCCGAGCGAGACCAGCGGCTGGGCGTCGGTGGCGGCGCGGGCCTGGTCGTAGATGAAGACGCTCGCCACATCGAGCGCCACCGCCATGCCGAGCCGGGTGCGGATCAAATGCAGCATCAGGTCGAACGTCGGCGAGGCGCCGCCGGAAGTGAAGACCGGCCCGTCGATGACGTAGCGGTCGGGCCGCACATCGACACCGGGAAAGGCCGAGGAAAAATCCTCCATGTCCTCCCAATGCGTGGTGGCGCTGCGCCCCTCCAGCAGTCCGGCACGGGCGACCAGCCAGGTGCCGGCCTCGACGCCGCCGCAGGCACGCGCGGCGCGCGCGGCGCGGCGCAGGCCGGCAAGCA
>NZ_CAUM01000015.1 GCF_000350085.1 Mesorhizobium metallidurans STM 2683
CCTTAGAAGATACTCCGGCGAGCAACAGAAATCTTGATGAGCGACGACGGCGAGCCTGCGATCGACCGCGCAGCCGCCGTCAGGATTGCTTGTGCCTGGAGCCTGTCAGCCCGCGGCGAAGGCACGGCAACGAAGATCTGCGCGTCGCCGCGTTCGACAAGCAGGAGCACGGATTTCTTGCCCGACCTCCCGTCAAATCCCATCGGTTCGCTGCAAATAGGCCAATGCGATCTCGCGCATCCGCTTGCCGTCGAAGCTCGGCCCATGGCCGCCATGGCCGATGCGGATGGGCAGGTCGAGCAGCCGCTGCATCGTCCGGCGGTAGGCGGCGCGGTCGGAATCCGGCAGGTCGTCGATCAGCATGGCATCGTAGATGGCATCGCCAGCGAAGAACAGGCCGTCCGCCTCGTCGAACAAAGCGATCGAGTCCGGGGAGTGGCCGGGCAAATGCAGCACGCGGAATTGCCGGTCGCCGAGATCGACCACATCGCCCTCGTCGAGGGTGCGTGTCAGCGGCGCCGGCGGAATCCGGTAGTCGGCCGCTTTCCAGCCCGGCTCCGGCAGTTTCGAGACGGCGCCTTCGAGGTCATGGAACATGTGGGCGTAGGTGACCGCCTGATCCATGGTTTCGAACGTCGCGGCACTCATCCTCGGCCCTGCCCGCAACGGGAATTCGTGCAGCGAGCCGACATGGTCGAGGTGGATATGGGTGGCGACGACGATGAGCGGCTTGCCGTCAGGCGTGTCGATCCGCGGCGCCAGCGGGCAGATCCCCATGCCGGTGTCGACGAGCAGATCGGCGTCGCGGCCGCTGAAATGCCAGATATTGGCGCGCACGAAATCATGCACGAACGGCTCGGTGAGCATCGTCGTGCGGGCATCGACTTGCGTCTTGCTGAACCAGTCATCCATCAGGAGATATCCGGCATCAGGAGATATCCGGCATCAGGAGATATCCGGCATCGGAAAAAGCCGGCATCAGACGAACGGCTTCCCGACCTTGTATTTCTCGGGCACCAGTCGTCTGAGATAGGCCATGCCCGCATCCGAGAGCTGGTTGACATCAGGCTTCATGAAATCGTCCGGCATGTGGCGCGTCTTGCCGGCGACATTCTTCAGCGGCACTTTCTTCAGCACGGTTTTCGTGCCGTCATATTGCAGCGCCACCGAGCCGCCGCCCTCTTCCGCCACCTTGACGGCGAAAGCGCCGGCGTCGAAGGCCTCCTGCGCGTCAACGGCGCTGATGGCGCCGACATAGCCGCGCGGCATGTAGCCGAGCGCGTCGACGCGCGCCCGCTTGCCCGGCAGCCCCTCGGCCAGCGCGCGCTCGAGCGCTGCCGGCAGGTCGCTGCCCGAAAGCTTGACGTTGCCATGCGCGTCTCGCTCCAGCTTCTCCGGCGGCACCAGGCTTTCGACCAGCGCCTTGCCGTCGGCGGTGCCGACGCCCTCGGAGACGGCGACGATGCAGCGCTTGTGGCGGTCGAGCGTGGCGCGCACCTCGTCGATGAAGGCGGCGGCCGAGAACGGGCGCTCCGGCACATAGACGAGATGCGGGCCGCTGTCGGGATCAAGCTGCCAGGCGGCTGCGGCGGCGGTGAGAAAGCCGGCATGCCGGCCCATGACGATGCCGACATAGATGCCGGGCAGGGCGCGGAAATCGAGATCGACGGAGAGAAAGGCGCCGGCGACGAACTCGGCCGCGGAGATGAAGCCCGGCGTGTGGTCGTTCTCCTCGAGATCGTTGTCGATGGTCTTCGGCGCATGGACGAAAGCCATCTTGCCGCCGGCGGCGTCGGTCAGGATCTGCTGCGTGCCCGACGTGTCGTTGCCGCCGATATAGATGAAGGCGTCGGCGCCTGCCTTCTTCAGGCCATTGAGGATGATCTCGCAATAGGCGGCGTCCGGCTTGTCGCGCGTCGAGCCAAGGGCAGCGCTCGGCGTCGCCGCGATCAGCCGCAACCGGTCTTCGGGAATGGAGGAGAGATCGGCATAGTTGCCGTCACGAATGCCGCGCACGCCGTGGATGGAGCCCAGGACCTTGGCACCGGGATGCCGCTTGCGGATTTCGAGCGCGGCGCCAACCATGGTCTGGTTGATGACGGCGGTCGGGCCGCCGCCCTGCGCAATCACAAACGTTCCTGACATTCTTCGTTTCTCCCCAGCAGTGGCCTCGCAGGCACATTCGCCTGTCTTGCGGGATCACGCAACGGGAGAGTCTGGTGTCAAAACCCAATCATTCTAAACGACCGAGTTGACCCCAAGCAGAAGCTCGTTCACGCTCGGCTGAATTCACGCCCATGACACGAAGCGCATGTTCCGCTGCAATCGCGTAGCCCTGCCTCATGAAACAGGAAAGGGTTGCTCCTCACAGGTCGCGGCCCTGCGACGGCTGGATGATTGATATATGATTATAATGAACTATAGGGTAGTATAGGAGATATTGGCTATAATCGCCTATAAAGAGGTATACCGTGGACGCCGTTCGAAACCCATTTGCCCCTGGAGCGGGCTCCCAGCCTCCCGAGCTTGCCGGCCGTGACAACATAATTTCGACTGCGGACATCGCATTGCAGCGAGTTCTCGCTGGTAAACCATCGCAATCGCAAATGCTCCTGGGATTGCGAGGCGTAGGCAAGACGGTGCTTCTTAACAAGATTGAGGAGATCGCCGAAGGCCATGGTCACCTCACCTCGTTTGTCGAGGCGCCAGAAGATAGGTCTCTCGTCGAACTCTTGTACCCGCGCGTGCACCAAGTCCTGCGCCGACTGTCCGCTGTGGAGGGCGCGAAGGCAGCGACTTACTCGGCGTTGCGCGCCTTACGTGCGTTTGCGAGTGCCTTCAAGATCGAGGTGGGCGACGTCGCCATTGCCGTCGATCCCGAACCCGGCGTCGCTGATAGCGGCAACATCGAATATGACATCGCGGATCTCTTTTTGCGAGTGGGGCAGGCAGCCCAAGCCGCCGGAGGCGGGTGGACCCTTCTGGTTGACGAAGTGCAGTACCTCTCCGCAGAAGAGCTTGCGGCACTTATTGTCGCTATCCATCGGATCAACCAGAAGTCCCTTCCTGTCCTCTTCTTCGGCGCGGGTTTGCCTCAGATCGCGGCGCTGTCTGGAGATGCGAAATCGTATGCCGAAAGACTGTTTATATTTCCAAAGGTCGATGCGCTTGATATCGCCGCGGCCGAGGAGGCGATCCGACAGCCGGTCGAGGCAGAGGGAGAAACAATCGACCAAGCCGCACTCTCCGCTATTGTGCAGAGCACCAAGGGGTACCCGTACTTCCTTCAGGAGTGGGGCTATCAAGCGTGGAACGCAGCGCAAGCCTCACCGATCAACGCTGACAATGTTGTTGTCGCAGCAACTGCGGCGTTGAAGCGTCTGGACGAAGGGTTCTTCAAAGTCCGGTTTGACAGGCTGACACCGAAGGAGCGCGAGTACGTCATCGCAATGGCCAAGTTGGGGACCGGTCCTTATCGATCCTCGGACGTCGCCGATGTGCTGGGAGAAAAACTCACAGCCCTTGGACCGAGGAGGGCGACGATCATCAACAAGGGCATGATCTACAGCCCCGCGCATGGCGATATCGCCTTCACGGTGCCGATGTTCGAGGAATATCTGAAGCGCCATTGGATGTAGCGCGGCAGCCAGTTGACTGAGTCCGACCTAAAGTATGATCCCGAAAAATGGGACCTGGCTTTCGGAAAAGATCATGCTCAAACAGGAAGATAAAGCGGCCGGAGGCCGGAGGATCAGACGACGACGACCGGGTTCTTCCTGGAGACGCGACTGTAGAGGTCGATGATGTCCTGGTTGATCAGGCGCACGCAGCCCGACGACATCGCCTGGCCGATGCTCCACCATTCCGGCGAGCCGTGGATGCGGTAGCCGGTGTCGCGGCCGTCCTGATAGATGTAGAGCGCACGCGCGCCGAGCGGATTTTCGAGGCCGCCGGGCTGGCCGCCCTGCCACTTCACCAGTTCCGGCTTGCGGGCGATCATTTCCGGCGGCGGCGTCCAGACCGGCCATTCCTTGCCGTACTGGATGTTGGCGCGGCCGGACCAGCGGAAACCGTCCTTGCCGATGCCGACGCCATAGCGGATGGCGTCACCGCCGGGCTGCACCAGGTAGAGCATCCGTTCCTGCAGACGGACGACGATGGTGCCGGGCTGCTCGCCGGTCGGATCGACGACGATCTGGCGGCGGAATTCGGGCTTGACCTTGAGATAGGGCACCTTCGGCACGTTGAAGCCGCCGTCGGTGAGTGCGGCGTACATGACGTCCGGGCTGGTGATGTTCTTGTCGACGCTGATGCTCGGGCGGATGGGAATCGAGCCCGTCGCCGTATCGTCAAGCTGAAGCGACGGCAGGTCGAGCGTCTGGCTGCAACCGGCGACGCCGAGCAGCGCCATGGCGCCGGCGCCGGTCAGCACCGCGCGGCGGGAAAGCTGAATTTCGTTTTCGATTGCATCGCCCTTGTGCGGCGGCACCAGACTTTGCGGCAACTCACGCATCTACCCAAACCCTACGCTGTCGGCGGGAAGCACGGTCCGGCCGGATGGCAGCTATTTTCAGCAATCATGGTTGAAAAAGCGTGAAGAGCCGCCGGTTGGCCTTAACCCTGATTTGCTGGCGCAACTCCCGACACGCCGACCGGCAGGCCGCAAATTTTTGACGTTGCCCCTTTACATCCTCGCGCGCCCAAGGATTTATCCTTTTCCTTGCGCTCAAGGAGACAAATATGTCCTTCGAAAACTGGGCCGCCTTCGCCGCCGCCTCGGCCATCCTTCTCGTCATTCCGGGCCCGACCATTCTCCTGGTGGTGTCTTATGCGCTCGGCCAGGGATGGCGCACCGCACTGCCGATGGCGGTCGGCGTGGCGCTCGGCGACTTTACCGCGATGACGCTGTCGATGCTGGGCATCGGCGCGCTGCTGGCGGCCTCGGCCACGGTGTTCACGGTGCTGAAGGTGATCGGCGCCTTCTATCTGATCTATCTCGGCATCAAGCTGTTCCGCGCCGGCGGCGCGCTCAGGGCCGAACCGCGCACCGATGCGGTGTCCTCAGTCAAGATGATGGCGCATGCCTGGCTGGTCACCGCGCTCAACCCGAAAAGCATCACCTTCTTCGTCGCCTTCCTGCCGCAATTCCTCGACCGGCATGCCGATTTCTGGACGCAGATGCTGATCTTCGAGACGACTTTCCTGGCGCTCGCCTTCGCCAATGCCTTCGGCTACGCGCTGATCGCGGCAAGGGCGCGCAACGTGGTGCGCAATCCCCGGGCGATCCGCATCTTCAACCGCACCGGCGGCACGCTGCTGGTCGGCGCCGGCATCGCCACAATGGCGATGCGCTCCGGCAATTGAGAGTCGGTTTCTGAAACGGTTGGATACGGCCTGTTTTGAAGTGCTGGCGCCGCCCCTCACCTGCCTGCCGGCATCCTCTCCCCGTATAGTGACGGGGAGAGGGGCGCTCTCATCGATGGGTTCGCCAATCATCAGCGTTGTAGGAAGGGTGCCTAGGCTGCGGCCGGCCCACTTCTCCCGTCACTATACGGGGAGAAGTGCCCGGCAGGGCGATGAGGGGCGGCGACTTCGACAGCACGAAAACACCCATCGCAAACCGGCATAACCGGATATGAGAACCTGCATCACCATTTGACACTGAAGCCGAGATTGCCCTCGAGGATGCGCCGCTTGTCGCCGCCGAGATTGGTGGTGTAGTCGCCGGTGGCGAAGATGCTGACCTTGTCCGTCACCTTGGCGACGAGGCCGCCGCCAAACTCGAACGATGTCGAGTCGCCCTCGGTCGAGATATCCGTGCCGTCGAAGTCGACGCGGTCGGTGCCGCCGAAATCGTGCCACAGATTGGCCTTGAGGTAAGGCTGCAGCGCCATGCCGTTCATGACGGTGTCGCCTTGCAGCCGCAGCCCCAGCCGGCCGGTGACGTTGTCGTCGAGGTCGAAGGAGACCGACGAGAAGCTATCTTGCGTACCGTCGAGCGACAAATGCTGCCAGACCAGTTGCGCCTGCGGTTCGAGCGTCCAACCCTCAGCCAGCGCAAAGGGATAGCCGCCTTCGAGCGAAGCGGTAATGCCGGTTCCATCGACATCGATGCCGATGTCGCGGGACGAATTCGCCGTACCGCCAAAGAAGGTTCCCATCACGACGCCGTCCAGATACCAGCCGCTCGGACCGATACGGGTCCAGTAGCCGCCAACGCTGGTGCCGTCGAGATCGATCCCGCCGACGGACAGATTGTTCCATCCCAGTGCCTGGCCGCGCACGTCGCCATTCATGCGACCATAGGCAATGAACAGGCCGGCGCGGTTGATGCCTGAAGCGCTTTCCCAGCCGAATGCATCGAATCCGGCCTGTAGGCCAAATACCGTGCCATCGAAGGATGGCGACACCGTCCCCGACCATGCCATCTCTGCGTCCTGTCCGAAGATACGGTCCCAGACAGGCGACAATTCGGGATTCGACAGCAGGCTTTGCTCGCCGCGCCGCTCGTGGAACGTGCCAAGCGTCGCCATGGCCAGATGCTCGGCAACCGGCGGCACGGCCGAATAGACCGGCACCTCGATGCGATAAAGCTGGATCTCGGCTGCCTCCACCGGCGTCGCTCCCGGCGTTGGCGGCGCGGGCTGGACCGGCGGCGGGCCAGGCAGCGTCGGCACCGGAAGCACAGGCACATCCACCGGCACGGGCGGCGGCGGCGGTTCCGCCGGCGGGCTCGG
>NZ_CAUM01000014.1 GCF_000350085.1 Mesorhizobium metallidurans STM 2683
CATTATACGGGGAGAGGGTCCCGGCAGGGGGATGAGGGGCAGCGTCGACATTGGCAATTTCTGGAGAACTGAAACTTGAAGAGGCAGATCGAACCAGCAGCTGGCGCGCCTTGTCGATGGCCATGTATTCGAGCTGGCCGCCGCCGATCGTGCCCGATATCGCCGATGCCGAGACCAGCATGAAGGCGCCCTTCTCGCGCGGCGTCGAGCCCTTTGTGCCGGCGACCTCGACCAGCGCAATGCGGCCTTGCCCAGCAAGGAAGTCTTTCAGGCTTTGCACTTTCGAGTTCATGGCTCACGTTTCCGAAGGGGAAATATAGGCTTTGTCGACCGGTTTTGCACGGTTTGGCCGATTCAGTCCCTAGTCTTGGCCTCCCGCTTCAGCCGCTCGATCGCCATCAGCACGCGCTCCGGCGTCGCCGGTGCATCGAGGCGCGGGCAGACCTGGTGACCGGCAACGCTCGCCACCGCATCCGACAGCGCATGCAGCACCGACATGCCGAGCGGGAAGGGCGGCTCGCCGACGGCCTTGGAGCGATGCACCGTCGGCTCGCTCGCTTCCGGCCAGTCGGCCAGCGTGACGTTGAAGATCTTCGGCCGGTCGGAGGCCAGGGGGATTTTGTAGGTCGACGGCGCATGGGTGCGCAGCCGGCCCTTGGCGTCCCACCACAATTCCTCGGTCGTCAGCCAGCCCATGCCCTGGATGAAGCCGCCCTCGATCTGGCCGAGGTCGATGGCGCGGTTCAGCGAGCGGCCGGTCTCGTGCAGGATATCGGTGCGCTCGACCACATATTCGCCGGTCAGCGTGTCGACCGAGACTTCCGAGCAGGAGGCGCCATAGGCGAAATAATAGAAGGGACGGCCCTGGCCCTTGTCGCGGTTCCAGTGGATTTTCGGCGTCTTGTAGAAACCCGCCGCCGAAAGCTGGATACGGGCCATATAGGCCTGTTTGACGAGGTCGGCGAAGGCGATCTCCTGATTGCCGATGCGCACCCGGTTGGGCAGGAACAGCACCTGATCGCGCGGCACCTGGTATTTTTCGGCGGCGAAATCGGTCAGCCGGTCCTTGATCTGGCGGGCGCCGTTCTGCGCCGCCATGCCATTGAGGTCGGAACCGGAGGAGGCAGCGGTGGCCGAGGTGTTCGGCACCTTGCCGGTCGTCGTTGCGGTGATCTTGACCTGGTCGAGATCGATCTGGAACTCTTCGGCCACCACTTGCGCGACCTTGAGATAGAGGCCCTGCCCCATCTCGGTGCCGCCATGGTTCAGATGCACCGAACCGTCTGTGTAGACATGCACCAGCGCGCCGGCCTGGTTGTAATGCGTGGCGGTGAAGGAGATGCCGAACTTGACCGGCGTCAGCGCCAGGCCGCGCTTGACGAAGCGGCTGTTGGCGTTGAAGGCTTCGATGGTGCGGCGGCGGCGTGCGTAGTTGGAACCCGCCTCCAGTTCGGCGACGATGCGATGGATGATGTTATCCTCCACCGTCTGGTGATAGGGCGTGATGTTGCGGTCTGAGGTGCCATAAAAATTCTGCTTGCGGATTTCGAGCGGATCCTTGCCGACGGCAAAGGCGACCTCGTCGATGACACGCTCGGCGCCGACCATGCCTTGCGGGCCGCCGAAACCACGAAAGGCGGTGTTCGACACGGTGTTGGTGTAGAGCGGCGCCGACTGTGCATGCACCGCCGGCCAGAAATAGGTGTTGTCGCAATGGAACAGAGCGCGGTCGGTGACCGGGCCGGACAGGTCCGACGAGAAGCCGCAGCGCGCCGCGAACATGAAGTCGACGCCAAGGATGTTGCCCTCATCGTCGAAGCCGACTTCGTAGTCGACGAGAAAGTCATGACGCTTGCCGGTGGCGATCATGTCGTCGTCGCGGTCGGGGCGGATTTTGACCGCGCGATGGTGCCGCTTCGCAGCGATTGCCGCGAGCGCGGCGAACTGGTTGCCTTGTGTCTCCTTGCCCCCAAAGCCGCCGCCCATGCGGCGGATTTCCACGGTGATGGCATTGCTCGGCACGCCGAGCGCGTGGCTGACCATATGCTGGACTTCGCTCGGATGCTGGGTCGAGGAATAGATGGTGACATCCTGGTCCTCGCCGGGAATGGCCATGGCGATATGGCCTTCGAGATAGAAATGCTCCTGGCCGCCGACGCGCATCTGCCCCTGGAGCCGGCGCGGTGCCGCCTTGATCGCGGCGGCGGCATCGCCGCGCTTGAGGGTCAGAGGCGGCGTGACCAGCTTGTCCTTGCGGGGATCGAGTTCGCCGATGTCGGTGACGAAAGGCAATTCCTTGTACTCGACCTTGGCCAGCCTGGTGGCGCGGCGCGCCAGTTCGCGCGTCTCGGCGATGACGCAGAAGATCGGCTGGCCGTAAAACTGAACCTTGCCGTCTGCAAGCACCGGCTCGTCGTGACGGCCGGTCGGCGAAATGTCGTTCTCGCCGGGCACGTCCCTGGCCGTCAGCACGTCGACGACGCCGGGTGCGGCGCGCACCGCCGAAAGGTCCATCTTCGTGATGGTGGCATGCGTGGCAATGGAAAGTCCGAGGCAGCCATGCAGCGTGCCTGCCGGCTCCGGCATGTCGTCGATATATATAGCCGTGCCGCTGACATGCTTGTGCGCGGAATCGTGGCGCTGGTCGGTGGCGACGCCGCCCTTGATCTTCTGCGCCTTGAGGTTGGGGGCATGTTTGGTCATTCAGCCTCCTTTCCCTTCTCCCCGTTCACGGGGAGAAGGTGGCCCGAAGGGTCGGATGAGGGGAAGCAATGACGTTGACGACCTCGCAGACAACGATCGACGACGGCGCCGCCCCTCATCTGCCTGCCGGCATCTTCTCCCCGTGAGCGGGGAGAAGGACGCTATTCGCGACAGTTCGGCTGTTTGTTCGCTGGCGTTGATGTACATCACGCTGCCTCGTACCGCGTCACCTGGATCGGCGCCTTGGTGCCGCTGCTTTCGGCGAAGAAACGCAGCAACAGGTTCCTCGCCGCCAGCGCCCGGTATTCAGCGCTTGCCCGCATATCGGTCAGCGGTGTGAAATCGCTGACGTATTCGGCCATCGCAGCCTCTACACTGGCTTCCGTCCAAGGCTTGCCGAGCAGTGCCTTCTCGACCCTGAAAGCCCGCTTCGGCGTTGCCGCCATGCCGCCATAGGCGATGCGGATATCGACCACGCTGCCGTCCCTGGCGAG
Organism: Mesorhizobium metallidurans STM 2683; assembly: GCF_000350085.1. Taxonomy (GTDB): domain Bacteria; phylum Pseudomonadota; class Alphaproteobacteria; order Rhizobiales; family Rhizobiaceae; genus Mesorhizobium; species Mesorhizobium metallidurans. Next base: position 3,198 of record NZ_CAUM01000014.1, read on the forward strand.
CGTCAAATAGAAGGCGCCGAGGACTGCGGTGATGTCCTCGTCGCGGCGCTTGGTGATCTTGTAGACGGCAAACTTTGTGCCCTTGGCCGGCACCGGCACGTGCACGGCCTCGACGAATTCGCCTGATAGCCGATCCTGCTTGCCATAGGCGATGAAGAAGTCTTCCAACGCAATCGTGCGCCACTTCTTGCCTCGGCGCAGCGTGAGTTGTGCACCCAGCGCGATGAGCGGCGGCGGGGTGTCGCCGATCGGCGAGCCGTTGGCTATGTTGCCGCCGATCGTGCCCATGTTGCGCACCTGCTCGGCGCCGAGGCGGTCGAACAATGGCCCGAGCGTCGGAATGCGCTTCGACAGCAGCGCGAAGGCGTCGCTATAGGTGACCCCGGCGCCGATCGAAATCACGCCCTTATCCTCGGAAATCGTGCACAGACCGTCGAGATTGCCTATGAAGACTGCCGGCGCGATGTCGCGCATATGCTTGGTGACCCACAGGCCGACATCGGTCGAGCCGGCAACGATGGTGGCGCTTGGCTCCTTGTCGAGCACGCTTGCCAGATCGTCGGCGTTGGCCGGCACAACCAGCCGCTGCTTGCCGACGCCGATCTCGACGCGCGAACCATCCTTCATCGCCGAAAGCCTGATGGTGATCGCCTTGCGTTCCGCCGCCAACGGATCCTTAGCCGCCTTGCCGTAGCTGGAGATGGCGCGTGCGGCCCGTACAATCGCCTCATAGCCGGTGCACCGGCAGAGATTGCCCTGCAAAGCCTTCTCTATGGCCGCGTCCGACGGCTCGGGCGAGCGCATCCACAGAGCATAAAGCGACATGACGAAGCCCGGCGTGCAGAAACCGCATTGCGAGCCGTGGAAATCGACCATCGCCTGCTGCACGGGATGCAGTTTTTCACCATCGCCGCGCAGATGCTCGACGGTGACGACGTGCGTTCCGTCGAGCGAGCCGAGGAAGCGGATGCAGGCATTGACGCTTTCATAGACCAGCCTGCCGGCGGAAAGCCGCCCGACCAGTACGGTGCAGGCGCCGCAATCGCCCTCGGCGCAGCCCTCCTTGGTGCCGCGCAGCGAACGGTTGAGCCTGAGCCAGTCAAGCAAGGTCGCGTCGACCGCGACAGTCGTCAGCGCCACATCCTCGCCGTTCAGGATGAAGCGGATTTCGTTGCGGGTTCTGACTTTGGCCATGGCTCAACTCCCCCTGTAGGTCGAATAGCCGTAGGGCGAGATCAGCAACGGCACATGATAGTGCACCGGTTCGGCCATGCCGAAGCGGATCGGCACCCTGTCGAGAAAGGCCGGTTCCGGCAGTTTTGTTGCCTGCCGGCGCAGATAGTCGCCGGCGGCAAAGACCAGTTCGTATTCACCAGCGTGGAAGTCGGCGCCGGCAAGCAGAGGCGCGTCGCAGCGACCGTCATTATTGGTGACCACCGTCTTCAGATGCGTGCGCGTGTCGCCATCGAGACGGTAAAGCGCAATCGACAGGCCCGCCGCCGGTCGGCCGGTCGCGGTGTCGAGGACATGGGTCGTCAGACGCCCGCCATCGGCTTTCGACGTTTCTGCCACCTAGCCGTCTCCTGTTTTTCGATATGAACGAATTGGCCCGGTACAATCGAACATAGTGATGAATTGTGCGCCCATTAAAGGCCATGCATAAGTCCCGGTCGAGCGGATCGCGGCAAAAAGCACTTTCAAAAATTTTCGGGGGAATGCGCGGGCGCTCCTTTCGATATCTTCACCTCAACCATCCGGCAGGAGTGACAATGCGTTACGAACGGGACATGCGCGGCTACGGAGCCAATCCGCCCGATCCGGAATGGCCCGGCGGCGCGTATGTTGCGGTGCAGTTCGTCGTCAACTACGAGGAAGGCGGCGAGAACTGCGTGCTGCATGGCGACAAGGCGTCGGAAGCGTTCCTGTCCGAGATCGTCGGTGCCGCACCCTGGCCCGGCCAGCGCCACTGGAACATGGAATCGATCTACGAATATGGCGCCCGCGCCGGTTTCTGGCGGCTGCACCGGCTGTTCACCGAGACGCAAGTGCCGGTGACCTGCTACGGCGTCGCCACCGCACTGGCACGCTCGCCCGACCAGGTGACGGCGATGCAGGAGGCCGGCTGGGAGATCGCTTCTCACGGGCTGAAATGGATCGACTACCGAGACCATGCGCCGGAAGACGAGCGCCGCGACCTCGAAGAGGCGATCAAGCTGCACTACGAGGTGACCGGCGCGCGGCCGACCGGCTGGTACACCGGCCGCACCTCGGTCAACACTGTGCGGCTGGTGGCCGAGGAGGGCGGCTTCGACTATGTGTCGGACACCTATGACGATGAGCTGCCCTACTGGCTCGAGCATGACGGAGCCGAAAAGCCGCAGCTCATCATCCCCTATACGCTCGACGCCAACGACATGCGTTTCGCCACGCCGCAAGGCTTCAACTCCGGCGACCAGTTCTTTGCCTATCTGAAGGACAGTTTCGACACGCTCTATGCCGAGGGCAAAGATGGGCGGCCGCGCATGATGAATATCGGCCTGCACTGCCGGCTCGTCGGCCGGCCGGGCCGGGTCGCGGCGCTGAAGCGCTTCGTCGACTACGTCAAGTCGCATGACAAGGTCTGGCTGGCGCGACGCATCGACATCGCCAGGCATTGGCGTGAGACGCATCCGTACAAGCCGCCGGCACTACGTCCTTCAAAAATGGAATTCGAGGCCTTCGTCCACGCTTTCGGTGGCGTGTTCGAACATTCGCCCTGGATTGCCGAGCGCGCCCATGAATTGGAACTCGGCGCGGCGCATGACAGTGCCGGCGGCCTGCACAATGCGCTCTGCCGGGTCTTCCGCGCGGCGACAGAGGCCGAGCGGCTGTCCGTGCTCAACGCCCATCCCGACCTTGCCGGCAAACTGGCAAAGGCCAAGCGGCTGACGGCAGAGTCGGCGAAAGAGCAGGCTTCCGCCGGGCTCGACGCGCTGACCGACAGGGAGCGCGAGCTGTTTTCCAAGCTCAACGCCGCCTACGTCACCACTTTCGGCTTTCCCTTCATCATCGCGGTGAAGGGCAAGACCAGGCAAGAGATCCTGGCGGAATTCGAGACGCGCATCGGCAACAGCCGCGGCGCCGAATTCGACACCGCCTGCAAACAGGTCGAGCGCATCGCGCTGCTTCGGCTGAGAGACATGCTGCCGCAATAGGTTTGAAACCCATGGATACGATTAGGATGCCCGAGCGAACCTATTATGCGCCGCATGGCGGCCATCCCGGCCAGAGCGAGCTGTTGACCGGCCGCGCCGTTTTCACCGAGGCCTATGCCGTCATTCCCAGGGGGGTGATGCAGGACATCGTCACCAGCGCCCTGCCATTCTGGGACAAGACGCGAGTCTGGGTGCTGTCGCGGCCGCTATCGGGCTTTGCCGAGACGTTCTCGCAATATATCGTCGAGGTGGCGCCAGGCGGCGGCAGCGAGCGGCCGGAACCTGATGCCAGCGCCGAAGCCGTGCTGTTCGTGGTCGAGGGCGAGCTCAGCGTTTCGCTGGCCGGCAAAAAACATCTGCTTAGGCCGGGCGGCTTTGCCTTCCTGCCGCCGGCCAGCGGCTGGACCGTCCGCAACGAAAGCGGGGCGGCTGTGCGCTTCCACTGGGTCCGAAAAGCCTATGAGGCGGTCGAGGGCCTCGATACGCCGCAAGCCTTCTTCACCAGCGAACAGGACGTTGCGCCGGGCCCGATGCCCGGCACCGAGGGGCGCTGGGCGACGACACGCTTCGTCGATCCTGAAGACATGCGCCACGACATGCATGTCACCATCGTCACGCTGGAGCCGGGCGCCGTCATCCCCTTCGCCGAAACCCACGTCATGGAGCACGGCCTCTATGTGCTTGAAGGCAAGGCGGTCTACCGCCTCAACCAGGACTGGGTCGAGGTCGAGGCCGGCGACTATATGTGGCTGCGCGCCTTCTGCCCGCAGGCTTGCTATGCCGGCGGCCCGGGCAAATTCCGCTATCTGCTCTACAAGGACGTCAACCGGCACGCCAAGCTCGGCGGGGCTGGTGTCGGGGGTCAAGCGCGGTGACCCGCATCACCGCCCGGCCGCTGACCCGCGAGAGCTTCGCCGAATTCGGCGACGTCATCGACATGGGCGGCGACAATCACTACCCGATCAATGGCGGCAAGGCCGAGCGTTACCACGGGCTTGCCACCGCGGAAGCCCAGGGGCCGAATGCGCGCGTGCTGATCTCCATGGTGCGAGGCACGCCCTGCGAATTGCCGCTGAAGCTGACCATGGTCGAGCGCCATCCGTTCGGCAGCCAGGCTTTCATCCCGCTGTCGCCGCGGCCGTTCCTGGTCGTCGTCTGCCATGACGGCAAGGACGGCCCCGGCGAGCCGCACGCCTTCATCACCGCTCCAGGGCAAGGCATCAACTATCGGCGCAACCTCTGGCACGGCGTGCTGACGCCGATCGGCGAGGCTCAGGACTTCCTGATCGTCGACCGTGGCGGCGACGGCTCTAATCTCGAGGAGTGCCATTTCTCGCACCCTTACGAGATCCATCTTCCTGACAGGATTGCATAGTGACCGACATATCGCTGATCGACCGCCTGCTGGACGTGATCGAGCACGACATCGTGCCGAAGACGGAAGCAGGCGTCGCCCATGGCAACAAGCTGTTCGGCGCGGCGATCCTGAGCAAGGACGACCGCTCGCTGGTGCTGGCCGAAACCAACAACGAGATCGAAAACCCGCTCTGGCATGGCGAAGTGCACTGCCTGAAGCGCTTTTATGAGATGCCCAAGGCCGAGCGCGTCGATACGAAGGACGCCATCTTTCTCGCCACGCACGAGCCTTGCTCACTCTGCCTGTCGGCGATCACCTGGACCGGCTTTGACAATTTCTACTATCTGTTCAGTCACGAGGACTCTCGCGACAGCTTCGCCATCCCGCATGATTTGAAGATCCTGAAGGAGGTCTTCACCCTCGACCCAGGCGGCTACAATGCCGAAAACGCCTATTGGAAGAGTTTTTCCATCCGCAAGCTGGTGCGGGCGCTGCCGGAAGCCGAGCGCCAGCGGCTGGAAGCGCGCATCGGCAAGATCTCCGCTCGCTACGACGAGCTGTCCGGCGCCTATCAGGCAAGCAAGGCCGAGAACGACATTCCGCTGAATTGACGCGGATTGACCAGCCGATTTCGCCGGCTGGCCCATGACGCAACGGCGCGCGCTCCATCATGTGCCTGCCATGAAAACCGTCACCGAATTTCCCCGCAAGGTCGTCGAATTCCCTGACATGGGCATCGTCATGCCGGATGGCTGCCGGCTGTCGGCGCGGGTGTGGATGCCGGAAGACGCCGGCGACGATCCGGTGCCGGTCATCCTCGAACATCTGCCCTACCGCAAGCGCGACGGCACGATCTTTCGCGATCAGCTGACGCATCCCTATTTCGCCGGCCACGGTTACGCTTCGATCCGCGTCGACATGCGCGGCAATGGCGATTCCGAAGGGCTGATGGACGACGAATATTCCGAGCAGGAATTGCAGGACGCCTGCGATGTCATCGCCTGGGCGGCATCGCAGCTCTGGTGCAACGGCAATGTCGGCATGATGGGCATTTCCTGGGGCGGCTTCAACTGCCTGCAGGTGGCGGCCAGGCAGCCGCCGGCGCTGAAGGCGGTGATCAGCATCTGCTCGACCGTCGACCGTTATGCCGACGACATCCACTACAAGGGCGGCTGCCTGTTGATCGAGAATTTCGGCTGGGCCTCGACGATGCTCTCCTATTCGTCGCGGCCGCCGGACCCGTTGCTCGCCGGAGACAATAGGTGGCGCGATTTGTGGCTGACCCGGCTGGAGAACCAGACCTTCCTGGCGCCGCTGTGGCTGAAGCACCAGCATCGCGACGCCTATTGGAAGCGCGGCTCGATCTGCGAGGATTTTTCCGCCGTCAAGGCTGCGGTACTGTCGATCGGCGGCTGGCATGACGGCTACCGCAACACGATTTCCCATCTCGCGACCAACATCGAAGCGCCGGTCAAGGGCATCGTCGGCCCCTGGATCCACAAATACCCGCATTACGCGGCACCCAAGCCCGCCATCGGTTTCCTGCAGGAAGCCTTGCGCTGGTGGGACCGCTGGCTGAAGGGCATCGACACCGGCGTCGAGGCCGACCCGGCCTATCGTGCCTATGTGATGGACAGCGTGCGCCCGGCGCGCTGGCACCCGGAACGGTCGGGCCGCTGGGTCGCGGAACAGGAATGGCCGTCGTCCGACATCAAGACGCAGACGATCGAGCTGATCCCCGAAGGCAACAGACCGGCCATCGTCGCTTCGCCGCAGAGTTGCGGTCTTGCCGGCGGCGAATATTTCCCCTTCACCTTCGGCCCGGAACTGCCCGGCGACCAGCGCCCCGACGATGCGCTGTCGGTGTGTTTCGACCAGCCGGCGCTCACCGAGGCGATAGACATTTTAGGCGCGCCGGAGGTTCTTATCAGGGCTGCCTCCGACCGGCGCCAGGCGAATATCGCGGTGCGGCTGTGCGACGTGCACCCGGACGGCGCCTCCGAGCTGATCTCCTACGGCGTGCTCAACCTGACGCATCGCAACTCGCATGAATTTCCGCAGGCGCTGGTGCCGGACGAGACGGTTTCGGCGCGGATCGTGCTCGACCAGTGCGCCTACCGCGTGCCTGCCGGCCATCGCCTGCGCATTGCCGTCTCCAACGCCTATTGGCCGATGATCTGGCCCTCGCCCGAGCCTGCACGCCTCGACCTGTCGGCGGCGACGCTGATGCTGCCGCTGCGCCCGTTGGCGAAGGGCGACGAAATCAGTTTCCTCGCCCCCGAAGGTGCTTCGCCCTGGGCAACCGAGACGGTTCGACCCGCAAATTCCGAGCGTCATGTCGATCGCGACGAGAAGACCGGCACCGTCACGCTCTCCATAACAGACGATTTCGGCGAAGTGCGCGATCTCGCCCACGGCCTTGCCAATGGCAGCATCGCCCGCGAGACCTGGACAATCCATCCTGACGATCCCTTGTCAGCATCGGGCAAGACCCACTGGACGCAAACCCTGTCGCGAAATGGATGGTCGGTGCGCACCGAAACATCGGCCGAAATGCGCTCCGATGCGCAAAACTTCGTGGTTACGGCCAGAATCGAGGCCTATGAGGGCGAAATCCTGGTTTTCGAGCGCGATTTCGAGGAGAAAATCCCCCGCTCCCTTGTCTGAGCGCTTATCGGATTGGTCCAATTGCGACGTACGATTTACGCCACGGCATGTCGCATTCGGTCTTGCTTACCGCTTTCCCTTGCGGTCATTATTCTCCTCACAAGAAACAAGAAAAACGACCGTAAGGTCGTACCAACAGAGTGAGGAACTCAAACATGTCCAATGAACTGGAATATCTCAGCAGGCGCGTCGCGTTCGGCAAACTCAGCCGTCGTGATTTTCTCGGCCGGGCGGCAGCGCTCGGCGTCACCGCAGCCTTCGCCAACTCGCTGCTTTCAAGCGCAGCCCGCGCCGCCGGTCCGGTCAAGGGCGGCACGCTGAAGGCCGGCCTTGTCGGCGGCGAATCCACCAACAGCCTCGACCCGGCGCTGATGATGACGCAGGTGCCGTTCGCCTTCGGCAAGTGCTGGGGCGAAATGATCGTCGAGCTCTCGCCCGAGGGCAAGATCGAGAGCCGCATCGCCGAGGAGATCGGCTCGTCGGACGACGCCAAGGTGTGGACGCTGAAGATCCGCGACGGCGTCGAATTCCACAATGGCAAGACGGTGACAGCCGAGGACGTGGCCGCCACGCTCGAACGCCATTCCGACGAGAAGTCGAAGTCCGGCGCGCTCGGCTACATGAAGGGCATCGAGACCATCAAGGCCAGCGGCAAGGAAGTCGTGCTAACCTTGAAGGAGGCGAACGCCGACCTTCCCTACCTGCTCACCGACTACCACCTGATCGTCCAGCCGAACGGCGGCAAGGACAAGCCCGATGCCGGCATCGGCGCCGGCCCGTACAAGGTCGTGACCAACGAGCCTGGTGTTCGCCATGGCGGCGAGCGTTTCGCCAATTATTGGCAGGGCGACAAGATGGGCCATGCCGACCAGATCGAGGTCATCGTCATCAACGATGCCACGGCGCGCACGTCAGCCCTGCAGGGCGGCCAGGTCAACATGATCAACCGCGTCGAGCCGAAGATCGTCGACCTGATCAAGCGCCTGCCCGGTGTCACCATCCGCAACCATGCCGGTCCCGGCCACTACGTGTTCATCATGCATTGCAACACGGCGCCGTTCGACAACAACGACCTGCGCATGGCGCTGAAGCTGGCGATCGACCGCGAGGAGATGCTGGACAAGATCCTGCGCGGCTACGGCTCGCTCGGCAACGACTTCCCGATCAACGCGTCCTATCCGCTGTTCACTGAGATCGAGCAGCGCAAATACGACCCCGACAAGGCCAAGTTCCATTTCAAGAAGTCGGGTTACGACGGCAGCGTGCTGCTCAGGACCTCGGACGTCGCCTTCCCGGGCGCCGTCGACGCCTCCCAGCTCTTCCAGCAGAGCGCGGCCAAGGCCGGCATCAAGATCGAGCTCAAGCGCGAGCCCGGCGACGGTTACTGGAACGAGGTCTGGAACAAGCAGCCCTTCTCCGCCTCTTATTGGGGCGGCCGCTCCACGCAGGACCAGATGTATTCGACCGCCTATCTGTCGACGGCCGACTGGAACGACACGCGTTTCAAGCGCCCGGACTTCGACAAGATGGTGCTGGCGGCGCGCGCCGAGCTCGATGAGACCAAGCGCAAGCAGATGTATCACGACATGGCTGTCATGGTGCGCGACGAGGGCGGCCTCATCCTGCCGATGTTCAACCAGTTCATCGACGCGACGGGTGCCAAGGTCGGCGGCTGGGTCAACGACCCGCATCAGGAACTGATGAACGGCTACGCTTTGGCGAAGTGCTGGCTCGAAGCCTGAGCCTGGCCTTGCGGATATGTCCTCACCCATCGTGAAACTGGTGGCCCAGCGCGTTGCGCTGGGCATCCTTCTCCTGTTGGCCGTTTCGGTCCTGATTTTCGCCGGTACCCAGATCCTGCCGGGCGACGTCGCGCAAGCCATTCTCGGACAGTCGGCGACACCGGAGTCGCTCGCCAATCTGCGCGAGCAGCTCGGCCTCAACCAGCCTGCCTATATCAGGTATTTCCAATGGCTCGGTGGCGTGCTGACCGGCGATCTCGGCACCGCGATGTCGAGCGGGCAGGACATTGCGACATCGATCAAGGGACGGCTCTGGAACACCCTGTTCCTCGCCTTCTGGGCGGCAATCGTGGCCGTGCCGCTGGCGATCATCCTGGGATTGATCGCGGTGCGCTACCGCAATGGCTGGGTCGACAAGCTGATCTCCGGCCTGGCGCTCGCCTCGACCTCGTTTCCCGAATTCTTCATCGGTTATGTGCTCGTCTATTTCTTCGCGGTGAAGTGGCAGATCTTCCCCGGCATCTCGACCGTCTATGACGGCATGCCCTTCGGCGAGCGCATGCAGGCGATCGCGCTGCCGGCGACAGCGCTGACGCTGGTGGTGCTTGCCCATATGATGCGCATGACGCGCGCCGCGATCCTCAACGTCATGCAGTCGGCCTATGTCGAGACGGCGGAACTGAAGGGGCTTTCGGCCTTCAATGTCATCCGCAAGCATGCCTTTCCCAACGCCATTGCGCCAATCATCAACGTCGTCATGCTCAACCTCGCCTATTTGATCGTCGGCGTCGTCGTGGTCGAGGTGATCTTCGTCTATCCGGGCATGGGGCAGTATCTCGTCGACCACGTCACCAAGCGCGACGTACCGGTGGTGCAGGCGGTCGGCCTGATCTTTGCCGCCGTCTATATCAGCCTGAACATCATTGCGGACATAGCGGCCATCATCGCCAATCCGCGCCTCAGACATCCGAAGTGAGGGAGCGGGCATGCTCGATATCAAACGCATCCCCATTCCCGCGCTGATCGGCATCGTGCTGACGGCGCTGTTCGTGCTGGCGGCGATCTTCGCGCCGTTGATCGCGCCGTACGGCAATGGCGAAATCGTTGGCGACGTCTGGGAACCGATGTCGGCGACCCATTTGCTTGGCACCGACAATCTCGGGCGCGATCTGCTGTCGCGCATGATCTACGGCGCCCGCATCACCCTGTTCATCGCGGTGCTGGCGACCGCGCTGTCGTTCTCGCTCGGCGCCGTCCTCGGCTTCTCGGCGGCGGTTTTCGGCGGCTGGTTCGACACGCTTTTGTCGCGCCTCGTCGATCTCCTGATGTCGATCCCGACGCTGATCATGGCTCTTGTCGTGCTCTCGGTGCTGCCGACCAATCTGGTGACGCTGATCCTGGTCATGGGCATTCTCGACTCGACCCGCGTCTACCGCCTGTCGCGCGCCGTCGCCGTCGACATCAACGTCATGGATTACGTCGAGGCTGCCAAGCTGCGCGGCGAAAACGAGGCCTGGATCATCTTCCGCGAGATCCTGCCCAATGCGTTGTCGCCGCTGGTCTCGGAACTCGGCCTGCGCTTCATCTATGCGGTGCTGTTCCTGTCGACCCTGTCCTTCCTCGGCCTTGGCGTACAGCCGCCTGACGCCGACTGGGGCGGCATGGTCAAGGAGAACAAGGACGGCATCGTCTTCGGCATAGGGGCAGCCCTCATCCCGGCGGCGGCAATTGCCGCGCTGGCGATCTCGGTCAACCTGGTCGCCGACTGGGTGCTCAACCGCACGACAAGCCTGAAGGGAGGACGCGGGTGATGGCTGACAACAAAGCGAAATCCGGCCTCCTGCTCGACATCCGCAATCTGCGCATCGAGGCCACGGTGTTCCCGCCGGGTGAAGCGCCAAAGAACATCGTGCTTGTCCACGACGTCTCGCTGACACTCGAGAAGGGCAAGGTGCTTGGCCTGATCGGCGAGTCCGGCGCCGGCAAATCGACGATCGGCCTGTCGTCGATGGGTTATGGCCGCGGTGGCGTGCGCATCACCGGCGGCGAGGTCATCCTGAACGGCCGCGACATCCTCAAGGGCGGCAAGGAGGGTTTCCGCAAATTGCGCGGCCGCGAGGTCTGCTATGTCGCACAATCGGCGGCGGCGGCCTTCAACCCGGCGCACAAGCTGATGGACCAGGTGGTGGAAGCCACGCTGTTGCATGGCACGGCGACGCGGGCAGAGGCCGAAAAACGTGCCGTCGCGCTGTTCAAGAAACTCAGCCTGCCCAATCCCGAAAGCATCGGCGAGCGCTTTCCGCATCAGGTGTCCGGCGGCCAGCTGCAGCGCGTGATGACGGCGATGGCGCTGTGCTCGGAGCCCGATCTGATCGTCTTCGACGAGCCGACCACGGCGCTCGACGTGACGACGCAGATCGACGTTCTGGCGGCGATCAAGGACGCCATCCGCGATACCCATGTGGCAGCCCTTTACATCACCCACGACCTTGCCGTCGTCGCCCAGGTGTCGGACGAGATCATGGTGCTGCGCCACGGCCGGCTGGTCGAATGGGGCGGCACGCGCCAGATCATCAAGGAACCGCGCCAGGAATACACCAATGCGCTGGTCTCGGTGCACGAGATAGAACACCAGGAGCAGAACCCCGGCACGACGCCATTCCTGTCGGTCAAGAACGTCACCGCCGCCTATGGCCGCAGCCATATCAAGGTGCTGAAGAACGTTTCCGTCGATATCTATCCGGGTCAGACCCTGGCCGTCGTCGGCGAGTCCGGCTCCGGCAAGTCGACGCTGGCGCGGGCCATCACCGGGCTGTTGCCGCCCGAAGAGGGCACTGTCACTTTCGACGGCAGGCCGCTTGCCAACAAGCTTGCCGACCGGCCGAAGGAGGATCTGCGCCAGTTGCAGATGATTTACCAGATGGCCGACGTGGCGATGAATCCGCGCCAGGCCGTCGGCACCATCATCGGGCGGCCGCTCGAATTCTATTTCGGCATACGCGGCCGCGAGCGCGACAGGCGCGTCGCCGACCTGCTCGACAAGATCGAGATGGGCAAGGGTTTCATCGACCGCTATCCGGCGGAGCTGTCCGGCGGCCAGAAGCAGCGCGTCTGCATTGCCCGCTCGCTCGCCGCCAAGCCGAAACTGATCATCTGCGACGAGGTGACTTCTGCGCTCGACCCGCTGGTGGCCCACGGTATTTTGAAGCTGCTGCTCGACCTGCAGAAGGAAGAGAGCGTCGCCTATCTGTTCATCACCCATGACCTTGCAACGGTGAAGTCGATCGCCGATTCGATTGCGGTGATGTATCGCGGCGAGGTGGTGCGCTATGGCGCCAAGAGCACGGTGCTGACGCCGCCCTTCGACGCCTATACCGATCTTCTCCTGTCCTCCGTTCCCGAAATGGAGATCGGCTGGCTGGAAAAGGCGATCAAGGGACGGCGCATGGCGAGTGCGGGGAATTAAGGTCCAGGCGGCCGCGCCAAGGGTGAATGGCGGCCGTCATCCAGATGCAACGTGAAACAGGGAGGATCGGCACCAGCGGGCGGTGCTCGTGGGACGCTGTCAGGAAAAGGGGTAGCAAATGCGGAACGAACTCGACCATCTCGCTGATCTCGCCGGCAAGGGCGGGATATCGCGCCGCGACTTTCTCGGCCGCGCGGCAGCGCTCGGCGTGTCGGCGGCACTGGCGCCGGTACTGGCCGGCAAGGCCTTTGCGCAGACGCCGGTCAAAGGCGGCATCATCAAGGCGGGCCTGCAGGGCGGCGAATCGACCAACAGCCTCGATCCGGCACTGAACCTCAGTCAGGTGACCTACAATTTCTGCAAGCAATGGGGCGAGTTCCTTGTCCGCCTGAAGCCGGATGGCGGCGTCGAAAACCTCATCGCCGAGGAGATCGGCGCGTCGGATGACGCCAAGACGTGGACGATCAAGGTGCGTGACGGCATCGAATTCCACGACGGCAAGACCGTCACCGCCGAGGATGTCGCGGCCACTCTCGAGCGCCATGCCGACGAGAAATCCAAGTCGGGCGCGCTCGGCGTCCTGAAGAACATCAAGACGATCAAGCCGAGCGGCAAGGAGGTGATCGTCACGCTGCGCGACGCCGACGCCGACTTCCCCTATCTGATGGCCGACTACCACCTCGTCATCCAGCCGAATGGGGGCAAGGACAACCCGAATGCCGGCATCAGCGCCGGCCCGTACAAGGTCAGCGTCAACCAGCCCGGCGTGCGCCATGGCGGCGAGCGCTTCGCCAATTACTGGCAAGGCGACAAGACGGGCCATGCCGACCAGATCGAGATCGTCGTCATCAACGACGCGACGGCGCGGCTCGCCGCGCTGCAGGGCGGCCAGGTCCAGCTGATCAACCGCGTCGAGCCGAAAGTTGTGGATCTGGTCAAGCGCATTCCCGGCGTCAGCATCGAGAACGTGTCGGGCCGGGGCTACTATCCGTTCAACATGTTCTGCGACACGGCTCCCTTCGACAACAATGATCTGAGGATGGCGCTGAAGCTCGCCATGGACCGCGACGAGATGCTGGAAAAGATCCTGCGCGGCTATGGTTCGGTCGGTAACGACTTCCCGATCAACGAGGCCTATCCGCTGTTTTCGACGGATATCGAGCAGCGCAAGTTCGATCCGGAAAAGGCGGCGGCAGCCTACAAGAAATCGGGCCATAGCGGCTCGGTCCTGCTACGCACCTCCGACGTCGCCTTCCCGGGCGCGGTCGACGCCGCCCAGCTCTACCAGCAGTCCTGCGCCAAGGCCGGCATCAAAATCGAGATCAAGCGCGAGCCTGGCGACGGCTACTGGTCGGAAGTCTGGAACAAGCAGCCCTTCTCGCTGTCCTACTGGGGCGGGCGGCCGACGCAGGACCAGATGTATTCCACCGGCTACGTCTCGACCGCCGACTGGAACGACACCCGCTTCAAGCGGCCGGAGTTCGACAAGATGCTGTTTACCGCCCGCGCCGAGCTCGACCAGGCCAAGCGCAAGGCGATCTACCACGACATGGCGGTGCTGATGCGCGATGAAGGCGGGCTGATCGTGCCGTTCTTCAACCAGTTCATCGACGCGGCCGCCACCAACAAGATAGGCGGCTACGTCAAGAACCCGAATGGCGAGATGATGGACGGCTATGCGCTTGGCGCGTGCTGGCTGATCGCCTGATTTCGGCCTCTCCACTTCACAAGCAGGAACGCCGCGTGTCACAGAGACTCGCGGCGTTCTGATTTCAACTAACAAATCGCATGGAGCCGCCCGTGGCGCCCGAGACAAAACTCCTGCTCATCATCCTTGACGGCGTGCCCTATCGGAACTGGCGACGGCTGATGGGCAATCTCGAAGGCTGGGTGCAATCGGGCGAGGCGCGCGTCTGGAAGATGCGTTCGGTGCTGCCGTCGACCTCGGCCTGCTGCTATGCCTCGATCCACACCGGGGTTGCGCCGCAAGTGCACGGCATCCTGTCCAATGAGAACCGGTTTCGCGTCGAACAGCCGGATATCTTTTCGGAAGTCGCCAGGGCCGGCGGCAAGACCGGCGCGGTGACCCATTCCTACTGGTCGGAATTCTTCCGGGCCTATCCGTTCGACCTGGTCGAGGACATGGAGTTCGACGAGCCGGGCGGGCCGATCACGCATGGCCGCTTCCACACCATGACCGGCTACAATCTGCGCAACCAGATGACGCCCAGCGACGCCGACCTGTTCGCGACGCTGACCATGCTGACCAGGCGCCACGGCATCGACTACGGCATCCTGCACACCTGCACGCTGGACTCGATGGGTCACCGCTTCGGCCACGACTGCCACGAGATGGATCACGCCGTCTATGCCATGGACGGCATGCTGGCCGCCTTCCTGCCGGGCTGGCGAGAAGCCGGCTACGAAGTGATCGTCACCGCCGATCACGGCCAGACCGACCGTGGCCATCATGGCGGCCATGACGACGAGATGCAGGATTTCGCTCTGTATTATTTCGGGGCGGGCAAGGGTCCGGAGGCCGAGACGCTGCTCGACCAGTTGCAGCTGGCGCCGACGGTGCTGAAGCGTCTCGGCGTGCCCATCCCCGCTACGATGAAGGCCAAGCCGTTTCTCGACTGAAGGATTGGCCGCCACGTTTGCGCGCCCCTCTCCCCGTCCCTTACGGGGAGAGGGTAAGGGTGAGGGACAGCGCCAACGTTGGGTAGCAAGCAGCGAGCGCTGGCGCCGCCCCTCATCCGCCGGCAGGCCAGAGGGGGGTGTGACGGAACTCGACGGCGAGTGCTGGTTTCAGTCGGCACACCCGTCGGAACACGATCCCTAGCCTAGCCCGGCGCCCCGGCCACCGATCCCCTGACCACCAAATCCACCGGCCAGACCTCGCCTCGCGCCCCCTCTTCAAGCCCTGATATCCGCGCCGCCAGCCGCTCGGCGATGCGGGCGCCGGCCATGCGGATGGACGAGCGGGTCGTCGACAGCGGCACGGAAAAATTCTCCGGCTTCAGCCAGGGGAAAACGTCGTCATGGGCGATCAGCGACAGGTCGCCCGGAATGGTCAGGCCGAGGTCGCGGACGGCGCGCACGACGCCGAGCGCCATGATCAGGCTGGAGCAGGCGATCGCCGTCGGCGCGTCGCTCTGCTCGAGCAGGCGCCTAGTGGCGCGGTAGCCGTTCTCCTCGGTCATGACCACGGAGCAGACATGGCGCTCGCCAAGCGTCAGGCCGCTGGCGGCGAGCGCCCGGCGCACGCCGCTCTCGCGATGGATGGCGAAGGTCTCGCGGTCGTCGCCGTTGATCAGCGCCAGCCGCCGGTGACCGAGCTGGACGAGCAGCCGCGCCGCCTCGTGGAAGGCGCCCTCATTGTCGATGTCGGTGAAGGGGTAGTCGAAATCGAAGCCTTCGCTGCGGCCATGGACGATGAAGGGGATGCCGAGCGTGTTGACCAGCGCCACCCGCCGGTCGGCCGGCCGCGGCGAAGAGATGTAGACGGCGTCGACCTGGCGGTTGGCGACGATACGCCGGTAGGTCGTCTCCTGGTCGTCGGCGTCGGCCGGCGACAGCACCAGGTCGAGCTCGTGCGAGCGGGCATAGTCGCCGAGGCCGGACAGGAATTCGACAAAGTGCGGATCGATGTCGACGCTGGTTCCGGTCGGCAAGACATAGCCGATCATTCCGGTCTTGCCGGTCGCCAGCCGGCGCGCGCTCGGGTTGGGGCGGTAGCCATGGCGCTTGGCGGCGTCCATCACCCGCCGACGCGTTTCCTCGTTGACCTCGGGATAGCCGTTCAGCGCGCGGCTCACCGTAGTCTGCGAGAGCGACAGCATATGCGAGAGCTGCTTGAGGTTCACGGGAGGCCTCCAAGCCTCAAAGCGCTTTCAATTCTAGATTCCGCCTGCAATAAAAGCGGCGGAGCCAGCGTCCGGCAACCATAAGCAGTGTTGGGACCAGTTTGCAGCAAAAATTGCTGCTGCATCGCCAAAAAAGCATGCTGCAGCGCACATTTTGTACCCTTAATCGCAGAAATTAAATCGATTAGCTCAATGCCCCTCTTGACTTCCGGTCGATTCAATGGCGGGATCAGGAAAGCCAAAGCGCTTTGGAAGACTCTGCGGAAGGTTGCGGTTCCCTTTCGACTGAGTCACAGTCCTGCAGCGCCGGCGGGCGGAATGGAGGTTTCGTCCGGTGTTTGTCACACTGGGAGGAAATACCGATGAAGAAAATGCTTCTGCTGAGCGCCGCTTTTGCCACGCTCGCCCTCAGCGCACCGGCTCAAGCCGAACTGAAGTTCAAGCCGGGCGAGGATCCCCGCTTCAACTGGGCGAACTACGAAGAGCTCAAGAAGGTCGACCTCAAGGGCGAAACGCTGACGATCTTCGGGCCATGGCGCGGCGAGGACGAGGGCCTGGTGCGCGGCGTTCTCGACTATTTCTCGGAAGCCACCGGCGTCGATCTCAAATATTCCTCCTCGGAAAATTACGAACAGCAGATCGTCATCGACACGCAGGCCGGCAGCCCGCCCAACATTGCCGTGCTGCCGCAGCCAGGCCTGATCCAGGACCTGGCATCGAAAGGCCTGCTGACGCCGCTTGGCGACGACACCGCCAATTGGGTGAAGGACAATTACGGCGCCGGCCAGTCCTGGGTCGATCTCGGAACCTTCAAGGACAAGGACGGCAAGCCGGGCTTCTTCGCCTTCCCCTACAAGGCCGACGTGAAGTCGCTGGTCTGGTACTCGCCGGACAATTTCGAGGAAGCCGGCTACGAGGTACCGAAGACGCAGGAAGAGCTGGCCGATCTCGAAAAGAAGATCATCGCCGACGGCGGCACGCCGTGGTGCATCGGGCTCGGTTCGGGCGGAGCGACGGGCTGGCCGGCGACCGATTGGGTCGAAGACATCATGCTGCGCACCCAGTCGCCCGATATCTACGACAAATGGGTGAAGAACGAGATCCCGTTCAACGATCCCGCGGCGGTCAACGCCATCGACATTTTCGGCAAGATCGCGACCGACGACAAGATGGTCGATGGCGGCGCCAAGGCGGTTGCCGCGACCGACTTCCGCGACAGCCCGAAGGGCCTCTTCTCGGTACCGCCGAAATGCTATTTGCATCATCAGGCGTCGTTCATTCCGACCTTCTTCCCGGAAGGGACGAAAGTCGGCGAGGATGCGGACTTCTTCTACTTCCCGCCCTACGCCTCCAAGCCCGATCTCGGCACGCCGGTGCTCGGCGCCGGCACGCTGGCCATGATCACCAAGGATAGCAAGAGTGCCCGCGCGTTCATCGAATTTCTGAAGATGCCGCTCGCCCACGAGATATGGATGGCCGAGGGCGGCTTCGTGACGCCGTTCAAGTCGGTCAACAAGGAGGCCTATGCCAGCGACGCGCTGAGGAAGCAGGGCGATATCCTCGCCAATGCCTCGACCTTCCGCTTCGACGGGTCCGACCTGATGCCGGGCAAGATCGGCGCCGGCGCCTTCTGGACCGGCATGATCGATCTGGTCGGCGGCAAGTCCGCCCAGGATGTCGCCACCGACATCCAGAAGAGCTGGGACGCAATCAAGTAGACGGCCGATCATCGGCTTACCCATCCTTACTGGATCCGGGCCTCGATGGCCCGGGTTCCACCCGTCGGCCCGACTGTATTTTTCGTGAAGCATAGAATTCCGGCATGAAGCGTGGCCGGCCGGGGCAGAAGCCTGCCTGGCACCCGCTCGCGCTTCACAACTGAATCGACTCATGATCCATCGCCAAGGACCATTCCCGATTGGCGGATCAAAACGCAGGGAGAGGGACCCATGGCGGCTCAGATCTTTTCGGCCATAACAGTCATCATCGTCGGCGTTGGCGGCTGCGTCGCCTATTTCTGGGGCGCCAACAGACTGGTGGACATTATTTTCCCGTCGCGCGGCGTCCAGGGTGCGGCAGCCATCGACAATCTGCGCCGGCAAGGAATGATCCGCCCGTGGCTGTTCGTCGGCCCGGCCATGATCATCCTCACCATCTACCTGATCTACCCGGTGATAGAGACGCTGAGGCTGTCGTTCCTCGATCGCGGCGGCGTCAATTTCGTCGGCCTCGCCAACTATCAATGGGCGTTCGGCGACCGCGAGTTCCGCAACTCGATCCTCAACAACATCATCTGGCTGGCGGTGGTGCCGGCCGCCTGCACCTTCCTCGGGCTGATCATCGCCGTGCTCACCGACAAGATCTGGTGGGGCACCATCGCCAAGAGCCTGATCTTCCTGCCGCTCGCCATCTCTTTCGTTGGCGCCAGCGTCATCTGGAAGTTCATCTACGAGTATCGCGGCGAGGGCCAGACGCAGATCGGCCTGCTCAACGCCATCATCCAGTATTTCGGCGGCCAGCCGCAGGTCTGGATATCGCTGCCGTTCTGGAACAATTTCTTCCTGATGATCATCCTGATCTGGATCCAGACCGGCTTTGCCATGGTCATCCTGTCGTCGGCCTTGCGCGGCATTCCCGAAGAGACGCTGGAAGCGGCCGTCATCGACGGCGCCAATCCGTTCCAGATCTTCTGGAAGATCATGGTGCCGCAGATCTGGGGGACGATCGCCGTTGTCTGGACCACCATCACCATCCTGGTGCTGAAGGTCTTCGACATCGTGCTGACCATGACCAACGGCCAATGGAACAGCCAGGTCCTGGCCAATCTGATGTTCGACTGGATGTTTCGCGGCGGCGGCGATTTCGGCCGCGGCGCCACCATCGCCATCATCATCATGATCGCGGTCATTCCGATCATGGTCTGGAACATCCGCCAGGCGAACAAAGAGACGGGGGGACATTGAGATGGCCGTCACAACCGGAAAGTCCTTTGTCGGCCGCTTCGGCGTCCATATCGCAGTGCTGATCTTCGTCGCGATCTGGACCGTGCCGACGCTCGGCATTCTTGTCTCGTCGCTGCGCGACAAGGACCAGATCATCGCTTCGGGCTGGTGGAACTCATTCGCCAGTTCCAGCCAGACCGAAGCGGGCCGGCTGCCGCCCGCCTCGGTGCAGGTTGAGAAGGACGGCAAGTTCGTGCTCGAAGGCAACATCTTCGGCGACGGTGCGGCCCGCGACATCAGCGCCTTCGGCGTCAAGTCGGCCGCGCCGACGCAATATCCCGCCGGCACGACAGCCGAGCTTGGCGACGGCGTCACGCTGCAACTCAACGCCGATGGCGGTTTCGTGATGACCTCGCCAAAGGCCTTCGAGGGCGCGCGCGGCCAGCGCGTCTACTATGCTTCGTCGGCGCCGCCAAAATTCACCAGCGACAACTACAAGACCGTGCTGTTTTCGGAGGGCATCGGCCGGTCCTTCATGAACTCGCTGACCGTCACCATTCCGGCGACCGTCATCCCGATCCTGATCGCGGCCTTCGCGGCCTACGCGCTGGCCTGGATGCGCTTTCCCGGCCGGGCGCTGCTGATCGCGGTCATCATCGGCCTGCTGGTGGTGCCGTTGCAGATGTCGCTGATCCCTCTGCTGAAGCTCTACAACGGCGTCGGCTCCTTCTTCGGCGTGCCGTCGAAGACCTATCTCGGCATCTGGCTGGCGCATACCGGCTTCGGCCTGCCGTTCGCCATCTATCTCCTGCGCAGCTATATTGCCGGGCTGCCGCGCGAAATCATGGAATCGGCGCGCATCGACGGCGCCAGCGATTTCGAGATCTTCGTCAAGATCGTGCTGCCGCTGTCGTTCCCGGTCCTGGCCTCCTTTGCCATCTTCCAATTCCTCTGGGTATGGAACGATCTGCTGGTGGCGATGGTTTTCCTGGGTACCGAGGGCGACCAGATCGTGCTAACCGCCAAGCTCAATGCGTTGCTCGGTTCGCGCGGCGGCGACTGGGAGATCCTGACGACATCGGCCTTCGTGACCATCATAGTGCCGCTGATCGTGTTCTTCTCGCTGCAGCGCTATTTCGTCCGCGGGCTGCTCGCCGGCTCGGTGAAAGGAGGCTGAGACCATGCAATCGGCACTGAAAGCGACCTCGAAACCCGACCTTGCCGTCGATCGCGACTGGTGGCGCAGCGCGGTGATCTACCAGATCTATCCGCGCAGCTACCAGGACTCCAACGGCGACGGCATCGGCGATCTCAAGGGAATCATCCGCAGGCTCCCCTACATTGCCTCGCTTGGCATCGACGCCATCTGGATCTCGCCCTTCTTCAAGTCGCCGATGAAGGATTTCGGCTACGACGTGTCGGACTATTGCGACGTCGATCCGATGTTCGGCACGCTGACCGATTTCGATGCGCTGACGGCGGAGGCGCACCGGCTGGGGCTCAAGGTGATGATCGACGAGGTGCTGTCGCATACCGCCGACAGCCATCCGTGGTTCAGCGAAAGCCGCGCGAACCGCACCAACCCCAGGGCGGACTGGTACGTCTGGGCCGACGCCAGCCCAGACGGCACGCCGCCCAACAACTGGCTGTCGATCTTCGGCGGCTCGGCCTGGCAGTGGGATACCGGCCGGCAGCAATATTATCTGCACAATTTCCTGGCCGAGCAGCCCGATCTCAACTTCCACAACCGAGCGGTCCAGGACGCGCTGCTCGACATCACCCGCTTCTGGCTGGAGCGCGGCGTCGACGGCTTCCGCCTCGACACCATCAATTTCTACTTCCACAGCCAGGGGCTGGAGAACAATCCGCCGCTGCCGCCGGAAGAGCGCAACGACCAGACGGCGCCTGCCGTGAACCCCTACAATTACCAGGATCATCTCTACGACAAGAGCCGCCCGGAAAACCTCGACTTCCTCGAACGCTTCCGCGCGCTGCTCGACGAATATCCGGCGACCGCCGCGGTCGGCGAGGTCGGCGATTCCCAACGGGGGCTGGACGTGGTGGCGGCCTACACCGCCGGCGGCAAGCGCGTGCACATGTGCTACTCCTTCGATTTCCTGGCACCCGAAAAGATCAGCGCAGCCAAGGTGCGCTCGGTGCTGGAAGCCTTCGGCAAGGTCGCAAGCGACGGCTGGTCGTGCTGGGCCTTCTCCAACCACGATGTGATGCGCCCTGCCTCGCGCTGGGCCGCGGACGAAGCAGACCAGACCGCCTATCTCAAGGTAATCTCGGCGCTGCTGATGTCACTGCGCGGCTCGGTCTGCATCTATCAGGGCGAGGAGCTCGGTCTTGGCGAAGCGGAATTGCAATTCGAGGATCTGCAGGATCCCTACGGCATCCGCTTCTGGCCGGAGTTCAAGGGCCGCGACGGCTGCCGCACGCCGATGGTATGGGATGGCAGCGCCCAAAATGGCGGCTTCTCGACAGCAAAGCCATGGCTGCCGGTGCCGGCCAAGCACCTTGCGCAGGCGGTCAATGTGCAGCAGGGCGACGACAATTCGCTGCTCGAGCACTATCGGCGCTTCCTCTCTTTCCGCCGCCTGCATCCGGCGTTGGCGAAGGGCGATATCGCCTTCATCGAAAGCGAGAGCGACACTGTCGCCTTCACCCGCCGCGAGGGCAATGAGCAGATCGTCTGCGCCTTCAATCTCGGCAGCCGGCCGGCGGAAATCAATCTCGGCGGCCGCTCGCTGCAGCCCTTGCCGGGACACGGGTTTTCGGGACAGACTGAAGCCGGCTCCATCCGCCTCGGCGGCTACGGCGCCTGGTTCGGGCGCATCGACTGAATTTGCAAGGGACCATTGGAGGGAATCATGGCCGATGTCACGCTAAGGCAGGTGAAGAAATCATATGGCAGTCTGAACATTCTGCATGGCATCGACCTCGACATAAAGTCGGGCGAATTCATCGTCTTCGTCGGCCCTTCGGGTTGCGGCAAGTCGACCTTGCTCAGGTCCATCGCCGGACTTGAGGAAATCACCTCGGGCGAGCTCAAGATCGATGGCGACGTGGTGAACGACGTGCCGCCGTCGAAGCGCGGCATCGCCATGGTGTTCCAGTCCTATGCGCTCTACCCGCACATGACCGTCTACGACAATATGGCGTTCTCGATGAAGATCGGCAAGGAAAGCAAGGCCGAGATCGACAAGCGGGTGCGTCAGGCGGCGGAGATCCTGCAACTCACCAAATATCTCGACCGCTTGCCCAAGGCGATGTCTGGCGGTCAGCGCCAGCGCGTCGCCATCGGCCGCGCCATCGTGCGCAATCCGAAAGTCTTCCTGTTCGACGAACCGCTGTCGAACCTTGACGCGGCGCTGCGCGTCGCGACCCGCATCGAGATCGCCAAGCTCAAGGAATCGATGCCTGCCACAACGATGATCTACGTTACCCATGACCAGGTCGAGGCGATGACGCTGGCTGACCGTATCGTGGTGCTCAAGGAAGGCCATATCGAGCAGGTCGGCACGCCGATGGAACTCTACAAGAGGCCCGGCAATCTGTTTGTCGCGCAGTTCATCGGCTCGCCGGCCATGAATATCCTGCCGGCCACCATCGACAAATCAGGCAGTCCAACCATCGTCAACCATGTCGGCGGACGCAAGGCGACAGTGCCGATCGCCACGCCGGCGTCGGCGAAGGGCGCGTCGGTGAGTTTCGGCGTTCGGCCGGAAGATCTGATGATTGCGACAGGCGCGGATTATCTGTTCGAAGGGACGGTCGACTATGTCGAGCAGCTCGGCGAGGTTCAGCTCGTCTATGTCGACATCGGCCGCGCCGACCTGCCGCTGGTGACCAAGCTGCCCGGCAATGTCGAGGTCAAGCGCGGGGCAAAGCTGCGGCTGAGCGCCAATGCCGAGGACCTACATATCTTCGACGCGGACGGCCATTCTTTCTCGCTCCACTCGGCGGAAGCGCAGGCGGCCTGAGAACCCGGCGAACGATCTGCCGGGAAAAACAAGAGCGGCGGACCCAACCCGCCACTCTTGTCTTTGGGATCGATTTCGGCTGCTAGCGGCCGAAGAGATTCCGGTCGCTGCCCTGAGGGGCGGACTTCTGTACTTCGCCCGACGAATTGAGCAGCTTGTAGACCGGCGAACCGGTGTTGCGCACCGAAGACGTCCGGGTGTTGTCGACGTTGACGGTCGCCTGCTTGTTGATGTCGGTCCCGCCAACATTGTCATTGGCGGCATAGGCGCTGCCGGCGGCAATCAAAAGCGCGGCGGCAGTAAGAACAATCTTCTTCATTTTTGGTACTCCTGGATTTCATATGCCGGGATTTCGTATCCCTGCACGGCGGCGGGCAACCCGCCGCTCCCTGTCTGATCGACCATGATCTTGCCGAACCCAGGGTTCGAGACCATGAGTCTGGATCGGCTTAGTTATTGCCGAACAGATTGCGGTCGCTGCCGTGCATGACAGGCTTCTCGGCAGCAGGTTCGGACTGCTTGACGGAGGCCGTGTACGAGCTGTCGACTGCGACGGCCGGCTGGTTGGCGCCGTTGGAGCCATAATTGTCGCTACCGGCCAAAGCGCTGCCCGACATGGCCAGAACGGCGGCGGCAGCAAGAACGATCTCTTTCATTTTAATACTCCAGAATTTCTGAAACCCAAGATCCCGGGCGGCAGGCAATCCGCCGCCCTGCTATCTCAGCTGTTAGCGGTTGCCGAACAGGTTGCGGTCGCTGCCCTGAACGATGGGCTGCTCATCAGCGTGCGCCGACTTCTGAGTGGAGGCCGTGTACGAGCTGTCGACTGCGGCGGCAGGCTGGTTCGCACTATTGGAACCATAGTTGTCGCTGCCAGCGAAGGCACTGCCGGTGATGGCCAGAAGGGCGGCGGCAGTAAGAGCGATCTTTTTCATTTTTTGATACTCCGGTATCTCAGTTTTTGCGTCCGTCTAGCGACGTGTCCTGGGAGGAATTCGCGTCGTCCGAACAGCCCCGATGTGGGTGGGTCGTTCACCGGTTTCCAATCACGAAGTTGTTTCGTGTGGACCATGACTCTACATCTTGAAATTGTACCGAGGGTTCCTACCACCATATTTTTTATCAATATTATCAATCTGTTATATTAAATCGGTCAGCGGATCACCAAGTGTGTCGGAGCGCCAGTGTTCACACTGTCCTGCACGCAGCGTCAACAGAAACGAACCGTTCGGTTCGATTTTAGAAACAGCTAATAGTCACTTTTGGAAACTGTTAACCTTTTTTGCCCCCGCCGCGGGTCGGATTCGACGGTGCCGGCAGCCGACAAAGACAGCCGGCAAAATGGGGTTTCAGCCGCGCTATTGCCGGCTTGCAGGTTTCGCCGGCCGTGTCGCGCCGCATGGATACGATGTCGCTTTCATGCCGACAGTCGGCCGGCTGTCGTGATTAGATCATGGCATCTCGGGTGCCGCCTCGTGACGACGAGGCGGAGAATTGGGAAGCCGGTCAGAGTCCGGCGCTGCCCCCGCAACGGTGGTGGAGTTCAAGTCGCAACGGGAGACCACTGGGCCCATAAGCCTGGGAAGGTGTCGCGATGAGTCCGCAAGGACAACTCCAGAGCCCGGAAACCAGCCCGAGGTGTTGAACTCGACTGATCGCGGTGGGCGGTCAAGAGGTGGATAGTGCATGCCGGCCGTTTGCCGGCCTGCGGCCGATCCTTCCTCCATCACCACCAGTTCAGTCCTTAGCTAGAGGACAGGACATGGACACGCGCAACGACATGCTGAGGCTCTTGCATAACCGCAGGGAAGGCTTCTCCCTCGAACAGCCCTTCTACACCGATCCCGATTTCTTCAGGCTCGACATGGAGCTGATCTGGCATCGCGACTGGCTGTTCATCGGCCATGATTGCGAATTGCCGAAGCCGGGCAGCTACCTCACCGCCCAGATCGGCGACTATCCGATCGTGCTGGTGCGCGACCAGCAAGGCAAGATCAACGCCTTCCACAATTCCTGCCGCCATCGCGGCAGCCGCGTCTGCAGCGCCGACAAGGGCACGGCGGCCAAGCTCGTCTGCCCCTATCACCAGTGGACCTATGAGTTGGACGGAAGGCTGCTGTTCGCCCGCCAGATGGCGGACGGTTTCGACAAGAGCCAGTTCGGCCTGAAGCCGGTCGCCTGCGAAAGCGTCGGCGGCTATATCTTCATCTGCCTGGCCAAGGAGCCGGCGGATTTCGCCCCGATGCGGACGATGATCGAACCCTACCTGCTGCCGCACCGGCTGCGCGAGGCAAAGGTCGCCTTTGAATCGACCATCGTCGAGAAGGGCAACTGGAAGCTCGTCTGGGAAAACAACCGCGAGTGCTATCATTGCGCCGGCAACCATCCGGAGCTCTGCAAGACATTCCCGGAGGCGCCGACGGTGACTGGCGTGCAAGGCGCCGACAGCGACCCGGAGATGCTGGCGCATTGGGCCAAATGCGAGGCGGCCGGCCTGCCGAGCAAGTTCCGCATCGATTCGGCCGGACAATACCGCGCCACCCGCGCGCCGCTGCTGCGCGACGCCGTCAGCTACACGATGACGGGCAAGCGCGCCGTGAAGAGGAACCTTTCGGACAGCGTTGCCACGGACCGCATCGGCTCGCTGCTGCTCTATCACTATCCGACCACCTGGAATCACATCCTCGGCGATCACGCCGTCACGTTCCGCGTGCTGCCGATCAGCGCCACGGAAACCGCCGTCACCACCAAATGGCTGGTCCACAAGGATGCGGTCGAAGGCGTCGACTACGATCTCGCCGAACTCACCCATGTCTGGACCGAGACCAACGACCAGGACCGCCGCATCGTCGAGGAAAACGCCTTCGGCATCCTGTCGCCGGCCTACGAGCCTGGCCCCTATTCGGAACTGCATGAAGGCGGCGTCATCCAGTTCGTCGAATGGTACGCGTCCTTCATCGGGCCACGCCTTGCCGAAGGCCGGCCGGCGCTGCGCAGCGTTGCCTGAGGGACCGGGGGATGAATGCGATGACCGACCTTGGCCTCTACCGCCATCTCGACGAGATGGCGCCGTGGAACGACCGGCTGCAGGTGCTGGAGGTGATCGGCGTCAGCGACGAAGCGCCTGACGTGAAGACCTTCACCTTCCGCTCCGACAACCAGACCTGGTTCCGCTACAAGCCGGGGCAATTCGTGACACTGGAATTGCCGACCGCCGACGGTCCGCTGATGCGCACCTATACGCTGTCGTCCTCGCCATCGCGGCCGTTCTCGATCGCGGTGACGGTGAAAGCGCAGGCCGGCAGCATCGGCACGCGCTGGATGTTCGACAATTTGAAACCGGGCGCCCATGTGAAGGCCTACGGGCCGGCGGGCGACTTTTCGCTGCACAGCCATCCGGCAGCCAAATATCTGTTCATTTCGGCGGGCTCCGGCGTGACGCCGATGATGTCGATGCTGCGCTGGCTGAACGACTGCGCGCCATGGACCGATGTCGGCTTCGTCAACTGCGCGCGGCGCGCGGAAGAGATCATCTTCCGCAAGGAACTCGAACTGCTGGGCAGCCGCATGCCCGGCCTCACGCTTGGCTTCATGATCGAGGAACGCTCCAGCCGCGAGGGCTGGTTCGGCCATATGGGCCGGATCGACGCAATCAGGCTGCCGCTGCTCGCACCCGATTTCCGCGAGCGCGAAATCTTCTGCTGCGGCCCCGATCCGTTCATGCGCGCGGTGCGGCAGATGCTGGAGGCTGCCGGCTTCGCCATGGACAACTATCACCAGGAAAGCTTTGCCGCGCCCGCCGTGGAGGAAGTACCGGCTCCCTTTGCCTCGCCGGCGGGAGGCGGGACAGAGATGCCTGCCGCGGTAGCAACGCCGATCCGGTTCTCGCTTTCGGATGTCGATGCCAAATGCCTTGCCGGCCAGACGGTGCTGCAGACGGCACGCGCCTCGGGCGTCAGGATCCCCGCGGCCTGCGAGTTCGGCCTGTGCGGAACCTGCAAGGTGAAGAAGATCTCGGGCAGCGTCGAGATGAGCCACAATGGCGGCATCCTCGACCACGAGATCGACGACGGCTTCATCCTGGCCTGCTGCTCGAAGCCGATGACGGCGATCGAGGTCGAAGCCTGAACGGTCTTCGACCATTTGTCCCGTGCAAAATGTGCCGGGCCGGTCGTTGGTCGGCGCTCTATCTTGCCAAAGAAGGGGCAACTGGCTAGATGCTTTCCCCAGCGGCGGGGCGGACCGCGACGAGCGGCGATTCGCTTCCCGTGCGTCCGAGGCGGGGAAGAACGATGCAACAATTGGTCTACGCGGTGGCGAGCAAGGACATTGTTTTTGAGTCCTTCGACGGCGAAGCCGTCGTGCTCGACCTTTCAACCGGAAAATATTTCGGCTTCTCCGATTCGGGCAGCAGGGTCTGGGAAGCGCTGTCGTCCGGCGTTGCCGCCCATGCGTTGGTCGGACAGACGGCGGGCACGTCAACGATAAGATTGGCCGAGCTCGAGAGCTTCATTTCACAGCTGCTCGAATTCGGCCTGCTCGCACCTGCGGCCGATGCGGCGGCGCAACCCATTTCGGGCGCTCTTCTTGCGGAACTCGCCGACACCAGCGAGCCGCTCAAGGTCGACATCCATGACGACCTTGCCGATCTTATCGTGGTCGATCCGATCCATGAGGTCGAGGAACCTCTCGGCTGGCCGGCGGTCAAACAGGCGTCCTGAAACACAAGGAGCGGCCCGGTCGCCCCTTCGCCACATCGGGGCGATACTGGAACATGTCAGCCATGCCGCGCGTCAACCTCCAATCGCTGCCGGACTATGCCCGCTATATACTGGCTGCGGCGGAAGGTGCTGCCGCCGGCTATGCTGTCACCGCGAAGGTCGACTTGCCGCGGCTGGAGCTGACGGCGCATCTGAGCCCTGGCCCGCTGGCGGCGGCCATCGATCAGGCTTTTGTCCGGGCTCGGGATGACCGAACCGCAACAGGCGACTGCCGTATTTTCTTGGCCAGCCCCGACATTGAGGTCATTCCCGTCCCGGCGAGCTGGGGCCAAGCCCATTTCACGCATCATGCCTTCGCCACCAGCCTGGCCGAGGCCGGACTGCGCGGCAACCACTATCACGACCTGGATTTCTGGCAGTTCTACGATCCGGAGCGCCGCGTCGGGGTGCAGTTGATGGCATCGCCAGAGGCTTTTCCGCCGTGGGAGCCCGGAGCGCCGCTGCGCGCCTTCCTGCATTGGGAGTATGCTGCGCGCGGCATGCGGCTGGCCCACGCCGGCACGCTGGGTATCGATGGCAAAGGCATTCTGCTGGCCGGCTCGGGCGGAGCCGGGAAATCGGGAACGGTCGTCGCCGGCCTGCTCAACGGACTGGACAGCGTCGGCGACGACTATGTGCTGATCGATGCGGCCAATGGCGTGAAAGCCCATCCGCTGTTTGCCACGCTGAAGCAGGATCCCAAGGGTTTCCAGCGGCTCGGGCTGAAGCACAAATTGACGTCTTATGGTCCGTTGAACTGGCAAGGCAAGCATCAGTTCCGCATCGACGACATCGCGGCGCGGCCGGTGCCCGCAAGTCTGGACATCGTCGCGCTGCTGGTGCCACATATCGGCGGAGGTGAAGCAAGCTCGATCATGCCCGTTTCGCGCAAGGACGCCATGATTGCATTGGCGCCATCCGGAATCGCCCAGATGCCGGGCGAGCGGGAAAGCGGCTTTCGCTTCTTCAGCGACCTTACGCGCCTGCTGCCATGCTATCGCCTGTCGCTGGGGACGCGACCGGAGGAGATCGCCGGGACGATTTCGGCGTTTCTCGCGCGGAGCACGCCATGACGCTGAGCGTGATCATGCCCGCCTACAACCGCGAGCGCTACATCGTTTCCGCGCTGCGCTCCCTGCTCAGGCAACGCGACGCCGCCGACCTCGACATCATCGTCGTCGATGACGGCTCGACAGACGGCACGGCCGACGCCGTGCGCGCCATGATCGACGAAACGTCCTGCATTCGCCTGTTCCGGCAGGCGCATATGGGCATCAGCAAGGCGCGCAACAGCGGGCTGAGGCAGTTGCTGCCGCAGACAGAGCTGGTGTCGTTTCTCGATTCCGACGACGTCTCACCCGCCGGGCGCTTCAAGGCCGATCTTGCCTGTTTCGCGGCCGATCCCGGCCTTGACCTGACCTATTCGCTGATGATGCTGGTCGATGGCATAGACGACGAGACGCTGGAACCGGCCGCCGGCTGCCGCACGATGATGCTTCGCGGGCTTTCGCTGAGTGTCGGGATATTCAGCCGGAAGCTCATCGACCGAACCGGCGGCTTCGACGAGGCGTTCAGGCAATCCGAAGACACCGATTACCTGTTGCGCATTTTCGAAAGCGGCCCCCGCTACACACTGCCCGACACCGTGGCGATCTATTACAGGCGCCACCCAGGCAATGCGACGAGGGAGCAAGGTGTCCCGCTTCGCGAATACCTACGGGCGCTCCACAAATCGATGCGGCGGCGCAAGGCCGATCCTTCGCTCCGCCAGGTCGAGGGTATTTTCGAACTCAGGAGCCCGGCCGATTGGCAATTCACGTGACATGTCCAAGGAGAGGATCATCGTCGCCCGTTGTCGGGGCAGGTCGCGCTGCTCTGGCGCGATTGCGGGGTGATGCATGAAACTGAGCGTGATCATGCCTGTCTACAACCGCGAACGCTATGTCGGTTCGGCGTTGCGTTCGCTGCTCCGGCAATGCGATGACGCCGATCTCGACATCATCGTTGTCGATGACGGCTCGACCGACGCGTCGGCAGAGACGGTGCGCTCGCTGATCGAGCAGGCGCCTTGCATCCGCTTGTTCCAGCAAGCCAATATGGGTGTCACCAAGGCGCGCAACACGGGGCTGCGGCAATTGCTGCCGGAAACGCGGCTCATATCGTTTCTCGATTCGGACGACATCTCGCCCGCCGGCCGCTTCAGGGCCGATCTTGCCTGTTTCGCAGCCGACCCAGACCTTGATCTGACCTATTCGCGGATGACGCTTATCGACAGTCTAGACGACGAGACGCAGGAACCGGCCGCCGACAGCCATTCCATAACCGTTCGCGGGATCCATCTGTCCGCAGGCATTTTCGCCCGAAGCCTTGTCGAGCGGATCGGCGGCTTCGATGAGGATTTCAGCCAGGCCGAGGACACCGACTACCTGCTGCGCGTCTTCGAGAGCGGCCCGAGATTCCTCATGCCCGATACTGTTGCCCTCTACTACCGGCGCCACCCCGGCAACATGACCAAGGAAAAGAATGTGCCCTTTCGCGAATTCATGCGCGCTATCCACAAATCGATAAAACGGCGCAAGGCCAATCCTTCCCTGCACGCGGTCGACGGTATATTCGATTTCAAAGACCTCGCGCATTGGCGTTTCCTGTGATGGGGCGTTTCCTGTAATGTCGGGCTACGGCGTCGTTATTCCGGCCTTCAACGCGGCCACCACCATCGCCGAGACGTTGCGATCGGTCGTGGCTCAGTCGGTCAAGCCTGACGCCGTCATCGTCGTCGACGACGGCTCGACCGACGATATGGCGGCCGTGATCAATGCGCTGAACCTGAAGGTGCGGCTTTTGCGCCAGGAGAACACAGGGCCGGGCAGCGCCACGACCAGAGGCATTGCCGCGCTGTCGACGCCGTTCATCGCCACGCTCGACGCCGACGATTTGTGGTTGCCGACCAAGATCGAAGAACAGCTTGCGCATTTCAGGCGGTTTCCGCAGGTAGCGGGCGTCTTTACCCATTGGCGTAATTTCCACCATGACCGGCCCGATGCTCCCGAGGCCGTCACCGTGCCCGGCTGGTCGCGTTCGACAATGATGATCCGCCGCGAGGTCTTCGATGCCGTCGGACCGATCGTCGATCCGCCGGGTGGACGCGGCGAAATGATCGACTGGATCGCCCGGGCACGCGAGGCGGGCCTGGTTCTCGACATGCTGAATGAGGCGCTGACATTGCGTCGCATCAGGCCCGGCAGCCTATCCTATGGGCGCGATGCCGCGCGTGACCGCGGCTATCTCGAAGTCGCCCGGCTCGCCATGCAGCGTCGGGCGCGAAACAGGACGGAACCCAGTTGATGGCCAGGACGATCCGGCGTATCGGCCGCCGGTTTCCGGACTATGGCTGGTCCTGGCCGACCGGCAAGCTCGACCAGTTGCTCAAGGCGGCGCTTCTTCCCGATGAGGAAGCGGCCTGCCAATGCGCCATGCGCTGGCTTGATGAAAACGACATCGACCTCGTCTCCTTTCGCGAGCACCGGCTGCTCGCCGCGATTTCCGACAGGTTCGGCAGGAAGCTTGCCGTCCATGCCGCCTACCCGCGCCTTGTCGGCCTGCAAAAAATGCTGTGGACCAAATCGCGGATGGCGATGCGCGAGGCCGAGCCGGCGTTGAAGGCGATGGTGGAGGCCGGATCGGCGGTGATGTTGATCAAGGGCGCCAGCCGCATTGCCGTCGATGCGTCGGCGCAGCGCGGCCGGGTGGCGCATGACATCGATATTCTGGTGCGCCCGCAGGACATGGTCGCTGCCTTCGATGTGCTGCGCGACCGCGACTGGCAGATCGCCACCGGCGTCAGCCCGCAATATCTCAGGACCAGACTGTCGTCCGTGCGCTCGATGAACTTCTTCAAGGGCAGCTTCGGCGACATCGACCTGCATCAGTTCGGCTATGACGGTTCACAATCCAGCGCGGAAGACGATCTGGCGATCTGGCGACGGGCGATAGCGGCCGAATTCAGCGGCGTCAGCGTATCTGTTCCATCGCCGGCCGATCGCATCGCACTCGCGATCGCGCATGGCGGTCTCGACGCTCACACCCACAGCGACTGGCTGGTCGATTGCGCGGTGGCCATCGATGGCGGCGATGTCGACTGGGATGTGTTCCTCGATATCGCCGCCAGACGCCGCCTTGCCGTGGCGGCGGCGGTGGCGCTCTCCTATCTCGCGCTGGAGATCGGCATTGCCGTGCCCGAGGCGCCACTGGCAAGCATAGTGGAGATGGCGGATCGCGCCGGCCTGGCGCGCTGGTCCTCGGTGCTGCAAGCCAAGCCGCGCACGGATTTCGGCGGCCTCGTCTGGCTGTCGCGCGGGTTTGCCAAGCAGTTGCGCTTGAAACGCAAGAAGGGCCGGCTGCGGCAATCGGCGCCTGATGTCGTCTGGCGCGGCAAATCGGCGACGCAGAAGGTGAAGACGGCGCCCGCGCCATTCGTGCTTTCACAAACGATTCCCTATCCCCAGACGACTCCCTATTTGGAAATGACTGGCGACGTGATGCTTGAGGTGGCCGTCAGGATCTCCGTTCCGCCGGTCCGGCGCCGCATCGAAATGGAGATCAACGCCGCCGGCCGGCATGTTGCCCGCTTGCGGTCCGTGGTGATCAGCCGCACTGGTGGGGAGAGGGTGCTGCACTTTCGCGGCAAGGTGACGCTGGACGGTGAAAGCCAGGCATTGGTGCTCGAAGCCCGGCCATCCCGCCAGTTCCGGCAGTGGGACGATGAGGCGACTGTCGCCACCTATGGCGCGCTGCCGTTCCAGTTGCTGTCGGCGCGTTTTTCGCCACTCGACTGAAGCCGCCCCGCGAGGGAACCGCAGGTACAGGCAACTGGCCGAGTGACCCGGCACCGCGTGGCATGCAACCTGCAAAATGCCGACGCGGCTCTTTGATCCTGACTTCCAGCAGCACGATCCGATCCATGGCCCGATCCCGTCCGGACACAATCCGGATAGCCTATCTATCGGTTTTTTCAATGATTTTTTGGGTACCGAGCTTCATCTCGATGGCCACGCACTAAAACTCTCGATGCGCCTTGACATTTGTCGACCTTAAATTGACTATTGTCACCTTCGACGCTCGGGCGGAGGTCACCCAGCGTCGATCGGCTCCAGGGATTGCCGGATACACGGGAGGAGAGAAGGTGGAGCTTTTGCTCGAGGTGGAAGGGCTGAAGAAGTCGTTTGGTGGCGTCGCCGCCTTGCGCGACGGCCGCTTCCAGCTTCGCGCCGGCACCGTTCATGCACTCTGCGGCGGCAACGGCGCCGGCAAATCGACCTTTCTCAAGATACTGATGGGCATCTTCGGCCGTGATGCCGGCTCGATCCGCCGCCGCGGCAAGGAGGTGGAATTCGCCAGCCCAGCCGACGCACTGGCCTCGGGCATCGCCATCATCGAGCAGGAGCTCAGCCCCGTTCCCCACATGACGGTTGCCGAGAACATCTATCTCGGCCGCGAGCCCAAGGCGCGGTTCGGCGGCATCGATTTCCGCGCGATGAACCGATCCGCGCAGAAACTGCTGGACGATCTCGAATTCGATATCCGGGCCACGCAGTACATGATGAACCTCTCCGTTGCGCAGATGCAGCTCGTCGAGATCGCCAAGGCGCTCAGCCACAACGCGGAGGTCATCTTCATGGATGAGCCGACCTCGGCGATCGGCGAGCGAGAGGCACAGCATTTGTTCGCCGCGATCCGCCGCCTGCAGGCACAAGGGCGCGGCATCGTCTATGTTTCCCACCGCCTGTCGGAGATCTTCCAGATCGCCGATTCCTACACGGTCTTTCGCGACGGCGCCTATGTCGGCAGCGGGGCGCTCGCAGACATCGATCGACCCGGCCTGATCCGCATGATCGTCGGCCGCGAGCTGTCGGAAGAATTCGCCAAGACCAACACGCCGACATCGGAACCCGGTATCGAGGTTGCCGCGCTCTCTTGCCCGAACAAGATCGAGGACATCTCATTTTCGGTGCGCAAGGGCGAGATTTTCGGCATTTACGGCCTGATGGGGGCCGGTCGCACGGAGATCTTCAATTGCCTGTTCGGTCTCGACAGGCCTTCGGCGGGAAGCATCAGGGTCGACGGTACCGAGGTCAGCATTGCAAAGCCTGCGGATGCGATGGCGCATGGGCTGGCGCTGGTCACCGAGGACCGCAAGCTGACCGGTCTCAATCTCGCCGATTCCGTGCGCGCGAACATCTGCATGGCGAGCCTGCCCGAAATGAGCCCCGCCTTCACCATGGATCGGGCGCGGGAGGCGGACGCAAGCCGCGGCATGCGGGAGAAGTTCCAGATCAAGGCGGCCCGCGACACGATGCCGGTTTCCGGCCTCTCAGGCGGCAACCAGCAGAAGGTGGTGCTCGGCAAATGGTTCCTTCGCAATCCGAAGGTGCTGCTTCTGGACGAGCCGACCCGCGGCGTCGATGTCGGCGCCAAGCGTGAAATCTACCGGATCATCAGCGACTTCGCCTCCTCCGGCGGCACGGTGGTGATGATCTCGTCGGAAATCGACGAGGTTCTCGGCATGTCGGACCGGATCATGGTGATGCGGGCCGGCAGAAGTGCCGGGACCTTCCGCCGGGAGGAAACGGATGCCCAATCGCTCGTCCATCTATCAACCTGAACAGGGACAGGGTGTTCGCTCAATGGCAGAGGAATCAGTGATGTCGGCTGGCGGCAACAAGAATGCTAAGGGCGGGAAGAATGCGAACGGCGGCAAGAATGCAAATGGCTGGCTCGGTTCGGAGCAGCGCCGGCTGTTGATCCAGGAATACGGCATCTTCCTTGCCTTCCTGATCCTGGTCGCGGTTCTTTCGGTCTCCAACGAGTTCTTCCTGACGGCCGGCAACATCTCGAACGTGCTGCTGCAGACCTCGATCAACGGCGTGCTCGCCATCGGCATGACCTTCGTCATCCTGACGCGCGGCATCGATCTCTCGGTCGGCTCCGTCGTCGCGCTTGCCGGCATCGTCAGCGCGAGCTTCGTGACCAGTTCGGCGACCGCCGGGATTTCCGGCGCGCCTTATCCGGTCGCCCTGGGCCTCGGCATCGGCCTGCTGGTCGGCATTGCCTGCGGCGCCATTTCCGGCGTGATCGTATCGCGGTTTTCGGTGCCGGCCTTCGTGGTGACGCTGGGCATGCTGTCGGCGGCGCGTGGAATGACCCTCATCTACGGCGGCGGCCGTCCCGTCCCGGCGTTGACGCCGGCCTTCCGCTGGATCGGCACAGGCAACATCCTCGGCATACCCGCGCCGGTCGTCATTCTCGCAGTCGTGTTCGCCATCTCCTGGTGGATCCTCGACCGCACCCGCTTTGGCCGCTACATCTATGCCGTCGGCGGCAACCCGCATGCGGCCAGGACCTCGGGCATCAACATCACCCGCACGCAGTTTGCCGTCTATGTCATCTCCGGCGGTCTTGCCGGCCTCGCCGGGATGCTGCTCAGCGCCCGCACCGGTTCCGCCCTGCCCCAGGCCGGCATTGCCTATGAACTGGACGCGATCGCGGCGGTGGTGATCGGCGGAACCAGCCTTTCCGGCGGAGTCGGCCGGGTGACCGGCACGCTGATCGGCGCGCTGATCATCGGCGTCATGAACAACGGCCTCGATCTGATGGGTATCCAATCCTACTACCAGCAAGTCCTCAAGGGCGCGCTGATCGTTGGCGCCGTGATGCTCGATCAGAAGAGAAACTACGGGGCTTAGAGCATCGGACCCAAAAGTGGGACCCGGTTTTGGGAAAATCCGATGCTCAAACAAAAAGCCCCCTTCCGGTACCGGACCTGCAACACGCGCGTCCGTATAAGGCGAACCATGTCGGTCGCTCGCTCAAGTGGAGGTAACGAAATGAAAAGATTGATGATTGCGCTCGCATCCGCGACCGCTCTGCTGGCCTCGTCGGCCATGGCGCAGGAGAAGATCAAGATCGGCGCGGCACCTTACGGGCTGAACGCCGAGTTCATGCAGATCTGGGCGGCAGCGCTCCAGGAACACCCGGCCGTCAAGAGCGGCGAAGTCGAACTGACGGTCTTCGACGGCCGTTATGACGCCCTGGTCCAGCAGGACCAGTTCAAGACGATGGCGACGCAGAAATACAGCGCCATCATCTTCGCTCCGATCGACGTCGACGCCGGCGCCGCGGCGGTGCAGACGGCCGCCGATGCCGGCATTCCGGTCATCGGCTCGAACACCCGCGTCAATTCCGATCTGCTGACCTCCTATGTCGGATCCGACGACACGATCTCGGGCTACATGGAAGCAAGGACGGTGCTCGACAAGATCGGCTGCAGGGGCAATGTGGTCATCCTCGAAGGGCCGATCGGCCAGTCGGCGCAGATTTCCCGTCTCGAAGGCAACAAGAAGGCGCTTGCCGAGTGCCCGGATGTCAAAATCCTCGAGGACCAGACCGCCAACTGGTCGCGCGCCGAAGCCCAGACGCTCATGGAAAACTGGCTCACCGCCCACCCGAACCAGATCAACGGCGTGATCGGCCAGAATGACGAAATGGCCCTCGGCGCCATCGAGGCGATCAAGGCCGCCGGCCTCGACTTGAAGAGCTTTACCATTGCCGGCATCGACGGCATCACCGACGCACTTCACGCCGTCAAGGCCGGTGAGATGACCTCGATCCTGCAGGACGCGCGCGCCCAGGCTCAAGGCGCGCTCGACCTTGCCATCCTTGCTGCCAGGAAGGGTGACTACAAGCCGCAGTCCGATATCTGGGCAACCTACAAGGACATGCCGTGGAAAGACGGCAAGGAGAAGATCTACAATGTGCCGTGGACGCCGGTGACGGCGGAAAACGTCGACCAGCTTCTGGCGACGCGCAAGTAATCCGGCCGTGGGGTGCGCTCTCCTGGCGCACCCCACGTTCCAACAGAGAAGAGAACCATGACAGATTCAATCCAGGTCGATCTCAATTTTTCGCTGGGCGGCAAGGTCGCCCTGGTCACCGGCGGCGCCTCCGGCATCGGCAGCGCCATTGCGTCGGCATTTGCCGCGAAGGGCGCCACTGTCGGGGTGATCGATATCAATGAATCGGTGGCGAAGGCGAAGGCCGACGAACTCGGCAACGGCGCTAAATCCTTCGTCTGCGATGTATCCGATCCGCGATCCGTGGAAGCCGTGTTCGCGGCGGCGCAAGCGGCCTTCGGCCATATCGATATCGTCGTCAACAGCGCCGGCATCGCCGTTCTCGCTCCCGCCGAGGAGCTCAGCCTCGATGCCTGGGACAAGACAATCGACATCAATCTCAAGGGAACGTTTCTGGTCTCCCAGGCCGCCGGACGCGCCATGATCAAGGCCGGCAAGGGCGGCAAGATCATCAACATGGCCTCGCAGGCAGGCACCGTCGCGATCGACCAGCACGTCGCCTATTGCGCCTCGAAATTCGGCGTCATCGGCCTGTCCAAGACGCTTGCCGCGGAATGGGGCAAACACGGCATCACGGTCAATACGATTTCTCCGACCGTGGTGCTGACCGACCTCGGCAGAAAGGCCTGGGACAACCCACGCGGCGAGGCGCTGAAGCAGCGCATTCCGACCGGCCGCTTTGCCTTTCCGCAGGAGATCGCCGCCGCGGCGGTGTTCCTGGCATCGAACGGCGCCGACATGATCAACGGCGCCGACCTGCTGGTCGACGGCGGCTACACCATTGTCTGAGCGGCGCAAGATTGGAGCAACAATGCAGCGGTTCATCAACAATCCCGACGAGGTCGTCGAGGATACGGTCAAGGGCTTCGTCAAGGCGCATGCCGACATCGTCAGGCTCGCCAGCAATCCCCGCGTCATCGCCGCCCGCCATGCGCCGGTCGGCGGCAAGGTCGGCGTGATCACCGGCGGTGGTTCCGGCCATGAGCCGGCCTTCATCGGCTACACCGGCCGCAATATGCTGGACGCAGTCGCGGTCGGCGAACTCTTCTCGTCACCGACGGCAAAGAGCTTTCTCGACGCCGCCCGGGAGGCCAATGGCGGCAAGGGTGTCGTCTGCCTCTATGGCAATTACGCCGGCGACAACATGAACGTGAAAATGGCCATCAAGCTAGCGGCCAAGGAAGACATCGAGATCGCAACCGTCGTCGCCAATGACGATGTCTGCTCGGCGGGGCCGGACGAGCGCGAAAAGCGCCGGGGCGTCGCCGGCGAGATCTTCATGTGGAAATGCGCCGGCGCCCTGGCCGCGGAAGGCGCCAGCATCGAGGCCGTGCGGGCGGTGGCGCAACGGGCTATCGACAATTGCCGTTCGATCGGCGTCGGCCTCGGCCCATGCACGCTACCGGCGGTCGGGCACCCCAATTTCCTGATCGAGCCGGGCACGATGGAAGTCGGCATCGGTCATCACGGCGAACCGGGCGTGCGGGTCGAACCGCTGAAGCCCGCCGCCGAAATCGCGCGGGACATGGCCAAGATCGTCCTCGATGACCACGATCTGGCGGCGGGAACCGAAGTTGCGGTGCTGGTGTCCGGCCTCGGCGCAACGCCGGTCAACGAGCTCTACATCCTCAACGATACGATCGAACAGGAGATCACCGGACGCGGCTTGACCATCCACAAGACCTATATCGGCAACTATTTCACCTCGCTGGAAATGGTTGGCGCCACGCTCACGGTCATGGCGCTCGACGCCGAATTGAAACGGCTGCTGGACGTGGCTGTCGATTGTCCGGCAAGGCTTTAGGAACAGGCGAATGCAGCAGTTTGAAAACGCTTCCGCTGGCGACATCGTGCTTTCGATCGCCGACCGGATCATCGAAAATCGTGCCTATCTGAGCGAGATCGACGGCAAGATCGGCGACGGCGACCACGGCGTCAACATGGCCAAGGGTTTCGGCATGGCGGCGGACAGGATCCGGGGCAATGACATGTCGCTGGCCACGGCATTCGACACGCTGGGCACCGTGCTGATGACCGAGATCGGCGGCTCGATGGGTCCGCTCTATGGCGTCATGTTCACGCAATTCGCCGAAACGATCGAGAAATCCTCTTCCATCGACGCCCCGGCATTCAGCGCGATGCTCAGCAATGGTCTCGACGGCATCCAGTCGATCGGCTCGGCCAAGGTCGGCGACAAGACGCTGCTCGACACACTCGTCCCGGCCATTGCGGCCTTCGACGCCGCCAACGCCGACGGCAAGCCGTTCCCGGAAGCCCTGGATGCGCTCGTCCTCGCGGCAGAAAAAGGCCGCGACAGCACCAGGGATCTCGTGGCGAGGATCGGCCGGGCCAGCCGTCTCGGCGAACGCTCGGTCGGCGTCCTCGACGCGGGCGCCACATCCTGTGCGCTGATCCTGAAAGCCCTGGCGCTTGGTGCCAAGCAGAAACTGCTGATATCGGCGACCGCCGGTCGTTGAATTGTGAGATATGCTCCTCCCGAGCAAAGGCTCCCGGCTGACCTTCCAGCCGGGAGCGAGTTCGAGCATGATCCCGAAAAGTGGGAACCGGTTTTCGGAAAAGATCATGCTCAAACAATAAGTTGGAATCCGACCAAGATTGAGAGTTCTTGCATTTGCGCTCATCTTGGCGATCGATCTTGGATTCGGGGAAACCAGGCAGCATGACGGTCAAGACGTTATCGGCGCGGAAGAATGGAACGGCGCGGGCGGGAGCCGAGGCCGGCACCGAGCCGATTCCGCTGCGCTACGGCGACGACCCGTATGTCTGGGCCTGCTGGCTCTACTACGAAGACCACATGACACAAGGCGACATCGCCGAGATCATGGGCATTTCACGGGCGACGGTGAACAGCTACCTGGCCGATGCCCGCGCCCGCGGCATCGTCAACATCTCGCTCGAGCCGTCACGGCTGAGCTCGCTGTCGATCGCGCAGGAACTCAAACGGCATTTCGGCCTGCATGACTGTCTCGTCGTACCGAGCGACGACAATACGCGGCCGCTGATCGATCGCCTTGGCGGAGCGGCGGCGCAGGCGCTTGCCAAGCTTCTGAAATCCGGCGACACGCTTGCTGTCGCCTGGGGGCGAACGGTGCTGGCGATCGCGGAGCAGGCATCGGTACCCGGCCTTCAGGACGTCACCGTCGTGCAGGCCACCGGCGGAACCGCCGCCAATTTTGCCTATACGCCGGAGCTATGCGCTTCGGTCATGGCCGGCGCGGTCAACGCAAGGCTGGTCAACATCACGGCGCCGGCGGTCGTTTCCACGGCCGAGATTCGCGACATGCTGTTGCGCGAGCCGTTGATCGAAAGCCAGTTCGACGCGCTTGGCAAAGCCAACAAGGCGCTGTTCGGCATCTCGTCGTTGCGCCCGAACTCGACGATCCACACCAGCGGCTTCTTTGAATCGGTTTCGCTGCAGCAATATCTCGCCAGGAATGCGGTGGGCGTCGTCGCCGGCCGCTTCATCGACGGGCAGGGCAAGCCGGTGGCCGGCCCGCTCGACGACCGGATCATCGGCATCTCGCTCGATATGCTGAAGGCCATCAACTTGCGCATCGCCGTCGCCGGCGGTTTCGACAAGGTGCCGGCAATCCTTGCCGCGCTGCGCGGCGGCTATGTCAATGTGCTCATCACCGACGCCGCGACCGGTCGCGGCATCCTCAATGCCGACGGCGTGACGGAGCTTGACCAGAAGCTCTCGCAACGCCCGAAGATCGACCACCGCGCGGCCCTGCCCAGCAACTTCCGCACCCATATCAAGAAGTTCCTCAATGATCCCAACGACGTTGTCGAGGAAATGCTCGACGGCGTGGTGAAGGCGCATGCCGGCTATATAAGGCCGATAAAGGGTTCGCATCGCGCCCTCGTCGCCCGCACCGGGCCGAGGCCAGGCAAGGTCGGGCTGGTGATCGGCGGCGGCACAGGGCACGAGCCGTGCTTTCTCGGCTATGTCGGAAAAGGGCTGGCCGACGCCGTTGCCGTCGGCAATATCTTTTCGTCACCGCCTCCCGGCACGATCTTTCAGTGCGCCAATGCCGCATCGGGCGGGCAAGGCGTGCTCTTCGTCTACGGCAATTATGCCGGCGACGTGATGAATTTCGACATGGCGGCCGAGATGGCGGCGGAACACAATATCGAGGTTCGTACGGTGGTGACGACGGACGATATCGCCTCGTCGCCGATCGAGGACAAGGAAGGCCGGCGCGGCGTTGCCGGCAACTTCTTCATGTTCAAGACCGCCGGGGCGGCCTGCGACCGCGGATTGTCGCTCGATGCCTGCGAGGCGGCGACCCGCAAGGCCAATGCACGAACGTTCACGATGGGCGTCGCGCTGGAGCCTTGCTCCATGCCGCAGACCCGCCGCCAAAACTTCGAGATCGGCCCCGACGATATCGAAATCGGCATGGGCATCCACGGAGAACGCGGCGTCATCCGCGACAAGATGATGAGCGCCGACGAGATCGCCGACCGGGTGATGGACCGCATCTTTTCGGAGATGAAGGCGGCGCCGGGAGATCGCGTTGCGGTGCTGGTCAATTCATTTGGCGCGACGCCATTGATGGAACTCTACATTCTGTTCAGGCGTGTCGAGCAGCGGCTGAGCGCCAAGGACATCAAGATAGAGGCGAAC
The DNA here is from genome assembly GCF_000350085.1 of Mesorhizobium metallidurans STM 2683. Lineage (GTDB taxonomy): Bacteria > Pseudomonadota > Alphaproteobacteria > Rhizobiales > Rhizobiaceae > Mesorhizobium > Mesorhizobium metallidurans. The sequence goes on from NZ_CAUM01000014.1 coordinate 44,738, forward strand.
TGGGTGGGGCACTATTGCACCTCGCTCGACATGGTCGGTGCATCCATATCGGTCTTGCATCTCGACAACGAGCTGACGGAACTGTTGCATCATCCCTGCGATACGGCCGTCCTGCGGATCGGCTGAAGATAAAGACAGGCGTCCCCGTGAAAGACGGGGCTGCATCCTGCTTGAACCGGGAGGAAGACCATGTCGGACAATGCGGCGCGACGCCTGAGCAGGATGTTCTATCGCATTTCCATTGCGATCGAGGCGGGAAAGGACCACCTCTCGGACCTCGACGGCGCCATAGGCGACGCCGACCATGGCATCACCATGTCGCTCGGCTTCATGGCGGTGAATGCCGAGCTCGCCAAGCTCAACCTCGACAACACGCTGCCGTCGGAGGTTTTCGCGGTCGCCGCGTCAGCCTTTCTCGATGCCGTCGGCGCATCCACGGGGCCACTCTACGCGAGCGCGTTCCGCAGGGCGGCGCAAGCCCTCAAGAAGGATGAATGCCTGTCGCCCGCCGACCAGGCGGCGATCGTCGAGGCGATGACGACCGGCATCAAGGAGCGCGGCAAGGGGCAGCGCGGCGACAAGACGATGCTCGATGCCTGGGTTCCCGCAACGGAAGCGGCCGTCAACGCGCGTGCCCGCGCTGCCGGAGGCCCGGAAATGTGGAACAGCATATTGGAGGCCGCCGAAGCCGGCGCGAATTCGACACGGTCGATGGTCGCTGCCCGTGGCAGGGCGGCGAGACTGGGGGAACGATCGCTTGGCCACATGGATCCGGGCGCGGCCTCGGCCGTCATCATCCTGCGGGCGATGAAGGACACGTTTGACGAGGGCGAGCGGGAAAAATCAGGCCCCCGCTAACGACGGCGCGTTAGTCTACCGCTCCAATCGCCCGTTCAAACGCCGTAGCGTTCGGTGCGGATGAGGCCTGCCGGAACGCCGGCATCGATCAGCGCCTGGGCGGCGCTCGACACGAAGGCATTCGAACCGCAGACGAAGGCCAGGCCTGGCGATCCGGGCAACCGCATCATCGTTTGCACCATCATCTGGGCGTCGACCCGCCGCGCATAATCCTGCGGACGCCGGGCCGGCTCGCGCGTCAGCGTCAGCACCAGACCGAAGCCGTCCTGGCGGTCGTCGAGGCCGATCAGTTCGTCGCGAAAGATGACGTCGTCCCAGACCCGCGCGGAAAATACCAGTGCCGCGGGTACCAATGATTTGCGCGCTACGCGATGGCGGATCATCGCCATCAGCGGCACCACGCCCGAGCCGCCACCGACCAGGAGAAGCGGCCCGCCGTCGCTGTTGGACCAGACGAAGTGTCCGCCGAGCGGTCCGCGCAATTCGACCTCGTCGCCGACCGCCGCCACCTCGTGAAAAAACGGCGAGACCTCGCCGTCGTCGAGCTTTTCGATCGCCAGTTCGATCGTCTCGCCCGCTTCCGGCGCCGAGGCGATGGAGTAGGAGCGGCGTGCCTGGTAGCCGTCCGGCGCCGTCAGCCTGACGTCGACATGCTGCCCGGCGCGATAGGCGAAGGGCCGCGACGGCTGCAGGAAAAAGCTGGTGACGCGCGGCGTGCGCTTTTCGATGCGGGTGATGGTGACCGTCTGCCAGGGCGACTGCGCCGCCGCTGCCTCGCTCATGGGTCGCCCGTGTAGCGCTGCTCGCTCCACGGGTCGCCATAGATGTGGTAGCCACGCAATTCCCAGAACCCGGGCTCGTCGCGCTCGGTGAACTGCAGCCCGTTCAGCCATTTGGCCGATTTCCAGAAATAGAGATGCGGAACCAGCAGCCGCGCCGGACCGCCATGGTCCGCCGCGATCGGCTTGCCTTCGTAAAGCAGCGCCACCATCGCCTTGCCGGCGGCGAGATCCTTGGTCGGCACATTGGTTGTATAGCCGTCGAAGGACAGCGCCAGCGTGAAGGCGGTCGGCGGCTCGATACCGGCATCGGCCAGAATGTCGTCGACCAGCACGCCCTGCCAGGCCGTGTCGAACTTGGTCCATGCGGTGACGCAATGGATGTCGCGGGTCATCTTGCTCATAGGCAAGGCGTTGAATTCGGCCCAATTCCACTTCTTGATCGGCCGCGGTCCGTGCTTGAGCGTGAACGACCACTCCTCGGTGCGCACGCGCGGCGTCGGCCCGGCCGACAGAACCGGGAAGCCCTGTTCGAGATACTGCCCGGGCGGAATGCGCGCGTCAGTATCGGTGGGCGGCCGGCGTCCAGAAAAGAAACCGCGAGTGACCATCGGGAGTATCCGTTTTGAATCGGACCGTTCGTGTCAGGCCGCTTGTCGTTCCTCGGCAGTCTTC
>NZ_CAUM01000013.1 GCF_000350085.1 Mesorhizobium metallidurans STM 2683
AGCCCACAGCGCGCGCTCTTCCGCCGCATCGATCACACCGCTGGCGGCCGCGGCGGCGATATCGGGCGCCGAAAAGCCCTGGTGCGAACCGAACAGGCCGAACCGCCCGAACAGGCCGCGCGGCGCGGTGATCAGCTTGAGCTGGGTCTTTGCGCCGAAACGGGTCTTGAGCACGCTGCGCATGTCGCCCAGCGCATCGACAAGGCCGAGCTCCAGTCCTTTCTTGCCGGTCCAGAACAGGCCGGTGAACAGGTCGGGATCGTCCTTGAGCCTTGTGCCGCGCCGGTCCTTGACGAGATCGATGAAGGTCTCGTGCACCTCGAGCTGCAATGCCTTCAGCCGCTCGACATCCTCCTTCTTCTCCGGCTTGAACGGGTCGAGCACCGCCTTGTTCTGGCCGGCGGTGTGGACGCGGCGCTCGACGCCGATCTTCTTCATCAGTTCGGGAAAGCCGAACGAGGCCGACACCACGCCGATCGAGCCGACGATGGAGGAGGGGTCGGCAAAGATCTCGTCGCCGGCGACCGCGATCATGTAGCCGCCGGACGCCGCCACATCCTCGATGAAGACCAGGACCTTTTTGTTCTTCCCGTTCGCCAGGTCGCGGATGCGCCTGAAGATCAGCCGCGACTGCACCGGCGAACCGCCCGGCGAATTGATCGAGATGGCGACCGCCGGCGCGGCGAAGGAGAACGCCTTTTCGATGAGGCCGGCGGTCGAAGCCAGCGACAGGCTCGGCCGGAACTGGCCGCCGCCGGCCATGATGGTGCCGTGCAACCGGATGACCGGAATGACGACGACGTCGGAGCGCCAGGATTTCGGCAGCAGGCGGTTGAGGAAGCGTTTCACGAGGTCTCCGGTCAACAAGTTGAAAGCATGTAGGGATTCGCCGGCCAACCGCAATGCCGCGCCGCCGGCCAGCAGCAATCAATCAATCGCCAAACAGCGACGCCAGTCCATTGTTGATCATCTCGGTCCGCTCCGTTGGGCCGTCTCCCGATTGCGCATGCAGCATCAGCGGCGGCCGGATCGACAGTTTTCCGCGTGCACCAAGTATTGCCCTGACGACGATGCGGATCGCCGCCGCATCGGGGCGCGGGTGGACGGCCAGCATCTCGGCGTCGCCGAAACGGCCCGACATCACGTCCAGAATGGCTCCGAGCTGCTCCGGCCGGGCAATAAGGGCGAGGCCGCCGCGCGGTCTGACCACCGCCGCGGCACTTCGGATCCAGTGGTCGAACAGCCCGTCCTCCATCACATGCGCCGCCTTTCTGAGCGCATCGGGCGTGGCGCGATCCTCGGCGGCGTTGAAAGGCGGGTTCATGATGACGAAATCGAAGGAATTGTCGGCAAGGCCGGCGCCTGCCCGTGCCCGGCCCGACAGGGTGACATCGGCGGCGAGCACCGAGGCGCGGTCGCCGAGATGGGCGTTGCCGGGGTGGGCGAGCGTGGTTGCGGCAAAACCCGCCATTTCAGGCGAGCGTTCGACGAGCACCACCTCGGCCGCCGGACAGCGCGACAGCACCGCAAGGCCCGCGGCACCGGCGCCCGCGCCGAAATCGGCGAGGCGGCCGGTGAAGGCGGACGGTACCGAAGCGGCCAGCATCATCGCGTCCATGCCGGCGCGGTGCCCCGCCTGTTTCGGCTGCACCAGCCAGAAGCGCCCGCGATGGAAGGCATCGACCGTATGGGCCGGCGTGTCGCGGACAAGGGTGGCGTGCGAGACGGACATTATGTCAGGCGGATCTCGTTGGCGATGCCGGCATCCGTCAGGATGCGCCGCGCCGCGTCGGCCTGATCGGCGTCGACCATGATGCGCCGGGGCAGGATGCCGATTGACCCGTCGAGCACGCTCATGTTCTGGTCGGCCTCGAAACAGCCGATGCCGGCGTCGCGCATCAGCGATTCGACAAAGGAAATGATCACGGCATCGTTGGTGCGGATGAGCTCTATCATCGGGCAAGGTTCGCAGTTTGCGGCGTTGATGTAAATGTGGATGGACCCAGGCGCCAGGGCGCCCGCGCCAATTCGCCCCTTGCCGCCCCCGTGGGTAGCGCCCTAGAGTCCCCCTCAAGGGACCAACGTGCCGTCGTGCATATTGAGGTTGGGAGTTTTGTCGTGGGTGTCGTTCTCAACATTGAAAACGGGAAGCGTGAAGTTGCGTCCATCAAGGATCTCATCGATCTGACGGCGGCCGACATGGCAAGGGTCAATGAATTGATCCTGTCGAAGGCCGGTTCCGATGTCGAAATGATCCCGGAGGTCGCCAACCACCTGATCTCGTCCGGCGGCAAGCGGCTGCGGCCGATGCTGACGCTCGCCTCGGCCCAGATGTTCGGCTATTCCGGCGAGGGCCACGTCAAACTCGCCACGTCGGTCGAATTCATGCACACGGCGACACTTCTCCATGACGATGTCGTCGACGAGAGCGGCATGCGGCGCGGCAAGAAGACCGCCCGCATGATCTGGGGCAACCAGGCAAGCGTGCTGGTCGGCGATTTCCTGCTCGGTCAGGCTTTCCGCATGATGGTCGATGTCGGTTCGCTGGAAGCGCTCGACATCCTGTCGAGCGCTGCCTCGATCATCGCCGAGGGCGAAGTGATGCAGCTTGCCGCCGCAAAAAACCTCGAAACCACCGAGGATGAACATTTTGCCGTCATCAAGGCCAAGACCGCGGCCCTGTTCTCGGCCGCCGCCGAGGTCGGGCCCGTCATCGCCCAGGCGACGCGCAACGATCGCGCGGCGCTGCGCTCCTATGGCATGAATCTCGGCCTGGCCTTCCAGCTGATCGACGATGCGCTGGACTATGGCGGCACCAGCAAGGATCTGGGCAAGAATGTCGGCGACGACTTTCGCGAGGGCAAGGTGACGCTGCCGGTGATCCTCGCCTATAGGCGCGGCACCAAGGCCGAACGCACCTTCTGGAAGCGCGCCATCGAGGACAATGTCACCGACGACGCGGGGCTGGAAAAGGCGATCGGCCTGATGACCCGCCACGGGGCGATCGCCGACACGATCGGGCGTGCCCGCCATTTCGGCGAGATCGCCCGCGACGCGCTGGCGCCGCTCGAGGCGACGCCGCAGAAGTCGGCGCTGATCGACGTCATCGATTTCTGCATCAGCCGGGTGAACTGACCAGCGCCCGGTGCGCCGAAGCAACTTTGGCGCGAAAATCCCGCAGCGGCCGTCTCGACAAGCCGTTGCGATGCAAATTATCTATAAAACATGGCAAAGACCGCAGACGACACCATCGCCGTCCGCATCAGCAAGGTGCTGGCGGATCGCATCATCTCCGGCGTCATCGAGCCGGGGGCCCGGCTGCGGCAGGATCACATCGCCGAGGAATTCCAGACCAGCCATGTTCCGGTACGCGAGGCTTTCCGGCGTCTCGAGGCGCAAGGGCTGGCGACCGGCGAGCCGCGCCGCGGCGTGCGCGTCGCATCCTTCGATCTCGGCGAGGTCAGGGAAGTCGCCGAGATGCGGGCCGCCCTCGAAGTGCTGGCGCTGCGCCACGCCGCGCCACATCTGACGGCGGCCATCCTTCATCTCGCCGAGGAGGCGACCAAGGCCGGCGACAAATCCCGCGATGTCCGCTCCTGGGAAGAGGCCAACCGCACCTTTCACCGGCTGATCCTGGCGCCATGCGGCATGCCGCGTCTGCTCGCCACCATCGATGACCTGCACGCCGCAAGCGCCCGCTTCCTGTTCGCCGCCTGGCGATCGGAATGGGAAACCCGCACCGATCAGGATCACCGGGCAATCCTGAGTGCGCTCCGGCAAGGCAACACCGAATCGGCCGCCGCCACGCTTGGCCGGCATGTGCAGTGGATCGGCCAGAAGCCGGTCAAGACGGCGTCCGGCAGGACGCGGGACGCCTTCGCTATCGTTGGCTAAATGCGAGCGAAGGCAGGCGGCCCTCGGCGCAGCGGAGCAGAATGTCAGCCGTAGCGATCCTTCACACCCCCCTCCGGCCTTCTTTCCAAGATTCTGCATCGCAACGCTCGAAAAGCCGAGGCTCTGAAGCTTTTTTGGAGCGAGGGATTGCCATGCCGCCAGAAATATGGATTCGATAATAGATCGAATACAAAAATTATCTATAATTTTAAACCAATCGAGGAAACCATCGTGACCGAGATCGCCTTTTCATCCCGCAAGCCGTCCTTCAGCCCACTTCGCCTGCAGGACCGCTCTCTCGGCTGGCAGGCCGGAGCCGTTGTCCTCGGCACGCTGTTTCTGGCGCTGTCGTCCTATATCGAGGTGCCGATGGTGCCGGTGCCGGTGACCATGCAGACCTTTGCCGTGACGCTGATCGGTGCTCTCTATGGCTGGCGGCTTGGCGCTGTCACCATCGCGGCCTGGCTTGTCGAGGGTGCAGTGGGCTTTCCGGTGCTCGCCGGCGGCGCAGCCGGCGTGCAGCATTTCCTTGGGCCAACCGGCGGCTATCTCTTTGCCTTCCCGCTTACCGGCGCGCTGGTCGGCTGGCTGGCCGAACGCGGCTGGAACGGCAACCGGGTCGTGCTGGCCTTTGCCGCCATGCTGCTTGGCAACCTCGCTTGCCTGGCTCTCGGTACGGCGTGGCTTGCCGTCATGATCGGTCTCGAAAAAGCTATCACTTTCGGCTTTCTGCCGTTTATCGTTGGCGGTTTGCTCAAGTCGGCGCTGGGCGCCGCGACGTTGAAGCTGTTTGCCGGCAACAAGGTGGATCAGATCTCCTGAAAGCGATGACCGTCAGGCTGCGCTCCCATCATCTGCTGTGTCTGCTGACCTATGTCGGCAAGGGCTATAGCGCCGCCTTTACGGCAAACTATGACAAGATCGCGGAGCGTCTTGGCCGGAGTGAGGATATCCTGATCGTCTCCGGCCCCGATGACATCTGCGCGCCGCTGCTCGGCGAGCCGGAGCCGCATTGCCTGCGCGAAAGCGCAGCCGAGCGGGACCGGCTTGCGGCGCGCGACGTTGGAAATTTGCTGGCTCGGCCGATCCAGCCTGGCGCCCGTGTCAGCCTCGACCCCGGAATTTTGGCCGCGATGCGCGAGGCCTTTTCGGCCGGGCACACACGCCAGGCATGCCAGGGCTGCGAATGGGCCGGGCTATGCAGCGCCGTGGCCGCCAGCGGCTATCGCGGCACCCGGCTCTAGAGCATTTTGCAGCCCAAGTGGTTACACTTGGCGTCGCATAAATGCGGCTAAAACAAACAGATAGAGCGGGATGCCCCCGTTCCAATCCAAATGCATCCCGCTGTGACGCATATCGCTCAGCCAGGCCTGCAGCCTACAAAAACGACCGCGCGCTTTTCAGCAGCGCCACGAGTTGGCTTTGGCGGTTGGTTCCGGTCTTTCGGAAGATTCGTTCCAGATAGGACCGAGCCGATTTGACCGCGACGCCGACCTCCATGGCCGCTTCCTGCGTGGAACGGCCCGAAGCAAGCGCGGCGGCCAGCCGGGCTTCCGCCGGCGTCAGGTCGAACAGGGCCGAAAGGATGCTCGGCGACGCAATGGTGGCATCGACGCTTACCGTGGTCGCGGCGACCAGAATTTCGGCGCCCGAAAAAATATCGTGCGCGGCGCGGCGCAACGGCAACAGGTGAACGATCAGCGCGGGTCGCTCCTGCGCGGCCGGAACGGGGATGGATCGCACGACGCGATTATCCCTGTTCTGTACGACGGCCTGCTGGAAAAGCGCGTTTGCCGGTTCGTCGGCAAGCGCCATGCCGCCATGAGCCAGGGACAGGAAGACGTCCGCCATCCCGTCCAGGAGGCTGTTGGCCAACAGCACGAGGCCCGATCCGCCTGTGACGGCGGCCGGCAATCCCATGTCACCGAGGACGGACACGGCCGTGTCTGCCCGTTCCAGACCCAGGCGCTGGGCAATGAGGCCAGCCCGTACCAGATGCGGACGCAGCCCGTTCAACAGATCGATCGTGGCCTGATCGTAACCGCCGTCCTTTAGCCAGCGCTGGAAGAAAAACAGGAGAAGCTCTCCGCTGGGCATCGAAATCGATGTGCATACAGGCGATCCGACGCCGAACGTTCTGGCGCTGGCATGAAGGGGATCGCGCTCGATCTCCTCGCCGGTCATGAAATCGTCGATCCGCACGAAGCTTGCCGGCCGTGCGCTCAACATGCGCTGCACGCTCTGGGAAAGCGTCCAGTTGTCCCTCGCCATGAACGCGTCGAGCAAGGGCAGGAGATGCGCCTCGCCGATGGCGCGAACCGGCGCATGGTCGCTGACCACGAAAATCGCACCGCCCGCCGAGCGCGAGAGCGCGCTGGCCGCTTCCAGCGCATCCGGCCACAGCTCGGCTGCGAACGCCGCTTCGTAGATCCGATCGACAATGGCGAAGGCTTGCTCGTTGCGCGGCATTTCCAGCATCGGCACCTCCTCGGCGTGGCAAGCGCATCCATCCGCACGCACCACGCGTCATTCCGTTGCGGCAGTTCTCGCCCCTTGCTGCTTACGCATCGCTTACGGGAACATCGGAGGAATTGAAGTGAACAACGTCACATTGGAACGTCGCATAGCGATATTCGAAGAGGTGCATTCGCTTGTCGCCATGCTTTCTTAAGCGCATGACCCGATTGTGAATTCGGGCCGGATTGATGCTTGACCCAAAAAAGGCCATGCTTTGCCCGGAAAAGATCGAGTCTACGGTGACCCCGCTGATGCGGGAGCCCCAGGCTGAAAGGGATATGATGCGGCAAGGATGTGCGCGCTGGCTGGCAGGGCTGGCAATTGTGACGGCCATGGCGGTGTCCGATCTGCCGGCCCAGGCCAAACAGACCACCGAACCGGTCAAGATCACATCCTTCTCGGGCGCTTATCTCGCCGCGCGGACCGCCGAAGGCGACAACGATCTCGACAACGCCATCACCTACTACAAGCAGGCGCTCGCCTTCGATCCCAGCAACACCTCGTTGCAGCAAAGCCTGATGCTGTCGCTGATCGCGCAGGGCCGCTTCGACGAATCCCTGGTCTATGCCGACAAGCTCAAGACGGTTCCCGACGTCGAGCGGTTCTCGCGCCTGGCGCTCGCCGTCGATTCCTTCCATAAGAAGGACTTTACCAAGGCCGAATACTGGCTCAAGCTTTCGCTCGAATCCGATCTCGACCGGCTGATCTCGGGCGTCATGACCGGCTGGGCCAAGCAGGGCGCCGGCGACAGCAGCGATGCCTTGGCCTTCGTCGACAAGCTGCAGGGGCCTGACTGGTTCGGCCTGTTCAAATCCTTCCATCGCGCGCTGATCGCCGACGTGTCGGGCCAGACCGAAAAGGCGGATGCGATCTATGCCGCGACCTTGGCTGACACGACGGCCGGCGGTGCCGCGCCCGAAACCTGGCTGCGCAACGCGCAGGCCTATGCCTCTTTCCTCGCCCGTAAGGGCGACAAGGCCAAGGCGCTTTCCGTCCTCGACCAGGCGGAGACGTTTGCGCCCGGCAAGGTTGAGATATCGGCCCTTCGCGACAAGATCACCAAGGGCGAAAAGGTCGAGCCCTTCGTTGCCGGCCCGTCCGACGGCGCCTCGGAAATCCTGCTCGACCTCGCCACCGCGCTCAATCGCGGCGGCGGCGAGCCGTTCGTGCGCCTCTATCTGCAATATGCCCTGGCGCTGAAGCCCGACAGCGACGCGGCCCTCGTCCAGCTCGCCGCCGTCGCCGAGCAATTGAAGGACGGCGAAGGCGCCATCGCCTTGTATCGCCGCATTCCGGCCAGTTCGCCGCTGAAGCAGCTTTCGGACCTGCAACTCGGCCTCAACCTTGCCGATCTCGACCGTCAAGACGAGGCGGTGACCTATCTGAAGGCCCTGGTCGACGCGCATCCCGACGACATGCGCGCCTATCTGGCGCTCGGCGGCGTCTACGCCTCGAAGGAGGATTTCCGCTCCGCGGCCAATGTCTACGACAAGGCGGTGGAGGTGCTGAAGACGCCGACCGGCGCCAACTGGAACATCTTCTACCAGCGCGGCATCGCCTACGAGCGGCTGAAGGAATGGCCGAAGGCCGAGCCGAATTTCCGCAAGGCGCTGGAATTGTTCCCCGACCAACCGCAGGTTCTGAACTATCTCGGCTATTCCTGGGTCGACATGAACATGAACCTCAAGGAAGGCCTTCAGATGATCCAGAAGGCGGTCGATCTCAGGCCAAGCGACGGCTACATCGTCGATTCGCTGGGCTGGGCCTATTACCGCCTTGGCCGGTTCGACGACGCTGTGCGTGAAATGGAGCGAGCCGTGTCGCTGAAGCCGGAGGATCCGGTGCTGAACGATCACCTCGGCGACGCCTACTGGCGCGTCGGCCGCAAGCTGGAAGCCACCTTCCAGTGGAACCAGGCCCGCGACCTGAAGCCGGACCCGGATGTGCTCGCCGCCGTGCTGCGGAAGCTTTTGAAGGGCCTGCCTCCGATCGAATCCAACACGGCGCAGGAAACCCCGAAGGTGAAGCCCGAGCCGGTGCCTGCGCCGAAGGGGTGACCCTTCTTTCCTTCTCCCCTTGTGGGAGCAAGGTGGATCGGCACGCAGCGCCGAGACGGTTGAGGGGTGCTGGCCGGAGCCAAGCTGGAACACCCCTTCATCCGACCGAGCTTCGCTCGGCCACCTTCTCCCACAAGGGGAGAAGGGAACACCTTCAAAGGCCTGACCCCCTCTGCCTTGACGCTTGCTGGCCAGGCATCTAGGAGGTGCCCGCATCCCGCCGCTCCGTCGAGGCCGCCGTGACTGTTGCCGTTCCCGCCCATATGCATCCCAGCCGCTCGTTCCAGGGGCTGATCCTGACCTTGCACAATTACTGGGCGGACTATGGCTGCGTCGTCCTCCAGCCCTACGACATGGAAGTCGGCGCCGGCACCTTTCATCCCGCGACGACGCTGCGCGCGCTCGGGCCCAAGCGCTGGAACGCGGCCTATGTGCAGCCCTCGCGCCGGCCCAAGGATGGACGTTACGGCGAGAATCCGAACCGGCTGCAGCATTATTACCAGTATCAGGTGATCCTGAAGCCGAACCCGCCCAATCTGCAGGAGCTCTATCTCGGCTCGCTCAAGGCGATCGGCGTCGATCCGCTGCTGCACGACATCCGCTTCGTCGAGGACGATTGGGAAAGCCCGACGCTGGGCGCCTGGGGGCTGGGCTGGGAGTGCTGGTGCGACGGCATGGAAGTGTCGCAATTCACCTATTTCCAGCAGGTTTGCGGCATCGAATGCGCGCCGGTGGCGGGCGAGCTCACCTATGGGCTGGAGCGGCTGGCCATGTATGTGCAGGGCGTCGACAATGTCTACGACCTCAATTTCAATGGCCGCGAGGGCGCCGACAAGGTGACCTATGGCGACGTTTTCTTGCAGGCCGAGCAGGAATATTCGCGCCACAATTTCGAATTCGCCGACACGGCGATATTGCTCCGGCACTTTGACGACGCCGAAGCCGAATGCAAGGCGCTGCTTGATGCGGGAGCGCCGGCTCCAGGCGACAATCTGGCGATGCATCGTATGGTATTTCCTGCCTATGACCAGTGCATCAAGGCCAGCCACGTCTTCAACCTGCTTGATGCTCGTGGCGTGATTTCGGTCACCGAGCGCCAGAGCTATATCCTGCGGGTGCGCAATCTGGCGAAAGCCTGCGGCGAGGCGTTTTTGCTGACGCAGGCTGGCGGGCTGGCGGCCTAGCAAACGTCCGCCGCGGTCACAGTGACAGTGCCGACGGGCAACACACCCTGGTTACTCGGGCCGGCCATTGTCCTCAGCGCCTGCCTGACACCCGGCATCGCGAACGTGCCGTGGACCTGCGCCGCAAAGCAGGCGCTGAGCGCCAGGATCTGCAGGAATGTCGATGCCGTTCTCATGGTCGTTCAGCCAATAGCTCTCTGCCTGAGCGTGGGTCGCTCCAGCGCCGCGTTCGGTTCATGGAAATCTTTGACCCAAGGACGGGCGGGCTCGCCTCGGCCCGACAGTCCGTCGAATTTTTTCGGAAATCGCCGGTGGATGGCCCGATGTTGCGCTGAAGGGTGACAGCGGCCAGCCGAGTTGCTATGCCCCGCCCGACCGTTCTCCCGCATGAGCTGCCCCTATGCCCGACCTGCTTCTGGAACTTCGCTCCGAGGAAATCCCCGCCCAGCCGCGCGCCCGCAGCGCCGAAGGCGCGAGGACGCGCAAACAAAAAAACGGCATGCGGGTGGAGAAACTCTGATGCCGGACTTGTTGCTCGAACTTCGCTCCGAGGAAATCCCTGCCCGCATGCAGCGCAAGGCTGCCGGCGATCTCAGGAAGATGCTGACCGACGGTCTGGTCGAGGCGGGCCTGACCTATGAGGCGGCGCGCGAATACTGGACGCCGCGGCGTCTCACGCTCGATATCAGAGGCCTGACCGCGCGCTCGAAGGACATCAACGAGGAGATCAAAGGCCCCTCGACCAAGGCGCCCGAACAGGCTGTCCAGGGTTTCCTGCGCAAGGCCGGTCTTGCCTCGGTCGCCGAGGCGCATGTCCATGCCGACCCGAAGAAGGGCGATTTCTATGTCGCCCATATCTCCAGGCCGGGCAGGGCGGCGGAACAAATCATTGCCGAGCTGGTGCCAGGCATCATCCGCAATTTCCCCTGGCCGAAATCGATGCGTTGGGGGCCGGCCTCAGCGAAGCCGGGATCGTTGCGCTGGGTGCGGCCGCTGCAATCGATCCTATGCACCTTCGGCCCGGAGACCGAGGAGCCGGTGGTGGTCGATTTCGAGATCGACGGCATCCGTTCGGGCAATGTCACCTACGGCCATCGCTTCCTCGCGCCGGGCGAAATCACCGTGCGCCGCTTCGACGACTATGTGAGCAAGCTGGAGGCGGCCAAGGTCGTGCTCGATGCCGACCGGCGCAAGGAGATCATCCTTGCCGATGTCAGGAACCTCGCTTTCGCCAATGGGCTCGACCTGGTCGAGGACGAGGGATTGCTGGAGGAAGTGTCCGGATTGGTCGAATGGCCGGTCGTGCTGATGGGCGAGTTCGAGCAGGATTTCCTGGCGATACCCGCCGAGGTGATCCGGCTGACCATCCGCGCCAACCAGAAGTGTTTCGTGACGCGTCCGCAGGGCGCTGGCGAGGATCTGTCCAACCGCTTCATCCTGACCGCCAATATCGAGGCCAAGGATGGCGGCAAGGAGATCGCACACGGAAACGGCAAGGTGGTGCGCGCGCGTCTCTCCGACGCGCTCTATTTCTGGAAGACGGACCAGGGAGATTTGCCTGATCTCGATCAGCTCAAGGCGTCGGCCGAAAAATTCGGGCTCGATCTCGAGAAACCGCTCGACCAGCGCATGGCCCGCCTCGACCATCTCGGCGTGACATTCCATGCCAAGCTCGGCACGCAGGGCGAGCGGGTGGAGCGCATCAAGCGGCTGGCGGAAGAACTGGCGCCGATCGTTGGCGCCGATCCCGCGCTCGCACGCCGTGCCGCCATCCTGGCCAAGGCCGACCTCACCACCGAAGTGGTCGGTGAATTTCCGGAGCTGCAGGGCGCGATGGGCAGGAAATACGCCTTGCTGCAAGGCGAGCATCCGTCCGTCGCCGCCGCGATTGAGGAACACTACAAGCCACAGGGTCCGTCCGACCGCGTGCCCACCGATCCGGTGTCGGTCGCCGTCGCTCTGGCCGACAAGCTGGATACGCTGGTGGGGTTTTGGGCGATCGACGAAAAGCCGACGGGGTCGAAAGACCCCTATGCGCTGAGGCGGGCGGCGCTGGGAGTGGTTAGGCTGGTGCTGGAAAACAGGATTAGACTGGGGCTTAACACCATCCTTGTAACGAGGGCAGGCGAACTCATTTCAGCGCTGATCTCGCAGAGGAACTTCGACTGGGAAACGGAAAAGCGGTGGTTTGAAGGCAGCGATATCGACCCGAAGATGACCTTCGCCAAGGAACTTCTAGCGAAAGAGGCTCGCGAGTTTCCGCTCGAGATGTCAGCGCTAAAGAAGATAGGCGCCGATCTCCTCACCTTCTTCCACGACCGCCTGAAGGTCTATCTGCGCGACAAGGGCGCACGTCATGATTTGATCGATGCTGTGTTGGCGGCCGGTTCGCGCCCAATCTCCCCCCTTGCGGGGGAGATGTCGGCGAAGCCGACAGAGGGGGGTGCTGTCCCGCCGACATCTCGGCGCGAGGCACCCCCCTCTGCCCTGCCAGGCATCTCCCCCGCAAGGGGGGAGATTGGCCAATCGCAATCCGACGACCTCCTGCAAATCGTCCGCCGTGTCGAAGCACTCGGCTCCTTCCTCGACACCGAGGATGGCAAGAACCTGCTTGCCGGCACCAAACGTGCGGCAAACATCCTGGCCGCCGAGGAGAAGAAGAAAACGGCGATCGCCGACCATGTCGAGCCGGCGCTGTTTCGCGAGAATGCCGAGAAATCGCTGTTTGCGGCGGTGAATCAGGCTGAGAGGCAAGCCGGCGAAGCGATTCGAAACGAAGACTTTTCCGCCGCCATGCTGGCGCTTAGCGTGTTGCGCGAGCCGGTTGATTCATTCTTTGAGCAAGTGCTCGTAAATGACGAGGATCAGGCCGTCCGCGCCAATCGCCTGGCGTTGCTCGCCCGCATCCGGACTGCCACCGATCAGGTCGCGGATTTCTCCAGGATCGCGGGCTGAAAGCATGATCCCGAAAAGTGGATACCAGTTTTCGGACAAGGATCATGTTCAAACAAAAATAGCGGAAAAAATCTTGCTGGCCGGCCATTCGAGCCGGCTTACAGTCATATGACGATGATCTCTCCGTGGCAAAAAGGACATGTTCCCCAACCCCACGGAGGCTTCCATGAATTCCGCTCACGAAATCGAAGTGACAGAAGAAACCCCGGCCCCCGCCGAGGCGCTTGAATCCGCTGCCGAAACCACCGTCGACCAGACCGCCGCTGCCGAGGTCGAGGCCGCCGTCCTGTCTGATGACGAGCAGGAAGGCGACGACGAAGACAGCGAAGAATCGGAAGAGGAAGGCGACGAAGACGAAGAAGCCGCTACCCTCTCGGACGATGATGAGGACGAAGACGACGATGACAAGGAAGACGACGACAGCGTGAAGGCCGAAGCCGACGACGCTGACGAAGAAGATGACGACGAAGACGAAGAAGAAGAAGAAGAATCCGACGAGGCCTCCACCGACGAGGCGAGCAAGGAAGTCGCTGCCTGAGATTTTTCAGGCGCCGGAATTCATTGGAGCGGGATGCGTGCATCCCGCTCCATTCATTTGTTCTGGTCGCATTCGTGCGGTGCCAGGTGATTCCACCTGGCTGCAAAATGCTCCCGTGTTTTTACGGCGAAGGGTTTTGAGCTAAGCTGGCGCATCCCTGCCGCGCTGGAGAAGCACCCTTATGGCCGAACGCCCGAGTGGAGGAGAAAGCAACGGCATCGCCGCAGGCAGTTTTGCCGACGACGATCCGCGTCTTGCGTTTATCTATCAGGAGGCGGTGCGAGGTCTCACGCAGCAGCAGAACCTCGTGGAGAACATGAGCACCCGCGCCGGCAGCCTTATCTTTGCCACCGCATTTGCCAACTCGTTGCTCGGCGGCGCGGCCCTTGCCAACGGGCTCGGACTTTGGGACTGGATCGCGGTGGCGCTGCTGTTCGCCATCGGTGGGCTGATCGTCTTCATGCTTTGGCCCTACCACCAATACACATTCCGCTTCGACCCCGAAGAACTGCTCCATCAATATGTCGATGGCGACAGGCCGGCAACGATGTCGGCCATGCGCCGCGCGCTTGCCCTTCGCATCAAGGCGGACATGGCCAGCAACTGGCGAATTATCCAGCGGCTCCGCGTGGCGTTGCAGATTGCGCTGTTCTTTCTGCTGTTCGATATCCTGGCCTGGCTCTTGGCGATTGCGGGCGTTTGAGCCAAAGCGCTTCGAACTCTATCTGGCCTGGTCGGTCTCGGGGATGGGTGTCGGTTGCGGCGTCGCGGGCGGGCTATTCGCCGCTTCTGTCTTGTTGCCGGATGCTGCTTGAGGTGCTGCGGCGGCGGTGACCGGTGCTGGAATAGAAAAGTCGCCACCGACAATACCGCCGCGAATGATCATCGGGCCTGGCATGAAACCGCGCTTGTGCCCGGGCTGGTTCGGGATCGCCGCGACCTTTTCATAGGTGACGTCGGGCTCAGCGGCGCCGAGCGCCACGATCGATGGCATCGAGGGAGCAGCTTTGGTGCTCTCGGCCATCGTCACCGTCTCGGGCGCGCCGAGCTTGACGACGGATGGCGTCGAAGACGGTGCGCCGAGAATGATGATGGACGAAGCTTGCGCTTCGCCCGCCGCCAGGACGAAACCAAGCGCTCCAAGAATGCGCAACGAAACCATGACAATTCCTCTTGCCCAAGAAGCCGGCACCATACTGTGCGGTGATTGATGCGGGCTTGCGGGGAAACATCGCATTTTAGCGGTTGAGGATTCGCTCATGCCCGGACTTGCCCCACGGCCGCCGCCGTACTACGCAGCCGGCATCTGTGAGGTAACGACCGTGGTTGAAATACGCGCCGTCGGCGATGCGATGGAAATGGCGCTGGCGCTGCTCGAAAGCGGCGACGTCGTCGCCATTCCGACGGAAACCGTCTACGGGCTGGCCGCGGACGCGACCAATGGCGTCGGCGTGGCGCGCATCTTCGAGGCCAAGGGCCGGCCGCGCTTCAACCCGCTGATCGCCCATGTCGCCGACCTGGTGATGGCCGAGCGCATCGCTCTGTTCGACCCGCTGTCGAAACGGCTGGCGCAGGCATTCTGGCCGGGGCCGCTGACGCTGGTGCTGCCGCAACGCCCCGGCAACGGCATTCATCCGCTGGTCACCGCGGGGCTCGACACGATCGCGCTGCGCATGCCCCGGGGTTTTGGCGGCGAACTGATCGCCAGGCTCGGCCGCCCGCTTGCGGCGCCCAGCGCCAATTCCTCGGGCAGGATCAGCGCCACGACGGCTGAAGCCGTGGCAGCCGATCTCGGCCCCAAAATCAAACTGGTGGTCGATGGCGGGGCGACGCCGGTCGGGCTGGAATCGACGATCGTCAAGGTCGAGGGCACAAAGCTGCGGCTGCTGAGGCCGGGCGGCATTGCCGCCGGCGACATAGAGGCAGCCGCCGGCATGGCGCTGCTGCGCGGCGCTGAAGGCATCGAGGCGCCAGGCATGCTCGCCTCGCATTACGCGCCTGGCGCCGCGGTGCGGGTCAACGCGGACAAGATTGCCAAGGGCGAGGCTCTGCTGGCTTTTGGCGGCCACCGTGCCGAAGGCTGGCAGGGTGCTGCCGCCCTGCGCAACCTGTCGGCAACAGGCGATCTGCGCGAAGCGGCGAGCAACCTCTTCGCCCATATGCAGGATCTCGACCGCAGCGGCGCCAGAACCATCGCCGTCGAGCCGATCCCGTCCGACGGGCTGGGCGAAGCGATCAACGACCGGCTGTCGCGCGCCGCCGCCCCTCGTGACAAGATCCTGTGACAAGATTGATTGAGGTTTCCAGCCATGAACGACATATCCCGGGATCTCGACCCCACTCTCATCGACCGCTTCGCGACAATCGTCGGCGACAGATACGCGCTTCGCGACCAGCAGGATATCGCGCCTTATCTCACCGAACGGCGCGGCCTGTGGCATGGCAGGACGGCGCTGGTGCTGAGGCCCGGCAGCGTCGAAGAAGTCAGCCGCATCATGCAACTGGCGAGCGAGACCGGCACGCCGATTGTGCCGCAAAGCGGCAACACCGGGCTGGTCGGCGGCCAGATGCCGGACAGGTCCGGCCGCGAGGTCGTGCTGTCGCTGTCCAGGCTGAACCGCATCCGTGAGATCGACGTCTTGTCCAACACGGTCACCGTCGAGGCCGGCGTCATCCTCCAGACCTTGCAGGAAGCGGCCGATGCCGCCGACCGGCTATTCCCGCTGTCGCTCGCCGCGCAGGGCTCCTGCCAGATCGGCGGCAATCTCTCCTCCAATGCCGGCGGCACCGGCGTGCTTGCCTATGGCAATGCGCGCGAGCTCTGCCTCGGCGTCGAGGTGGTGCTGCCGACGGGCGAAGTGTTCGACGATCTGCGCAAGCTGAAGAAGGACAACACCGGCTACGATCTGAAGAACCTGTTCGTCGGCGCGGAGGGCACGCTCGGCGTCATCACCGCCGCCGTGCTCAAGCTTTTCCCGAAGCCCAAGGGGCGCGAGGTGGCCTTTGTCGGAATGTCCTCGCCCGAGGCGGCGCTCTCCCTGTTCAGCCTGGCGATGGACCGCGCCGGCGCCGCACTCACCGCCTTCGAGCTGATTGGCCAGAGGCCATACGACTTCACGCTTGCCCACGCAGGCGTGGTGCGGCCGCTGGCCGAGGATTGGCCGTGGTATGTGCTAATGCAGATATCGTCGGGCCGCTCGGCCGAGGATGCACGAGCGCTGATCGAGGAGGTGCTTTCGGAAGGCCTCGAGCAGGAGATCATCGGTGATGCGGCGATTGCGGCAAGCATCGCTCAGGGCGACGCCTTCTGGAGTTTCCGCGAGGTGCTGCCCGACCAGCAGAAGCCGGAGGGCGCCTCGATCAAGCACGACATCTCGGTGCCGGTGGCCTCGATCCCGTCCTTCATCGAAAAGGCGGCTGGCGCCGTGCAGTCCGTCAGCCCGGGTGCCCGCGTGGTCTGCTTCGGCCATATGGGCGACGGCAACCTCCACTACAATATTTCCCGGCCAGTGGATGGCGACGACGTGGCGTTTCTCGGCCTCTACCACGCCATGAACCAGGCCGTGCACGATGTCGTGCGCAGCTTTCACGGCTCGATCTCGGCCGAGCACGGCATCGGCCAGCTGAAGCGCGACGAACTGATAGCCACGGCGCCGCCGATGGCGATCGAGTTGATGCGCAAGGTGAAGGCGGCCTTCGACCCGGCCGGCATCATGAACCCCGGTAAGGTTATCTGATCCTTTCCTCGGCGCGGGTCCGGTGGCATTCCGATAACCATCGCCTGAGATCAGCAAAATTTAACTGACTTTCTTAAGCGCCGCGGTAAGAAGCGCGCGCTAATGTTTCTCCACAACGAGGCTGGACAAACCGGCCCGGAGAGAACCGCAAGCCGGCTCTCAGGAGAGACAGGAAAGGCAATCAATGAACACCGGACTGAAGCCAGTCTGGGCCGGGTGCAACATGCGCCTCGACCCATTCCGCCTGCCGCAGATGGCAAGCTACGCCACCCGCGACGACTATGGCGACGTTACCTTCACCATCGACCAGCGTGGCGCCGTCATTCGCCGCACGCTGGAGATGAGCGGCGTGCCGGCGATCATCGCTCTGCCCGCCAACGCGTTTCGCGGCGTGGCCGCCCGCGCGATGGAGGATCCGGATGGCAATGTCACGGTGACCCTGGAACTGCTGCACAATGATCCCATGCTGTCGGTGCCGCTGCTGGTGGCCGACGATCTCGACGATGTCGCCGCCGACTGGCGCGCCTGGGCCGACGCCTACCGCCTGCCGATGCTGTTGATCGAGGCCGACGGCGTAGCCCGCACGCTGGAGGAATCGCTCGGCGCCGCGATCAAGACGTTGCCGGCGCAGGATCGCCGCAAGGGCCGCGTTTCGACCACGCGCCGCCCGCGCTTCCTCGCCCGCCGCAGGGCCGGCGACCTCGGCCTCAGGCTGGTCATCGGCGGCGAGGAAATCATCTCGCGCGACGAATAGTGGTGAGCGCTCTCCCCAGTCCAAACAAAGGGGAGAAGGGAACAGGCCCTAAATCAGCGGCTTTAGCGCCACCCATACCGCGCCGCCGATCAGGCCGAGAAAGATCAGCCAGCCGACCTGGTTGTTCGACCTGAACAGCTTGAGGCACTGGTCCGGATCGTCGATGTCCAGCCTTGCAATCTGCCGCGCCATATGGGCTCCGGCGGCGATCAGCCCGGCCAGCGCCGGCACCGGCGCCTGCGCCGAGGCGAAGGCGATGGCGAAGCAGACCAGCGCACCGCCATAAAGCCCGACGAGCCAGGTCTTGGTGTTGTCGCCGAACAGGCGCGCGGTCGAACGCACGCCGGCGATGGCGTCGTCCTCCTTGTCCTGATGCGCATAGATCGTGTCGTAGCCGATCACCCACAGGATCGAGCCGATATAGAGCATGATGGCGGGGCCATCGAGATCGCCGAACTCGACCGCCCAGCCCATCAGCGCGCCCCAGGAAAAGGCAAGGCCGAGAACCAGTTGCGGCCAATTGGTTACCCGCTTCATGAATGGATAGACGGCGACGATGACGAGCGAGACGATGCCGAGCGGGATGGCGAAGTCGTTGAACTGCACGAGCACCGCGAGGCCGACCAGCGCCTGGATGACCAAGAACACCCAGGCCTGCCGGCGCGTGACCTTTCCCGCCGGCAGCGGCCGCGAACGCGTGCGCTCCACCTGGTTGTCGATATCCTGGTCGACAAGGTCGTTGTAGGTGCAGCCGGCGCCGCGCATGGCGATGGCGCCGATCAGGAACAAAAGCAGATACCATGGCGCCGGCAGCAGCGTCAGCAGCGGATCCGATGGGCGGGGATAGGCGCTTGCGGCAAGGGCTGCCGACCACCAGCATGGCCACAGCAGCAACTGCCAGCCGAACCGGTCCCATCGGGCAAGCTGCGCATAGGGCCAGATCCAGCGTGGCAGCACCCGATAGACCCAGTGGCCGCTCGGCGCATCGGCAACACGGCCCTGGGTCGCTTTCGATTGGATGGTTTCCATGATGCTGAAGTGGCAGCAGCGGCGAAAGCCGTCAAGACCGATATCATGAGGTGAAGATTTCGTGGGCGGAGAACCACGCCTTCGCCACGTCGATGAAAGCCAGCGCCGCATTCGACAGCCGCTGACGCGTATCATGGGCGAGAATGATACGCTGCATGGGAAGGGGATCGGAAAGCGGCTTGCAGATCAGCGGCAGGCCGTCATAGCTCAAGTCGCCATGCGGCCTGGTGTAGCTGACCGCGACGCCGAAGCCATTGGCCACCATGCTGCGCTGGAGTTCGAACGAACTCGTCGTGGATTGGGCCACCGGCGAAAGGCCGCGGCTCAGGAAAAGGTCGAGCATATGCTGCCAACTGTGCGGCTGATCCGTGGTGATCAGTGGGTAGGCCGCAATGTCGGCCAGGCTCACCGCCGGAAGGCTTGCCAGCGCGTGACCGGCGGGCAGAAGCACATGCGGCCGCAGTTCATGCAGCAAAATACGCGCGAAATGGGCCGGCAGGCCGAGATCGTAGGTCAGGCCGAGATCGATGGCGCTGTCGCTGAGCCGCCGTCCCAGCGTATCGAACGTCTCATCGCGAATGACGATCTCGACGGCTGGACAGCGCTGGGAGAACGCACGGATGAGGGCCGGTGCGAAATAGGGCGCCAGATCCTCGAAACATCCCAGCACCAGTTCGCCGCTGACAGCCGCCTGGCGGGTTCCCAGTTCGGCAAGCTCGTCGGCTTCGACCAGAACCTGTTTCGCCTTCGCCACGGCGACGCGGCCGAACGATGTCAGCGCAATGCCGCTTCCCCGTTGGCGGACAAACAATTTCTGGCCGAAATTCTTCTCGACCGTGTCGATGGCCACGGAAATCGACGGCTGCGAGACGTTCAACGCCCGGGCGGCTGATGTGACGCTGCCATGTCGCGCCACGGCGACCAGGTAGCGCAACTGCGTGAGAGTCATGTTCATAGGATGGTTCTATATGAGGTATGGAAAGTTATTATTTTACCTGATGTTCGGCGGTTGCGATAGTTCGCCACCCCGTAGGAGAACCCGATGGCTTCCCAGCATCAGATCGACGCCGAAACCGTAGAAGACTACCAGCGCGATGGCGCCGTCTGCATCCGCGGCGCCTTCAAGGATTGGGTCGACACGATCGCCGCCGGGATCGAGCGCAACATCCGGAACCGCAGCGCTACCGCATCTGACATCGCCAATGGCCGCGGCAGTTTCTTCGACGATTACTGCAACTGGGAGCGCATTCCCGAATTCGCCAGAGTGGTGCGGGAATCACCCGCAGCCGAGCTGGCGGCGGCGGTGATGCAGTCGCGCACCGCCCAGTTCTTCCACGATCACGTTCTGGTCAAGGAGCCGGGTACGCAGAAGCCGACGCCCTGGCACCAGGACATCCCCTATTACTTCGTCGACGGGCGGCAGACTGTCAGCTTCTGGTTACCGATCGATCCGGTCAAGGAAGCCACGTTGCGCGTCATCGCCGGCTCGCACAAATGGGACAGGATGATCCTGCCGGTGCGCTGGCTCGACGACAGCAATTTCTACGCCGGCGAGGGCGATTATCTCCCGGTGCCCGATCCCGACCAGGATCCCGGCATGAAGGTTCTCGAATGGGAAATGCAACCGGGCGACGCCATCCTGTTCGACTTCAGGACCGCGCATGGCGCCCGCGGCAACATGACTTCGGCACGGCGCCGCGCGCTGTCGCTGCGCTGGGTCGGCGACGATGCGCGCTATGTCGAACGGCCCGGCCGCACCTCTCCTCCTTACCCGGGCCACGACATGAAGCCGGGACAGAAGCTGCGCGAGGATTGGTTCCCGGTCGTCTTTCGCAGCTGATCGCGGGGCGATCACCGGGAATTGATGTCTGACGCTCCCGTGTGCAACTGCGCTCAACCTGCCCAAATGTCTTGACCCGTCGTGCGAGGCGCAATAGCGCAGTCCCTGTTGTGGAATGAAGGAACATGGGCATGCGCGTTTTGTTGATCGGCTCCGGTGGCCGCGAACATGCCCTGGCCTGGAAGATCGCGGCCTCGCCGCTGCTGACCAAGCTCTACGCGACGCCCGGCAATCCCGGCATCGGCCGCGATGCCGAACTGGTCAAGCTCGACATTGGCGATCATGCCGCGTTCGCCGCCTTCTGCCAGGAGAAAAAAATCGATCTTGTTGTCGTCGGTCCGGAAGGGCCGCTGGTTGCCGGCATTGCCGATGATTTGCGCGCCGCGGGCATCCGGGTCTTCGGCCCGTCCAGGGCGGCAGCAAGGCTCGAAGGCTCGAAAGGCTTTACCAAGGACCTTTGCGCCAAATACGATATTCCGACGGCCGCCTATGGCCGCTTCGGCGATCTGGCGTCGGCCAGGATCTACGTCCAGAACATGGGCGCGCCGATCGTCATCAAGGCCGACGGGCTGGCGGCTGGCAAGGGCGTCACCGTCGCCATGACGCTGCCCGAAGCACTGGCCGCGCTCGATGCCTGTTTCGACGGCTCCTTCGGGCAGGCCGGCGCGGAAGTGGTGGTGGAGGAATTCCTCGTCGGCGAGGAGGCGAGTTTCTTCTGCCTTTGCGACGGCGTCACCGCGCTGCCGTTCGGCACCGCGCAGGACCACAAGCGTGTCGGTGACGGCGACACCGGCCCGAACACCGGCGGCATGGGCGCCTATTCGCCAGCGCCGGTGATGACGCCGGACATGGTCGACCGCACCATGCGCGAAATCATCGAGCCGACCATGCGCGGCATGGCTGAAACAGGCGCGCCGTTTTCCGGCGTGCTGTTTGCCGGGCTGATGATCACGGACAAGGGGCCGCAGCTGATCGAATACAACACCCGCTTCGGCGATCCCGAATGCCAGGTGCTGATGATGCGGCTGAAGGACGATCTCCTGGTGCTGCTCAACGCCGCCGTCGACGGCCAGCTCGCGCACACCTCCATCCGCTGGCGCGATGAGACCGCGCTGACCGTGGTGATGGCGGCGAGGGGCTATCCCGGCACGCCGGAAAAAGGCTCGGTCATTCGCGGCGTCGAAGAGGCGGCCAGCGATGGCGTCGAGATCTTCCATGCCGGCACCGCCATCAACAGCGGCGCGCTGGTCGCCAATGGCGGCCGTGTGCTGAACGTCACGGCGATCGGCAGGACGGTCGGCGAGGCGCAGAGCCGAGCCTACGCGGCGCTCGACCGGATTGATTGGCCGCAAGGCTTCTGTCGCCGCGACATCGGCTGGCAGGCCGTTGCGCGAGAGAACGCCGACGCCGGATCCTGATCCCATCCGGCAGGGCGATCAGGCCGCCTGGTTCTTGCGTTTGGTTCGTGCCCATGCCGGCAGCCAGTCGCCATGAGCGGCGAGCAGATCATCGACCAGCGACCATATCTGGTCGAGGTCGAGCTCGGCCGCGGTGTGCGGATCCATCATCGCCGCATGGTAGATGTGCTCGCGGTTTTCCGTCATCAGCGCCTTAACCGTCAGTTCCTGCACATTGATGTTGGTGCGGATCAGCGCCGTCAATTGCGGCGGCAGGTCGCCGATATAGGTCGGCTGGATGCCTGAGGCGTCGACCAGGCACGGCACCTCGGCCGCGCAGTCCTGAGGCAGCGAAGTGATGCAGCCATTGTTGCGGACGTTGCCGTAGATCACCGAGGGCTCGCCGGTCCACACCGAATTCATGATCGAGGAGGCATATTCCTTCGACTCCTCGACCTCGATCCGGTCCGCCGAGCGGTAGGCCTCCGCCTGTCCCTTCCAGCGCTCGATCTGTTCTATGCAGCGCTTCGGATATTCGTCGAGCGGGATGCCGAATTTCTCGATCAGGTCGGGGCGGCCTTGCTTGATGAAATAGGGCGTGTATTCGGCGAAATGCTCCGAGCTTTCGGTGACGAAGAAGCCCAGCCGCGTCAGCATCTCGTAGCGCACCTTGTTGGGGCAGCGCGGGTTCCAGCCGGGCTTCGGCGCACGGCCCTCGCGATAGGCGCGCACGAGGTCGGGATAGAGGTCGCGATAGGAACCGTCCGGCTGGCGATGCTCGAACTTCAGATAGAAGGCCATGTGGTTGATGCCGGCCGAGCGATAGCGGATCTCCTCGTAGGGAAGGTCGAGGTCGTGCGCCAGCTCCATCGCCGTGCCCTGCACCGAATGGCAGAGGCCGACCTGTTTGATGCCGGGATATTTCTCCGATATCGCCCAGGTGTTGATCGCCATCGGGTTGACGTACTGCAGCAAGATCGCCTGCGGACAGACGGCGAGCATGTCCTCGCAGACCTTCCACAGATGCGGCACGGTCCTTAAGGCGCGCATGATGCCGCCGACGCCGAGCGTGTCGGCGATCGTCTGGCGCAGGCCGTATTTCTTCGGCACTTCGAAGTCGGTGACGGTGCACGGCTCATAGCCGCCGATCTGGAAGGCGACGACGACGAAATCGGCGCCCGCCAGCGCCTTGCGCTGGTCGGAATAGGTCTCGGCCTTGGCTTTCACGCCGAGCGTCGCGATCAGCTTGTTGACGACGACGGCGCTTTCTTCCAGCCGCTGCGGATTGAGGTCCATCAGCGCGATCGTCGCGCCCGCAAGCGACGGCCGCTGCAGCACGTCGCCGACGATGTTCTTCATGAACACCGTCGAGCCGGCGCCGATGAAAGTGATCTTGGGATTTCTTGCCACGCTAACCTCCGGCATGTGTTCAGGCCACTTCGAATGCGGCCCTGACGAGCCGTTCGGTGTAGGCGGTCTTGGGATTGGACAGGACGTCGTCGACGGGTCCCTGCTCGACGATCTTGCCGTGCTGCATGACGATGACGCGGTGGCACAACGCGCGCACCACCTTGAGGTCGTGCGAGATGAAGAGATAGCTGAGGCCGCGCTCGTCCTGCAGCTTGCGCAGGAGATCGATGATCTGCGCCTGGACGGAGAGGTCCAGCGCCGAGGTCGGCTCGTCGAGCAGGATGAATTCGGGTTCGAGCGCGATGGCGCGGGCGATCGCGATGCGCTGGCGCTGGCCGCCGGAAAATTCGTGCGGAAATCGCGACAGGATGTCGCCGGGCATGCCGGCGCTGACCAGCGCCTCGGCGACCCGTTCGATGCGTTCGCGCCGCGTCGCGCCTATGCTGTTGACGATCAGTCCTTCCTCGATGATCTGGCCGATCGTCATGCGCGGATTGAGCGAGGAGAACGGATCCTGGAAGACGATCTGCATGCGCGAACGCAGCGGCCGCATCTCGGCCCGTGACAGGTCGTGGATCGGCTTGCCGTCGAAGCGGATCTCGCCGCGTTTGGCGTCGGTCAACCGCAGCAGGGTCTGGCCGAAGGTGGTCTTGCCGGAGCCGGATTCGCCGACCAGTCCCAGCGTCTCATGGCGGCGCAGGTTGAGGTCGAGGTCGTCGACGGCGACCAACTCGCGCCAGTCCGGTTTCAGGAAGCTGCCATGGCGCAGCATGAAGCAGACGCGCACGCCGCTCGCCTCGAGAATGGTGCCGCAGCCCTCGGGCAGCGGTTTCGGCCGCCCGCGCGGCTCGGAAGCAAGCAGCCGCCTCGTATAGGGATGCTGCGGATCGGCGAAAAGCCGTTCCGTGACGTTGTGCTCGCGCATTTCCCCGTGCTGCATGACATAGACATAGTCCGAGAACTGGCGCACCACGGTGAGGTCGTGGGTGATCAGGATCACCGCCATGCGCAGCTCTTTCTGCAGATTGCGGATCAGGTTCAGGATCTGCGCCTGGACCGTGACGTCGAGCGCCGTCGTCGGCTCGTCGGCGATCAGCACGTCGGGATCGTTGGCCAGCGCCATGGCGATCATCACCCGCTGGCGCTGTCCGCCCGAGAGCTGGTGCGGGTATTGCTTGAGCCGCGCGGCGGGGTCGGGAATCTGGACATGCTGCAGCAGTTCCAGCGCTTGTGCCCAGGCCTCCCGGCGGCTGACCTTGCGATGCACCCTGATCGCTTCGACGATCTGGCTGCCGACCGTGTAGATCGGGTTGAGCGAACTCATCGGCTCCTGGAAGATCATCGAGATGCGGTTGCCGCGCAGCTTGCGCCGGGCGCTCTCGGGGAACTTCAGGATATTCTGTCCGTCGTATTCGACGCTCGATTTGGGCGACACCGTGGCCCGCCGCGACAGCAGCCCCATGACGGTGCGCGCCGTCACCGATTTGCCGGAACCGGATTCGCCGACGATGGCGATCGTCTCGCCGCGATAAAGCTGGAACGAGACGTCCTTGACCGCTTCGACGATGCCGTGCTCGACCTTGAAGGCGACCTCGATATTGCGGGCGTCGATGACGGGTTGATCCTGGCGCCCGTCATGGTCGTACCGGACGGCTGGTGCGAAGGGCTCAGTGAGTGCGACGGTCATCTCTGCCACCTCAATACGGATCGACGGCATCGCGCAGACCGTCGCCGAGTGCGTTGAAGGCAAAGACGGTGACGAGCACGAAACCGACCGGCGACAGGATCCAGGGATAGGTGCCGATGACCGAGTAAGTCGCGGTGTCCTGCAGCATGAGGCCCCACGAGATCAGCGGCGGCTTGACGGCGAAGCCGAGGAAACCAAGGAAGGATTCCAGCAGCACCACCGTCGGGATCGCCAGCGTCACGGCGACGATCACATGGCTCATCACATTGGGGAAGATGTGCTGCATGATGATGCGCCGGTCGGTGGCGCCGACCGCCATGGCGGCGCGCACATATTCGATCTGCGCCAGCGCCAGCGTCTTGCCGCGCACCTCGCGCGACATCTGCGCCCAGCCGAGCGCCGACATGACGATGATGACGAAGGCGAGGAAGACGTTGGTCGGAGCGGTGACCGGGATCAGCGTCGTCAGCGCCAGATAGAGCGGCAGTTGCGGGAAGGCGAGCACCAGTTCGACGAAGCGCTGCATCCAGACATCGAACCTGCCGCCGAAATAGCCGGAGACCATGCCGACCGTGGTGCCGATGATGGTGATGATGAAGACGACCGTCAGCGCGATCATCAGCGAGACGCGCGAGCCCTGGATGGCGCGCGACAGCACGTCGCGGCCGAACTTGTCGGTGCCGAGGAAATGCACCGGCTGGCCATCCAGCGAGCCGAAGAAATGCCGGTTCGCCGGAATGAGCCCGAAAAGCCTGTAGGGCGCGCCCTCGACGAAGAAGCCAAGCAGCCGCGGATTGTCATAGTCGGGCCCGACGATGGGCTGGAAGGTGACCGGATCGAGATCGGCGGAATCGGCCAGCGCGTAGACCCTCGGCCGGGCGACGAAATTGCCGTCCTTGTCCTGGAAAACAGGCATTTGCGGCGGGGCGAAGCCTACATCCGTCGCCTTCGGGTCCATCGGCGCCAGGAATTCGGCGAACACCGTCATGACCAGCAGCAGCACGACCAGGCAAAGCCCGGCCATGCCGGTCCAGGAACGCTTCAGCCGGCGCCAGACGAGCGCGATATAGCTCTCATTGCCGCGCGCCGGTTTGGTTACGGGGATTCCCTCGGCCGGCGGCGGCAGCGATGTGTCGCGCGCCAGCATCTACCTCTCCCCGAACTGGCGCACGCGCGGATCGAGCAGCACGAGCAACATGTCGGCGATGATGTTGCCGACGATCAGCGTCGCCGACAGCACCATCATGAAGGTCGCGGTGACATAGACGTCGCCGACCGCCATCGAGCCGACGATAGCCGGGCCGACGGTCGGCAGCGCGAAGATGATCGCTGTCTCGATCTCGCCGGTGAGCATATAGGGCAGCACCACGCCCTGATACATGACGAGCGGGTGCAGAGCGTTGGGCACGGCGTGGCGCATCACGACGGCGCTGCCGGTCAGGCCCTTGGCCCTTGCCGTTTCGACATATTGCGCATTCAGCGTGTCGAGCAGGTTGCCGCGCATGACGCGCATGTTAGGCGAGCCCGCCGAAGGTCGCGATCGCCACCACTGGCCAGACATGCTTCACCAGGTCGACGAACTTGGCCCACGACCATGGCGCGCCGCCATATTGCGGCGAGAAGAAGCTGCCGATCTCCGAGACGTTGAACTGGAAGACCAGCAGGTAGACGATGATCAGCGCCATCAGGAAGCGCGGCACCGTCATGCCGAGGAAGGAGATGGCCGACAGCGTCGAGTCGATCCAGGAATATTGCCGGGTCGCCGCCCATATGCCGAAGGTGATGCCGAGCACCGAGGCCAGCAGATGGCACACCAGCGCCAGAAGCAGCGTGCGCGGCAGGCGCTCTCCCACCACATCGGCCACCGGCTTGTTGTAATAGAGGCTGTAGCCGAAATCGCCCCGGGTGACGATGCCGCCGATCCAGTTGAGATACTGGACGGGCAGCGGCTTATCGAGACCATGTTCTATCCGATAGGCCTTGGCCTGGGCGTCGGCCTCGGCGAATGAGGCGCCGCCCTGGTTGATCAGCTGCGAGCGGATATAGTCGGCATAGTCGCCCGGCGGCGCCTGGATGATGGCGAAGGTGACCAGGCTCAAAATGGCGAGGACCGGGATTGCCGACGCTATGCGCGTGAGCAGGAATCGCAGCATCTAACGGTCCGCTTCCTTGTCTCGCCGGTCGCTCCCTTTGAGCGTACGGAGGTTGGCTTTGTCCGGCCGCGCCAGCTGGCGCGGCCGGAGTTCTCAGTCAGGGGAGGTAAACCTAATCCATCGGGCCCTTGTCTCCGGGCTTGCCGGGAAGCTCCTCGGGAAACAACTCGTATTTGGCCTGCTTGTCGGCCGCGACAAAGACCCGTTCGCGGACGATCGAATCCTCGGCCCAGTTGAACATGAAGATCGGCGTGCCCTGCGGAATGTTCGAGAAGCGCTTGTTGATGATCAGTGCCCCGGGATATTCCGTCAGGCCGACATTGTAGACGTGTTCCGTCGAGATCTTCTGGAAGTTTTTCATCAGGCTGGCGCGCTCGTCATTGTCTTCGGACGAGACGAACTTGTTGACGATATCGACGAGGTCCTTCTCGAACGGCATCAGGTCGACCTCGCCGCTTTCCGGCGCGCGGTGGTTCCAGCTGGTCTTGGGACCGACCGGGGCAAGCTGCTCGGTGTTCTGCACGACGGAGGTCAGTTCCTGGTCGTTGCGCCTGATCAGCCAGTCGAAGCGGCCGGAATATTGCGAGGCATCGCGCTGGGTGCCGTTGAGCCCGTTCAGCACAACCCGCAGCCCTAGTTTTTCCATCTGGGCGACGACACCTTCGGCGAGGCTCTTGTCAGTGGTGTAGTCGTTGTTGACCAGCATCACGATCTCGACGTTCTTGCCGCCGGCGGTGCCGGCCGGGAAGTTCACGAAACCGTCGCCGTCGGTGTCCTTGATGCCGGCCTTGGCGAGTTCGGCCTTGGCGCCATCGAGATCGAAGGGGTAGTAGACGGTCGAATTGCGATCATAGAAGCTGGTGCCCGAGGAGAAGCCGCCGGGATAGATGGCGGTGAACGGACCCTTGACCAGCGAGTCGCCGAGCGCCTTGCGGTCGAGCGCCATGGTGACCCCCTTGCGGAAGTCGTCGTTGCGGTTCAGCTCGCGGATCGCCTGGCCGCGTTCGTCGGGGTTGCCCCAGCCATTGGCGGAAAAGTTCAGGCGCAGATTGTAGCCGATGAGCCGTGGGCCGAAGGCGAGCCGGGCCGGTGCATTCGCCTCCGCCGCGCGCTTCAGCGAGGCGACGAAGTTTTCCGGTTGCTCGAGGTTGGAGAAGTCGCCCGAACCGGCCACCGCCTGGACGTCGCGGTCGGCCCAGGTCGACAGCTTGTATTGCAGCTCGTTGAGGTAGGGCAGCTGATTGCCCTTTTCGTCGACCTTCCAATAGTAGGGGTTGCGGCGCATGACGATGATGTCGTCCGGCCGGTATTCGACCGGCACCCAGGCGCCCATGACCGGCATGTTCATATATTCCGGCGGGAAGGCGTTCTTGAACTGGTCGTAGGTGTTTTTCGAATATTTCGGATGCTGCGGCTTCAGGATATGTGCCGGGCCCGGGCAGAAAGTGCCATAGGCCATGGCGTAGAGGTATTGCTTGGGAAACGCTTCCTTGAAGGTCCACTCGACGGTGTAGTCGTCGATCTTCTTCAGCGTCGTGCCGATGCCGAAGGTCTCCTGCGTCGCGCCGTTCAGCGGCGAGACGTTCGGGTCGACGACCTCATCGTCCCAGTAGAACATGACGTCGTCGGCGTTGAAGGGTGCGCCATCCGACCATTTGGCGCCTTCGATCAGACGCATGGTCAGCTTGTGGCCGTCGCTCGACCAGTCCCAGCTCCTGGCCAGGTTCGGCAACGGTTCGGTGTCCTTCGCCTCGACCTGGAACAGCGGCGCCGTGCGTGTCAGGCATTCGGAAAGGCCGATATCGATACCGCCCCAGCCCTGAGTCTGGCCGGCGCCGTAGTTCCAGCCTTCCGGCCGGCCGCCGATGACATGGCGCATCGTATCGCCATAGACGCCGATGCCGTCCGGCATGTTGGCCGTCTTGAAGACAAGCGGCTCCTTCGGCAGCCTGTCCTTCACCGGCGGCAGCTTGCCGGTCTTGACGTATTTCTGGGTGACCCAGTCCGGCTCGTGATATTCGGGCAGCGCCTTGAACTCCAGGATGGAGTCGCGCGGCACGTAGCTGATCTTGCCCTCGGCCGGAAACAGCGCCGGCGCCGGTGGAACCGTCCGCTCCGAGGCGAATGCGTTGAGTGCCGGGACGGAAACGCTCAGCGCCAGTCCCGCGACAATGCCGATGCTGCGTAAATTCCTCATGGTCTCCTCCCAAGTGTTTCGAAGTCTTTGTTGCTGCTGCTCCGCTTCTCCTTGAAGGCGTCAGCCGGCCTGCTTCAGCGCGGCCTTTTCGGCGCGTAATTCCTCGATCGAGCGAACATTGCGCCGTGCCGCGCCTGCCCATTCGCGGGTCTTCACCCTTGATTTCGAAAGCCGCTCCCTGGCGGCCGGAACCGCATCGGCATATTGCGGCAGCCAGTCGGCCTGGGCGACGACCATCTCATCCACCATCTGCCAGACTTCTTCCGGCGTCGAAACCGCGCCAACCAGCGGGTCGTGCAGCACGGCGAGCTTCAAGAGATCGATATCGCCCGCGATCGCGGCATGCACCGACATGCGCTGGACATTGATCGACGCCATGCAGGTGGCCGCACAAGCCTCCGGCAGCGTGATGCCGGCGGCCATGTTGATGCCGAAACGGTCGACGAAGCCGGGCGACTCGACGATGGCGTCCTGCGGCAGGTTGGTGATGACGCCGTTGTTCCTGACGTTGAAGTGGCCGCGATAGACGCGGTTGGTCTCCAGCGCTTCCAATATGTGGCTGGCATGCTCGTTGGAGCGCTTGGACGCGTCGATGGGCTTCGACGCCGCTTCGAGGAACTGCGGATACTCCGTCTCGAACCAGTTGCGGGTCTCGGTCGAATAGCGGAGATAGCCGCCCGTCTCGCCATGGATCCAGTCCGACATGTCGATCCAGCGCGTGATTTCGTCCGGCCGCTTGCGGTACCAGGGCAGGTATTCGGAAAGGTGGCCATTGCTTTCGGTCGAATAGACGCCGAAGCGCTTCAGCACGTCGATGCGCAGCTTTTCCTGCCTGGAATAGACCGGGTGCGCCTCGAAGGCGGCAATCAGTTCGTCCTTGCCGATGCAGCGGCCGTTGAGGCGCAGATCGATGAACCAGGTCTGGTGGTTGATGCCGGAACAGACGTAATCGAGCTCCTGCCGCGATTTCGCGCCCAGCACCTCGGCGATCTGTTCCGCGCCATGCTGGACGCCGTGGCACAGCCCGACCGTGTCGACCTTGCCATACTCGATGGCCGCCCAGGTGTTCATCGCCATCGGGTTGGCATAGTTGAGGAATTTCGCGTTTGTCTCGGCGACCGCGCGAATGTCCCTGCAGAAATCCAGGATCACCGGAATGTTGCGCTGGCCGTAGAGAATGCCGCCGGCGCAGATCGTGTCGCCGACGCATTGGTCGATGCCGTATTTCAGGGGAATGCGGATGTCGTCGGCATAGGCTTCGAGGCCGCCGACCCTGACACAACTGATGATGTAGCAAGCGCCCTCGATCGCCTTGCGTCGGTCGGTGGTCGCCGTCACTTTTGTCGGCAATTTGTTCGCCGCGACGACCCTGTCGAGAATCGCCTTGATCATCTGCAGATTGTGCTCGCTGACGTCGGTCAGCGCGAATTCGATATCCCTGAACTCCGGCACGCACAAAATGTCGGTGAACAGCTTCTTGGTGAATCCGACACTGCCGGCGCCGATAATAGCGATTTTGAAGCTCATCACCTTCACCTCGATCCAATCGAATGCTAGGCAAGGAGCAGCAAGGGAGGATAAGGCTACGCGCCACGGCGCGCGTGCCATTTTAGCCGGAATCCGGCTTCTTCTCCTCCCCGCCCGCTCCTCGACCGCGGGTCTTCGCGTTCTCTGGGGAGGGATTATGCGCTTATTCGCAAGCGCGGCCAGAGAAGGATTATGCTTTCGAGGGTAATTTTGTGCTGCAAGACCTGATCGCCAACGGACAGTCGATGCGGACGATCTCGCTGCCGCGCGGCCGCCAGCGCCTGCACGCCATGCCGACAAGCACCGGCTACGAAGTGCGCGAAGACGAAGCCTATGACTGGGACGGGCGAAAGCGCGGCCAGACCCCGTTCACCGTGCTGCAGCACACGATCAGCGGAACCGGCCAGCTGCGCTACGAGAGCCGCAACTACCGCCTGCAGAAGAACGACACGCTGCTGGTGCTGGTGCCGCACAATCACCGCTACTGGCTGGCCAGGGATGAGCGCTGGGAATATTTCTGGATCTCAATGAACGGCGAGGAGGCGCTGCGCATCCACAAATCGATCCTCGGCGTCTCCGGCCCCGTGTTTCGGCTGCAGCCGGAGACAATCGATCATCTTGCCGATTGCAGCCTGCGTCTGATCAAGGGGGCGGCATCGCCGGGTGCTGCTTCGGCCGTCGCCTATGAGGCGGCGATGGCCCTCTATGACGATGTTTTCGGCTCGCACGCCTTTGCCGAAAAACAGAGCGCCATGCAGCCTGTGATCGACCACATCAACGCCAATCTCGACAGGGCCCTGCCGGTGGCGGACCTCGTCCAGATCAGCGGTCTCAGCCGCGCGCATTTCTCACGCTGTTTCGCTGACAGCGAAGGCATCCCGCCGGCCGAGTTCGTGTTGCAGCAGCGGTTGCAACGCGCGGCCAAGCTTTTGACAAAGGCGGATTTCCTGCCGGTGAAGGAAGTCGCCATCATGTGCGGCTTCGAGGATGCGAATTACTTTTCGAAGGTCTTTCGACGCTGCTACGGCATTACGCCCAGCCAGTTCCGCACCACCGGCATGTACGCCAGCATGGGGAGCCGCCGCTGATCGGGTGCTTCAGCGCAGGCCGCGATCAGACTCGGTCGAGGCGGTGCTGACCGTATCGCTTGTGGCAGGCGCGGCCTCAAAGGCCGATGCGGCGCGCTTTTCCTTCCGCATCCAGGCTACATATTCGGCAATCCCGCTCGGCAGGCGCCGCGCCGCCGTCACGACGGGCATCTGAAAGCCATCGCGGAATCTGGCCCAGCGCGCGCTGAACACCGCAACCATCTCGTCGAAGCTCGGCGGCGTCGCCACGGTGGCGTAGGTGATGGTGATATTGCCCGCGAGCGCGGCTTCGCGGGAAAGCGGCAGCGGTATCGAGGCCAGGTAATCCGGCTGCATGTCGATCAGCTCGCCAAAGGGCCATTGCGCGCGCAGTGTCGCGGCATCCACCGGCGCGACGTTGACGTCGATGTCGGTGGGCGTGCCGGCGACCCGGTAGGGGCAGCGGAAGCGGCCGCAATTCGCCTTCGCCGAAAACTGCCACAGCGCGTAGCCTTGCCAGTTGCCCATCGGAAAGTGCACGCCGATGTCGGGCTTGTAGCGTGCATACCAGAGCGGCAGCCGCGACAGCAGCCGGTACTTGTACCTGTTGTCGGCGATGTGCCCGGCGGTGCTGCCATTGGTGTAGAGCACCGGAAAGCGGCCGATCCGCCGATGCACCTGGCGCACGAATTCCTCGGCATCCTCGAGCGACATCCATTGCGTGGGATCGTCGTCCTCGATGTCGAGGGCAAGCAGGTCGTCAGGCTCGGGTTGGGCGAAATCGATGAAGTTGTTGGCCTGTCCGATCGGATTGCCGGGGCGGGCGAGGTGATAGGCGCCCCATTTCAGGCCGAGCGCCTTGGCCACAACCTTGCGCGTCTGGAACAACTCGCGCGCCACCGCATAGCGCTTCCACAGTGTCTTGCAGAGCCGCGCCCCGGTCTCGTCGCCGAAACAGAAATAGGGCGGCGGCATCCCGTCGGACGCCTTGTTGATGAAGCCGACGATCCGCTTGTCGGTGGCAAGTTGGCCCCAGTCGATCGGATTGTACTCATAGGCGTCGATGACCAGCGCCCGGTCGGCATCCTTCCACGGCTCGGAGAAATCCGAGGCCTTTGCCGCCGGCGTCAGCGCCATCGCCGCGATGAGGGCGAAAAGTGCCGAGCGGCGAAGTGGGTGCGCCGGTTTTTTCAAACAGGGAATCCCCGCTGACCAAACACCGATCCTGAACCGCCATGGTTAAGGAAATGCTTCGGGTGCGCAAGAGGCTGAGTTGGGGTTGGCGAAAGGATCATTGTGGCACCTTTGAGAACAAGAGCATGATAGTCAGCCAAATAGCTTCAACGCTGTCGCTATGGGCAGGAACAGCGATAGCGGGCGGCTCAGAAATGGGGTGAAGCCATGCCTGCGATAGAAAGCGGCCGCCTGGTCATCCTTGGCATCGACAATCAACGCGAAGGCTGCCGGAGCAGCACCAACGCTGCGTCGCAGCGCATCCACGATCAGCGCCGATCCGACCTGCCGCCCCTGGTATCTGGCATCGACTGCCAGCCTGCCGATCAATATGGCGGGCAGGATCGGATAATGCGGCAGGCGTTTTGCCTGGTCTTCAGGCAAGGACGCGATCGGTATGCTCGACGCTGCCAAAGTGTAGTACCCGGCAAGGGCGCCTGCATCGCGATCCACGGCAACGAAGCAATTGCCGACCCGGCGTTTGACATCCTGGCTGGCCTGTTCCCGGATATAGCGGTCGAGCGCCAACACGCCGCAGCTGAACGCCTTGCGAGCATGCGACCCGCCGAGCGATTCGATGATGAGGGCGAAATTCAATGCGAGTCGACGACAAGCCGTTTGTGAGCGTCGGCGGCCTTGCGCAGCGCTTCATTGGGCTCGGGCGGATTGAGGATCGCCTCCATCATGGCGCGCTGATCCTCGATGGAAATACGCAGAATGGCGGTATTCTCGATAGTGCGCTGCGCCGCCTCTTGAGCGGCTGCGACCACGAAGTCGCTGACACTGCGTCCCTGGATTTCGGCGGCACGTTTCACCAGGTTCAGCATATCCGGCGAAATACGAGCTTCGAGACGGGCGGTACGGGTCTGTTGGTTTGGCATTGGCATCACAGTCACCTCTGATGCGAATGTACGGTATATAGCCGTACATATCAAGTTCGTTCTTTTCCCAATATGATCGCTGGCCGGGCCGTCAACGGCGCGAAAACGGCTGGATTTCGAATGGGTCGGGCGCTGGCGCTTGCGGCAGCGTCCCCTCGGCCGCGCGTTTGCGATGGTGGGCCAGCGAACATTGCGGCGAACACAAGATACCGCGATCCGCCCAGTAGGCGGCGCCGTTTTCGATATGCCATGATAGTAGGAAAAGCCCGTCGCCCGATAGGGCAGGCCGCATTCGATGCAGCGATAGGCGTCAGGTCTGGCCAGCATGGCGCGGTTCCAATCCAAGGGTCTTCCGCCGGGCGAGCTTGATCCGGCTTTGCTGAATTTAGCGTGCGCCGCGGCATTTGCAAAATCCGCGTGACAAAATTTGACGTTTACGTAAAAAGAAGATGGAGGAGCAACCCAAAGACCGATGGTTTTGCATCGCCTGCGGTCTTAGGTTGACCCGCCAGTTTGAGGAGGACAAAGCGGCATGTATCGGGCACCGGTCGAGGACATCGCCTTCACGTTGAAGCACGTGGCTGGCCTGAAGCCGGCGCTCGACGCAGGCACCTTTGGCGACCTGGGCGAAGACCTCGTCGATGCCATTCTGGCGGAAGCCGGCCGCTTCGCCAGCGAGGAGGTGGCGCTGCTCTACAAGGTCGGTGACGAACAAGGTGCCGTGCTGAAGGATGCTGCCGTCACCATGCCGCCAGGTTGGAAGGCGCTTTATCGCCGCTGGATCGATGGCGGCTGGAACGCGCTGTCGGCGCCGGAGGAATTCGGCGGCCAGGGCCTGCCGACCATGCTCGGCGTTGCCGCGCTTGAAATGTGGAACTCCGCCGCCATGGCCTTCGGCCTAGGCCCGACGCTGACCATGGGCGCGGTCGAAGCGCTCGACAAGCACGCGTCGCAGGCGCTGAAGGCCAAATATCTAGAAAAGCTCGTCTCCGGCGAATGGATGGGCACGATGAACCTGACCGAGCCGCAGGCGGGCTCGGATCTGAATGCCTTGCGTGCCCGCGCCGAGCCGGCCGGCGACGACACCTATCGTATCTTCGGCCAGAAGATATTCATCACCTATGGCGAGCACGACCTCACCGACAACATCGTCCATCTGGTGCTGGCGCGGCTGCCGGACGCGCCGGCCGGCACGCGCGGCATTTCGCTGTTCCTGGTGCCGAAATTCCTGGTTGGCGACGATGGTACGCTCGGCGCGCGCAACGACGTCTTCTGCTCCGGGCTGGAGCACAAGCTCGGTATCCACGCCTCGCCGACCTGCACCATGATCTATGGCGATGGTTTCGAAGGGGCGTCGCCTGGCGCGATCGGCTGGCTGGTCGGCGAGGAGAACAGGGGCCTCGCCTGCATGTTCACCATGATGAACAACGCCCGCCTTGCCATTGGCATGCAGGGCGTCGCGGTCGCCGAGATGGCGACGCAGAAGGCGATCGCCTACGCCAATGAACGCCGGCAAGGCAAGGCCGCGACCTATGGCGGGCCCGGCATGGCGCCGATCGTTCATCACCCCGATGTGCAGCGCAATCTCTTGACCATGAAGGCGCTGACGCAGATTGCGCGGGCCATCAGCTATTCCTGCGCGCATGCCATCGATTGCGCGCGGGTCTCGCACGGCGACGCCGCGCATTGGCGCGACCGCGCCAATCTGCTGACGCCGCTGGCCAAGGCCTTCTCCACCGATGTCGGTGTCGAGATTGCCTCGCTTGGGCTGCAGGTGCATGGCGGCATGGGGTTCATCGAGGAGACGGGCGCGGCAGCGCTTTATCGCGACGCCCGCATCGCGCCGATCTACGAAGGCACCAACGGCATCCAGGCGATCGATCTGGTGGCGCGCAAATTGCCGCTCGGCGGCGGCGAGCACGTGCATGGCTACATTGCCGAACTGGCGGCGGTGGCCAATTCCGTGCGGACCTCGAACCTCAGGGATTTTGGCCGCACGGCGGACAGCCTCGACCAGGCGCTGGACGACCTCACTGAAGCGACGCGCTTCCTGCAAGGGCTGCTCGCCGACGGTCGTTCGGACGCGGCGCTGGCCGGCGCCACGCCCTATCTCAGGCTGTTCTCGCTTGCCGCCGGCGGCGCCTATCTGGCGCGCGGCGCGCTTGCCGACCAAGGCCGCCTGCCGCTATGCCGCTTCTTTGCCGAAAACCTGCTTGGCGAGGTGCGCGCGCTGAAGGAGCGCGTCATTGGCGGCGCCGAAAGCCTTGCCGACGCCGGCAAGGCGCTGATTTCTACCTGAATTTCCCAGTCCGACGTTCACAAGGAAAAACCGTGACAGACAATATCCTCGTCGAGCGCCAGGGCGCCGTCCAGATCATCCGCATGAACCGCCCGGACAAGAAGAATGCCCTGACGCGCGCCATGTATGCGACAATGTCGGCAGCCCTTGCCGAAGGCGACGCCGATCCGGCGGTTCGCGTCCATGTTTTCCTTGGCGTGCCCGGCGCCTTCTCGTCCGGCAACGATCTTGCCGATTTCATGGTTGTCGCCACCGGCGGCGAAGGCGGCACCGAAGTCTGGGATTTCCTGATGGCGCTGGCCAGGGTGGAAAAACCCATGGTCTCCGGCGTCGACGGTATCGCCGTTGGCATCGGCACCACGCTCAACTTGCATTGCGACCTCACCTTCGCCACGCCGCGCACCGTATTCCGTACACCCTTCGTCGATCTCGGCCTGGTGCCCGAGGCAGGGTCCAGCCTGCTCGCACCGCAGGTGCTCGGCCGGCAAGGCGCCTTCGCGCTGCTTGGTCTCGGCGAAGGCTTTTCCGCCGAGCGTGCGAAGGCCGCCGGGCTGATCTACGAGGTTGTCGAGGAAGAGGCGCTCGAAGCCTCGGTGCTGGCCGCCGCCGCCCAGATCGCCGCCAAGCCGCCGCAGGCACTGAAGATCGCGCGTGACCTGATGCGCGGCTCCCGCGAAGACCTTGTCGCCCGCATCGGCGAGGAGAGCGCCCATTTCCGCGAGCGTCTCAAATCCGACGAGGCTCGCGTCGCGCTGACGGCCTTCATGACCAGAAAGAAGGCAGGCTGAAGGCAGAGTGGCCTGGTGACGCGGCCATGGCCGACTTTACAGGGTCTGCGGCCACCGCTGGGCGGCGTGCATGACGGTGACGATTTCGACGGTGTCGCCGTTGATGCGATAGGGGACGATATACGGAATATCAACCAAAACGAGTTCCCGCGTCGCCTTGATGCGCCCTATGCGCCCCATGGCCGGTTGCTCGGCGAGATGTTCCGCCGCCGTCACGATGCGCGCAATGACTCGGGCGGCCGCTTCAGGGTTGTCCTTCTCGATATGTGCTCCGATTTCGTCAAGCCGCCGCAGCGCTCGCTTGGTCCAGCGGATTCTTTTGCGGCTCATGCCTGGCGGGCGGACTTGACGTATTTTCCCACAACGGCGGCTACATCACGATCACTGGCAAAATCGCCGCGCTCGGCTTCGGCCAACCCGGCTTCTATCTCGGCGAGTTGCCATTCTTCACGGGTTACAAAGTCCTCAATGGCCTGCGCAGCCACATAGGATCGCGAGCGGTCGAGCTTTTCGGCAAGCTGGTCAAGCCTGTTCGCGGTTTCGTCCGGGACGCGCACGGTAAAAGCCGTCATGGTCATAACTTTCATTTGGTTCACTATGATTATTAGTGAACCAAGGTGGTTCGTCAAGGATTGCCCTGAGGCATCCAGGACAATCGGTGAAAGTGCACTCCATCTAGCGGTGCTCGGCCGCAATGCGGATGCCGAGGCTGACCAGCACCACTCCGGTCACGCCCTCGATGACGCGGCGGATCGATGGCCGGCGCAGGAAATCGCCCGCCTTGGCGACGACCGTCGCGTAAAGCGTCAGCCAGACGAAGGTCATGACGGCAAAGACCGCTCCCAGACCAAGCAATGCCGCGAAGCTTTCCCCACCGGGCGGCACGAACTGAGGCAAAAGGCTGGCGAAGAACACCGCCATCTTCGGATTGCCGAGATCGCTGATCAGGCCCTGGCGAAAGGCGCTTGCCGCCGTCAGCCGCCGCGAAGGCTTGGCGATGGCCGCTCCCTCCGCCTGATGGGACGGCCGCCAAGCCTCCTGCAGCGCCTTGACGCCGAGATAGATCAGATAGGCGGCGCCGGCATATTTGACGGTCAGGAAAAGCGGTTCCGAAGCCACCAGCAGGGCGACAATGCCGGCACTGGTGGCCAGCGCCCAGATCGTCTGGGCGCCGGCGATGCCGAGCGCGGTAAACACGCCGCCGGCGCGGCCACCGAGAAGTGCGTTGCGGATGGTGATGGCCGTGTCCGGTCCGGGCGTGGCGAGGATGACGAACGAGACGCCGAGAAAGGCCAGGAACAGGCTCATGGATCACCTCTTTGCGACCGGCGCGGCACAGGGTCCTGTCTTGCCGCACGGCCTTGGAAAAACCTGCTACGGATAAAGCCTCGTCTTGTCCCAGCCGCCTTGGGCATTGCGGGAAAAGACGATGCGGTCGTGCAGCCGGAACGGCCGGTCGTGCCAGAACTCGATCGTCCGTGGCACGATACGGAAGCCCGACCAGTGTTTTGGCCGCGGAATTTCTCCGATCGGATAGCGCGCCGTGTATTCGGCAACGGCCTTTTCCAGCGCGAAGCGGCTTTCCAGCGGCCGCGACTGTTTCGACGCCCAGGCGCCGATACGGCTGCCGCGCGGGCGCGTCGCATAATAGGCATCAGCTTCCGCCTCGGTGACGATTTCCACTGGCCCGCGCACGCGCACCTGCCGGCGCAGCGACTTCCAATGGAAGCACATCGCCGCCTTCATGCTGCCAAGAATCTCTTGGCCCTTGGCGCTCTCGAAATTCGTGTAGAAGACAAACCCGCTTTCATCGAACCCCTTGAGCAGCACCATGCGCACATCCGGCATGCCCTCGGCATCGACGGTCGCCAGCGCCACGCCGTTGGCATCGTTGATCTCGCTCTTCGTTGCATCCTCGAGCCATGCGGCAAAAAGGCGGAACGGCTCGGCAACCTCGGTAAAGTCACCGCTTGTTAACCCGGTTTCGCTCATAGTTTTTCCAAATCCTGATCGCTGGCTGGGGAGATTGCCGATTGTCGCGTATCGCGCAAGCTTTTGACAGCGGGCAACGGAGCGTATTTGCTTCGGCCAGCGCCAAAGCCGCGATCGTTCTGGTCGCCCTGCCGCTGGCCGCCTGCGGTGGTGGAGGCTTCAGCCTGGAGCAGGCCGAGGTCGACCGCACGATCCTGACCTCAAGCACGTCAGCCAACGCTTCGCCGGTCGATCAGGACCGCGCCTCGGACCAGACGACGATCGGCAATGCGGTATCTTCGGCCGACATCGAACAACTCAGCGGGCAGGCCATTCCCTGGGCGAATGCCGATACCGGTTCGCGCGGCTCCATCACCGAGCTGGCGGAATTCAAGGACAAGGGTCAGACATGCCGCCGCTTCACCGCGTCGCGCGAGAGCTTCGACGGTGTCGCTCTGTTCAAGGGCGAGGTGTGCCTGGCCGGCGCCGGCGCCTGGCGCATGCAGGACTTCAAGTCGCTTTAAGTCTTCCAGACCGCATATTGCGCGATCTGCCCGTTCGGCTCGCCCAAATCCCAGTAAAGTCCTGCCATCAGCCCCAGGCCTTCTCGGGCAATGGCAACCGGCAGATGCTCATTGGGCGCGTGCTGCGAACATCCTGGATAGGAATGCGGGACCCAAATGGTCGGCATTTCTAGAACTTCGGAGAAGATGTCGTTCGGGAGTGATCCGCCGAGGCTCGGCAGAATGGCGGGTTTCTTTCCCGTCGTGCGGGCAATCGAATCGACCACCCAACTGACCCACGGGTGCTTCGGATCGAGCCGCGTCGCGTGAAAAACTTCATCGCGCGCTTTCGCAATCTGCACGGTCGAAAAACCGTTGCAGTCCAGATGACGACGCAACGCAGGAAGGACTTCTTGCACGTCCACCCCGATGACGAAGCGAAGCTGGCAACGCGCCCAGGCTCGGGGCGGAATGGCGCCAACAGGTGCCCTCGGGTTCCCCGCCTCGAAGGCAAGCACCGAAAATGAGCACCACGCAAAAACCTTCTCCGCAGAGGTCAAGCCAGGCTCGCCCCAATCGGGATCGATCTTGGGCTCCTCCGTGCCGCTCTCCACCTCACAGTTCGCAAGAACGCGTCGCACATCGTCGGGAATGCTTGTCGGAAGCCACTCC
The DNA here is from genome assembly GCF_000350085.1 of Mesorhizobium metallidurans STM 2683. Classification (GTDB taxonomy): domain Bacteria; phylum Pseudomonadota; class Alphaproteobacteria; order Rhizobiales; family Rhizobiaceae; genus Mesorhizobium; species Mesorhizobium metallidurans. The sequence continues at coordinate 40,291 of NZ_CAUM01000013.1, forward strand.
GGAATCCGGATTTTTCCGGTCGGTTCGGTGATGCTTGCAATCGCATGGGCAAGTTGAATGGCTGGATCCGAGAGGAGACCGCCCCAGTTTCCTGAATGATGGCCGCCCTTCCGTGCATCAATCCAGATGTCGAAGGAGATAGAGCCGCGCGAGCCCAAAAAAACGGTCGGCCTTTCAGCGGAGAGGCGAGGGCCGTCCGAGGCGATCAGCACATCCGAGCGGAACAATTCCTTGTGGGTCTTGGCCAGTTCCCGCAGGCCGGGCGAGACTCGTTCCTCCCCCATTTCGATCAGATACTTGGCATTGAAGCCGAGCCTTCCGCGCGTCTCGATGACGGCTCGAAGCGCGCCGACGTTTATCGAATGCTGGCCTTTGTTGTCGGCGACGCCGCGCCCGTACCATCTGTTGTCACGTTCGGTCAGACGCCACGGCGAAAGACCCTCATCCCACTCGTCATCCAACCCGCGAACCACGTCGCCGTGGCCATAGCCAAGTACCGTCGGACGCGCGGCGTCCTCCGTGCGTTCGGCGAAAAAGAATGGCCAGCCGTTCTGGTTGAGCGTTCGGCATGCAAAGCCAAGTGCTTCGAATGTCGGCTTTATCTCGGTCTCGATATAGTCAACCAGCACATGTTCGCGATCAGGGTTCTGGCTCTCCGTCGGCATGCCAATCCGACGGGCCAAATCCTCCCGGAAAGCGCCTGAATCGAAGTAAGCCTCCGACCGAGCTATCGCAGCCGCGCGCGTCATGCCCCTCAGCCTAGCATCGGTGGTCTTGGACGGCCAGTAGCCGTTCCGCCGTGCCATCGTCCGTCACCAAATCCCTCTTGTCTCAAACCATCGCCGGCTCAATGACCAGACCTAATCTCATCGTGCTCCAATTCCACCGCCAATCTGGCTATGCACCACTGGAATTTCTTCCTATGCGGGCGCATATAGGTGGCAATCGTGGACTCATACTCTCTTGCAGGCAGGAAGCATGCGCGACCCCTATGAGGTGCTGGGCGTTGCCAAGAACGCATCGGCCAAGGACATAAAATCGGCGTACCGCAAACTCGCCAAGAAGCATCATCCGGACCAGAACCCGAATGATCCCAAGGCGAAGGACCGTTTTGCCGCCGCCAACCAGGCTTACGAGATCGTCGGCGACGAGAAGGCCCGCGCGGCCTTCGATCGCGGCGAGATCGACGCCGACGGCAAGCCGCGGTTCCAGGGTTTCGAAGGTGCCGCGGGCGGCGGCGATCCTTTTTCCGGTTTTCGCCGACAGCAGGGGCCGGGCGGATCGCGCTTCGAATTTCGCTCCGGTCGCCCCGGCGGCGATCCTTTTGACGGCAACAGCGATATCTTCAGCCAGATTTTTGGCGATGCCTTTTCGGGAGCGCGCGGCACCGGCGCGGGCGACCGCTGGCAGGCCCAGCCGGGCGCCGACCTGAACGTGACGCTCGACATCACCATCGAGGAAGCGGCGACCGCGGAGAAGGTGACCGCGATGTTCCCCGACGGCCGCAAGATCGCCGTCAAGCTGCCGGCCTATGTCGAGGACGGCCAGACCATCCGGCTGAAGGGGCAGGGCGAGCAAGGGCCGCAGCCGGGCGACGCGCTGGTCAAGATACACTTTCGCCGGCATCCGCGCTATCGCGTCGATGGCCGCAACCTGCATGCCGACCTGCCGGTGGCGCTGGCCGATGCGGTGCTTGGCGCCAAGGTGGCGGTCGAGACGCCGACCGGCAAGCTCGCGGTCAACATCCCCGCCTGGTCGAGTTCGGACAAGGTGCTGCGGCTGAAGGGCAGGGGGCTGCCGGAAAAAGCCGGCGGTCACGGTGATCTCTATGCGCATGTGCGGCTGATGTTGCCGGAAGGCGGCGACAGCGATCTCGAAGCGCTGATCCGCAACCGAAAAGGCTGATCATACGGTTTTGTCCCCCGAACTGTCCGTTTTGAACGCTTGAAGGGGCTCTGTGCCTGTGCGATAGGGCTGTCCACAAAGCAGAAAATCTTGCGGAGAGCACTCACATGGCGGGTGGACAGGGCCTTATGGCCGGTAAGCGCGGCCTTATCCTTGGCGTCGCCAACAACAGATCGATCGCCTATGGCATCGCCAAGGCCTGCGTCGACCACGGCGCCGAGATCGCGCTCACCTACCAGGGCGAGGCGTTCAAGAAGCGCGTCGAGCCGCTGGCGGCGGAGCTCAACGCATATGTCGCCGGCCACTGTGACGTCACCGACCCGGCAAGCCTCGACGAGGTGTTTGCCAATGTCGCCAAGCTCTGGGGCAAGCTCGACTTCCTCGTCCACGCCATCGCCTTTTCCGACAAGGACGAGCTGACCGGCCGTTATGTCGAGACGACGCGCGACAACTTCCTGCGCACCATGGACATTTCGGTGTATTCCTTCACCACCATCGCCAAGCGCGCCGAGGCGCTGATGAGCGAGGGCGGCTCGCTGCTGACGCTGACCTACTATGGCGCGGAAAAGGTGATGCCGCACTACAACGTCATGGGTGTGGCCAAGGCGGCGCTCGAAGCCAGCGTGCGCTATCTGGCCGTCGACCTCGGCGCCAGGAAGATCCGCGTCAACGCCATCTCGGCCGGGCCGATCAAGACGCTTGCCGCCTCCGGCATCGGCGATTTCCGCTACATCCTGAAATGGAACGAATACAATTCGCCGCTGAAACAGACCGTCACCCAGGAGGAGGTCGGTGATTCCGCCGTGTATTTCCTGTCCGACCTGTCGCGCGGCGTCACCGGCGAGATCCACCATGTCGATTCCGGCTACCATGTTGTCGGCATGAAGGCTGTCGACGCCCCCGACATTTCAACCGTCAAGGACTAGTTCCTTCCGCGAACACCAATCCTGCCTGTCTGCTCCCGATCTCACCCGGAAGACCTGATGTATCCGCTCGTCTACATCGCGCGCCACGGCCAGACGGAGTGGAACGCCGAGGCCCGGCTGCAGGGGCAGGCCGACACCGACCTCAATGCGCTCGGCCGCCAGCAGGCAACCCGCAACGGGCGCCGGCTTGCCGAATTTGTCCATAACCCCCAGGATTTCGACTTTGTCGCCAGCCCGATGCGGCGCACGCGCGAGACGATGGAGCGCCTGCGCGCGGCGATGAAGCTCGATCCGCATGCTTATCGCACCGAGCCGCTACTCGTGGAGTTGAGCTTTGGCGACTGGCAGGGTTTCACCTTTGCCGAACTCGAGGCGAGGGATCCCGGTTCGACCAGGCAACGCCGTCTCGACAAATGGAATTTCCAGCCGCCCGGCGAGGGCGCCGAAAGCTACCAGATGCTGCTCGAACGGGTGAAGCCGTGGTTCGACGCACTCGACCGCGACACGGTCTGCGTGACCCATGGTGGCGTCGTGCGCGCCCTGTTCCGCCTGGTACTGGGGATGTCCGCGCAAGATGCGGTCAGCATGGAAGTGCCGCAGGACCGCCTGCTCCGGCTGGAGGGTCGCCGCCTGGAGTGGCTTTGAGGGTCGAAATCCAATCACTCTGAACGATAGGGTTTAGCCCTCTGCCACCGTGCGATGCGCTTTTGTTGCGCGACGAGCGGACATCGAAGACACGGCGCTTGATTCTTTGAATCCGTAGCCGCCTCAAATATGCGGCCAATCCGTCCACGGCGCTCCGGGGTGCCTTGTCGGTCTTGCTGGTTAGGATGCCATATAGCCCCGATGGCGGGCTATCTTTTCGCGATTCCCGCAAATTCGCATGTTGCACCAGCGGCGCTTCCCGCCTCGTGAGGTGTCTACAAACAGCCACCCACATCGTGGGCACGCATGCACCCTTGCGCGCGGCAGCGTAAAGAATGCTTCAATCGACAAGTGTGCAAGGAGTGCGCTCAAAAGGGCAGGGTTTTTCCATTGATGGGAGGAGAGATCGAGCCGCGTCCCATCCCAACCGACTTGTTGGGCTTCCAACCCGCAGGCGGCGCGTGAGAATAGAAGACCAAGCGGCTGCGATGGCGCCTCCACGTTTGAAGCGATCGCGTTGAAGAGCGCATACGACGATTCACGTATCTCACGAACTTCGTTGAGGAAGTGCCGATCTGGTATCTCGGCGACCGCTCCTGCTTCACCCTCGTCCGCCAACCCTGCAGCAAGCAGCCACGTCCCGATATCCCGAGGGGAGTTGAAGAGTTCATTATGCGGCGGTGGGTTTCGCCGGTCGAACACGGCGTTCGAAAGGTCGAGGGCGGGGTGACCGCCTACGAAGTGTTCCGCCACCCAGGCCGTGTTATCGCTCGACAGGGAACGTAACCTTTAATAGCTCGTTAAACGGTTACAGCTGCGTAACCACATTAGCCAAATTATCAGGTTTCATCTCCGACTGCAAACAGGAGGAACAGTATGCTGAACGTTCAGAAAACCAAGCATCACATAGTCGTAGTGGACGGGGTGGACCTGTTCTATCGCGAGGCGGGGCGGCGCGGCGCACCCGGCGTTCTGCTTCTCCACGGCCAACCCAGCTCATCATACAGCTTCCGCAACGTCATCAGCCCCTTGGCCGAGGTAGCGCGGGTCGTTGCGCCCGACCTGCCCGGGTTCGGCTTCACGGAGGCGCCTGACGATTACGAGTACACGTTCGAGGCTATGGCGCGGACGATCGACGCCTTGGTGCGGGAGATCGGGATGGAGCGGTTCTTCCTCTACATCCACGATTTCGGTGCGCCCGTCGCCTACCATCTGGCGCTAGCGCGTCCCGACCGCGTGCTGGGGCTCATCATCCAGAACGGCAATGCCCATCAGGAGGGCCTTGGCCCGGACTGGGACGCAAACAAGACCTACTGGTCGGATCCCACCCTCGAAAACCGCAAGAAACTCCCCGAGTGGCTGAACTTCGATGGGGTGCGGCATACCTATGTCGGTGACATCCCGGAACAGCTCAAACCGCAGTTCGCGCCTGAAGGCTGGCATCTGGACTGGGAGCGAATGAGCCGGCCGGGGCTCGTCGATATACAATTTCGCATCTTCGAGGACTATGGGCGGTACGTCGCCCGTTTTCCCGAGATCTCGGCCTATCATCGCGAACGTCAGCCGCCGGCGCTGCTGCTCTGGGGCCGCCACGACCCATACTTCGAGATCGACGAGGTGCTTGCCTATGCCCGCGAGCTCGACCGACTCGACATGCACATCTACGATGGCGCGCACCTCCTGCTGGAGACGCACCATCAGGAGTGCGTGGCGCTCATGCGCGAGTTCATTCTGAATGCTCAATCAAGTTCAGGATCGCGCACTCGATAGTTGGTCGAAATCCAATCGCTCTGAACGATTTAGCCCCCTCTCAGACATTGATGGCGCTAACCGCTCGTTTCCTTCGGAGAAGGCACAGCCAACCTAGCCTCGAGTTGAGCTAGCGCCGACTGAAGTTTGTCGCGCAGACGCGCAGCCCTAGCGGGGTCGAGCCCGGCGGTATCGAGCGTCAACGACATGCCCTCGTCCATTTCCGTTATGACAGTGTCGTCGCTCAACTGTTCCCGGACACCCCGCACCAGATAAGGCACGATCGGTCTGCTGATCCCCTTCATGCTGATCTGCTCACCTGCCGACGCATCGACCATGTCCCGTACGTTGGAATATGTTTCGTAGCCGAGCATTATTCCGCCCGCAGGTGCAATGCTCTGCAGCCGAGCAGCGAGGTTGGCTTCGGCGCCGATGATGGTGTAATCCATACGATCGTCGCTGCCGAAGTTGCCGACATTGCAGTAGCCGGTGTTTATTCCCATCCGCACACGGAAGGGGTGCTCGATACCCTGCTGCCGCCATTTGACTTGCAGGTACTCCAAACGCTTTTGCATGGCCAAGGCCATACGCAGACATGCACGTGCGTCTTCGCGCGGGCCAAGCGTCTGCGGGTCGCCGAAAAACGCGAGAATGGCATCGCCGATGAACTTATCTACGGTGGCGCCGTGAGAAATGGCGATATGCGACATCTCGGTTAGATACTCGTTGAGATGGGTGGTCAGTTACTCAGGTTGCATACGCTCGGTCGTGGCTGTGAAATCCACGATGTCGGAGAAGAAGATGGTCAGTTTCTTTCGCTCTGCGGTCACCTTCACGTCGCGCTCGCCGCTGAACACACTTTTGTAGATCTCAGGTGAGAGATATTTTGCGATTTTGAGCGACACCGTTGCCAAGAAGTTGTTGGCCTCCTTCAGTTCGCCATTGACCAGGGCGAGTTCGCGCGACTGCCGCCACTGCATTACGATGAATGCAACTCCAGTGGCTATGGCGGCCGCAAAATATGCGAAGAGATAGTGGAAGCCGATCGACCCTTGAGACAGGGGCTGCGAGACGGACACAGCTTGAATCCCTCTGACATCACCGACCTTCCAATCCTTCTTTGGGCTGTCCGGATGCGAGTTGTGGCATGCCACGCAGGCGGCGGTCATGCGGATCGGCGAAGCCAGCCGAACGGTCGGACTCCAGCCGCCTTCCGTCGCCTCAAGCGTTTGAACATTCGGGTCGGCACGAAATGATGCCAATGCCTTCAATTGAAAGTCATCAAGATTGTGTGGAGGCCGCCCGGCGAACGGATAGTCGGAAACAAATTCGTACCGGACAGTGTTGTCACGCGAACTCGTGAGACGCCCGATTTCCAGCGAGAACGTCGCTGGAATTGGTATCGCGCCAGCAACGTCGCGGTAGTTATCTGTCGCGGTGATTTTCGTATGCGCGTCCGCTTGGAGGATTCGCCCGACCACGTCATTGGCGTAGAACGTGCGAATGTCGGTTATGATCTTGCTGATGTCGTTCGCTTGACGGTCGGATAGTTGATGCGTGAAGTCACGCAGGTCGAGGAGGACAGCAGCTGGAAGGGCCATCAGGAGAAGGATCACCGCGATCGCAGCCGGCCAGATGCGACGCTCCCGCACGCTGTTATTTCCCTCTGAAGCCGGTTGCGCGCTTGTCACGGCAATGACCCTTGGTTGGCTGAGATTGCCGCGCAAGATTGCATGAAATTGGTTCCGAGATTGTGTCGCTGAAGCGCGCGCTGGAATCGCGCACGTTACATGGTGTCTGTGTGCATCTTATGCGCCCGCGCGTGCAGCAGCTTGGCACCGCTTGCCGGGACATTGAGGCCAGCGTAGCTGTGTTCAAAAACGGACCCTCGCGATCCAGAATCGGCAGCCGCGGTCGGCCGAAGAGTCTAGCACCTGGTCCGAGATCGGGCGGGTCCAAGCCGATTTCCGCCTGCCGCGCTCTACGCTGTTGCAAGACGTTCAAATTTGAGCTTCCGCACTCATGCTTTGTCGAGAGTATCTCCGTAAGTTTCAGCTGTCTCACGGCGACGATGACGACGAAATAGGAGAACGCAATGCCGCGCAATCACGTTGAACGTCTTGGAGAGTTCAGGGAAATCCTGGTCGCGACTCGACGCGAAGGAGTCCGTAACGTGCACCATACTCGCGACGCAATGCGGGTAAGTGGCTTTCAGATCGGGGACAGCGACGGATCCAGCTACGGAACCGAGCTGAAGGCGCTCCAAGAGGAATTGAGGCGGTCGATCGCGCCATCGAAGACGAGAAGCGGTTGGCCTTGGCCCTCGAGAGCGCTGCTCAACCCGCCGACCGACTAAACCGAGAATCGTGAAGGGAACATAGAGTCACCCTTGGCGCCCGTCGCGTCGAGCCGGCGTTATGGCGTCGGGCCGCCGCCGTGAAGCCCCCTGATAGCGGACGTTCCGTTTTTCGGCCCATTTCGGTCGTTCAATGACCAGTTATTCCCATGGCCGCCTATGGCGCTGTGTGCTCTTTTCCGCCAGCCGGCTTCGGGATGGCCTGGCGAAAAGCCTCTATTCGGCCGAACCGCTATCCGGCAGCTGCATGTCGGTGACGACGTTCTCGCCATTCGTCACGTCATAGGCGATCACGATATCCATCCCCGGCTTCAGCGCATCGAGGTCGGTTTCGGCGTTCAGCTTGTAGGATTTGCCGTCGTCAAGCGTCAGCGTCAGCGCGTCCTTGTCGACCTTCTTGATCAGGCCTTCCGTCTGGCCGGCGAAGGCGGCGGTGGAAATCAGCAATGTCGCGGCAACGGCGCCAATCAGGATACGCATCATCGTCCTCTTATCATTGCGCCGGCAGGGTGGCGGCGAGGGTTCAACAGACCGGTCAAGGGAAGCAGAAACCAACCGAATGTGTCAAAACTAAATCCGCCGGATCACAGTTTGACCACTGTGGAAAACGCCAATAGAAGGCAACTCTAAGCCGGTTCCGCTGCCTGGCAGGGTCACTTTCATGTCTCACAACACGTTCGGCCATCTGTTCCGCGTCACCACCTGGGGCGAAAGCCATGGGCCAGCGCTTGGTTGCGTGGTCGACGGCTGTCCGCCCGGCATCCGCTTCACGCGGGACGAGATCCAGGCCGAGCTCGACAAGCGCCGTCCCGGCCAGTCACGTTTTGTGACGCAGCGTCGCGAACCCGACGAGGTCAAGGTGCTGTCCGGCTTCATCCTGGACGAGGACGGCGAGACGATGATCACCACCGGTACGCCGGTGTCGATGCTGATCGAGAATGTCGATCAGCGCTCCAAGGATTATGGCGAGATCGCCCGCCAGTACCGGCCGGGCCATGCCGACTACACCTACGATGTCAAATATGGCCTGCGCGACTATCGCGGCGGTGGCCGCTCGTCGGCCCGCGAGACGGCGGCGCGGGTGGCAGCCGGAGCCCTGGCCCGCAAGGTCGTGCCCGGCATGGTGGTGCGCGGCGCGCTGGTGGCAATGGGCGAAAAATCCATCGACCGCGCCAACTGGAACTGGAATTTCATCAGTGACGCCGAAAATCCGTTCTTCACCCCGGACCCGGCTTCCGTTCCCGTCTTCACGCAGTATCTCGACGGCATCCGCAAGTCGGGCTCCTCGGTCGGCGCCGTCATAGAGATCGTCGCCGATGGCGTTCCCGCGGGTCTTGGCGCGCCGATCTATGCAAAGCTCGACCAGGACATCGCCTCGGGCCTGATGTCGATCAACGCCGTCAAGGGCGTCGAGATCGGCAACGGCTTCGAGGCCGCCCGCATCACCGGCGAACAGAATGCCGACGAAATTCGCATGGGCAATGATGGCAAACCGGTCTTCCTGTCCAACAATGCCGGCGGCATCCTTGGCGGCATCTCGACCGGCCAGGCGATCGTCGCGCGTTTCGCCGTCAAGCCGACCTCGTCGATCCTGACGCCGCGAAAGTCGATCGATAAGGACGGCAACGACGTCGAGATCATGACCAAGGGCCGGCACGACCCATGCGTCGGCATCCGCGCCGTGCCGATCGGCGAAGCGATGGTTGCCTGCGCCATCGCCGATCACTATCTGCGCCATCGGGGACAGACGGGGAGGGGAGTAGGGGAGTAAGGCAGTAGGGGAGTATGTTAGGCAGCTCCCGCGACAGCAATTTTTTCCTTTTCCCTACTCCCGTACTGCCCTATTCCCCTACTCCCCTGCGAGTGAAACGAGCACTTATGCCTTACGACCAGAAGAAAATCGTCGAAGCCCTGCGCGCCTTCGAGCGCGGCGAGATCGTTGTCGTCATGGACGATGACGGGCGCGAGAACGAGGGCGACCTGATCGTCGCAGCCGTCCACTGCACGCCGGAAAAGATGGCCTTCATCGTCCGCAACACCTCCGGCATCGTCTGCACGCCGATGCCGCGCGAGGAAGCCAAGCGGCTGAACCTGCAGCCGATGGTTGCCGACAATGATTCGGCCCACACCACCGCCTTCACCGTCAGCGTCGATTTCAAGCACGGCACGACAACAGGCATTTCGGCCGACGACCGCACGCTGACCGTGCGCAACCTCGCCAACGGCAATGTCGGCGCTTCCGACTTCGTCCGCCCCGGCCACATCTTTCCGCTGATCGCTCGCGAAGGTGGCGTGCTGATGCGTTCGGGCCATACAGAGGCCGCGGTCGACCTCTGCAAGCTCGCCGGCCTGCCGCCGGTCGGTGTCATTTCCGAACTGGTCAACGATGACGGCACCGTCAAGCGCGGCCCGCAGGTGCAGGCATTCGCCGAGGAGCACGGTCTGAAGCAGATCTCGGTCGCCGACCTCATCGCCTACCGCCAGCGCAAGGAAACGCTCGTTGAGCGCGTCGCCTGCTCCGACATCGAGACGCCGGGCGGCAAGGCGCAGGTCTTCACCTACACGCTGCCCTGGGACTCCATGCATCACGTCGCCATCGTCTTCGGCGACATCCGCGACGGCGAGGATGTGCCGGTGCGGCTGCATTCCGAGGATGTCGTTAGCGACGTCTTCGGCACCACGCACCGGCTGGACGGCATCATGAAGGCGATGGGTGAGCGCAAGCGCGGCGTCATCGTCTATCTGCGCGAGGGGTCGGTCGGTGTCGCCCACCAGGAACGCAAGCGCCCCGCCCCGGGCGACCGCGAGGACCATGAAGAGGCGCTTCGCCGCGAGAACGAATGGCGCGAGATCGGCCTCGGTGCCCAGATCTTGAAGGATCTCGGCATTTCCTCGATCAACCTGATCGCCTCGCGCGAGCGTCACTATGTCGGCCTCGAAGGGTTTGGCATCCATATCGCCAGGACCGAGATTCTTTAGGCTACGTTGATATTCAGGTGATGCCGGCCTGCAAACGATGGCTTTCTGCACTTCCGGCCTTCGCCGGCCGAAGCACTCATGAGCGGCCGCGGCAGTTAAGGCTACGGCCGGCGTAGGCCGGTGCTCGGACCCGAAGGTCCGCTGCGCTCCGGTTCTCGAAATCCATCATTTTCGGCTCGGCCTGACCTGAATCTCAACATACCCCGGGCTGTTACTCGGCAGGAACAACGCCTGCTTCGCATGCGGCGAAATCGCAATCCGACGTGGCAAGGCTGCGCTGGCCGATGAGCACCGTGGCGAGTGCGATGGCGCCGGCCACCACCGACACAAAGAACCCGTTCTGGGCGCCGAACGCATCCACCACCGCGCCGGCGGCGAAGGAGCCGAGTGCCATGCCGATGCCTATCCCGGTCATCACCCAGGTGACGCCTTCGGTCAGCATCGCCCCTGGCACATGCCGCTCGATCAGGCCGAACGCCGTGATGAAGGTCGGCGAGATCGCCACGCCGCTGATGAAGACGGCCAGCGCCAGGGCGGGTACCGTGTCGGCGACCAGCAGCGGCAGCGTGGTGAGCGCGATGATGGCGATCGCGATTGCCAACTGGCGCTGCAGCGGCATTTTCAGGTTGAGCGCGCCGATGATGATCCCCACCACGAATGATCCCAGCGCGTAGACGCCGATGACCAGGCTGGCGGCGCCCGGCTGGCCAAGCTCCTCGGTGATCGCCACGGTGGTTACTTCCGTGGTCGCGAAGGTGGCGCCGATGAAGATCAGGGCGAAAGTGATGATCTGAACCGGCCGTAGGCGGATGGCCGAGCCCTGTGAGCCATGCTCCGCCAGTCGCACGCGCGGCTCGGTCGAGCGCTGCACTATGAAGGCCATCGAGCCGAAGGCGAGGAACAAGGTGCTGGCCAGCATTCCCGCTTCCGGGAACAGGGCGACGCTCAGGCCTACCGACAGCGACGCGCCGGCGACGTAGACCAGTTCGTCCGCCGCCGATTCGAAGGCGAATGCGGTATTCAACTCGGGGCGGTCCCGGAAGATCTCCGTCCAGCGCGCGCGCACCATTGCCGGGATGCTGGGCATGGCGGCGGCCAGCAGTGCGGACACGAACAACGTCCATATCGGCCAGTCCTGATTGGCCGCCGCAATCAGGATTGCAAAAGCGAGCACGGAAATGACCGTGGTGGGCACGACAATCCGCGTCTGGCCGAGGCGGTCGACCAGCCGCGATATCTGCGGTGCCAGGAAAGCGTTGGTCAGCGCGAATGTCGCGGAGACGGCGCCGGCCAGCCAGTATTCGCCATGCGTCTGCGACAGCATCGCCACGATCCCGATCGGAGCCATGGCGATCGGCACCCGGGCAACGAAGCCGGATGCCGCGAAGCCCTTGGCGCCAGGGGCTCGAAAGATTTCCGTATAGGGGTTTTGCATGGTCTGGCTCCTCGACAAGGGACGGTTCGACAATTACATACGTAGCGTATGAATATGAGATAGTTCATACGCCGCGTATGTCAATTGGCATACGGAGCGTATGTTGATAGGGCCAGAAGCCATGCATAGACCCCGCAGGGAGATGATCGCCGAGACGCGCGCCAAGCTGATTGCCGCGGCCCGCCATGCCTTCGGCACGGTCGGCTATGCCGAGGCTTCGATGGATGACTTCACCGCGTCGGCCGGGCTGACGCGCGGCGCGCTCTATCATCACTTCGGCGACAAGAAGGGGCTGCTTCAGGCGGTTATCCGCGAAATCGATGCGGAAATGTCGGCCAGGCTGAAAGTCGTCTCGGCCAGGGCGGACAATCTCTGGCAGGGCTTTGTCGATGAATGCACGGCTTATATCGAGATGGCCCTGGAGCCGGAGATCCAGCGCATCGTGCTTCGCGACGGCCCCGCGGTGCTCGGCGATCCCTCGCAATGGCCGAGCCAGAATGAATGCATCCATTCCATGGCGGAGAGTATTCGCAGGCTCAGCGACGAGGGGACTATCGTTGCCGTCGATGTCGAAGCCGCCGCCCGGCTGATCAGCGGCGCTTCGCTGCATGCAGCGCAATGGATCGCCAATTCGGACGATCCGAAAGCCACATCGAAAAAGGCCGTGAAGGCCTTCAACGTGCTGTTGGAGGGACTTCTGAAGCGACCCGGCGGGCCGCAAGACCGGATGCGCGCTTTGAGCGGCATGCACTAAACCCTGTTGAACGTCTGGCTTTGGTCGCGCGAAAACATGGTCAAAACGGCCGGGCGCCCCTATATCGGGGACATGGTCACACGGCTCTACACCCATCCGATCTTCCTCGAACATATAACGCCGCCCGGTCATCCGGAGCGGCCCGACCGCTTGCGCGCCATCGAGCGCGTGCTCGACGACGAGGCCTTTGCGGCACTCGATCGGGCCGAGGCGCCGGAAGGCGATGAGGCGACCATCCTCTACGCGCATCCTGAGGAATTCGTCGTGCGCGTTCGTGCCGCCATACCCGACACCGGCATCGCCCGCATCGACGCCGACACCACCGCCAGCCCGAAAAGCTGGCAGGCGGCCGTGACGGCGATCGGCGCCGCCAATGCCGCCGTCGACGACGTTTTCCAAAGGCGTGCCGACAACGTCTTTGTCGCCGCCCGGCCACCCGGTCATCACGCCGAGAAGACGACCTCCATGGGTTTCTGTCTGTTCAACACGGCGGCGATCGCGGCACGCTATGCGCAACGCAAGCATGGCGCCGAGCGCGTCGCCGTCGTCGACTGGGACGTGCATCACGGCAATGGCACGCAGGACATTTTCTGGGACGATCCGTCGGTGCTCTATTGCTCGACGCACCAGATGCCGCTCTATCCCGGCACCGGGGCCAGGAGCGAAACCGGCGCCGGCAACATCGTCAACGCGCCGCTGGCGCCGCGCACCGGCAGCGAAATGTTCCGCGACGCCTTCCTGTCGCGCGTTTTGCCGGCGCTCGACAATTTCGCGCCCGACCTCATCATCATCTCGGCCGGTTTCGACGCGCATCATCGCGATCCGCTGGCCGAGATCAACCTGACCGAGGACGATTTCGACTGGGCGACCGGCCAGTTGATCGAATGTGCCGGACGCCATGGCGGCAATCGGCTCGTCAGCCTGCTGGAAGGCGGCTACGATCTGCAGGGACTGGCATTTTCGGTCGCCGCCCATGTCGGGCGACTGATGAAAGGATGAGGAATGGCTGGTGAAGCGAATGAAGACGTCAAGGCGATGAGCTTCGAACAGGCGCTCGACGCGCTGGAGAAGATCGTCGATGATTTGGAGCGCGGCGACGTGCCGCTCGACCAGTCGATCCGCATCTATGAGCGCGGCGAGGCGCTGAAGGTGCATTGCGACCGGCTCTTGAAGGCGGCCGAGGACAAGGTCGAGAAGATCAGGCTGTCGCGTGACGGCAAGCCTGTCGGGACAGAGCCGCTGGACGCGGAGTAGTTTCAAAAGGCGCGGGGCGCGAGAGGATAGCAGGAAAGGATTTCAAACGATGTGCAGAAACATCAAGACCCTGTTCAATTTCGATCCGCCGGCGACCAATGACGAGGTGTATGACGCCGCACTTCAGTTTGTCCGCAAGCTGAGCGGCTCCACCAAACCTTCCAAGCGCAACGAGCATGCCTTCAACCATGCGGTCGAGGCGATCGCAGCTGCTGCGCGCGAACTGCTTGATTCGATGGAAACGACGCAAGAACCGCGCAATCGCGAAGAAGTGGCGGCCAAGGCGAAAGCCAGGTCTGTACTCCGCTTCGCCTGAGGAGAGCGCATGAGCTTCTTTCCTGGAAATGACCCGCAGGCCGGCGATGCCTTCGCTAGCGACCAGATCGAATTGATGGTCATTCCAAACGCCAAGGATATTGGCGGCTTTCAGGTTCGCCGCGCTTTGCCGACAGCAAAGCGCCGGCTGGTCGGGCCTTTCATCTTCTTCGACCGCATGGGGCCGGCCATCCTGCGGGCCGGCCAGGCGCTCGACGTGCGTCCGCATCCGCATATCGGCCTGTCGACGGTCACTTACCTGTTCGACGGCAAGATCAGGCACCGCGATTCGCTCGGCACCGAGATGGTGATCCAGCCCGGTGACGTGAATCTGATGACCGCCGGCCGCGGCATCGTCCATTCCGAGCGCACGCCGGAGGAGTTGCGCGGCGCGCCGATGTCGGTCTCGGGCTTGCAGACATGGCTGGCGCTGCCGGACGGCAAGGAAGAGGTGGCACCCCTCTTCGAGAACACGGCTGCATTGCACCTGCCCGAAATCGATGCCGATGGTGTCGGCGGACGTGTCGTCATTGGCGCGTTTTCCGGGCTGCGGTCTCCGGTAAGCGCCGCCTCGGAGACGCTCTATGCCGATCTCTGGCTGGCGCCAGGCGCCATGGTGAAAATCCCGGCCGATGCCGAAGAGCGCGCCATCTACACGCTTGAAGGCGAGGTTTCGATTTCCAGTGACCGCTTTCCGGCCGAGCGGTTGCTGGTGTTCCGGCCCGGCGACGAAATTGTCGTGTCGTCGGAAGGCGGCGCTCATTTCATGTTGTTCGGCGGCGCCTCGCTCGGCTCAAAGCGCTATATCTGGTGGAATTTCGTCTCGTCGTCGAAGGAACGCATCGAACAGGCGAAAGAAGAATGGAAGACGGGGCGCTTCGATATCGTTCCGGGAGATGAGAAAGAATTCATTCCTTTGCCGGACAATTAGAATGCGGCATCTTGGGTGCACCGAGCTCACTTTAACACTTGCAATACCGCGCCGCGTCACTGACACGCATTTACATTCGCCGGCCATCGGCCTATCTCGCGATGAACAAAAAGCCTGAGCAGGCCCATAACCAGTGAACGCAAAGCCCGATACGCCGCTTCTCGACAAGGTCCGCATTCCGGCCGACCTCAGGACGCTTGCCGAAAGCGAGCTGCCGCAGCTGGCGTCGGAGCTTCGCGCCGAGTTGATCGACGCCGTGTCCCACACCGGCGGACATCTTGGCGCCGGCCTTGGCGTGGTCGAACTGACGGTCGCGCTGCACTATGTCTTCAACACGCCGGATGACCGCCTGATCTGGGACGTGGGCCATCAGGCCTATCCGCACAAGATCCTGACCGGCCGCCGCGACCGTATCCGCACCTTGCGGCAAGAGGGCGGCCTGTCCGGCTTTACCCGGCGTACCGAGAGCGAATACGATCCGTTCGGCGCCGCGCACTCCTCGACCTCGATTTCCGCCGGCCTCGGCATGGCGATGGCGCGCGACCTCTGCGGCGGCCGCAACAATGTCATTGCCGTCATCGGCGACGGCGCCATGTCGGCAGGCATGGCCTATGAAGCCATGAACAATGCCGGTGCGCTCGATGCCCGCCTTATCGTCATCCTGAACGATAACGACATGTCGATCGCTCCGCCGACGGGCGCGATGAGCGCCTATCTGGCCCGCCTTGCCTCCGGCAAGACCTATCTCGGCCTGCGCGATTTCGGCAAGAAGCTGACCTCCTATCTCGGCGAACGCGCCGACCGCGCCATCAAGCGGGCGGTCGAGCACGCACGCGGCTACGTCACCGGCGGCACGCTGTTCGAGGAGCTTGGGTTCTACCATATCGGCCCGATCGACGGGCACAATCTCGAGCACCTGATCCCGGTGCTGAAGAACGTCCGCGACAATGCGGACGGCCCGGTGCTGATCCATGTCGTGACCCAGAAGGGCAAGGGCTACGGGCCGGCCGAGGCTGCACCCGACAAGTATCACGGGGTCAACAAATTCGACGTCATCACCGGCGCGCAGGCCAAGGCGCCGGCGAACGCGCCAAGCTATACCAAGGTCTTTGCCGAAAGCCTGATCCAGGAGGCCCGCGAGGATGACCGCATCGTCGCCGTCACCGCCGCCATGCCGAACGGCACTGGTCTCGATCTCTTCGGCGAGGTGTTCCCGACAAGGACCTTCGATGTCGGCATTGCCGAGCAGCATGCGGTGACCTTCGCCGCCGGCCTTGCCACAGAGGGTTACAGGCCCTTTGCCGCGATCTATTCGACCTTCCTGCAGCGCGCCTACGACCAGGTCGTCCATGACGTGGCGATCCAGAGCCTGCCGGTGCGCTTTCCGATCGACCGCGCCGGTTTCGTTGGCGCCGATGGCGCCACCCATTGCGGCGCCTTCGACACGACCTTTCTGGCGACGCTGCCCGGTTTTGTTGTCATGGCGGCGGCCGATGAAGCGGAACTGCGTCACATGGTGCGCACGGCGGCAAGCTATGATGACGGCCCCATTGCCTTCCGCTATCCGCGCGGCAACGGCATCGGCGTCGACATGCCGGAGCGCGGCTCTGTGCTGGAAATCGGCAAGGGCCGCATCGTCAGGGAAGGTACCAAGGTCGCGTTGTTGTCCTTCGGCACGCGGTTGCAGGATTGCCTGGCTGCCGCGGACGAACTCGGCGCGGCGGGGCTTTCCACCACAGTTGCCGACGCCCGTTTCGCCAAGCCGCTCGACGAGGACATGATTCGGCGGCTGGTGCGCTCGCACGAGGTGCTGGTGACCGTCGAAGAAGGCGCGGTCGGCGGCTTTGCCAGTCACGTGCTGCAATTCCTCGCCCATGAAGGCTTGCTGGAAAGTGGCCTCAAGGTACGCCCGCTGGTGCTGCCCGACGTCTTCACCGATCACGCCAAGCCTGAAAAGATGTATGCCGACGCCGGGCTCGACTCGACCGGCATCGTGCGCACGGTCTTCGTCGCCCTTGGACACGCCGCCAGCGCGCAGCGCGCCTGATTCAAAACCTCAACTGCTTGAATCGATTTGCCGGCGAACAATGGTAACCTGTTGTTCACGCTGCCGTTTGGCGTTTTGCTTACTGTGTCTCTTGGCCGTTTTTCAACGGCGCCCTGCTAAAGTCTGATCAGGCAGGGAGACCAACACAATGAGAACGCTTCTGTGTGGCGTGGCGCTTCTGGCTGCCGTCGCCACGCCGGCCGTCGCCGAAACGCCCTATGACCGCAATCTCGAAAAGGCGGCGGTGGGCATCGTCGCCGGCAAGATGGGCGATATCCGCGGCGGCTTTTCCTATAAGCAGACGCCGCAATTGGTCGTCGTGCCCGAAGCCGCGTCGCCGCCTGTCTCCACCGATCGTCCACGCAGGCAAGCTCCGGCGACCAGGGCAACGGTCTGGCACCAGCTATTGAGCGCCCGGTTTCGCGGAGGCTCTCGCCCTCGCATTTTGCCGGGCTGGGTGCGATATTCAACACGCTGCGGCGCCGGTCCGCGTTCTCTCGCTCCAATATCCTTGCCTTCCTGGCCGGCTTTCGCCAATGAAGGTCGATGAATCCCCCCGTGCCAGCCAGCATACGCCAGCGGCTTGACGAACTGCTCGTCCAGCGCGGGCTGTTTCCCAGCCGCTCGCGTGCCCGCGACGCCATCGAGCGCGGCACCGTGACCGTCGACGGCATCGTTGCCCGCAAGCCCGGCCAGACCGCCTTACCCGACTGTCGCATCACCATCGACGATCCGGCACAGGCCTATGTTTCGCGCGCGGCGCTGAAGCTGATCGCCGGGCTTGACCATTTCCGCCTCGATCCCTCGGGCAGCGAAGCGCTCGATGTCGGCGCCTCGACCGGTGGCTTCACCCAGGTGCTGCTCGAACGCGGCGCGGCCCATGTCACGGCGATCGATGTCGGCCATGGCCAGATCCATCCGGACGTTTCGGGCGATCCTCGGGTCACCGTCATCGAGGGCCTCAACGCTCGTGAACTGTTGGCCAATGATCTTGCCGGCCGTGTTCCGGATTTCATCGTCTGCGATGTCAGCTTCATTTCGTTGAAGCTGGCCTTGCCGCCGGCGCTCGAACTGGCAGGGAAAGGTGCGCGCGCGCTGCTGCTGGTCAAACCGCAGTTCGAGGCCGGCCGCGCGGCAATCGGCAAGGGCGGCTTGCTTAAGGATCCCTTCGATGCCGCGCGTGTCGCCGGCCTGCTCGGGGATTGGCTGGACGGCATTCCCGGCTGGCGCTCGCTTGGGCTGAACCTGTCGCCGATCGAGGGCAGCGACGGCAATCGGGAGTTCCTGCTCGCCGGGATCAAGGACCGATGAGCGCGCGCTTCACCATCGCAAGGCTGGGCTCCCAGGGCGACGGCGTCGCCGAGACCGACAGCGGCGAGGTTTTCATTCCCTTCACGCTGCCCGGCGAAACCGTAACCGCAGCGCGCGAAAAGGATCGCGCCACGCTGATGTCGGTGCTGGAGGCCTCGCCGCTCAGGATCGACCCGGCCTGCCGGCATTTCACCGAATGCGGCGGTTGCGCCATCCAGCATTTCGAGGCGGACTCCTATGACAGGTGGAAGCGCGACAAGGTCGTGCACGCGCTGAAGAGCAAGGGCATTGCTTGCGCCGTCGGCGCGCTGGTGCCATGTCCGCCGCGGACACGCCGCCGCGTCGTCTTCAGTGCGCGGCGCACGGAGGCCGGCATGCGGCTCGGTTTCGTCCGCGCATTGTCGTCAGAGATCATTCCAATCGAGGAATGTCCGATCTCGCTGCCCGGCATCGTCGCCGCGCTCGACCGCTTGAAGACCCTCGCCGGGCTGATCTGCACAACGACCAAATCGTTCCACATGACGGTGACAGTCACCGGCTCCGGCCTCGATGTCGCGGCTCACGATTCCGGCAAGCTCGGCGGCAACCAGCGCCGCGTCGCTTCCAACTTCGTCATCGCCGAGGGGTTGGCCAGGCTGTCGATCGACGGCGAGATCATTATCGAACCGAAGAAACCGGTCGTCCTGTTTGGTGGTGTCGCCGTCGCGGTGCCGCCGGGCGCCTTCCTGCAGGCCACCGAGGCCGCCGAGCAGACAATGGCCGGCATCGTCGGTCAGCATCTGTCGCGCGCGAGAAAAGTCGCCGATCTCTTCGCCGGTTGCGGCAGCTTTGCGCTACGCCTGGCGGCAAAGTCGGAAGTCCATGCCGTGGAAGGCGATGCACCGGCCCTTGCGGCGCTCGACAAGGCGTTCCGTTTCGCCAGCGGCCTGAAGCGGGTAACCAGTGAGCGCCGCGACCTGTTCAGGCGTCCGCTTACGTTCAAGGAGTTGAACGCCTTCGACGGTCTTGTCTTCGATCCGCCGCGCGCGGGTGCGGAAGACCAGTCGAAGCAGATCGCCCGTTCCGACGTGCCCTATGTCGCCGCGGTGTCCTGCAATCCGGTCACGCTGGCCAGGGACCTGCGCATCCTCATCGACGGCGGCTATGCCTTGAAAAGCGTGACGCCGATCGACCAGTTCCTCTGGTCGCCGCATGTCGAGGCCGTCGCGCTGCTGGAGAAGCCGAGGCGAAGGCGATAACGCGCGTCGCGTTGAACGGCTTTGCGAGACGCGCTCTATTCTTGTTTTTTGCATGTTGCGTGTGCTGACCGAATCGGGCATATTGCACGCTAGGGTAGAGAGAAATAAAAATGTTTTCATCAGGGGTTGCGGCTGAGATTTTGGGTGCCGCTTTGTTCATGGCGGTCACCGGTGCGCTGATCGGGTGGCTTTTGAGAAAGGTCACCCGCATCGGGCTGTTACCATCCTATGCGCTTGGCATCGCGGTCATGACATTTGTCGGCGCTGCGCTCTATGTCTCCGGCCAGGATGGGGCTGTCGACTACCTGAGTGCCTGGATCAGGCAAGCGATCGGCGGTGTTGTCGGCTTCCTGATCCTCTATGCGACGTCGCGTAGATCCGTCAGCAAGACGTAAGCCGCTCGCACGAGGTCGGAAGCCTCGGGCCAACCTGTTCCTGGTTCGCCGGGGCCGCTACGCTTCTTGCACGCCGTGATGTCCGACCGCCTTTGCGGCCTTGACGAACTTGCGGTCAAAGGTCGCGAAGCCAGTGCAGTGAGCGGACTTGCCCAGATGCAGCGCATCGGCGAAATCCATCCCCTTCTCTGAGAGGTCGAGCGCAGAAGACACGATCGCCCCGTCTTCTACATTCACTGTGGGAAGCCCACTAAACGCGCGTAGTGTACGCGCGATTTCGGGTGGCGCATAATCATAGGTGCTTCGCAACACCCAATCGACTTCCAAGATCACCGTGACGGCGACAAAGATCGGCTGGCTGTCGATCAGCGACCGGGCGCGAGGAGACTGCGTCGGGTGATCGCCCGTCAGGTAGCGGACGATCAGGTTGGTATCAATCGCGAGCATGGCGCCGCCGTGCTTCGGCAAGCACCCCTGCGTCCATTTCTTCCAGCGTCTTCGGCCTGCCTTTATGGGGCAGGGATCCAAAAACGTCCTCTGGCCGCGTCTCGGCGAAGACTGGCGCAGGCTTCAGCAGTACACCCTCTGGAGTATCTTCCACGAGAAGGCGTGTGCCGGCGTCCCATTCCCTCCGTTTCCGGATCGCACTGGGCAGAATGACCTGTCCCTTGGTCGAGACGGTGGTAATGAGCTTTTCCGTAGCAGCCATCTTGGCTCGCCCTTAGATGTAAGACAAACGTAAGCTAGCCGAGGTTCGCGCCACGTTCAAGACGCAAGCTACGCCTGCTTGACGCAATGGAGAGGCAGGCAGCCGAATTTGATGTTCGGATGACGACCGCCCCCATTAAACCCTGGTGCCACCCACCGTCATCTGATTCATCCTGAGATGCGGCTGGCCGACGCCGACAGGCACGCCCTGTCCGGCCTTGCCGCACATGCCGATGCCATTGTCGAGCTTCATGTCGTTGCCGATCATCGAAACGCGATGCATGGCGTCCGGGCCGTTGCCGATCAGCATGGCGCCCTTGATCGGCTGCGTCACCTTGCCGTTCTCGATCATGTAGGCCTCGGTGCAGCCGAACACGAACTTGCCCGAGGTGATGTCGACCTGGCCACCGCCGAAGGAGACGGCATAGATGCCGTTCTTGACCGAGGCGACGATCTCTTCCGGCTGCATGTCGCCCGAAGTCATGTAGGTGTTGGTCATGCGCGGCATCGGCTGATGCGCATAGCCCTCGCGCCTTCCGTTGCCGGTCGCCTTCATGCCCATCAGCCGGGCGTTCTGGCGATCCTGCATGTAGCCGACGAGCTTGCCGTCCTCGATCAGCACATTGCGGGCCGAGGGCGTGCCTTCGTCGTCGACGGTCAGCGAGCCGCGCCGTTCGGGCAAGGTGCCGTCGTCGACGACGGTAACGCCCTTAGCGGCCACCTGCTGGCCCATCAGACCGGCGAAGGCCGAGGTCTTCTTGCGGTTGAAATCGCCCTCCAGCCCGTGGCCGACGGCCTCGTGCAGCATGACGCCCGGCCAGCCGCTGGACAGCACGATGTCGAACGTGCCGGCAGGCGCCGGAATGGCCTCGAGATTGACCAGCGCCTGGCGCAGCGCCTCCTTGGCCGCGTGCTTCCAACTCTCCTCGACCAGAAACTCGCCAAACGCCTTACGACCGCCCATGCCGTAGGAGCCGCTCTCCTGGCGGTCGCCATTGCCGACCACCACCGACACGTTGATCCTGACCAGCGGGCGGATATCGCGCACCACCTGGCCGTCGGCGCGCACGATCTCGACATGCTGCCAGGAGGCGGCGAGCGAGGCCGTCACCTGCCGCACGCGCGGATCCTCGGCGCGCAGCCAGGCGTCGATTTCCTGCAGCAGCTTGGCCTTGGCCTCGAAGGAGGGCGAGGGGATGGGGTTATCTTCGCCATAGAGATGGCGGTTGGTGCGGGCGGGGGCGGCGGCAAGCGTGCCGGAATAGCCGCCCTTGACCGTTGAAACGGCGTCCGCCGCGCGCAGCAGCGAGGCCTCGGAAAGATCGCTGGAATGCGCGTAGCCGCTGGCCTCGCCGGCAACCGCGCGCAGCCCAAAACCCTGGTCGGTGTTGAAATTGGCGGTCTTCAGCCGGCCATTGTCGAACATCAGCGCTTCGCTCTCGCTGTATTCGAGAAACAGTTCGCCGTCGTCGGCGCCATTGATGGTCTCACTGACGATCTCCTTGATGCGGTCGTCGGAAATGTCGAATTGGCCGATCAGGCTGTTCATGGCAGGTCCATTCATGGGAAGAATTGGTCGTCGTTCCCTACGATGTAGGCGCGAAGACACGCTCAGACAATCGGCAAAGACGCCAAACACGGCTGCGCCAGTTCATCGTCAAGGACTTGGATGCGGAACCCAGATTTCAGGGCAGGGCGGCGAAGCCGTCGGCAAAACCCTTGAGGTCGACGGGAATGCCGATGCCTTCTTCCGGCGTCTGGAAGACGATGAAGGTGGCCGAGGTGCCGCTCTTCAGCGTGTCGAGCAGCGGTTTTTCAAGAATGACCTCGGCGTAACAGCCATCCTGGAAGCAACGCACGAAATAGGCGCGGCCGATATCCTTGCCGTCGACATTGAGACCGAGCCCGTTGGGCAACAGCACGCCGAGCGGCGCCAGCACGCGCAGGATCTCGGCCTTGTTGTCGGCGGTGCGCAGCACGACGACGGAAAGCCCCATTTCGGGGCGGTCCTCGGCGACGACATTCTGCATCATCACGCATTGTTCTGAAGTCGCGCCGGCCGGCGTGTCGCAGATGATCGACCACGCGCCATGCGTCGACTTGACCGTGCCGCTTGGCTGCGCGGCGCTGGCCTGGCCGATGCCGGACAAGCCCCCCGACAGGCCAATGCCAAACGCTGCGAGAAAGACGAACTTCGCCAAGGTTCTCGAATACCCAAGTCTCGAATACCCAAGTCTCGAAAGCCCAAGTCTCGAAAGCCCAGAGGTCATGACGGCTCCATTGCGAATCACGGCACTTTAAGCCGCGCCAAGGCCAAGTAAAGGATGAGACCGCTGCCGGTCTGCCCCGATCTGGGCGTTTATGCGCTTTTCCCTAGCAAATTCGCCCGAATTGCGACCGCCCGGCGCATCGCTCCGGAGCAGTCGCTGCTGTTCACGCGCCGGTGATCGGTGGAGGGCGTTTTGTCACCCCGACGGCGCGGCCGGGGCTTGCGCGCAAAAATGCCGCACGGTTTCCTCCGCTCCTTTCTTGCGGAGGGAAATAGAGTATGGTTTGAACCACCCTTGGGACTGTCCGGGATTCCCGTCCCGTCCTGTTCGATAGTCTTGCGGTCCGATCGCGAGGAACTGGGAGATGATGAGGGCGATGAGAAAATTCCTGGCAAGTGCTGGCGCCGCCGCCGCGTTCTTCACCGGCGCGTCCGCTCATGCGGCCCAGCCGCAACCCTGGGAAACCACCTTTCAGCCTCCGGCGACCGACATTATGCGGCAGATCGAGTGGTTCGGGAACTATTCGATGTGGTTCGTCGTCCCAATCACCGCCCTGGTGCTTTTTCTGCTCGCCTACTGCATCTTCAGGTTCCGCGCGAGCGTAAACCCGGTTCCTTCCAAGACCAGCCACAATACGCTGATCGAGGTGATCTGGACCGTCGGGCCGGTCGTCATCCTGCTCTGCCTCGCCATTCCCTCGTTCCAGCTGCTCACCGCGCAATACACGCCGCCGGAAGAAGCCAAGCTGACCATCAAGGCGACGGGAAACCAGTGGAACTGGGATTACGAATATCAGGTCGACAAGACGCTTTCCTTCAATTCCGCAATCCTCACGGATGCCGACCGCGCGGCGGCCGGCAAGGAAGATCGCGCCGTCTATCCGCGCCTGCTTGCCGTCGACAACGAGATGGTGGTGCCGGTCAACACCATGACGCGCGTGCTGGTCACGGCGACCGACGTGATCCACGCCTTCGCCATGCCGTCCTTCGGCATCAAGACCGACGCGGTTCCCGGCCGCATTAACGAGGTCTGGTTCAAGGCCGAGAAGGAAGGCCTCTATTACGGCCAGTGTTCGGAGCTCTGCGGCAAGGACCACGCCTTCATGCCGATCGCGATCCGCGTCGTTTCCGACGCGCAGTACAACACCTGGCTGGCAGCGGCCAGGACCGACCTGCCCGGCGCCAACAAGGCACTGATGGCCAAGGTCGACAGCGCAGACAAGGTAGCGGCCGCCGGCAACTGATGCCGCGGCCAGGAAAGATCAGGGAACGGAGCGGAACATGGCAAAGGCTGCAGCTCACGACGATCACGACCACAAGCCCTATCATGGCTGGGTCCGCTGGGTGTATTCGACCAACCACAAGGATATCGGTACGCTCTACCTGATCTTCGCCATCATCGCGGGCTGCCTCGGCGGCGCGCTTTCGGTCGTCATGCGCATGGAGCTGCAGGAGCCGGGCATCCAGATATTCACCGGCCTGGCGCAAATGGTCTACGGCATGAACGGCGACGCCGCCATCGACGGCGGCAAAAGCATGTACAACGCCTTCACCACCGCGCATGCGCTGATCATGATCTTCTTCATGGTCATGCCGGCGCTGATCGGCGGCTTTGCCAACTGGATGGTACCGATCATGATCGGCGCGCCGGATATGGCCTTCCCGCGCATGAACAACATCTCGTTCTGGCTGCTGCCGCCGGCGTTGATCCTGCTGCTCACCTCGATGTTCATGCCAAGCGCGCCCGGCGCCTACGGCGTCGGCGGCGGCTGGACGATCTATCCACCGCTATCGACATCGGGCCAGCCCGGACCGGCGATGGATCTGGCCATCCTGTCGCTGCACATCGCCGGCGCCTCCTCCATCCTCGGCGCCATCAATTTCATCACCACCATCTTCAACATGCGTGCGCCTGGCATGACCTTGCACAAGATGCCGCTGTTTGCCTGGTCGGTGCTGATCACCGCCTTCCTGCTGCTGCTGTCGCTGCCGGTTCTGGCCGGCGGCATCACCATGCTTTTGACCGACCGCAATTTCGGCACCACCTTCTTCACGCCGGACGGCGGCGGCGATCCGATCCTGTTCCAGCACCTGTTCTGGTTCTTCGGCCATCCGGAAGTCTACATTCTGATCCTGCCCGGCTTCGGCATCATCAGCCACATCGTCTCGACCTTCTCGAAAAAGCCGGTGTTCGGTTACCTCGGCATGGCCTACGCCATGGTCGCGATCGGCGCCGTCGGCTTCATCGTCTGGGCGCACCACATGTATACGACCGGCCTGTCGCTCGACACGCAGCGCTATTTCGTCTTCGCCACCATGGTCATCGCAGTACCGACAGGCGTGAAGGTCTTCTCCTGGATCGCCACCATGTGGGGTGGATCGATTTCGCTGAAGACCCCGATGCTGTGGGCGATCGGCTTCATCTTCCTGTTCACTGTCGGCGGCGTCACCGGCGTTCAGCTCGCCAATGCCGGCCTCGACCGCCCGTTGCACGACACCTATTTCGTCGTCGCGCACTTCCATTACGTGCTGTCGCTTGGCGCGGTCTTCGCCATCTTCGCCGGCTGGTACTACTGGTTCCCGAAGATGACCGGCTACATGTATTCGCCTGTCATCGGCAACACCCATTTCTGGGTCACCTTCGTCGGCGTCAACCTCATCTTCTTCCCGCAGCATTTCCTCGGCCTTTCCGGTATGCCGCGCCGCTACATCGATTATCCGGATGCCTTCGCCGGCTGGAACATGGTGTCGTCCTACGGCTCCTACATCTCGGCGGTCGGCGTGGTCATCTTCCTCTACGGCGTGTTCGAGGCCTTCCAGAAGAAGCGGGTGGCCGGTGCCAATCCATGGGGCGAGGGTGCGACGACACTCGAATGGCAACTGCCTTCGCCGCCACCCTTCCACCAGTGGGAACAGCTGCCGAAGATCAAATAGGCAGTTGCCTGCGAATACGAAATCGCCGGCTCGCCCGGCGGTTTTGGCCAACGGAATGATGGACTTAAGTACGCATGGCCCTTGTCGACAAGAGATTGACTGACGAAGCGGGCTTCCACATGTCGGAAGCGACGGCGGGCGATTTCTTTGCCCTGCTGAAGCCGCGCGTCATGTCGCTGGTGGTGTTTACCGCCTTTGTCGGCTTGGTCGCCGCGCCCGTGACCGTCAATCCGCTTCTGGCGGTGATCGCGATCCTGTCGATCGCCATCGGCGCCGGCGCTTCCGGCGCGCTCAACATGTGGTACGATGCCGATATCGATGCGGTGATGACCAGAACCGCCAGCCGTCCGGTGCCGGCTGGCCGCATCCTGCCCGGCGAGGCGCTGAGCTTCGGCCTGGTGCTCTCGGTGATGTCGGTGATGACGCTCGGCGTGCTGGTCAACTGGCTGTCGGCCACGCTGCTCGCCTTCACCATCTTCTTCTATGCCGTCATCTACACGATGTGGCTGAAGCGCTGGACGCCGCAGAACATCGTTATCGGCGGCGCCGCCGGCGCCATTCCGCCGGTCATTGGCTGGGCGGCGGCGACCGGGACGGTCAGCCTGGAAAGCCTCATCCTGTTCCTGATCATCTTCCTGTGGACGCCGCCGCATTTCTGGGCGCTCGCTCTCTTCAAGTCCGAGGATTATGCCAGGGCCGGCATCCCGATGATGCCGAATGTCGCTGGCCAGGCATCGACCAGGCGCCAGATCTTTGCCTACGCGCTGATCCTGGCGCCGGTGGGCGTGCTGCCATGGGCGCTTGGCTTCACCACGCCTGCCTATGGCGTCGTCGCGGCCCTGCTTGGCGCCGGCTTCGTCCGGTATGCCTGGAAGGTGCTGCGCATGGCGGCGGACGACAAGGTGATGAGACCGGCCAAGGCTCTGTTCGGCTACTCGCTGCTTTATCTCTTCGCCATCTTCGCCGTCTATCTCGCCGATTGCGTTGTCGGGCGCGCGCTGGCGGTCGGTGGAGCATGACCATGGTTGACAAGAATCTTGAACTCGTTTCGCTGACCGAACGTCAGCAGAAGGCAAGGCGCAATCGTTCGGTCGCCATCGGCGTGGCGCTGGCGTTGCTTGTCGTCATCTTCTATGTCGCCACCGTCGTGAAGTTTGGCCACAACCTTGCCGGGACAATGTGAGATGAACCGCGACACCGTGACCGATCCCAAGAAGAAGAACACGAACCGCATCGTCGCGGGCGTGTGCGTCGCCTTCTTCGCCGGCATGATCGGCATGGCCTACGCCGCGGTGCCGCTCTATGCGATGTTCTGCAAGGTGACCGGCTATGGCGGCACGGTCAAGCGCGCCACCCAGCAATATGCCGACCGCGTGCTCGACCGCGATATCACCATCCGCTTCGACGCCAACACGGCCGGCGTTCCCTGGCAGTTCCAGCCGGTCGCCCGCTCGGTCACCATCAAGATAGGCGAGACGACGCAGGCGCATTACAGTGCGACCAACAAGTTCAGCCGCGCCACCACCGGCCGCGCCACCTTCAACGTGCAGCCGGAACTGGCGGGGCCTTACTTCAACAAGGTCGAGTGCTTCTGCTTCACCAACACGACGCTGAAGCCCGGCGAGACGCTGGACATGCCGGTCGTGTTCTATGTAGATCCCGACATCGTCAACGTGCCGGAACTGAAGGACTTGAGTACCATCACCCTGTCCTACACGATGTTCCCGGTCGAGAAGAAAAAGCCGGTGGCGCCGTCGGTGCCGGTCGAAAGCAGCAACAAGATTTCAAATACCGAAGGAAGCCTCGGGGGTTGACATGGCAGACGCGCACGCAAAACCACAGCATGACTACCATCTCGTCGACCCCAGCCCGTGGCCTTTCCTGGGTTCGGTCGGCGCGCTGGTGACCGCGATCGGCGGCGTCTGCCTGATGCAGTATCTCAAGGCCGGCGACTTCCCGATCTTCGGCTACAACATCGCCAATCCCTGGCTGTTCTTCATCGGCCTCCTGATCGTCGTCTACACCATGTTCGCCTGGTGGTCGGACACCATCAAGGAAGCGCATGAAGGCCACCACACCCGTGTCGTGTCGCTGCATCTGCGCTACGGCATGATCATGTTCATCGCTTCCGAGGTGATGTTCTTCGTCGCCTGGTTCTGGGCTTTCTTCGACGCCAGCCTGTTTCCCGGCGAGGCACAGCAATACGCCCGCACCGCCTTCACCGGTGGCGTCTGGCCGCCCAAGGGCCTCGAAGTTCTCAATCCCTTCCACCTGCCGCTCTACAACACCGTCATCCTGCTTCTGTCGGGCACCACGGTGACTTGGGCGCATCACGCGCTCATCCATGGCGACCGCAAGGGGCTGATCAACGGCCTGGTGCTGACTGTCGGCCTCGGCATACTGTTCACCATGGTGCAGGCCTACGAGTACATGAATGCGCCGTTCGCCTTCAGGGATTCCATCTACGGCGCCACTTTCTTCATGGCGACCGGTTTCCACGGTTTCCACGTCATCATCGGCACCATCTTCCTGGCTGTTTGCCTGGTCCGCGCGATGAAAGGCGATTTCACGCCCAAGCAGCATTTCGGCTTCGAGGCCGCCGCCTGGTACTGGCACTTCGTCGACGTGGTCTGGCTGTTCCTGTTCGCGTCCATCTATGTCTGGGCCTCGAACGGCGCGATGATCGAAGGCGGCTGACAAAGGGCTTCCGGAACTTGATGAGGCGGCTGCGGCGACGTGGCCGCCTTATCTTTTGCGGCAAAGCGAATTAAGGTCTGAGCATGATCCCGAAAAGTGGGAGCAGGTTTTCGGACGAGATCATGCTTCAAGGATGATGGCATGAGTGAAGACAAGGCGATCTGGCCACCGGTCGATCCGATTTCGGCTGGCCTGCACGGCCGCTGCCCGCGTTGCGGCGAGGGACGGCTGTTTTCCGGATTCCTCACCGTAGGCAAGCGCTGCGTCAACTGCGGCCTCGACTATTCCTACGCCGATGCCGGCGACGGACCGGCGGTGTTCGTTATCCTGATCATCGGCTTCATCGTCGTCGGGCTGGCGCTGTGGACGGAAGTGACGCTGAGCCCGCCGCTCTGGCTGCATCTCTTGCTGTGGATACCGCTGGCGCTGGTTCTGTGCCTGACGGCGCTCAGGCTGATCAAGGGCGTGCTCCTGACGCTGCAATACCGCAACAAGGCGGCCGAGGGCACGCTGGACCGCGGCGAATGAGCGAAGCATCCGGTTCCATTGCCGCCCATTCGCGGCCGAAGACGGCATTGCTGCTTGGCCTCGGCCTTGTGCTGTTCCTTTTCCTTTTGGCGCTCGGCACCTGGCAGGTCCAGCGTCTGTACTGGAAGGAAGGTCTTCTGCAGACCATCGGCCAGCGCACGCATTCCGCGCCCCGGCCGCTGGCCGAGGTCGAAAACGAATTCGCGTCAAGCAGCGATGTCGACTACACGCCGGTGACGGCGACCGGCACCTTCCTGCATCAAGGCGAGCGGCATTTCTTCGCGACCTGGGAAGGCGCTTCCGGTTTCGACGTCTTCACGCCGCTTGAGCTGGACGACGGCCGTTTCGTCCTGGTCAATCGCGGCTTCGTGCCTTACGATTTGAAGGACGCGACCAAGCGTCCACAAGGCCAAATAGCGGGCAAAGTGACGGTGACGGGCTTGGCCCGCAACCCGCTGCCGGCGAAGCCCTCGGTGATGCTTCCCGACAACGATCCGAAGAAGAACATCTTCTACTGGAAGGACCGCGACGCGATGGCGCAGAGCGCCGGCCTGCCGGCCGGGGCTCGCCTGGTGCCATTCTTCATCGACGCCGACAAGGCGCCAAACCCCGGCGGATTGCCGGTCGGCGGCGTCACCATCATCGATCTGCCGAACAGCCATTTGCAATATGCTTTCACCTGGTACGGCCTTGCGGCGGCACTGGCCGCGGTCCTCATCATCAAGCTGCGCCACCCGGCGAAAGAGACATGATCGCCGTCGCCGCCCTTGACAGGGCAGGGGTGCGCACCTCATTTCGCGCTTGAGTTTACGAGTCCACGATCCGATCAACCGGCCCGCAATCATGCTTCAGACCAAGCCACCGCTGACGATCCGGCTCTGCCAGCCGCGCGGCTTTTGCGCCGGCGTCGACCGCGCCATCCAGATCGTCGTGCTGGCGCTGAAGAAATACGGCGCGCCGGTCTATGTGCGCCACGAGATCGTGCACAACCGCTACGTCGTCGAAGGGCTGCAAAGCCTGGGCGCGGTGTTCATCGAGGAATTGTCCGAGATCCCGGCGCAGCATCGCCAGAGCCCGGTCGTCTTTTCGGCGCATGGCGTGCCGAAGTCGGTGCCGGCGGACGCTGTGGCGCGCAACCTCTTCTATCTCGACGCCACCTGCCCGCTGGTGTCGAAGGTTCACAAGCAGGCGATGCGCCATCAGCGGCTCGGCCGCCATGTGCTTTTGATCGGCCATGCCGGGCACCCGGAAGTGATCGGCACGATGGGCCAACTGCCGGATGGCGCCGTCACCCTGGTCGAGACCGAAGCCGACGCCGCGAAACTGGTGCCCGCCGACCCGCGGGCGCTCGGCTTCGTCACCCAGACGACGCTGTCGGTCGAGGACACCGCCGGCATCATCCGGGCGCTCAGGGATCGTTTTCCCGATTTGCATGCGCCGGCCGCCGAATCGATCTGCTACGCCACCACCAACCGCCAGGAAGCGGTCAAGGAGACCGCCGCGGGCGCCGATCTCTTCCTGATCGTCGGCGCGCCCAAT
This sequence comes from Mesorhizobium metallidurans STM 2683, assembly GCF_000350085.1. GTDB lineage: Bacteria > Pseudomonadota > Alphaproteobacteria > Rhizobiales > Rhizobiaceae > Mesorhizobium > Mesorhizobium metallidurans. The sequence goes on from NZ_CAUM01000013.1 coordinate 71,206, forward strand.
TCCTCCAACTCGCGGCGTCTTGTCGAAGTGGCGGAGCGGGCCGGCGCCTCGATGTCGCTTCTCGTGCAGCGCGCCTCCGAGATTCCATGGAATGACATCGGCGCCATCTCGACGCTCGGCCTGTCTGCCGGCGCTTCGGCGCCGGAAATCATCGTCGACGAGATCATCGATGCGTTCCGCCAGCGCTTCGACGTGACCATCGATCTGGCGATCACGGCGACGGAAACCGAGGATTTCCCCGTCATGCGGGTGCTGCGCGATGTCGAACTGACGAAGGCCGACATGGCTTTCGTCAACGGAGCCGCGTGAACAGCCCATGGCGGTCTATACCGATGTCAATGAAGGCGAGCTCGGCGCGTTCCTGAATGCCTATCCGGTCGGCGACCTGCTGTCCTACAAGGGCATCGCCGAAGGCACCGAGAATTCGAATTTCCTGCTCCACACGACCAGCGGCTCCTACATATTGACGCTCTATGAAAAGCGCGTCGACAAGGCAGATCTGCCGTTCTTCCTCGGCCTGATGGGCCATCTCGCCAGGAAGGGCATTTCGTGCCCGCTTCCGGTGACCGCGCACGACGGCGGCGTCATCGGAACGCTTGCCGGCCGGCCGGCCGTCATCATCACCTTCCTCGAAGGCCTTTCGCTGCGGCGGCCGACATCGGCGCATTGCGCGGAAGTCGGCAAGGCGCTGGCGGCGCTGCATCTGGCCGGCGCCGACTTTCCGATGACCCGGCAGAACGCGCTTGCCATCGATGGCTGGCGCAAGCTGTGGAGCGCGTCCCATGTCCGCGCCGACGAGGTCGAGCCGGGACTGGCAGCCGAGGTCGACGCCGACTTCGCCGATTTCGAGCGCAACTGGCCGAAGGGCCTGCCGCAAGGCATCATCCACGCCGATCTTTTCCCCGATAACGTCTTCTTTCTCGGCGAGAAGCTGTCCGGCCTGATCGACTTCTATTTCGCCTGCAACGATCTGTACGCTTATGATGTCGCCACCTGCCTCAACGCCTGGTGCTTCGAAAAGGATTTCTCCTTCAACCTGACCAAGGGCACCGCGCTGCTTGCCGGCTACCAGAGCGTTCGGCCCTTGAGCGGCGGCGAGAAGGCCGCACTTCCGATGCTGGCGCGCGGCTCGGCGCTGCGCTTCATGCTGACCCGGCTCTACGACTGGCTGACTGTTCCCGATGGCGGTCTGGTCATGAAACGCGATCCGACCGAATATATCAGGCGCATGCGCTTCCACCGGGCGATCAGCTCTTCCTCCGAATACGGACTGACATGAACAAGCACGTTGAAATCTTCACCGACGGTGCCTGCTCGGGCAATCCTGGACCAGGCGGCTGGGGAGCGATCCTGCGCTTCAACGGCAAAACGAAAGAGCTGTCGGGCGGCGAGGCCGAAACCACCAACAACCGCATGGAGCTCCTCGCCGCCATCTCGGCGCTGAACGCGCTGAAGGAGCCTTGCGAGGTCGATCTTCATACCGACAGCAAATATGTCATGGACGGTATTTCCAAATGGATCCATGGCTGGAAGAAGAACGGCTGGAAGACCGCCGACAAGAAGCCGGTGAAGAACGGTGAACTCTGGCAGGCGCTCGATGAGGCCAACAGGCGCCACAAGGTCACCTGGAATTGGGTCAAGGGCCATGCCGGCCATGCCGAGAACGAGCGTGCCGACGAACTGGCGCGGGAAGGCATGGCGCCGTTCAAGCCCAGGCTAGCGAGGCCCGCGCCCGCAGCCACGCCGGCGAAAGAAGCTGCCTCACCGAAAAAGCCCGCATCAAAACCTGTCCGACGCTCGACCCAGAGTTATTGAGGCTCTGAGATGCCGCGCCGCGATGTCGGTGGCTGACGACGAACTGTTGCTCCAAGGGTGTGATAGGAGTAATATTTCCTACCAAAGAGCAATAAGGAGGCGTCATGGCAGGCGTGGAAAAAATGAGTGTGGCCGTGACCCCGCAACAGGCGGCCGTCATGCGCGAAGCTGTGGAAGCGGGCGAGTACGCCACCACAAGCGAGATTGTGCGCGAAGCGATGCGGGACTGGCTGGCCAAGCGTGAACTGCGGCATGAGGATGTGCGCCGTCTGAGGCAGCTGTGGGACGAAGGCAAGGCAAGCGGGAAACCCGAACCCGTGGACTTCGACGCCTTGCGAAAGGAAGCTCGGCTGAAGCTGATGGAAGCTTCGCCGAATGGCCGTTAAGATAGTCTGGTCGCCTGCGGCTAGGACCGACCTTATCGACATCTATGTGACCATAGGCGCCGAAAATACACAGGCAGCCGACCGCTATTATGATCGGATAGAAGAGCGGGCCATGCAACTGGCGGATCAGCCGCGAATGGGTTTGAGGCGACCGGATATCCGGCCCTCGGCGCGAATGCTGGTGGAGGCGCCGTTTGTATTGCTCTATGAAACGTCTCCAGACACGGACGAAGGCGCTGTTGAGTGGGTTGAGATTATCCGTGTGGTGGACGCGCGACGAGATTTGAACCGTTTATTCTAATGCATGTCGCGCAAAAGTGTGCAGCGGTTTTGCGATAACGACATGCATAATGACAACGACCTAAAGCGCGTCGCATGAGGATGGTCAAACGCGACGCGCTTTAGGCGCTCAGCGGATCAGCAGCGCCGTCCCGTAAAGCCCGAGCGCAAACACTGTATGCGACACCAGGTTGAGGGCCCGGATCTGCATCGGGTTGGGGCGCTTTGAGGCAGCCCAGCCGGCGCCCATGCCGGGCGCCAGCAGGAACCAGCCCGCGCCGACGGTAACAATGCCGAGGATGAAGGCCGGCAGGAAGGTCGGCGTGTTGAGCCATGCCGATCCCGCCAGGACGACAAGAATGATGCCGTAGGCGATGCCGACAAGATAATGGAACGCCCAGCCCAGCGCCGCTTCATGCGCATAGGGTGCGGCCTTGCCGATATCGTCGTGAAAGACTTTCTCACGCAGATGCCAGACCCAGCGGCCGACCGGTCCCCAGTTCGGCCGCGGTTGGGCAAACGCCAAACTGAGGAAAATCGCCCAGATATCCATCGACACCGTGGCGCCGACGCCGATTGCCACTGCGCGCCAGAAGATATCAAACATCACCGAAGTCCCCCCAAGCAGGCGATGGCCAACGGAAGCTAAAGCTGACCGAGAATGTGAGCCGCACCTGATGTGCCGACGCCCGGTTTGCTCTCGACATTGAGCGCCGCGACCTTGCCGTTGTCGACGATCATCGAAAATCGCTTCGAGCGCAGTCCCATGCCGCCGCCAGAGAGGTCGGCGTCAAGGCCGACAGACTTGGCGAAATCGCCATTGCCGTCGGCCAGATAGAGGATCTTGCCTTCGCCGCCGGTGAAGCGGGCCCAGGCGCCCATGACATGAACGTCGTTGACGGCAACGACGGCGATCGTGTCGACGCCGCGCGCCAGGATGGCGTCGTAATTGTCGAGATAGCCGGGCAGATGGTTGTTGCTGCAGGTCGGCGTGAAGGCGCCGGGAACGGCGAACAGCACCACTTTCTTCCCGGAGAAAATCTCGGCCGTCGTGATCGCCTTGGCGCCGTCGGCGGTCATCGTCTTGAAAGTCGCTTCGGGCAGCTTGTCGCCAACGGAAATGGTCATTGTCTCTCTCGCTTGGGAAGAATGGGAAGAAGGTGTCCCGATCTAGCGGACCAGACCTGTCCCCGCAACTGGCCGGCAACCGGCATCAGAGCGGCCAGCATCAATGCATGTCGCCCAAAAATTGCGTAGCGGTTTTGGGCGACATGCATGAAGCAAACAACCCCTAGGGGAACGGCAGAAGTCCCTCGACAGCGCCTTCGGCGCTGGTCAGCGTATAGTAGAGACCGCCATCCGTCGGTGTTGTCGACGGCCGGTCGAGGATCGGCACCGTAAACACCAGCTTGCCGTCCTTTTCGCCGCGCGCAGGGGCACCGAACATGTAATCGCGTTCGCCGGCGACGAAGAAATCCGCCGCCGCCGGATCGCCGGGAAAGCTCGCCTCGACGATCAGCGTCTCGTGGTCGCCCGGCAAGATATTGATGCCGAAATCGGGCCTTGCGGGGGTGGGCAGCGTTGCAAGGGCAGCCTTCACCAGCGCGGCGTCCTCGGCATTGTCCGGATCGGAGCCGGGGTCGACGGTCAGCCTCGTCTGCACCGGAATGCAGATCGTCTCGCAGATGCCGAGAAAAATATTGGCATCGATGACGGCCGGCTGGTTCGGCGCCGACAGCGTGAACGTCACCGGCAACGAGACCGGATGGTCGTAGCCGGCCCATTTGCCGTAGCCGTCGTCGTGACGCTGGGGCGGTGGAAACGAAAAAGTCGCGTCGGCAATATTGGTGCTGGCCGAGATATCGAGCTGCGGCGGCACGCCGGCGTCGCCCGGATCGCGCCAATAGGTCTTCCAGCCGGGCTTGAGCGCGATATCGAGCACGCCGTGGATGCGCCCGGCTTCGTCGGGCTTGCCGCTCGTCACCAGCCGCACCTTGCCGCCTTCGCTGTTGTACCAGATCGACGATGAGGCGGCCGCGGGAAGACCTGTTCCCAATCCGACAGCGGCGCCGAGCAGCAGGATTCTCAAGCTTTGCATGGCGCTGATTTGAGCGTCAGTTGATGGCTGTGCAATGATTTCATGGCGTCGCTGATATCATATTTGCGTGACCTCGGTCACGCGGCTTCGCGTGACCCGGGCACGCGACTTCGCGTGACTCGGGCACAGTTTCGCATGGCCTCGGGTGCAGAGCTTTGGCCAAATCGCGCGCTGCGCATCTTTTCGGCGGTGCGGAAACGCGTTACCCTCCCTTGATGGACTTGTTGCGCCACAAGAAGACGGCTGCCGCACGCGGCTTCCTCGACGACCAGTTCCTGATTGCCATGCCCGGCATGAAGGACGACCGTTTCACGCGCTCCGTCATCTATGTTTGCGCGCATAGCGACGAAGGCGCGATGGGGCTGATCATCAACCAGACGCAGCAGATGCTGTTTCCCGACCTGCTCGTGCAGCTTGGCATCATGAACGAGCAGGAGGCGATCCGCCTGCCGGCGCAGGCCCGCGATTTCGTCGTGCGCAATGGCGGGCCGGTCGATCGCAGCCGCGGCTTTGTCCTGCATTCGGGCGACTACCGGGTGGAATCCTCGCTGACCGTGTCCGACGATATTTGCCTGACCGCAACCGTCGACATATTGCGCGCGATCTCGTCGGGCCGCGGGCCGCGGCACGCGCTGATGGCGCTCGGCTATTCGGGCTGGGGCGCGGGACAATTGGAAACCGAGATCGCCGAGAACGGCTGGCTGACCTGCCCGGCAAGTGCCGAGCTTCTGTTCGATACCGACATCGAGCGCAAATACGACCGGATCCTCGCCTCCATCGGTATCGACCTGGCGCATCTCAGCGTGGCCGCCGGTCACGCCTGAATGCTCCAACATCATCATCTAGAGCTAATCTTTTGCACAGCGACACTTACACCTGAAATCCAGTCAAGCCTGAGTCAGCGGATACTGCTCCTTCAGCGTCTTCAGCACCTGATCGCCAGGCATCGGCGCGCCGAACATGAAGCTCTGCACGTATTCGCAGCCCATCTGGCGCAGTTCGAGCGCGTCGCTTTCATCCGAAATGCCTTCGGCCACGACCGAGAGGCCGAGATCGTGCGCCATGCTGACCATCGATTTGAGCAGCACCGCGCGCTTCGGCGTCGCGTCGTCGACGAAGCTCTTGTCGATCTTGATCGTGTCGAAGGGAAAGCGCGTCAGATAGGCCAGCGATGAATAGCCGGTGCCGAAATCGTCCAGCGACAGGCCGATGCCGAGCTGCTTCAGCTTGGTCAGCACATGGGCACTCTGTTCGGGATTGTCCATTACCAGCGATTCGGTGAGTTCGAGGCGGAAGCAACGGGGCTTCAGATTGGCGCGCGCGATCACCGAGCGGACGTCGCTCACCAGATCGCGGCGGATGAGCTGGCGGCTGGACAGATTGACCGAAACCGACAGCGGCGCGTCGCCGATCTGCTTCTGCCATGCCGCGAGGTCTTCGGCCGCCTGCTGCATGGCGAACAGGCCAAGCTGCACAATCAGCCCGCAGCTTTCGGCGACGGGGATGAAATCCGCCGGTGGGATCATGCCGCGGCGCGGATGGTCCCAGCGCAATAGCGCCTCGAACCCGGCAACGCTGCCGTCTTCCAGCCGCACGATTGGCTGGTAGGCAAGCGTGAATTCGCGCCGCTCGATGGCGCGGCGCAGATCGGATTCGAGCTGCAGCCGGTCGGTGCCGACGGTGCGGAAGGCCGGGCGGAACGGCTCGATCCTGTCGCCGCCGAAGCGCTTGGCCTGATGCATGGCAAGCTCGGCGTCCTTGACCATGTCCTCGGCCGAAGTCTGCGCCGAGGTCCAGGTGATCAGCCCGATCGAAGCGGTCAGCACGATTTCGCGCTTGGCGAAGGTGATCGGGTTGTTGATCGCATGCTTGATGGCGTCCGCCACGGCCGCGATGCGGGCAGGATCCTGCTCCGACAACAGCATCAGCGCGAATTGGTCGCCGGCAAAGCGCGACAGCGAATCCTTAGGCTTGAGCAGCCGGTGCAGCCGGCGCGCGATGGTGAGCAGGATGGTGTCGCCGGCCGAGATGCCGAGCCCGTCATTGACCTGCTTGAAGCGGTCGATGTCGATGACGAAGACGGTCGGGCGCACCTTGTCTTCGGTGCGGGCGATCGAAATGATCGCCTCCAGCCGGTTCATGAACAGCTCGCGGTTCGGCAGGCCGGTCAGATTGTCGTGCACGGCGTCGTGCAGCAGCCGCTCCTCGGATTTCTTCTGCTCGGTCACGTCGACCATCGTGCCGACGCAGCGGAGGACCTCGCCGTCCGACCCGATCACCGGGCGCGCCCTGAGCGAGAACCAGTGATAGTGCCCGTCGGCGCCGCGCAGGCGGAAATTCTGCGCCACGCGGCCACGCCGGTGTTCGAGCACCACGTCGAGCGTGGTCCGGAAAGTGTCGCGGTCGTCGGCATGCAGCACCGGCAGCCAGTTGCGGGCAGCACCTCCGAGGCTGTTGGGCGCCAGCCCGAGCTGGATGCTGACATCCGGCTTGGTGACGACGCGGTCGCGCAGCACGTCCCAGTCCCACACCGTGTCGCCCGATCCGGCGACGGCCAGCGCCTGGCGTTCGAGGTCGGAGAACAGGCCCTGATGCAGCGCGCCGCCGGCAAAGGCATGCTGCATGACGGTGAAGCCGATCAACAGGATGATCAGGATCAGCCCGCCGCCCAGCGCCGGCTGGGCGATGTCGTTGTCGAGCATGCCGGTGACCGCCATCCACGACCCGCACAGCCATAGCAGCACCATGACCCAACTCGGCACCAGCATGATCGCCCGGTCGTAGCCGCGTATGCCGAGGAAGATGATCAGGCCAAGCCCGGTCAGCGCGGTGGCGGCGAAGGAAATCCTGGCAATGCCGGCGGCGACCGCCGGATCGACGATGGCGACGCCGGCGATCAGCACCAGCCCCAGGATCCAGACCAGCGCGCCGTAGCTGAAATGGCCGTGCCAGCGGTTGAGGTTGAGATAGGCGAACAGGAAGACCACGAAGGTCGCCGCCAGCGCCACCTCCGTTCCGGCCCGCCACATCTGCTCATTGCCGGGCGATATTTCTATGATTTTGTTGAGGAAGCCGAAATCGACGCAGATATAGGCGAGCACCGCCCAGGAGAGCGCGGCCGTCGCTGGAAACATCGAGGTTCCCTTGACGACGAACAGAATGGTCAGGAACAGTGCCAGCAGCCCGGCGATGCCGATGACGATGCCGCGAAACAGCGTGTAGGAATTGACCGAGTCCTTGTAGGATTCCGGATCCCACAGATAGACCTGCGGCAGTTTGGGCGAGGCAAGCTCGGCGATGAAGGTGACCACCGTTCCGGGGTTCAGCGTCACCCGGAACACATCGGCGTCGGGGCTGGTCTGGCGGTCGAGCGCGAAGCCTTCGCTCGGCGTGATCGCGGCAATGCGGGTCGAGCCGAGATCAGGCCAGAAGATGCCGGAATTCACCAGCCGGAAATGCGGTGCGACGATCAGCCGGTCGAGCTGCTGGTCCGTGGTGTTGGCCAGTGCGAACACCGCCCAGTCGCCGGTCGAACGCGCATCGTTGGCCTCGACCTCGATGCGCCGCACGATGCCGTCAGGCCCAGGCGCAGTCGACACCTGGAAGTTCTCGCCCTGGTTTCGATAGATTTCGACGGCGCCCGAAAGGTCGAGCGCCACATCGTCGCGGGCGATCTTGATCGGTTCGACGGCGAAGGCCGGGGACACCGCGCCAAGCGTGACGATTGCCGCCAGGACAAAGGCGAACAGCGGCCCGATTCGCAGGAAATTCGTCAAAAATCAGTCCTTCGTTCCCGCGCCAGGCGGATCGTCCGCGATCCGGGCGTAGAGGTAGTGGTCCTGCCAGATGCCGTTGATCCTGAGGTAGGATCGCAGAAGTCCTTCGCGCCGGAATCCGGCTTTTTCAAGCACGCGGATCGACCGGGCGTTGTCGGGAATACAGGCAGCTTCGATCCGGTGCAACCTCAGCGTATCGAAGGCAAAGCGTGAGACGACCTTGACCGCGTCGGTCATCAGGCCGCGGCCGCTGTAGCGTTCGCCGATCCAGTAACCGATATGGCCGCTTTGCGCGACGCCGTGGCGGATGTTGCCGAGCGTGATGCCGCCGGCAAGCTTGCCGCTGCCTTTCTCGAAGATGAAGAAGGCGATCGCCGTTCCTTGCGCATAGTCCTCGCGGTAGCGGCCGATGCGATGGCGCCATGAAGTGCGGTCGAGCTCATCGGGGGTCCATCGCGGCTCCCACGGCTCGAGGAAGGCGCGGCTTTCCCCGCGCAGCGCCGTCCATTCGCGATAGTCGTTGGTCAGCGGCACGCGCAGCGTGACTTGGTCACCCTTCAGCGCCGGCAGGTCTCGGCGAAAGAAAGGGAGCGCGAACACGGGCGCCTGGACAGGCTTAGACGGCGAGCTTGCGGGCCGTGGTCTGCGTGCCCGAAAGCGAGTCGAGGATCGCTTCATAGGGCGCGAGCGTACCCACCGGTCCGACAGCGGTCAGCGTCGGCTTGGTCGAGAACAGCCGCGACGACAGGTCCGTCAGACGATCAATCGTCAATGCCGACAGCCGCTCCATCAGCTCTTCCTTGGCGATCGGCCGGCCAAACAGCAGCAGTTGCCGGGCGATCTGCGAGGCGCGGCTGGCCGGGCTTTCGGCCGACATGATCAGTCCGGCGCGGTACTGGGCGCGCGCCCGGTCGAGTTCTTCCTGCAGGATATTCTCGCCGGCCTTCTGCAGTTCGTCGATGATGACGGGCACCAGTTCGGCGATGTCGCTCTGTCCGGTCGCGGCATGGACACCGAATATGCCGGTGTCGGAAAAGCCCCAGTGGAAGGCATAGACCGAATAGCACAGGCCGCGCTTCTCGCGGACCTCCTGGAAAAGACGCGACGACATGCCGCCGCCAAGGATCATCGACAGAACCTGCGAGGCGTAGAAGTCGCGCACATGGTAGGCGCGGCCTTCGAATCCCAGCACGATCTGGGCGTCCATCAGGTCGCGGTCCTCGCGGAAATCACCGCCGACATACTGCGCATATTGCGGAATGTAGCCTTCGGCCTTGGCGCGGAAGCCGCCGAGATGCCGTTCGACCTCACGCACGAAATTGTCGTGCTTTATGTCGCCGGCGGCGACGATCACCATGCGCTCGGCGGCATATTGCCGTTCGATGAATTTGTGCAGTTGCTTCGAGGTGAAGGATTTGACGGTTTCCGGCGTGCCGAGGATGGAGCGGCCGATCGTCTGGTGGCGGAAGGCCGTCTCGGTGAAGCGATCGAAGACGACGTCGTCGGGCGTGTCGTGCGCGGCGCCGATCTCCTGCAGGATCACATGCTGCTCGCGTTCCAGCTCCTGCGGATCGAATTCGGACTCCTGCAGGATGTCGGCAAGGATGTCGACGGCCAACGGCACGTCGTCGCTCAGCACCCTTGCATAATAGGAGGTTGTCTCGACGCTGGTGGCGGCATTGATCTCGCCGCCGACATCCTCGATTTCCGAAGCGATCTCGAAAGCGCTTCGCCGCCTGGTTCCCTTGAACGCCATGTGCTCAAGCAGGTGGGCCATTCCGTGCTCTTCGTCACGCTCATTGCGGGCGCCTGATTTGACCCAGGCACCAAGAGCAACTGATTCGAGGCTTGGAAGGGTTTCGGTGGCGACTGTCAGGCCGTTCGACAGACGGCTTACCTCAACACCCATATAGCTGGTACTCCCTAACTTGCCGCCCGCGTGTGGTGGCTAACGTAATCTTCCACCATTTTCAGGTCGGATGGAAGTACCGTGTATTTTTCCTCTGATGTCATCAACCCGCCTAGCCATGCGGGCAGGGCGGGCGACACGCCACAGGCGTCTGCGACGGCAGCCGGAAACTTTGCCGGATGGGCGGTGCCCAGCACCACCATCGGCACAGTGTTGGCGGCCATTGCGGCGGCAACATGCATGGCCGCGGCGGTGTGCGGGTCGAGCAGGTAGTTGCTGGCCGTAAGCGTCGAGCGGATGGTGGCGGCGACTTCGTCCATCGTCGAACGGCCGGCATCGAATTCGGCGCGGATCCTGGCGATCTCCGCCGCTTCGATGGTGAAGGCGCCGGACTGTTTCAGCCCGTTCATGTAGCGCCGCACGGTCGAGGCATCGCGGCCGGCCGCCTCGAACAGCAGGCGCTCGAAATTCGACGACACCTGAATGTCCATCGACGGCGAGGTCGTCGAAAAGACGCCTTTCGTGCGGTATTCGCCGCTCGACAGGGTGCGCGCCAGAATGTCGTTGTCGTTGGTCGCGATGATCAGCCGCTCGATCGGCAGGCCCATCTTCTTGGCGGCGTAGCCGGCGAAGATGTCGCCGAAATTGCCGGTCGGCACAGTGAAGGAGACAGGCCGGTCGGGCGCGCCCAACGACAGCGCCGACGAGAAATAATAAACGATCTGGGCCATGATGCGGGCCCAGTTGATCGAATTGACCCCGGACAGCGACACCCGGTCGCGAAAGCCGTGGTCGTTGAACATGTCCTTCACCAGGCCCTGGCAATCGTCGAAATTGCCTTCGATCGCCAGCGCGTGGACGTTTGCGGCGGTGGATGTCGTCATCTGCCGCTGCTGCACCGGCGAGACCTTGCCATGCGGGAACAGAACGAAGATGTCGGTGCGGGCGCGCTCGGCAAAGGCATCTATGGCAGCCCCGCCGGTGTCGCCTGACGTGGCCCCGACGATTGTTGCACGCTGGTCGCGTTCGGTCAGCACATGGTCCATCAGCCGGGCGAGAAGCTGCATGGCTACGTCCTTGAAAGCCAGCGTCGGGCCATGGAACAGTTCGAGGACGAATGTGTTGGGACCGGTCTGCACCAGTGGGCAGACGGCCTCGTGACGGAAGGTCGCATAGGCTTCGCGAACCAGCTGTTCGAACACCGGCATCGCGATCTCGCCGCCCAGAAACGGCGCCAGCACGCGAATGGCGAGATCTGGATAGGCAAGGCCGCGCATGGCGCGGATTTCGGCTGCCGAAAGATGCGGCCAGGCACTGGGCACGTAAAGCCCGCCGTCGCGCGCCAGTCCAGCCATCACCGCGTCGGAAAAACCAAGCACGGACGCTTCCCCGCGGGTACTCACATATTGCATCGTCACATGTCCATTGCCGCCGGGCGGCTCCATCCCGGCAAAGTGGTTAATTTCTACGCTGGCTCAGTCGCATTTTTGCCGCGCGGTTGATATACGTCACCGGCTTTGCGAGAGGGAAGAGCAGTTCATGGCGTTTTGTTCGTTCAACGGTCGCCCATTTTATTATCGCCCATTTAACCGTCGCTTTGTCGCGGGTCTGGCGCTCACCGGCTTTATGCTTGCCGCCGCCGGCTGCCAATCGAGCGACAATGGCATCCTCGGCTTCGGCAAGAAGGATACGTCGCCGCCGCCGCCTCCGGACCCCAAGGTTCTCTCCAGCCAATTGCTGGCCTATTGCCCGAAAGTGACGCTGCGTGACGGTACCGCTTTCTTCAACACCTATGCCAAGAGCGGCCCGAGGCCGAAAAAGAAGGCCGACGCCGCCGCTGACGCAGCACAGGCCGACCAGCCTGCGCCGGACGGCACCATAGTTGATCCGCAGAAAGATCCGACGAAGATCATCTACCAGGCCTCGATCACCGACGTGACCCGCGATTGCAGCCGCGCCAACGGCCAGTTGTCGATGAAGATCGGCGTCGCCGGCAAAATCGTTCCGGGGCCGATGTTCAGTCCCGGCGCCATCACCATGCCGATCCGTGTCGCCGTGATGCGTGGCACCGAGGTCCTTTACTCGCAGCTTCACCAATATCAGGTCCAGGTTACCGACCCTTCGACGGCTACCCAGTTCATCTTCACCGATTCCAGCGTCGTCGTTCCCGAGCCCGGCGCTAAGGACTACCAGGCGTTTGCCGGCTATGATGAAGCCTCGCCGAAGAAGAGCGACAAGAAGAAGGTTGCCGCAACGCAATAGCGGCGGTTGGAACCGCGCCTCCAGACGGAGGCGCATGCCTTACGCGTCCGCCGACCATTCCGACAGGGCGGCGATAACGCTTTTCACCTCGGCCCAGCGGCGAATGACCGTTTCGGCGCCGGCCTCGGTCAGCGCATCGGCGTGGCCGGGATAGCTGTGGCTGGCTCCCGTGAAGCCGATGACGCGCATGCCCGCCGTCCTGGCGCCGGTCACGCCATGCACGGAATCTTCGATGACGAAGGTGTTTTGCGGATCGGCCTCGAGCTTTTCCGCGGCATAGAGAAACACGTCGGGGGCCGGCTTGGTTTTCCCGGTCGGTGTTTCCATCGCCGAAAAAATCCGGCCGGTGAAGAACGGCAGCAAATGCACCTTCTCCAGCATGAACTCGATCCGCTCGGAGCGCGAGTTCGAGCAAATGCAGCGCGGCACCGTCACCGCGGCGACCGCCTCGCGCACGCCATCGATGGCGCGAACGTCGCTGCGCAACTTGCGGTCGACCAGCTCCTCGGCGCGGTCGATCAGCGAGGCCTGGAACGGGATGCGCGACTTCTCCTCGACCCGCATCATGATGTCCTTGAAGGTCAGCCCGGCATAGGTTTCGCCAATCTCCTCGGCCGATATCTCATAGCCGGCCGAGGTCAGAAGCTCGGCTTCGATGCGCGCGGCGATGATTTCGGAATCGACGAGCACGCCGTCGCAATCGAAGATAACAAGGTCTGGCTGTGGCATGGCGGTCCGGAAGCGGGAGGGCGGGCATTGGCCCGAGAAAGCCCGGGCGGCGCGGGCATACACCAATGGGCCGGCTGGCGCAAATTACCGGGTCCGGATCCTGCGGCCTTCACCGAATATTTACGCTGATCGGTAACCATAACGGGGAGTAAACAGTAACGCGTGCCTTGGGTGTAACAATGTCTGCCGTGCGTCTTCTCGACGAGCTTTCCCATGCTCCTCACCAATCCGAGTGGCTGGATACGATCCTCAAAGGCGACTGCGTCGCAGCGCTCGACCGGCTGCCCGAAAAATCCATCGACGTGATCTTCGCCGATCCGCCCTACAATCTGCAGCTTGACGGCGACCTGCACCGGCCCGACCAGTCCAAGGTCGATGCGGTCGACGACGACTGGGACCAGTTCGAGAGTTTCGAGGCTTACGACGCCTTCACCCGGGCCTGGCTGCTGGCGGCGCGGCGCGTGCTGAAGCCCAATGGCACTATCTGGGTCATCGGTTCCTATCACAATATTTTCCGGGTCGGCGCCAGGATGCAGGATCTCGGCTTCTGGATCCTCAACGATGTCGTCTGGCGCAAGACCAATCCGATGCCGAATTTCCGCGGCCGCCGCTTCCAGAACGCCCATGAGACGATGATCTGGGCCTCGCGCGACCAGAAGGGCAAGGGCTACACCTTCAACTACGAATCGCTGAAGGCGTCGAACGACGACGTCCAGATGCGTTCCGACTGGCTGTTCCCGATCTGCACTGGCGGCGAGCGGCTGAAGAACGACAATGGCGACAAATTGCATCCGACGCAGAAGCCGGAAGCCTTGCTTGCCCGCATCATGATGGCTTCGACGAAGCCAGGCGATATCGTGCTCGATCCCTTCTTCGGGTCCGGCACCACCGGCGCGGTGGCCAAGCGCCTTGGCCGCCATTTCGTCGGCATCGAGCGCGAGCAGGCCTATATCGACGCCGCCAATGAACGCATCGATGCCGTCCGGCCGCTGGACGGAGCGGATCTCACCGTGCTCACCGGCAAGCGCGCCGAGCCGCGCGTCGCCTTTGTCAGCCTGATCGACACCGGGCTGATGCAGCCGGGCGCCACGCTCTATGATGCCAAGAAGCGCTGGGCCGCCAAGGTGCGCGCCGACGGCACGGTGGCGATCGGCGACAGCGCCGGATCGATCCACAAGATCGGCGCCGAAGTGCAGGGGCTGGACGCCTGTAACGGCTGGACCTTCTGGCACTACGAGCGCAGCGGCGGCCTGACCCCGATCGACGAACTCCGCCGCATCGCCCGCCTCGGCATGGAGCGGGCAGGGGCCTGACAATAACCGCTATGGCGATCTCTCTGCACATCGTTTCCGAAGGAAGCAGGATCGTGCTTTCTTGACCCGAGAAGTGCCGCGAAGCGTTCCGCCGGTCCCGTCGTCGGGTCTTCGTCAAGCGAGTTGCAGACCGAGGTAATGAACCATCGGGTCGAAGTCTCGGTCGTCATGCAGCAGCGCGTGTCCGCCCTGGATGCAGAATGTGCCGATGATCATATCGATTGTCTTGCGGATGGTGATGCCCCGATGCCGGAGCATGCGGTAGTTTCGGGCAGCTTCGACTGCCGTCGCCGGATCCAGCATCGGCACAATGGCGAACTGTCGAAGGTTCCGCTCAATCAGTTGGGCATGCGGTTCGTTGCGCGCGCCTTGTAGCACCTCCAGCAGGATCAAGTCTCCGACCAGAATCTCCTGAGTGTCGTCGAGATGCCTGAGCTTACCTACCGAGACGCTGTCCGTGTTGCGGAGATGGGCGATCCAGACGGAACTGTCTACGACGATCATCGACGCTGATCGGGCGAACGACCTTCCCGCATGGTTTCAAGATCGCCGTCCCAGCCGGCGCCAGCAAGTGCGGCGATAGCCATATCTTGCCGGTGCCGGCGTATCAGAACGCGCAAGGCCGCCTCAATCGTCGCTTTCTTGGTCTTGAGGCCGGAGGCGGCCATGGCCTCCGCGATCAGTTTGTCGTCGAGTTCGATGTTGGTTCGCATGGCAATGCTCGATGTGTATAAATTGGACCAAATATACACATTCTGCTCTCGACCAACAAGCCGTCACGCCGACAGTCGTCACGACGAAAGAGGGGACTATCTTCGATATTGTCGCGCAAACTTGAAGCGGGTTATCAATCGGCTTGTCGAAGTGATTCAAATCACACGGTGATCCCCGGGGTCACACGGTGATCCCCAGGCGCTGCAGGTCCGCTTCGAGCGTCTTTGCGTCGGTGAACAGCACCGACTGCCAGCCGGCCGCCTTGGCGCCTTCGACATTTTTCGGACTGTCATCGATGAACAATGTGGCCGCCGGCTCAAGGCCGAACGTGGCGACGTGATGATCGTAAATGCCGCGATCCGGCTTGATCAGGCCGATCTCGCCCGAAATGGTCACGCCGCGCGGACGGTTGAGGAAGTCGAAACGCTGCCGGGCTTCGGCGAGCGTGTCGGAGGCGAAATTGGTCAGCATGGTGACGTCGTGGCCGCTGTCGATCAGCTTCTCCATGATCTCAACGCTGTCCTCATAGGCATGCGGCACCATCTCGTGCCAGTGGCGGCGGAAACCGCGGATGTTTTCAGCATGGTCGGGATGCTCGGCGATCAGCAGCGCCTCGGCTTCTTCCCATGCCCGTCCGCGATCCTGCTCGACGTTCCAGTCATGCGTGCAGACGTTGTCGAAAAACCACTTTCTCTCCTCGGCATCCGGAATGAGACGGCTGAACGGCAGGTTCGGGTCGTAGTGGATCAACACCCTGCCGATGTCGAAAACGATGTGGCGGATTTCAGTCATTGTCGTCCTCATTCAATGCAATTCAATGCGGGCGTTGCTTCTTGGTGCATGTCGCCCAAAAGTGTGCAGCGGTTTTGGGAACACGACATGCATAAAACA
This sequence comes from Mesorhizobium metallidurans STM 2683, assembly GCF_000350085.1. Lineage (GTDB taxonomy): Bacteria > Pseudomonadota > Alphaproteobacteria > Rhizobiales > Rhizobiaceae > Mesorhizobium > Mesorhizobium metallidurans. The sequence goes on from NZ_CAUM01000013.1 coordinate 87,378, forward strand.
AACAATCCAAAGCGCGTTGTTGCGGTACGATCAAGTCACACGCGACGCGCTTTGGTCGCGCCCGGTATCGCCGCTTCGATTACCTTTTTCATGACAGTGGGTAAGGCTTCCCCGGAAATTTCATGGGCCAGCGACCAGAAATGTCCCGCTGGAGCGGCGCAATCGGTCGCCGTTTTGAACACGTCGAGTTCGAGCGCGAAATGGGTGAAGACGTGGCCAATCCGCCCGGCAGGCCGCCAGTCGCCGGGGAAGGGTGCCGCAGCGTCCGTGGTGGCGCCGTCGATCCGCGCGGTCCAGCCGGTCGTCGGCACCTCGGTCATACCGCCGAGCAGGCCTTTTTCCGCGCGTTTTCGCAAAAGAACGGCGCCATCGGCCCTGACGGCGACGAAGGCGGCGCCGCGCCGCAACGGCTTTTCCGCCTTCGGCAGGCTCACCGGAAAATGCTCGGGATCGCCCGAGACGGTGGCGCTGCAATCCTCGCGCAGCGGACAAAGCATGCAGCGCGGCCGGCGCGGCGTGCAGATTGTCGCGCCCAGATCCATCATCGCCTGGGCGAAATCGCCCGGTCTTTTGTCCGGAACCATGCATTCGACAAGCGCGCGGATCTCGGCCTTGGCCTCGCTCAGCGGCGTTGCGATCGAAAACAATCGCGAAACAACCCGCTCGACATTGCCGTCGACGACCGCGGCAGGATGGTCGAAGGCGATCGCCGCGATCGCCGCCGCCGTATAGGCGCCGATGCCGGGCAGTTCCTTCAGGCCTGATTCCGTGTCCGGAAACCGGCCGCCTTGCCGTGCGACGAGATCGGCGCAGGCCTTGAGATTGCGTGCACGGGAATAATAGCCGAGCCCGGCCCAGGCCTTCATGACATCTTCGGTCGAGGCCGCCGCCAATGCCTCGACATCAGGCCATTTTCCGACAAAGGTTCGGAAATAGGATTTCACCGCTTCGACCGTGGTCTGCTGCAACATGACTTCGGAAAGCCAAACGCGGTAGGGATCGGGCCGTATGCCACGCGCAAGGTCGCGCGGCGCGATGCGCCAGGGCAAGTCGCGGTGGTGCATATCGTACCAGCCGAGCAGGCGAGACGCGATATGGCCGCTCCCCCCGGACGCGGCTTTGCTGTCTCCGGATCCAGCTTTGCTGGTATCCCCGGACGCAGCTTTGCTGCTGTCCTGTGATGCGGACTTGCGGGTCTGGTCGTGCAGTGCCATTGATCGAGGACTGGCCTAACCGCTCGGCGAAGGTTGTGACTGGAGAACGCACATGGCAGGGAAAAGGCCCTTCGGCAATCCCGTTCCGGTGAGCGATCTCGCCACCGAGATCCTCGATCCGGTATTGCGCAAGCGGGCCGGCATGTCGATCGGCCTTGTCCAATCATGGGAAGAGATTGCCGGGCCAAGACTCGCCGGCCGCTCGCGCCCTGAAAAGATCCAGTGGCCGCGCCGCATGCATGAAGGCGATCCGTTCGAGCCGGCGGTGCTGGTCATCGCCTGCGAAGGCATGGCCGCGCTGCATCTCCAGCACGAGACCGGCGAGATCATCAACCGGGTCAATGCCTTCCTTGGCTTCAACGCCATTGGCCGGATCAGGATCGTGCAGAAGCCGGTTCTGTCGCAAAAGCTCCGCCCGAAACCGGCCGCCAGACCACTCAATGATGCGGAAAAATCAAAGCTTTCGCGAACAGTCGGCAAGATCGAGGACGATGGACTGCGCGCCTCGCTGGAACGGCTTGGCGCGACTATTCTCAGCCAAAGAAAGCCATAGTACTGTCGCCAATCTCGCGTATTCGTGATCGCGCCCAAAAAGTTTGGCGATTGGAATGGGGATGGCGATGCCTTAATTCGCACCAACTCTCGCCTTTTCTAGCCTTTGCATTGCAATATCCAACCGATATCAGGTGATTCGTATGACCCGTTCCCCGTTTAGCAAAAGCTTGTCTCGCAGAAACCTTCTGTCTTCGCTGGCCGCCGTTCCAGCGGTGGTTCTGCTCGCCGCATGCAGCGACTCGGGCGAGAAAGCCGAGGCGGAGGTTGTGAAGCCTGCGGCTCCCGCCGATCCTGCGAAGCCGGCCACTCCCGCTGCCGTGCAGGCGCCTGAAGCTCAGGGCACGGTGGATATGGCGGCATTGCTGAAGCCGGGTGCGCTGCCCGAGCAGCAACTCGGCAAGGACGACGCGAAGGTCACCATCGTCGAGTATGCCTCGATGACCTGCCCGCATTGCGCGAATTTCGCCGAGACGACCTTTCCGGAACTGAAGACGAAATATATCGATACCGGCAAGGCCCGCTTTATCCTGCGCGAATTTCCGTTCGACCCCAGCTCCGAGGCCGGTTTCATGCTGGCGCGCTGCGCCAAGGACAATTATTTCCCGATGGTGGACGTATTGTTCAAGCAGCAGCGGAGCTGGGTGGGCGGGAACAATACCAAGGACGCGCTGCTGCAAATCTCCAAGCTCGCCGGTTTTACACAGGAGTCCTTCGAAGCCTGCTTGACGGACCAGAAACTTCTGGACGATGTGAGGTCGGTCCAGAAACGCGGCGCCGATGAATTCAAGGTCGACTCGACGCCGACCTTTTTTATCAACGGAAAGACCTACAGAGGGGCGATGTCGATTGAGGAAATGTCGGCCATCATCGACCCTCTGCTTTGACGCTCCGGCAGCGAAGCGACCGCGCTTCGGCGTGCGTGCCACTTTGTCTCTTGTGGGGCGGCGCGAATGAAGTTTTCGCGCCTTCGCCTGCTCGGTTTCAAGTCCTTCGTCGAACCCGGTGAGTTCGTCATCGAACGCGGCCTGACGGGCATCGTCGGGCCGAACGGCTGCGGCAAGTCGAACCTTGTCGAGGCGCTGCGCTGGGTGATGGGCGAAAGCTCCTACAAGAACATGCGCGCCTCCGGCATGGACGACGTGATCTTTTCCGGTTCGGGAACGCGTCCGGCCCGCAACACCGCCGAAGTCACGCTGTTCCTCGACAATACTGACCGCAGCGCGCCCGCCGCCTTCAACGACGCCGACGAGTTGCAGGTTTCGCGCCGCATCGAGCGCGAGGCGGGCTCGCTCTACCGCATCAACGGCAAGGAAGCCCGCGCCAAGGACGTACAGCTGCTGTTCGCCGACCAGTCGACCGGCGCGCGTTCGCCGTCGATGGTCGGGCAGGGCCGCATCGGCGAACTGATCCAGGCGAAGCCACAGGCGCGCCGCGCCTTGCTGGAGGAGGCGGCCGGTATTTCCGGCCTGCACACACGCCGCCATGAGGCTGAACTGCGCCTCAAGGCGGCCGAGCAGAATCTGGAACGGCTGGACGACGTCGTCGGCGAACTCGAAAGCCAGATCGAAAGCCTGAAGCGCCAGGCCCGTCAGGCATCGCGCTTCAAGAACCTGTCGGCCGATATCCGCAAGGCCGAAGCGACGCTGCTGCATCTGCGCTGGACGCTGGCCAAGACGCAGGAAGGCGAGGCACGCTCGGCGCTGGCGACTGCCACGGCGCTGGTCGGCGACCGCGCCTCCGCTCAAATGGCAGCCGCCAGGGAGCAAGGGATCGGGGCGCACAGGCTGCCGGACCTGCGCGACGCGGAAGCCGCCGCCGCCGCCGCCTTCCAGCGCCTGTCGATCGCCAAGGCGCAGATCGAGGAGGAAGCGGGCCGCATCCGCGCCCGCCAGGCCGAACTCGACCGCCGGCTCCAGCAGCTCGACGGCGACATCGCCCGCGAGGAGCGGATGGTGCGCGACAACGCCGACATTCTCGAACGCCTGCGCACGGAAGAAGCCGAGCTGAATTCCGAAGATGCAGGTGCCGCCGAGCGCGAGGCCACCACCCGCGCGGCTTTCGAACAGGCTGCTGCGACGCTTGCCGCGAGCGAAGCGAAACTGGCGGCGCTGACCGCCGAACGGGCCGAGGCCGCCGCCTCGCGCAACCAGATCGAGCGCACGCTGCGCGATACCGCCGAGCGCCGCGACCGCTTTGCCCGCCAGCTCGCCGATGTCGACCGGGAACTGTCCGATATCATATCCAGGGTTGCCGGTCTGCCCGATCCGGCCGAGAAGCGGCTTCTGGTCGAGGACGCCATGGCGCTGCTCGAAGAAACCGAGGCTGCCGCCATCGCTGCCGAACAGGCGGTTGCCGAGGCGCGCGCGGCTGAAAGTGCCGCCCGCCCGCCGGTGCAGGATGCAAAGGCCGAGCTGGCGCGGATCGAGACCGAGGCGCGCACGCTTGCCAAGATCCTGAATGCCGCCAGTGGCGACCTCTTCCCCTCTGTGCTGGAGCAGATCAGCGTCGAGCGTGGCTATGAGACGGCACTTGGCGCCGCCCTCGGCGAAGACCTTGACGTGCCGCTTGACCGTAGCGCGCCAGTGCATTGGGACGGAAGCGAAATCCGGCCTGGCGACGCCACTCTGCCCGAAGGTATCAGGAGCCTTGCCAGCATTGTCCGCGCGCCGGCGCAACTCGCGCGCCGGCTGGCGCAGATCGGCATCGTCGAAGCAGGCGATGGACGGCGGCTGCAGACGCAGCTCGCGCCCGGCCAGCGGCTGGTCAGTCGCGAAGGTGCGCTCTGGCGCTGGGACGGCTTCACCGCCAGCGCCGATGCGCCGACCGCGGCAGCACAACGGCTGGCGCAGAAGAACCGGCTGGCCGAGCTCGATGCCGAAGCCGTGCAAGCCACGCTAGTCCTGCGCGACGCCGAAGCGGCGCTTGCGCAAGCCGAACAGGCGCTTGCGCTAAACAGCGAGGCTGAACGCAATGCCAGGCAGGCCGGGCGCGATGCCCAGCATGGGCTCGACGCCGCGCGCAACGTGCTGGCCGAGGCCGAGAAGGCCGGCGGCGAGCTGTCGAGCCGGCGTGCTGCACTTGACGAGGCGCGCGCCCGCATCGTCGACAGCCACGAGGAGACGGCGGCTACTTTCGTCGAGGCGGAAATGCTGCTGCAAGGTGCACCCGATCTCGGCGATCTGCAGTTGCAGCTCGAACAGTCCTCGGCCAATGTCGCCCGCGACCGCGCCGCCCTTGCCGATGCGCGCGCCGTTCATGAGGGTCTGAGGCGGGAAGCCGAGGCGCGTATGCGCCGGCTCGAGGCCATCGGCGCGGAACGCCGCAACTGGCTGGAGCGCGCCGAAAACGCATCGACGCAGATCGCCGCACTTGGCGAACGCAAGGCCGAAGCCGAGGCCGAGCGCGAAAGACTGGCCGACGCCCCCGACGAGATCGACGCCAAGCGGCGTGCGCTTCTTTCGCAGCTTGCCGAGGCGGAAAGCCTGCGCCAGGCGGCGGGCGATCGCCTGCAGGAGGCGGAGAACCGGCAATCCGAGCTGGACAAGGCCGCGACCGCGGCGATCCAGTCGCTGGCCGAGGCGCGTGAATCGCGTGTCCGCGCCGAAGAGCGGCTGACGGCCGCCGACGAAAGGCGGCTGGAGGTCGAGGCGCGAATCCAGGAAACGCTGAACACGCCGCCGCATCTGGTCATCCGCCATACCGGACTGGAGGCCGACAGCCCAATGCCCGAAATGGCCGAGATCGAGCGCCAGCTCGAGCGGCTGAAGATCGAGCGCGAACGGCTCGGAGCCGTCAACCTGCGCGCCGAGGAAGAGCAGAAGGAATTGTCCGACCGGCTGGAGACCATCGTTTCCGAGCGCGAGGACATCATCGAGGCGATCCGCAAGCTCAGGCAAGCGATCCAGAGCCTGAACCGTGAGGGCCGCGAACGGCTGCTCGCCGCCTTCGACATCGTCAACAGCCATTTCCAGCGGCTGTTCTCGCATCTGTTCGGCGGCGGCACCGCGGAACTGCAACTGATCGAATCCGACGACCCGCTCGAGGCCGGGCTTGAGATCCTTGCCCGCCCGCCCGGCAAGAAGCCGCAGACCATGACCCTGCTGTCCGGCGGCGAGCAGGCGCTGACGGCGATGTCACTGATCTTCGCCGTGTTCCTGACCAATCCGGCGCCGATCTGCGTGCTCGACGAGGTCGACGCGCCGCTCGACGATCACAATGTCGAGCGCTTCTGCAACCTCATGGACGAAATGGCTGCCACCACCGATACGCGCTTCGTCATCATCACGCACAACCCGATCACCATGGCGCGGATGAACCGGCTGTTCGGCGTGACCATGGCCGAGCAGGGCGTCAGCCAGCTCGTGTCGGTCGACCTGCAGGCGGCCGAGACCATGCGCGAGGCGAGCTGAGGCACCGATAGCGCGGCTTGCCGGTGGCCTCAATTCCGGCTTTCGACTATAGCACCTGCTGAAACAGCTGGCTCTTCTGAGAGACCGGCCTGATCGGTGTGTGGAGAACCTCGTTGCCTGTACTTGTCACCGGAGCCGCGGGGTTCATCGGCAGCCATGTCTGCCATCATTTCCTCAACAGGGGAGAGGCCGTTGTCGGCGTCGACAACATGAACGACTATTACGACCTGACGCTCAAGAAGGGGCGGCTCGCCCGCCTTCTGCCCCACCGGGATTTTTCATTTCATCAGCTCGACATTGCCGAACCGGGCGCGCTCACCACCGCCTTGGCCGGCAAAGGCATCGTCAGGATCGTCCACCTCGCCGCGCAGGCGGGCGTGCGCCACTCCCTCGACAATCCGCGGCTCTATGTCCGCTCCAATGTCATGGGCCATCTCGAAGTGCTCGAATTCTGCCGCGCCGAGCCGGCCTTCGAGCATCTGGTCTATGCTTCGTCGAGCTCCGTCTATGGCGGCAACCGCACCGTGCCGTTCAGTGAGGCCGACCAGGTCGACAAGCCTGTGTCGCTCTATGCCGCCACCAAGAAGACGGATGAGTTGATGAGCCATACCTACGCCCATCTCTTCGGCATCCCGCAAACCGGCCTGCGGTTTTTCACCGTCTATGGTCCCTGGGGCCGGCCAGACATGGCCTATTGGATGTTCACCGAGGCGATGCTCGAAGGCAGGCCGATCCGGGTGTTCAACAATGGCGAGATGTGGCGCGATTTCACCTATGTTGACGATGTGGTGAAGGCTGTCGTCGCCGTGCTCGACAAGCCCCCCACGGACGTTCCGCCGAACAGGCTTTACAATGTCGGCAACAACCGGCCGGTGCGGCTGGGCGATTTCATCGACATTCTGGAAAAGCTGCTCGGCGTCACGGCAGTCCGCAAGAACGAGCCGATGCAGGCGAGCGATGTGGAACGAACCTATGCCGACATTGCGGCGCTGGAGCGCGATTTCGGCTTCCGGCCGAGCGTTTCGATAGAAGATGGCCTGAAGAATTTCGTCGACTGGTACCGGTCGGAATGGATGGCGGTAACAGATCGTAGGTAACGAAGATTGCTGCGCGCGGCATATATGATGAAAAGCGCGCCGTATGATCCATCACACGACGCGCTCCAAGGTGACAGACGATTGGCTGAGTCATCCGCTTTCGAACATGGGGATGTCGGTACCAAGAGACCGATGCCTTGCCAATTGGGCGATGCCTCACAGCTGGAACGTTAGTCGCGAAAGCACCAAAGAGTCGCACCGCGACTGGAACGCGCTTTCGCCGCATTGAGATCCGGAGAGGCGAGCGTCCAGCGCTCCAGCGATATTGCCGGCTATGCCAGCCCGGCGAACTTCGCGACAGCATTCCGACGCCGGTTCGGCCTGACGCCGCGCGATGCGATGAAATCGGACCGGGCAGGCAGGAAGGGCTCGGCCTGAGCTTCAGCGGGTTATCGGAAAGGCGCCACTCGAATCTCAGTTTCGCATGGCGGGAGAATCCTTGCCGGTAGGTATGCGTCCAGATGATCGTACCAATGACGTTCTTGAAAACGGCTTTATAGACGATGGCATCATCCAGATAGATGTCAAGGAAGCGTCCTGCTGCATGTATGATGATGCGATATGGAGGGACATAGAATTGCAACGATCGGGCGCCTGTCCAGTCTGCCGGACCAATGCCGGTCCGGTGGCGTTGCGCGAAGGCGAGTACAGCGGCAGGCAGTGTGCGTGCGGGGTTATCTATATCGATCCGCTGCCGGACCATCTGGCGGACGCGACGGTCGATCATCACCACCGAGTCTATTATTCCGCACCGGCGCGTGCGCGAGTCGGTTGGGTGAAGGCATTCACGCGGCGTGGACGGCTGCTTGAGATCGGCTGCGGTGACGGCGAGTTCACCGCGGCGGCGATCCGAGCCGGTTTTACCGTCGAGGCGGTCGAACCGTCCGACGAACGCGCCACGCGCGTTGAACGCACGTTGGGCATCACGGTCGAGCGCGCGCTGATCGAGGACAGCCGTCTGCCCGAAGGCCGCTACGACACCACCTTCCATGTCGATCTGCTGAGTCACTTCCCCGATCCGGTGGCGGCGCTAGGGGCGATCGCGGCGAAGGTGGCGCCTGGCGGCACGGTCTGCTTCGAGGTCGGGCTGTTTTCCAATCTGTCGCCCTTCTGGCAGCGCCTTGTCGGGCGGCCGAACATGCCGACGCATATGTGGTTCTTCGATGCGCCGGCCATCGAGCGTTTGCTCGACGCAGCCGGACTGAAGCTAATCGCGATGCGGCGCTATCCGGTCGGGCTGTCGACCGCGCTCAGTACGGTGCTGGGCAGCCGGCGCGTCGCAGCGGCACCGGACAGCCACGCCCCTCTTGCACAGGGCTGGGCGGCCGCGCCTTATTACCGGCTGCACATGTTCCTGCGTTACGGGATAGGCCGGTGGCTCCCGATGGGCGGCCCGCAGACCGCGTTCGTCGCCGCACGGCACAAGACCGACAGCGCGTGATGCGCAAGGGACGCCGCATCATCATCGTCGTCACCGCGCTGCCGCGCTGGATTTCCGATTTCAACCATGTCAGCACCGCGTTGGCCGAGGCGGGCCACGCCGTGGAAGTTTGGTCGCCGGACGACAATGGGCTCGCCACCGCCGGCTGGGATTCCAGGCCGGCGATCGATGCCGCACGCGATGCGTTGGCGCCAGGCATCTCGACGCGGACCATGCCGTTCTCGCGCAATCGCGGGCGGCCGAGCCTCTTGCGGCTGGCGCGCGCCAGCTTGATGGTTGCACGCGCGGCGCTGTTCAGCCCGGGCAGTGTGTTCATCCTGTGGTCGGCGCTGTCGATCATGCTGGCCGGGCCGTGGGTCCGGCTCGGCAACCGGCATGCCATCTATCTGGTCACCGGACTGGGCGCGTGCTTCTCAGTCGCGCAGCGCGACAGCCTGACGACGCGGCTGATCTGTATAGTCTATCGCTTCGTCTTCGCTAGCCGGCGCGCGATCGTCATCGTCCACAATCACGAGGACAAGGCCGAACTGATCAGGCGCACCGGCGTCGCACCGGATCGCGTGATCGTCACCGGCGGCTGCGGCGTCATGCCGGAAGACTTCCCCTACAAACAAGCGCGCGCGGTCGGCGCGCGGCCGACGATACTCGTCCCCGGGCGGCTGTTGCGCGACAAGGGCGTGATGGACGCCACCGCCGCGTCGGGCATCCTGTCTGAACGGGGCGTGGCGCATCGCATGGTGTTTACCTCGAACCCGATGAGCGGCCGCGCCGACGCGCTGACGGAAGCGGAACTGGCGCGGGCGCGATCCTATCCCGATGTAGCGTTCATAGGGTACCAGCCGAGCATCACCGCGCTGTATGCCGGGGCGGACATCGCCTGCATCCCATCCTGGTATCGCGAGGGATTGCAGACCGCCTTGCTTGAATCCGCGTCCTCGGGGTGCCCGATCGTCGCGTGCGACAATGTCGGGGTGCGCGATTTCCTGCGACCCGAAATCGAAGGACTGGTCGTGCCGCCGCACGCACCGGCGCCGCTGGCCGATGCGCTGGAGCGGATGATCCGCGAACCCGGCCTCGCCGAGCGGCTGCGGACCGCTGCTTATACCCGATTCCTGTCCGGCTTCACCCGGCAGCACATGGTGGAGACGACGCTGGCAGCGATGCGCCGCACCGGTATTGAGACGCCGCCATGAGCGATGACGCATGGACCGGTCTGATCATGGCCGGCGGCCAGGGCGAGCGAATGGCGCGCTCCGGAGTGGTCGGGCGCAAGCCGCTGGTCGAGGTCGGCGGGGTCAGCCTGCTCGAGCGCAACATCTGGATGATGGCGCGTGGCGGGTGCCGGCGCATCTTCATCGCGCTGACCCGTGCCGATGCAGTGCGTGAGGCGGACAGGATCACCGATTTCGCCGCGCGCGCCGCCGGCATCGGCGTGGCGTTAGCTCCCTTGATCGAGGAGGCGCCGCTGGGCAATTTCGGTGCAGCGACGATGTTGTCGGGCGACGCCGGCGATGTGCTGGTGGTGTATGCCGACAATCTCACCACGCTCGATCTGGCGGCGCTGGCCGCGGCGCACCGTGCGTCCGGCGCGGCGATGACGCTGGCGGCGCATGACGAGCCGTTTCGCATGCCCTATGGCGCGCTTGAGGTGGACGCACATGATCCCGATCTGCTCATCGCCTATCGCGAGAAGCCGGTCTATCCGATCCTGGTCGGCAGTGGGCTGGCAGTGGTGACCGCTGCCGCTTTGCGCAGCTTGCCGCGGGGCACGCCGCTCGGCCTTGTCGATGCCGCCAACCGGTTGACGGCTGGTGGCGCGGCGGTGCGGCTTTATCGCCACCAGGCCGCATGGATCGACGTCAACGACGCCGCCAAGCTGGTCGCCGCCGAAACCTTGCTTTCGGGTGACGCCGCTTTCGAAGCATGGTGGCCGGGGGAGGTCGCACGCGAAATCCGGGTCGCGGGCGGCAATGTAGGCTATGTATGCGACGCAATGACGGAAGCCGGTGTGCTGCGCGTCCACGTCGGTGCCGCGGGTACGCTCAGTGACGACGAGTTGCCGGAGCCAGTGCGCCATCGCCTTGCCGCACGGGGGCAGGGGGCGTGATCGGCATCACCGGTGCAAACGGCTTTATCGGCCGGGCGGTGCTGCGCCGGATCGGCGCGGAGGCGTGCGTGGCGCATGTCGGCCCGGTCGACGGGGAGGCGGGGGCGATCGACATTTGCGATCAGTCGGCGCTGGAGGCGTTGTTCGCCGGTATCGACACGGTCGTTCATCTTGCCGGGCCCAGCGCCGTCGCGGCCTCGTTCAACGCGCCGGCGGCATTCGCCCGCGCGCATGTACTGGGCACGGCGACGTTGCTCGCCGCCGCCGAGCGGATCGGCGTGCGGCGCTTCGTCCATGTGTCGTCGGCCGAAGTCTATGGTCGCCCCGACACAGCGTGCGTATCGGAGAGCGCGCCGCTCCTGCCGCTTTCGCCTTATGGCGCGGCAAAGGTGGCGGCAGAGCAACTCGTCTCGGGTGCGGTACGGCGAGGGGCGCTGGACTCGGCAACCATTGTTCGGCCCTTCTCGGTCTACGGCCCGGGGATGCGCGCGAACGGGCTGGTCGGCCGGCTGGCGGCACAGGCGCGCCTGCGACAGCCGATGCGCGTCTTCTCGGCCGATACGGTGCGCGATTACCTGCATGTCGACGATCTGGCGCGGGGATTGCTGATGGCTGCCGCACGCGACGAGCCTGGCCTGATGACGCTCAACATGGCCTCCGGCATCGGCACCGACGTCGCCGCGCTCGCCGCCGCCTTCGCGAGGGCCGGTGGCGGACCGGACGCGCTGATCGTCGAGGGACAGGGCGACCGATCGCGCGCCCTCGACATCGCGCATCTCGTCGCCGACGTGTCGCTGGCGCGCGAGACGCTTGGCTGGCGGACGGAGATTACCCTGGCCGATGGCGTGTGTGATTGCCTGGGTGAGATGGCGTGACGCGGACGATCCTGGTCACCGGCGCGCAAGGGTTCATCGGCCGCTATCTGGTGCGCGCCTTGTGCGATCGTGGCGATTGCCGGGTGATCGGCGTCGGGCGCTCGCCGGGGAATACGACACGCTTCACGCACAACATCCATTCCGGCGGTGGCGAGCGCGCCGCGCCGCTGCCAGATGCCCTGGTGCCCGACGGACCGAATTATGCCTATGTCGCCACCGACCTGTCGGATGCAGCGGCAGCGGCGCGGCTGATCGCCGAAACGGCGCCTCACATCGTCTTCCATCTTGCCGGATCGCTGCGCGACGAACCATTCGATCGGCTGGTGACCAACAACATCGCCGTTACGCGCCATCTCTGCGATGCGCTGGCGGCGCAGGGCGCGGTGCTGGTGCTGGGATCCTCCGGCTCAATCTATGGCGAACTCGGCGGTGGGGGGGTGCCGCTGGTCGAAACTGGCGCGACCGAGCCGATCGACCTGTACTCCGCGACCAAGCGCACCAGCGAAGACATCGTGCGGATAGCAACGCGCGCGGGAGGGATCGACGGCCGCGTGGCGCGCATCTTCAACGTCGTCGGTCCGGGCCAGGAGGAGCGCCATATCGCCGGCCGCATCGCCAGCCAACTCACTGAGCTAGGGGTAGGACGCCGCAATGGCGTCGCCCTCGGGCCGCTGACCGCGTGGCGCGACTTCATCGACGTGCGCGACGTGGCGAGTGCACTGGTCGCGATCGGCTTCGCCGGGGCCAGCGATATTTTCTACAACGTCGCCTCAGGGTGCGAGACGCAGATCGCCACCATCTACGATCTGCTCGTCGCCGCGGCTGGGATTGCCGATCCGGCGCTGACGCAATTGCCGGGGCGGGGAGTGGATATCGCGCGGCAGGTGGTCGATGTCAGCAGGGTGCGCGCGCTCGGCTGGCAGCCCCGTGTCGATCTTCCGCAGAGCGTCGACGACGTCATGCGCTATTATCTCGAACTGGAGACCAAAGCGTGACGCTTGGGCACGCTGGGCAGTCGTTCGCAAATCCGAACTAGAGCTACAGGGATCTTTGCTTGTCGTATCTCAGGGCGCCGGTGAAATTCCCTGTCCAGTTCGCGATCTGCAATCCACACGCCAAGCCGAGACAGCCGGCAGCCCAGTCCCAAGCATCCCGATAGCGTCCGATCGGCTGCAGACCTTGAAGACCTTCGATCGCGGCGGCAGTCAGAACGAGGAGGACAGTCAGCTTTGCCCTGTGGTCCGGCCAGGCAAAGTATCCGATGGTCGCCAGCACGCCAAACGCAGCGACATGATTGAGTCTGTCATGACCAAGGGCAACGGCGATGCCGAACATCTGCAAAAGCTACCCAGGCGAAAGGGTTGGCAGGAGAACACCTGCCAGAGTGGCTAGAAAGACAGTCCTTGCCGAGATGATGAACGATCCTACATGCGACAATGGTCTATCAGTCTTTGATCCAAAGGTTCAGTCTCACGGCTGTGCTTGCAAATTGTGCGTTTCACTTCGCAACGACCTGCGCATCGGTCGAACGGATGAAGCCTAATAAATTCGTACATAGTATATCGTAGAGAAATGCGGAGCGACTTTTTGCTGAGATGCTCTCAAGCATGCAGGTGAGTTGTTCTGGCCGAACATCGGGTTCAATCATGTGGATGTCCACCCCAGAGCAGCTTTCCCTTCGGTCTTCCCGTGACCACACCTTCAATGTCGCTCTGTTTGAGGGTCTCCACTCGTCGGATTTCTGCGAATGGATTGAGGCCTACACCCGTAATCGGACTGTGCTGGCGGTCACCACCCCTACTGTCGAGAGGCTCTATGGCAACGATATCCGTGCAGCCTTCGCAAGTGTCGGTTTGAAGCCGTCCTGGCTCGTGTTGAATTGCACCGAGCGGACGAAGACCATGGAATCCGTGTTGACCGTCTGTAGCGCAGCCTCAGACGCCGGGATTGATCGCCGGGGTGCGTTGGTGGCGATCGGCGGTGGTGTCTGCTCAGATATCGTTACGCTGGCGGCTTCAATGCTACGCCGGAGTTTGTCTCACCTTCGCATCCCCACCACCTTGATTGGGCAGGTCGATGCCGGAATCGGACTAAAGGGTGGCGTCAATTTCGGAGAAGGCAAGAACTACCTTGGTTGTTTCCACCCACCGGAAGCTGTCGCGGTGATCCCGTCATTGCTCAAGAGCCTGGGCGTCGATACGGTCAGGCAGGGGGTGGCCGAAATGATCAAGGTCGCCTGTACCTCCGACACAGATCTCTTCCGGATGATCGAGGAGACTCGTGGAGGTGGGCTGCAGTCCTGGGTTCTCAACGGCGACTCGTTGGCTCACGAGCCCATCCAGCGGGCCATCGCCGCCATGCTGGGAGAGCTTTCGAAGAACCCCTTCGAGGTTACATCCTATGAGAGGGCGGTAGATCTGGGTCACACGATCGCCCACCCGCTTGAAGCTTCGACCCATTACGAACTCCACCACGGCTTTGCCGTCGCCATCGACCTCGCTTTTTCCAGTGTCGTCGGTTGGCACCTCGGTTGGCTCAGGGAGGAAACGGCCCTGCGCATAGTCGATCTGCTGGTGGCGGTTGGTTTGCCGGTCTGGCACGGGCATCTGAACGAAGACTTGGTCTTGAGATCGTTCCGGGCCGCCGCCAAGCATCGAGGCGGCAATATCAACATGGTCGTGCCGACCGACATTGGCCGCTATCGCTTCCTCAAGCGGGAAGATCAGTGTCCGCCAGGAATGATACTTGAGGTTCTGACTTATTTGCGCGCTCGGAGCTGGCAGGAGGGCATGTCCAATAGTGGTACGGCTCAATATGGGGTGGAACTCCCCGCCGAGGGAAATTTGGCCAGGATTGGTCTGCAATGAGCCGAGGGCCTTTTCCTGTCAAAGTCAGGTCCGGACCGGATCTCAATTCATGGGACGGCGGTCTCCTCATCGGTCGGGTGCGGTGCATGCCCGATGAGGAGACCGTCTACGTCACTGCGACTGTCGGCTCGTCCCGGACGCCCTGATGACGCGGGTCTGCGTCCTCGGCGGGAGTTCGCCCTTCACGGTGGCGCTCGTCGATGCGATTGAGGCAAGCAAGGCGTTAAGTCGCCGGCTGGGCGAATGGGTGTTAATCCTCCAAGGGCGCAACGTGCAAAACCTCGATGCGGTTGCACATTATGCCCGGCACCGGCTGGGAGCATTCGGAACCTCGGTCATATCCACCACGGACCTCGATGCGGCCCTGGCCGATGCCGAGATCGTGATTGTCCAGACGCGCTTCGGCGGGCTTGAGGCGAGGGCTGATGACGAACGCTTTGCAAGCGATCTGGGATGCATCGCTGACGAAACGTTGGGCCCCTGCGGCCTGCTCTCTGCCTTCCGTCAAATAGGGCCGGTAGACGATCTCGCGATCCGTATGAAGGCAGTCTGTCCCGATGCCTTCGTCGTGAACATGATCAACCCGCTGAGCCTGACGACGGCCATGATGCTTCGCCGCGGCTTGGCTGCCGTCGGCATCTGCGAGCTTCCCCTCGCCACACTCCAGGCCTTCGCGAGGGCGCTGCGCATCGACTCGACCGAACTTAACTGGAGTTACGAGGGCCTCAATCACAGAGGCTTTATCCCCATCGTCAGGACCCGAGACGGGGAGGATCTCCTGCAGCACGTCCTCGATTTGACCTCCGATACCGCAACGCAGAAGTTCCGGGACGATATTCTTCGCCTTGGCGCAATACCCACGAAATACTTCGCTCTTTTCGATGACCGGTCTTCGCACGGGAAGGGTCGGGCGGTCGCGCTGATTTCTCTGCGAGATGCGATTGCCAAGGATCTTATCGCGGATCCCACACAATGCCCACCACAAATAGCAAAGCGTGATATGCCTTGGTATGCGCAAGCAGTCGTACCGCTCGTCGCAGCCCGCGTCGGAGCGCAGGGCTACGACGCCACCATAAACGTCGCGACGGATGGCCCCCTCGTTCACGAGCTGCGTGCCCGCGTCCTCGGTGATCGCATCGATATTCTTGATCCCGCACCAGCGAGCGGTCCATTCCGCGACTGGCTCGCCGCGTTCGACCATCACGAACGATTGTGCCTGGCAGCGCTCGCCGACCCTACACCGGATACGATCGGTGCGGCGCTCGAAGTCGATCGAATCACGCCTTCCGACAAAGTTCGGACTGCAGCTGCACGAATTTTCCGGACCTGGCGCGATGCTGCCAGCAATCCGCCGACCGTGCGAGAACAGCAATGACCAACAAGGACATTGCTGTCTTTGATATCGGCGGCACGCATTTTCGCTCGGCCCTGTGGACAAATGGAAGGCTGGGTCCAGTGACGCGACGACCTGCGATCAACTACCTTAACACGGCTCACCGCAGTCCCGTCGAACTCCAGGAGGCTTTGGCCGACTACCTGGTGGCCGAGACTGAGCGCCTGCAGTTGGGGAGCGGAACCTCGATAAAGCATGCCGGCATCTCACTTGGAGCACCCGTGAACGCTCGTAGCGGCTGTGTGCTGCAATCTGGTCCACTCTGGGGCCCGAGATCAGGACCCTTCGAACTCCAGGCGGCGTTGACACGCCGGCGGTTGGACACCCGCTGGACGATCGCGAATGACGTGACCGCAGGACTGGCGTCCTACATACAGACCTGCGATCCCGGGAGCCATTCGCGTATCCTGTTCGTCACGGTGAGCACCGGAATCGGGGCGAGGCTCTACGATTTCGCGCGAGGCGGCGTGCCGGTCGATCCCGTGCACGGGATACAAGGTGAAATTGGCCACATCAAAGTAGAAGCTTTCTTCCGCGGCACGCGTCTCAAGTTTACCTGCGATTGCGGTGGATGCGACCATCTGAACGCCTATTCGTCCGGACGCGGCGTATTGAAACTGCTCCGCGAGTTGCCATCTCGGTCCCCGGATGCGCTAGCAGTCTCGACGATGGCCGCGGCACGCGACGGCGACGATGATGCCATGCTCGCGGAGTTCTCGCATGGGGTGGCGGCCGCTGACGCGCTTGCCTTGGACGTCCTCGCTACGATCACGCGACCGCTGGCACTTATTTTCTCGGCGCTCCTGACGCACGATCCGCTACTTGATTCAATTGTTCTCGCCGGGGGTGTCGTGGATGCACTCGAACCAGCCTATTCGGCTAGCCTTGATCGGCAATTCCGCGACCACGGATTATTCCAGATCACCGAATGCGATTCATCCTATTTCGCCCGCCGGCTCCGTATCGTCGCGCCGGGAGACCTGTCAGGACTTATCGGTGCTGGCCATCTCGCTGAAATGGCGGAGGAGGGGCGAAGCATCCATGTTTTCCAGTGATCGGATCAGCTTGACCGGATCGAAGTCGCACCTCGCTCTGGTGCGGCCGCCGGGCGTGGGCGCCCCAAGACTGGAGCAGGTTCGGAAACCCGTGGCGCTACCGGGCGATTTTGTGTGCCGGACCCTCATTGCCGGCGTCTGCGGAACCGACCTCCAGATTCTGCGCGGCGTGCGTGACGATCCAGCCCGGATCCTCGGACATGAGGGCGTCGCGATTGTCGAGGAAGTGGCTGCGAAAGCGGACCAGCGCTGGCTAGGCGCGACGATTGCCGTGAATCCAACGCCAGACTGGGGCAGCGCTGAACTCGGCCATACTCTCGATGGGATGATGCAGCAGCGCTTCCTCGTGCCTGCTCGGTTGCGGTCTTTGGTCGTTTCGCCGCCCGCAGAACTGGCTGCCGATCTCGCTATTCTCGCTGAGCCGCTGGCATCCGTCCTGACTTGCGGAAGCATTCTCAAGCGGGTCGCGGAACCGATACGAGTGTTGGCGGTAGGACGAGGTACAATCGGCCAACTGCTTCGTATTGCGCTCAAAACTGCCTGCGCGTCGGTTCGGGACGTCGTCGTCACAGGGACGAAAGAGACGTCCGGTATTGAGGACGAAACATTCGACACTGTGATCCTATGTTCCTCGCGGCAGGATGTAGCCGCCGCCCTCAGTATCGGGTTCGACGCCTTGTGCGACGGTGGCACCCTCCATCTCTTCGGAGGTCTCCCATCTGAGTATCGAGACCCGCGGCTGCCCGGGGTCAATCTCAGCGAAGTCCGCGCACGAAACACCGGTGGACGTGTCGGTCGGTCACTGACCGAGCAGTGCCAAACAACCATCGGCCACAAGCGGGTGTCGATCACGGGGCACCGCGGTTCTTCCAATGCGATGCTGACCCAGGCAATGATCGAGCTTAGCGCTCGCCCCGATACCTATCGGCCGCTTCTTACGATCGTGACAGACCCGGAGGAAGCTGTCCGCACATTACGCGAAGCTGTCGGGGATCCGCCGGTTAGACCTTGGACCAAGCTTGGGATCGACCTGCGGAGGTGGCGAACTTGAGAGAACGTCCGTTGATGAGCAACGCGCGATTGACTGTAGTGCAGAGTAGCTATCGACCACAAATCGGGGTTGCGCTCTGGAAGGTGGCGGATCGGGGCCTTGCCGGCTTTGAGACCGCCGCCACCGCGGGTCTCGATCACGTTCACGTCGACTTGGGTGGCCCGAACCGCGGTCCCGATCTCACGGATGTCGAAGTGCTGGCGGCCTTCGACGCAACCTCACGCCGTTTCGCGCTTCCGATCACCGCTCTTGCAGTCAATCGGCTCAACGATCTTGGCCTGACTGCGCCAAGGGGTAGCGAGGAAGCGTTGGAAGCCCGGCGAAGTATCTCGCACGCGATTAGAGTGGCGGATCGTCTGCGGGTGCCCAGGATTATCATTCCGGGCTTTCGCCGAAGCCTCGTTCGGAGGCCCGAGGACGTGGCTAGAACAGCTGAAGTGCTGCGTTTCGCACTTGGTCCCGCCCAAGCTGCAGGGATTACTTTGGCATATGAAAGCGGGCTCGACTCCGAAAGAACACTCCAGATCCTTCAAGCCGTTGGCCAGCCGGGTATCTGCTTGCAGTTTGATACGGGAAATCCCGCTATCTACGGGCATTCCGCCGCCTCAATTTGGGCGCGACTTGCTGACGTCGCCTCTCCGGACGTCCACCTTAAGGATGCTTTGGGGGTGTCGGTCGATGGGGATGTGCCGCTGGGCGACGGTGTAGCCGAGCTGGAGCTTACGTTCATTGCATTCGCGCGCCAACCGGGGCCTACATCCTTCACACTCGAGGGCGATTATCGCGAAGATTCTGGATCTCGAATTGGTCGCGACCTTGCCCGGCTGAAGATACTCATCGGGAGGTCGATGTTGGCGGGTGGCCTGGGCTGCCCCGATGGTGTTGGTTGCGTAGGTGGAAGCGGTGTCTCCAGAGCCGAAGGCATGTCTCTGCTTGAATGTATCGATAGATGGGGGGCTGTATGATGAAATCGACCATTGCGAATGCCTGCCGGCTTGTAACAGCCTGCCTCGCCAGGCTGATCGTCGTCGATCCGGCCGTTGCGGTGCAAAACATCGAGCCGAAACATGGCGCCGCGCCAGCAAGGTCTCGACCACAGCTTGAACGTCTTGGTTCTCTGATTTCTTTCGGTGGCTCAATGATGGCAGGGACAAGCATCCTGTGCGTCTCAGCCCTGCTCATTCTATTGTTTGACCAACCGAAACTGTCGGCAGAGGAGAATGGCATAACCCTGCATTACACCTCTGGCGGTTCTGCGGCTGCAATCGCGGCCGCGGGCTTCAACCTCGCTGATGTACAATATGTCGAGCAACTCAATGCGCTCCCTCCCGGGATGAAGGGGCTGATCTGGCTAAATGAGACCAGCGGCGTGACGCCGCGTTTCATCGCCAAGGTCAAGCCGTTCATCGGCAACGCGAAGCTGTTCGGCTTTCGCCTCGGTGATGAGCCTGACATCACCGGCAAGTACCACTCCCCGGCAGTTAGCCCGGCAGCCCTCAAAGCCGAGGCCGACTGGATCAGGGCCAATGTGCCCGGGGCCGTGACGTTCATCACGCTGATGGACATGGGGTCTTTTGACGCCCCCAGCTACATGAACACCTTCAATCCCGCCAACACCGGGATCGATTTCTTCGGCCTCGATCCGTATCCGGTGCGCGGCAAGGTTTTCGATTTGGACTTCATCGACAGAACGGTCGAGGCGGCTGTTGCCGCTGGAATCCCGCTCAATAAGATCGTGCCGGTGTTCCAAGCCTTTGGCGGCGGCAATTGGAGGACCTATACCGGCGGGGTCAAAGACGTCTATAAACTGCCGACACCTGACCAGGCGAACCAGATGTTCGCGCGCTGGGCCACCTACACCCCCAATCCAGTGTTTGACTTTGCCTACGCGTGGGGATCGCAGAACGGCGACACCAAGCTGGGCAGCACCAGCCCGGAGGCACTAAGCCTTCGCGCGGCGTTCAAGGCACACAACACGGCACAGCGTTCGCAATAGGCCGCTTAAACGAAAATTATGCGCCCGATCAAACCGGGTTTTCGGGTCGAATACCCATTTCACGACAAGGCCGTCACCGTCACCACCTGCGGCCGCATCTGCTGCTATCGCAAGAAGATCAACATCTCGACCGTGCTTGCCGGTCAGAGGCTCGGCATCACCGAAATCGACGACGGCATTTGGCTCGTGAGCTTCATGCACTATGATCTGGGATATATCGATCTGGAACAGAGGACCTTGCAGACCATCGACAACCCGTTCGGCACGAGGTTGTCACCCATTGAAGTGCTGAAGTGCACCCCTCGGGTGAGACAGAGATCAGTAACAGTTCTCCGTTTCTGAGATTGCCGCAGGGTCTTCCCGCCGCAATCGCA
>NZ_CAUM01000012.1 GCF_000350085.1 Mesorhizobium metallidurans STM 2683
ATCAACGCCGACGAACTCCTCTCCCCTCGGGGAGAGGTCGGATTGCCCCGAATTGCTCTTCGCAATTCGGGGCAATCCGGGTGAGGGGGTTCACCCTGCGATCATGTCGCTCTTCGCCGCCCGGCCCGCGACATAGACCTCGCGCACGGCGCGGTCGTCGCCCAATGTCTGCAGGAGAAACAGTTCCTCCGCCAAAGACTCAATGGTTTCCATCCTGAGCCGCATCGCTGGCGTGGCGCGCGCGTCGAGCACGACGATGTCGGCGTCAGTGTCCAGGTCCAGCGTGCCAACCATTTCCACGACCGACAGCGCCTCGGCATTGCCGCGGGTGAGTTGCCAGAAGGACTGGAACGGATTGAGCTTCTCGCCGTTCAGCGCGATGACCTTGTAGCCCTCGTCCATGGTGCGCAGCATCGAGTAATTGGTGCCGCCGCCGACATCGGTGGCGGCGGCGATGCGAAGTGCCTTGTCACGCCTGCGGAAGCGCTGATAGTCGAACAGGCCAGAGCCGAGGAACAGGTTCGATGTCGGGCAGAAGACGGCAACCGAGCCCGAGGCCGAAATCGCATCGGCCTCGCGTTCCGACAGATGGATACAATGGCCGAGCAGGCTCCTTTTACCCAGCAGCCCGTAATGGGCGTAGATGTCGGTGTAGTCGCGCGACCAGGGGTAGAGATCCTGCGTAAGGGCGATCTCGGCGTGGTTTTCCGACAGATGCGTCTGCATGTGCAGATCGGGATGCTCGCGGCAGAGCGCGCCCGCCATCTCCAGCTGCTCCGGCGACGAGGTGATGGCAAAGCGCGGCGTGATGGCATAAAGCTGGCGCCCCTTGCCGTGCCATTCCCTGATCAGTGCCTTGGTGTCGTCATAGCCCGATTGCGGCGTGTCGAGCACGCCTTCAGGCGCATTGCGGTCCATCATCACCTTGCCGGCGATGTTGAGCATGTTGCGGTGATGCGACTCGGCAAAGAAGGCCTCGGCCGAGGCCTTGTGCACCGAGCAATAGGCCGCGACCGTCGTCGTGCCATGGCGGACCATCTCGTCAAGGAACAGCCTGGCGATGCGGCGGCCGTGCTGGGCGTTCTGGAATTTCGTTTCCTCGGGAAAAGTGTAGGTGTTCAGCCAGTCGAGCAGCTCAGCGCCATGGGATGCGATGACCTGCATCTGAGGAAAATGCACATGCGCATCGATGAAGCCCGGCAACAGCAGATGCGGCCGGTGGTCGATTTTTTTGGTCCGTTCGCCGGCCTGTTTCTCGACCTCGGCATAGGCGCCGGCGGCAACAATCCGGCTGTCGCGGATCAGCAGGCCGCCGTCTTCCTCATAGCGCCAGGCGGAATGATCATCGATGGTCTCGGGCCAGCGCAGGAAGGACAGCGTGCGGCCGCGCAAAAGTATGGAAGTCATGCTATTTCCCTGCGCCTTCGAACCAGGTCACCAGCAGCGCCCGCTCTTTGTCGCTGATCTCGGTGACATTGGCAGGCGGCATGGCGTGGCTGCGGCCGGCCTGCAAATAGATTTCGCGGGCATGCTCGGCTATGGTCGCATCGGTATCGAGCATTACCCCTTTCGGCGCATGGTAGATACCTTCATAGACCGGCTCCTGCGTGTGGCACATCGAGCAGCGTCCAAGCACGATATCGCGCACGGCGGGGAAATCCGCCGAGGCGACATAGGCCTGCGCTGCCGAGGACGCCTTCGCCTGGCCGGTCAGCACCTTGGGCGCCGTCGACAGCCAGATGATGATGACGAACAGGATGGCGGCAGCGAGCCAGGTCCAGGTCGGGTTGCCCTTGCGCGCATGGACGGTGTTGAAATAGTGTCGGATCAAAACGCCGATGATGAACACCAACGAGGCGATGACCCAGTTGAACTCAGTACCAAAAGCCAGCGGATAGTGGTTCGACAGCATCAGGAACAGGACCGGCAGCGTCAGGTAATTGTTGTGCAGCGAGCGCTGCTTGGCGATCTTGCCGTATTTCGGGTCGGGCTTCCTGCCGGCGATCAGGTCGGCGACGACTATCTTCTGGTTGGGGATGATGACCAAGAAGACATTGGCCGACATGATCGTGGCGGTGATGGCGCCGAGATGCAGGAAGGCGGCGCGGCCGGTGAACAGGTGGGTGAGTCCCCAGGCGATGAACACCAGCACGCCGTAGAGCACCAGCATAAGGCCGGTGTCGCTTTTTCCGAGGGGCGAGCGGCAGAGAAGATCATAGACCACCCAGCCGACGCCGATCGTTGCCATCGACAGCAGGATGCCTACCGGCACCGACATCGGCAACACGTTGGGGTCGATCAGGAAAAGGTCGGCGCCGGCATAATAGACCACCCACAGCATGGCGAAACCCGACAGCCAGGTGGCGTAGGATTCCCATTTGAACCAGATCAGGTGCTCGGGCATTTCGGCCGGCGCCACCAGATATTTCTGGATGTGGTAGAAGCCGCCGCCATGCACCTGCCATTCTTCGCCAGAAGCGCCGGCCGGCATGCCCGGACGCTGGCGCAGACCGAGATCAAGCGCGACGAAATAGAAGGACGAGCCGATCCAGGCGATGCCGGTGATGACATGCAGCCAGCGCACGGCGAAACTCAGCCAGTCCCAGAAAATCGCGAAATCCATCATTGAAGTCGTCCCTGCCGGTGAGGAGACTTTACGGACTGGAGCGTAAACGGAAAGGGCTGAGCTGCACGATGACTTTCAAAAAAAATGGAAAATACTACAGCGCCGCGCGTCCCTTTAGGCGCGCAAAGGACGCTGTAGAACTTTTTATCTGGCGCATGAATCCTTTCCGAAAATCGATTCCGATTTTCGGGGTCATGCACCAGGTTGATCCCACGTAGCCGCATGAGAGTCACGGAAGCCACATGGCCTATCTCGACAACATCGCCGTCTTCGTCCGCGTCGTCGAGCTCGGCAACCTCTCGGCGGCGGGGCGCGACATGCGCATCTCGCCGGCGGTCGCCTCCAACCGCATCAAGGAGCTGGAGAAGCACCTTGGCGTCAGGCTGTTCAACCGCACGACCAGGCAATTGATGCCGACCGAGCACGGCACGGTTTTTTACTCGGGCGCCAAGCAGGTTCTGGAAGCGATCACCGAGGCGGAAGCCGCGGTGTCGGCGCTGTCCGGCCAGCCGCGCGGTACCATTCGCGTCACGGCGCCCTTGGGTCTCGGCCGCCGGCTTGTGGCGTCCGGCATTCCCGATTTCCACGACAAATACCCGGATATCGAGGTACGGCTCAGGCTCTCCGATCACAATGTCGACATCATGAAGGAAGGCATCGACGTCGCCTTCCGGCTCGGCATCATCGAGGATTCCAGCCTCAGGATGCGCGGCATCATGGAATGCGAGCGGGTACTGGTGGCGGCGCCGAAATATCTGGAGGCGCGCGGCGAACCGGCCGAGCCGCAGGAACTGATCGGCAAGAAGCACGACTGCCTGATGCTGCGCTATTCCGGCGCGCGCGAATATGTGTGGACGCTGCAGACGGCGGACGGCCCGCGGAAATTCGAGGTGCACGGACCCTACGACACCGATGATGGCGACGTGCTGACCGGCTGGGCGCTGTCGGGCCGTGGCATCATCAACAAGCCGCGTTTCGAGGTCGAGCCGTTCATCCGCGACCGGCGGCTGAAGGTGATCCTCGCCAATACGCCGCCGACGCCGGTGCAGTTCGCCGCCGTCTACCCGCACAAGAAGCTGCAGGACCCGAAAGTGCGGCTGCTGCTCGATTTCATGGCCGAGCGCTGCCAGCGGCTGATCAAGGATATTCTTGCTGGCAAATGAGGGCTGGCCGGCAAGTGATGGGCTGCTGGCCCACCCAAAGGGATTGCCTTAAACGGAGGCGAACTTAGGTTCGCGTACACCGCCTATGGGCGCGGCCGACCATTCCTGACGAGCAAGACCACCATGCATCTCGCCGTTTCGCTCAACATTGCTTCCGCAACCGGCCAGGCCACCGAGCTAACTCCAGGCGTCATAGCCGGCTTTGTCCGGCAGCTGGAAGCGGCTGGGCTGGACATGGTTGTCCTTGCCGACCGAGTGCCCGGCAGCGTCGGATCGAGCAGCCCGTTCGAAGCAACGACTTTGCTGGCGGCACTGGCGACAGTGACAAGCAGGATCGGCCTCGTCGCAGCGGCATCGACGGTCGCCCATCAACCCTACAATCTGGCGCGCCGCTTTGCTTCGCTCGACATTATCAGCCACGGCCGCGCCGGCTGGAGCGCGACTATGGCCCAGGATCCGCGCGAGGCGGCCAATTTCAGCCGATCCGAAGGATTTTCCGCCGACGACTTTCGCCGCCGCGCGGAAGAATATATCGGCATCGTTCAAGGCCTGTGGAATGGCTGGGAGGCGGACGCGCTGCTGTTCGACAAAAGCGGTGGCCGCTTTCACGACCCCGAAAAGATGCATCTGCTCGACCACAAGGGCGGGTATTTTTCCGTGCGCGGACCGCTCAATGTTGCGCGCTCACCGCAGGATATGCCTGTGCTCGTCCTGTCCGGCCTGTCGGAACCCGATATGGATATCGCCGCCCGCGCGGCCGATGTCATCCTGCTGGACGACGGATCGGCGGAGGATACCAAGCTGCATTGTCACGATCTGAAGCGCCGTGCCGCCGCGTGCGGACGTGAACCGGAGGCGGTCAAGGTACTGATGAATGTCAGGGGCGATGTGATCGTCGACAGGCTCGATACATTTTTCCGGTCGGAAAGCTGCGATGGGTTCAACATCCTGCTGCCGGCCTCGGCACTCGATGATTTCGTCGACCGCGTACTGCCGGAATTGCGCCGCCGCAGCCTGTTTCGACAGAGCTATCGCGGGTCAACGCTGCGCTCGCATCTCGGACTTGCCGGAGGCGACCGATGACCGGCACCTCGCGTCAGATGAAGCTCGGCGCTTTCCTGTGGGCGACAGGCCACCATATCGCCGCCTGGCGCCATCCCAAGGCGCATGTGACGGCGGGCATCGACATCGACCACTACATCCAGTTGGCGCGCACGGCGGAAGCGGCGAAGTTCGACATGATCTTCTGCGAGGACGCAGCCGGCCTGCGGGAGGCCAATGTCGGCATCGCCAGCCAGACCTCGCGTTCGATCGGCTTCGAGCCGATCAGCCTGCTCTCGGCTCTCGCCGTGCAGACCGAGCGCATCGGCCTCGTCTCGACGGCGTCGACAAGCTACAACGAACCCTATGGACTGGCGCGGACCTTTTTGTCGCTCGACCATCTGAGCGGTGGGCGGGCCGGCTGGAACCTGGTCACCTCGGCCAGCCCCATCGAAGCCGCCAATTTCGGCTCTACGGGCCTCAAGCCCCATGCCGACCGCTACGAGCGGGCGCGGGAATTCTCCGAAGTGGTAACCGGACTTTGGCACGGCAAGCTCGATGGCGCTTCCGTATCTGGCCACGACGGCCAGAGCTTTTCGGTTCGCGAGCCGCTGGACCTGCCGCGTTCGCCACAGGGCGCGCCGGTGATGGTCCAGGCGGGCGCCTCGGACGTCGGCCGGGACCTTGCCGCCTGCACCGCCGATGTGGTGTTCACGGCGGCGCAGACTTTCGAGGAAGCGAAGGCCTTCTATGACGATCTCAAGGGGCGGCTGGCGGCTTACGGGCGCGATCCCGACGACATCAAGATCATGCCGGGCGTTGCCCCGGTGGTGGCGGAAACGGAAACGGAAGCCCGCGAGAAATACGAGGAATTGCAGGAGCTCATCCCCGACGATGTCGGCGTCGCGCTGCTGTCCAGCTATCTCAGCATCTCCGATCTCGGACGCTATCCGATCGACGGGCCGCTGCCGGAATTGCCGGTGAGCGAGGGGATGAAAAGCCGGCAGGCGCTGGTCATCGAGCAATCGCGCCGCGACAACCTTTCGATCCGCCAGCTTGCGCGCCATTTCGCCGGCGCGCGTGGTCACTGGCGTATTGTCGGAACGGCGGTGCAGATCGCCGACGAACTGCAGGCTCGCTTCGAGGGCAATGCTGCCGACGGCTTCAACGTCATGCCGTCCTGGTTTCCTGGCGAACTCGATGCCGTTGCCACGCTCGTGGTGCCGGAATTGCAGCGGCGTGGCCTGTTCCGCACCGAATACGAAGGCCGCACCTTGCGCGAGCATCTCGGTCTGAAATGGCCCGCATAGGGGCAAGCACCGCACGCACCGACGTTCTCCGTTCACCCATGGAAAAGCCGGTTGAGGTTACTCGGCCATCGCTTTCCCGTGGAAAGCCGGGCTTGGCATCGATGTCGAGTGAGAAACCAGCGCCGTCATGATCTCGGCGGCGGCAAGTGCTGCGATCACTTGCGGGCGCTTGTCCCTGACGGCATCGCCGCCGATCGGCGAGACGAGGCGGGCGAATTCCGCCTCGCTGCCTTCCGCCGACTTCAGGAACCAGTTCCTGAAGGTCGCCTTCTTGGTCTTCGAGCCGATCATGCCGACATAGGCGGTGTCGTTGCGCTTCAGCGCCTCGGCGACGATCAGGAAATCCAGCGCATGGTCGTGGGTAAGGATGGCGAAGGCGGCTCCCGCGGGCGCCTCGCGCACGACAGCCTCGGGCATCGGCGTCAGCCTTGTCTCAACCCTTTCCGGCATGCCCTCCAGCGCCTCGGCCCGCGTCTCGACGACGACGACATGCACCGGCAACAAGGCCGTTGCAGAGGCCAGCGCCTGGCCGACATGGCCGCCACCGAAGAGGTAGAGGTGAGGTAGATGGGTCTCCTCGGCTTCGGCCACCGTGACCAGTTCCTGCGCCAGCGCCGCATCGACGAGCCGGATCAGCACTTCGACGCGGCCACCGCAGCATTGGCCGATCTCCGGCCCGAGTGGTACGTCGAGCGTGGCGACAACCTTGTCGGCGTCGCGCCGCCCCTCACCCACCCCCTCTCCCCGTAAGGATGGG